>CAMUKG010000004.1 GCA_947089425.1 uncultured Clostridia bacterium
CCTTTATTGTTTTTCTTCTTCTTCAATTGCAGTTGTGAGTGTGGGAAAAGCGCTCTACCATTGCGGTGACCATATCGCGAGGGATCCACCCGTTCCCATACCGAACACGGAAGTTAAGCCTCGTGGAGCCGATGGTACTTGCTTGGCAACGAGCCGGGAGAGTAGGTAATTGCCGCATTTCATTAAAACGATTGCGTTTAACCGCGTGGTCGTTTTTTTTATAGAATTTGCGTTCCGCTTGCTCCGGGTTTTTACGTTGCGTCGTTGACTTTTTTCTTTGTGTTATGCTATAATAAACGCGAAAAAATTCGGAGAAAAGAAAATAATGCAAAAAATAATGTTTGTGTGTCACGGCAACATTTGTCGCAGTCCTATGGCTGAATTCGTGTTTAAAGACATGGTTAAAAAAGCGGGCCGACAAAACGAATTCAAAGCGGAATCGAGCGCCGTGTCGAGCGAAGAAATTTGGGGCGGAGTGGGAAATCCCGTCTATCCGCCCGTAGCGTCGCTTTTGAAGAGCAAGGGAATAGACTGTTCGCATAAGCGCGCCCGAAAACTCGTCGCGTCCGACGCCGAGCATTTCGATTTATTCGTGTGCATGGACGAGAGTAATTTGCGCGGCGCCGTGCGCATTTTGGGCGAGAGAAACGCCCGCAAATGCGTTAAACTTATGAGTTACCTAAATTCCGACGACGACGTTTCGGACCCGTGGTATACCCGCGACTTTCAAACGTGCTATAACGATATTTGTCGCGGACTTGCCGCAATGCTTGAAAAAGTGTGATATATGAATTTAAACATCACGCCCCTTTGCTTTAAGAGAGTAGAGGGGCTTTTTTTATAGGTACAAAATTAAAATATGAAACTTGCTTATTTTCATTTTCAGCAAGTCGAATCATGCGTTCTAATAAACGAGAGGCGTTTACCGTTAGCACGCAATTAGCTGTTACAAAAGGGTAAATATAATATTCGGGACAATAATGTTGTGTCCAATAAATTTTATTAGAAAAGTCTTTTATAACTTTTGATTGAATTTTACTGTCTGCTTTTTCAAATATGGCATTATGAATTTTTTGATATTCGGTGCTATTTGAAAAGATTTTAGTAGTATCTTCTACAAATTCAATAGTGACAAATGGATAAATATTGCGAAGCTCTAACAAAATGTTTGCGGTTGATAATGCGAGCCAACCGTGTAAATTCAATATATAGCGTTGAATGGAATTTTGTCGCAAATGTTGTTCTAATTCAAGCGCTATTTTTTGCAGAGCATATTCCTGATAGTATGTACTATTTATATTGTAGAGACGTCTAAAATCATGCGGCAGAAATATAGCGCAAACATTTTCTTTCATTTTTAATCCTCATTGAGCAAATTTATGTTGTTTAAAAAATTTTTAAATTGATAGGGAGTAAAAATTTTAATTTTGTTGAAATCCGATTTGCTATTACCATAGCAAATTTTTAATATAGAGGGATTTTTTTCGTCAAAGTTTATGCTTATGTGTCAATAATATCGGCGCCGATTTTTGTAGGTGAAAATATGAATTTTGAATAAGTGTAAGAATTGCAACAAATAGTATTAACTTTATTTAATGAAATCAATTCGTTAAGGAGTAAAAATTTAAAAATAGAATACTGCATTAAATCTCCTTGACTGCTATATATAGCAGTATCACATTGCGCTAAATTTGCTATTATTTGTCATACTGCTATATATAGCAGTATGAGGGTTTAAAAAATTTTGTACAATACCGCTATAAATAGCAGTATGGAGACAAAAAATGAAGATAAACGAAGCTTTAATAGAATGAATGAAAGAATTTAATGTTCAAAGCGGGGGGGGAAACAATATAAAGTTTCGAAAGAAAGCATCATTCCACAAACGACTTTAAGCTCTATAAAACACGGTAGAAGCAAATCAATAGAGGTGAAAACTATATATCGTTTTTGCGAAGGGTACGGTATTTCGTTGAAAGATTTTTTTGATTCGCCTTTGTTCAATAAAGATAATTTGGAACTTGAATAATCACAGTATAGCATGAAATATGCGCAATGTCAAGCTGCTATATATAGCAGTATTGTTTGATTTTGTCGAAAATTGTAGAGGTTATTAAAAATGTTATTTCGCGACGCGGTAATCGAGAGAATAGAAGAGTTAAAAAAGCAAAAGGGAATGACGCAATATATGCTGTCGGAGCGGAGCACCGTTCCGCAAACTACTTTGATTTCGATTAAACGAAAGAGAAGCAACGCGGTGAGCGCAAAAAACATTTACTTGATATGCGAAGGGTTCGACATAACTCTCACCGAGTTTTACGATTCGCCGTTATTCGCGCGCACTAATCTTGAAATGGCATAAAGCGTAATTGAGTTATTGCAGTGGCAATAAAACAGTTGCAAAGCGGGCGCAAAAAGTGTTATAATTATATTTGTGCGGTTACATACGCATAGTCGCACTCATTTTAACGGTAATTAAATATTCGGAGGTAAAAAAACGTGCATTTTTCAAAAGACGTAGAAAGAATGATTTGCGTCAAAAAGGGTCCGCATCACGGTCCCGCCCCCATACCCGAAGAGGGCAAGTGGGTTCAGGCAAAAGAGATTAAAGACATAAGCGGACTTACTCACGGCGTGGGTTGGTGCGCGCCCCAGCAAGGTGCTTGCAAACTTACGCTCAACGTTAAAGAGGGCATAATTCGCGAAGCGCTCGTTGAAACGCTCGGTTGCTCGGGCATGACCCATTCGGCGGCTATGGCGGGCGAAATTCTTCCCGGCAAAACTCTTTTGGAAGCGCTCAACACCGACCTTGTGTGCGACGCCATAAACACCGCCATGCGCGAGCTGTTTTTGCAGATTGTGTACGGCAGAACGCAGTCGGCTTTCTCGGAAGACGGACTCGAAATCGGCGCGGGACTCGAAGATTTGGGCAAGGGAACGCGTAGCCAGATAGGCACGATTTATTCCACCGAAGCGAAAGGTGTGCGCTACCTCGAAATGGCGGAAGGGTATATCACAAAGCTTGCGCTCGATAAAGAGGGGCTCGTTATAGGTTACGAGTTCGTTAAACTCGGCGTTATGATGGAAAAGATTCGCGGCGGAATGGACGCAGGCGAAGCGCTTAAATCGTCTACGGGCACCTACGGCAGATTCGAGGGCGCGGCGCAATATATCGACCCGAGAAAGCAGTAAGCGAGAACAAAGAAAGGAGAATTCGAAAAATGAGTATCACTTTTGAAGGTTATGATAAAAGAATAAAGAAAATCAACGCGGCGTTGAAAGCGAACGGAATTAAAGACCTCGAAGAGGCGCGCAAAATTTGCCTCGACAAAGGCATCGACGTTGACAAAATCGTTAAATCCACGCAAATGATAGCGTTCGAAAACGCGTCGTGGGCTTACACCGTAGGGTGCGCAATAGCCATAAAAAAAGGTTGCAAAAAGGCGACCGACGCGGCTGTGGCAATCGGCGAGGGCTTGCAGGCTTTCTGCGTTCCCGGCTCTGTGGCGGAACAACGCGCCGTAGGCTTGGGACACGGCAATCTTGCTTCCATGCTTTTGGACGAAAACACGAAATGCTTCTGCTTTTTGGCGGGGCACGAGAGCTTTGCGGCGGCTGAGGGCGCAATCGGCATTGCCAAAACCGCAAACAAAGTGCGCAAGCAACCGTTGCAGGTAATTCTTAACGGTCTCGGCAAAGACGCAGCTATGATTATTTCGCGCATAAACGGTTTCACATACGTTCAAACAAAATACGATTACGCTACGGGAGATTTGGCTGTTGTGGCTACAGTTCCTTATTCCGACGGCGAAAAAGCTAAGGTACGTTGCTACGGCGCCGACGACGTTCGCGAGGGCGTTGCCATTATGCAACATGAAAAGGTTGACGTTTCGATTACGGGCAACTCCACCAACCCCACCCGTTTTCAACACCCCGTTGCGGGCACCTACAAAAAGTGGGCTGTGGATAACGGCAAAAAATATTTCTCGGTTGCGTCGGGCGGCGGCACGGGCAGAACTCTTCACCCCGACAACATGGCGGCGGGGCCCGCTTCCTACGGCATGACCGACACAATGGGCAGAATGCACTCCGACGCGCAATTCGCGGGCTCTTCGTCCGTTCCCGCCCACGTTGAAATGATGGGACTTATCGGCATGGGCAACAACCCTATGGTCGGCGCGTCCGTTGCGGTCGCGGTTGCCGTTCAAGAGGCAATGAGCAAATAAAAATTAAAAGAAATCGACTTAAAAAAGCGACTTTCTTCGGAGAGTCGCTTTTTATATGTTTTGCTTACGCGTTTCGCAAATTTTGCATTCAGGAAAAACGCGAAATAATTCTAATCTGGGCATTTTCCGCTCGATAGGGTATAATAGAAGCGAGAAAAACTTGCTTGCAAGAGTTTTTCGAGTGAGATTGCAACATTCGGGTGTTTTGCAAAGCAAAACGAGGCGGCGGGTTGCCGCCCGCAAAAACGACGATTTTTGTACCCGTTTAATGTTTAAATATAGCTTTAAAGATTTTGCGCGTGACGGCGAGCAAATAACAATAAACGAATCCGTGGGCGAGTCGGAAAAGAATGCGTCGCGTATTCTTTCGGGTTATACTCTCGATAACATGCAAGTTTATTCGGGGAAATCCATAGGCGAAGCCGCCGCGCGCGAAAAGGTGTTTCGCGCGCGTTACGTTGCCGCAAACGTGCGTTGGCTTTTGCGAGCGGCGAAAACAGCTACTCGGTTTATCTTGACGGCGCGAAAGTTCTCGAAATCGTAAGTGAAAGCACCGAAGAATTAAATACGGCATTAAAAAATTGGACGTGTGACGGGACAACTGCAATTTTTATGCAAAGGAAGCGGAACGCTGTTTTACCCTCGCGCGATTCATAGTTTTGCGCAAAGCAACGAGCCGAGCGGATGGGGTGCGGCTCTTCTACTAATGCAAGCATGTTTGCCGCAAGCGGCGTTGTTCTTGCGCTGCGTTCGGTTCTTTTAATAATGAAACGTTTTGCTAAAAAAGTGTAATTTGCGACATAACAAAAAAATAGAAAAGAGGTTCGAGAGTTCGAAGCTCTTTTCTATTTGAGAGCGGCACAGTCCCGTCACATAAAATTCATGTAAAATTAGTTGAAATTTTGCGCATTATATAGTATAATAGAAAAAATAAGCCGAGCGGTGCCCGAAAGTTTTCCTGTATTATTGCAGGAACTTTTTATAACGGAGCGCCGTTCAACGGAGCGAAGCATGAAGAAAATTTATGTTACGATTTTGGCGGCAATTTGCGCGGCGTGCGTCGGGCTTGCGCTTGGATGCGAGTCGGCGAAAGAGCCCGACTACTATAAACTGACGTTTAAAGAGACCGACGGTATAACTTATACGAGCGAAATCATGTCGGGCGCCGAAGTGCGTTCGGGCTACGAAGTTCGTTTTAAAGTGAAATTCGACGAAGAGAATTTTACGGGAGAACTCGCCGTTAAAGCTAACGGCGAAGCTCTCGAACCTAATTCGGACGGCGATTATTCTTTTGTAATGACCGAAGACACTGTTGTGGAAGTCGACGGAATATATCCCATTGCGCGCTATTCGGTAACGTTCGAAGAGGGGGCGTTCCGCACTCGCTACACTACACCGAGCGGCGAACCGCTGTCGGGCGAGGTGAACGTTACGGCAGGCGAATCGATTAGCTTTAAAGTGGTGCAAAGCGTGTATTATGTGGGCGACAGGACTGTGGTTGCGAACACGCAAATACTCGAACCTGACAATAGCGGCGTTTATACTGTGTCGGTTACCGAAAAAATAAGGATAGGGGTTCAAAATCTCGTTATAGACGACCCGTTTTACCGCCGACCTAATTGCGGAAACGGCACAGCCGCTAATCCGTATAAAATTTCGCGCCCTATCGATTTGTATTCTCTTGCCGACTTAGTGAACGCCGGTTTTTATACGGACGTTAAGTATGCGTATTACGAGCTTACCGAAGACATCGATATGCGCGGCGAACAGCTTTATATAATCGGCGACGCTACTACCGACACCGCGTTTTTTTCGGGGCATTTCAACGGCAACGGACATAAGATTTCCAACTATTTTATAGAAGACACCATAATTGAGCAAGAATCGTTTACCGAAGTGTTTTTGCCTTACGTCGGTTTGTTCGGTTACGTTATGGCGTCGCCTTACGGAGCCGCCGAAATAAGAAATCTTACGCTTGAAGATTTTGATTTGCATATAGACAGTTCGGTTTTTAACGGTAACGCACTCGCAGGCGGCATAGCGGGATTCGGCATGGGGTTGGAGCTCACGGGGTGCTCGATAAGCGGCAACATAACCGTTGCGGCAAACGACAAAAAGAATACCGACACGGGAGAATACAACTATACTTATGTTGGAGGCGTCGCGGGCGTTTTGCAACCTTACGTTGCAGAAAATTTCGTGTTATCTTCGTCGGTTCGCTCGTGCGCGTCGGGCGTGAATATAACCGTGCAATCGGGCAACGTTTTCGGAGCGGGCGGAATTGTTGCCTATCTTATATCCGCCGACCGACAAGTTCCGTCGTATGTTGTGAATTCGTATTCTAGGGGCAACATAGAGGGCGCCATTCGCGCGGGCGGCATTGCGGGCACCGCTTCCGCTAACACGGCTGTTATGAATTGCTACTCGCTCGGAAAAATTGCGGCGCACACCGCTCTTTCCACATCGGGAAACGATACCACTGAGGGCTATTCGTATGCTGGCGGAATAGCGGGGTATCTCGGGTGCAATTCGGCGATTACTCATAGCTTTTCTACGGGCGAAATTACGGCTACCACCGTAAATTCCAAACGTTACGCGCTTAGCGACGCGATTGCGGCGGCGTTTGAAAAAGGCAAGGTTTCGTCGGTTAGCGAACTCGATTCGTATGCGTTCGTTTGTTTCGGCAAGCAAGGCGAGCAAATAAGCAAAGAATTTTATACCGACGTTTTGAAGTGGACCTCAACCGACTGGAAGTTCGACGGGGACTATCCCCAAATAAATTTCGAGAGCACTACGGCGGAATTCACCGTTACGCTCGAATTTACGGGCGAAGGCGTTTCGGGCGAGCTTTCGGTGCCAATGAAAGACACTTATCTTCCTATGGCATATTGGAATTTTGCCGACGACGGCATTCCCGAATTTATTTCGCGTGATAATATGCGCTCTTACGGCTACTTTTTCGACGCCGAGTTGACTAAGGCGGTGCCGTATGCTTTCGTTCCTACGTGCGATATAACGCTCTATGCGGGCTTTGCCGACTATTCCGAAGTCGAGGGGACGTATTTCATTCAAGACGGAAGCGGAAATGCCGCAAGCATAGCTCTTGCTGTCGACGGAACGCTTTCGTACCGTAGCGGCGCCAAAACGCATTCGTCGTATTACACCTATAACGGCGAAAAAATCTTGCTATATAACACTGTGCTCGGCAGTCATGCCCATGCGGGATATAACGGAATAGACGATTTCGAAGCTACGTTTGTTAACGGTTCGAGCGACGTGCTTGCCTTAAAAGATATTTATATGCACTTAAATTCTTCGTACAGACCGTTGACGGCGGTGAAAAAGCCGAACGGTTTCGTTTACGGCGAATATTACACGAACGACACGAGCTATTCCTTTTATTCCGACGGCACCGGCGTTAAAACCGAACTCGGAGACAATCCTATCAAAGAGGCGTTTATGTACGTCGTTTTGTCGGGCAAGGTTCAAATTCGCACCGAGAGCGGAGCGGAATTCGAAGCTACGCTCGCTTCCGACGGAACTATTCAAAGCATCGAAGACATTTCGGTAAAAAGACTCGATGAGTTTGTTGGAACGTGGGAAAAGTCTGCGTCCGTTTTAAAGAGTTATACGTTTGACGGCAAAGGCAAATGGGAATATAAATACTACGGCTACGGTGCGGACGGCGCGGAGCAAATTAAAGATTCGGCTTCGGGCACATATACGGTAAGCGGCGGCATAGCTACATTAAACGACGGCAAAAAAGCGCAATTCACGCAAGACGGTTTTGTGGAAATTGACGGCGAACTGTTTTTTGCCGACAACAGCTATGCGGGAACGTGGATGAACAACTCGGACGGGCTTTTGGAAATTACGCTGAGCGGCATAGGCAAAAACGGCTACGGCGAAGCGAAAGTCGATTTCGGAAGCAGTTATCCCGAGTATGACGTGACATACGAGGCGAAAGCCGACGGCACGATTTCGTTGTTTTACGGCAGTTCCGCTTTCGGAACGCTTAAATATTCGGCAACCGACAAAACGCTTTCGGGCAGTATGTTTTCGGCGTTTACCGATACTGTGAAAACTGATATGAAGCTGTTTTTGTACGACGGCTTTAAAGGGTATTGGGTTTCGAACGATACCGATTTTCTTTCGGTGGAGTTTAACGGGCTCGGCAACTATAATGCGGAGGGCAACGAAAGTCACCTTGCTGTGAGAGGTAACGTGATCGTTTGCGGCGAGAACGCGGGGAAATATTCGATTGAAAACGGAACGCTCGTCGGTTCGTTTACTTTCAAAGGCACCGATTATGCGCTCGCATACGACGAAAAACAAGAAACCGTTACGATTACGGGCGGCGGGAAAAACGTTGTGCTTCTTTTGCGCGACGGTTGGTTCGGCTACGACTTAATAGACGATGCGGGGAACGTTTATTCGTTTGACGGAAGAGGTAGCATACAGGGCGGTGACGGCGGAGAAATAAAAGTTACGGGCGCCGATGCCAAAACATATCGCTACAAAATAGCGACCGACGGTAATGTTACGGTCAGCTACGGCGGACAAAACGGAACGCTTACGGTTAACTCTTCGGATAATTGTTACGTTCTTGCGCTCGGCGGCGTTTCGGTTAATTTGTATGTTCGCAACGACTTCGGCGGCGAATGGCTTATAGGGAAAACGGACGGTAAAACTCTCACGGTGGGGAAGATAGGCGCCGACGGTACGGCTTCGGGCGCTTTCTGCGGCGAAAACGTACAATACAAATATGAGCGCGACACCAAAGAACTTTCGTTTGAATATCAAGGAAATGAGGGAAAACTTTCCGCGCATACCGCAAAACTCGAATCGGGCGCAACGGTTTGCGAACTTAGGTTCGAGCTCGGCTCCGACGAAGGAATTTGCGTTCGCAGAGAAAACGTCGATTCGTTTATGGGAACTTACACAGCCGAAAATTCCGCACTGTTGCTCGACGGACTCAGCGCGTCGTATTTCGGAAACGGCACGGCCGTTTTGGATAAAGGCGGGCAAACGCTCACGGTGTATTATGCCGTGAACGAACGCGGGCAGGTTGTGCTCAGCGACAGCGGCAGGGTGCTTTACGTATTCGAGCAAGACGCGAGCGGCGAATATAAAAAAGACGGCAAAAGCTATAAGCTTTCTAAGCCGTTTACGTTCCTATATAACCGCGTGACATACGGGGTAACTGCGGGCAAACCCGATAAAACCAAAGTTTATGTTTTTGACGGGGTGAGCAAGGTGTACGACGCGCAAGGCAAGCTTGCGTATACGTATGTGATGCTCGACCAAACGGAACAGGATAAGCTTGATTTGATTTTGCGCTTTGTGTTTACCGATTCGAAAGGAAAGAAGTACGACGCGCAACTCGATTACGGCAGTACCGATTACACTTTGAAAATATTCGAAATAGCGGGATAAAGTATTTTATTTGTTGCGGAGCTTGCAACTGAGAGCTAATGTACTCAGCCGAGCGCGAAGCGCGAACGCCACGAGCGTATGCGAGTATTGCGAGGCGGACGAAGCCAAACGCAGCCGCAACAAGTTAAATATTTTTAATCATAAGCCTTATAATTTCTTCGTCGGTTTCTTTCATGCCAATGCGGGCAAGGTCGCAAACGTTTTCGATTGTGTTCTCAACGCCGCGCTCCAAAATGCCGTCGCCGCCGAAAAATTGGCTTCCGTTTTTATACATTTCCATTCCGAGCAATCCCGCGTCTACCGATGCGGCTATCTTTGCGGCGCAACTCGATTTTGCGCCGTCGCAAATCAGTCCCGAAGTTACGGCGAGGGCGTTCACAATCGTGTGCGCTATTTCGTCGTATTTGCCGCCGTGCAAGTAGCACACTCCCGCGCCCGCACCCGCGCCCGCGCTAACCGCTCCGCAATATGCCGAAAGTCGACCTATACCCGTTTTTAAGTGCACCGTTATAAGGTTTGAGAGCGCAAGCGCGCGAATAAGCATGTCGCGCGAGCAACCGATCTCTTCGGCATAAACTATAACGGGGAGCGACGCCGTGAGCCCTTGATTGCCGCTTCCCGAAACTATAACTACGGGAAGGGCGCACCCGTTCATTCGCGCGTCGCTGCCTGCCGCCGCAAACGCCTTAGCTCTGTTGAAAACCGAATCGCCGCGAGCGGCAAGAAGTATTTTTCCCACGCGCGCGCCGTAGTCGTTTTTAAGCCCTTCTCGTGCGATTGCTAGGTTGCAGTCTATTTGTCTTTCGATTACCTCTTGCACGTCGGTAACGTTTAAACGGTCGGCAAATTCCACAATGTTCTTAACGGTTAAAACGGTTCTGTCGGTAAAGCCGCCGTCGCTTTCGGCGGGATTGTTTTCGCCGCCTATGCGCACGCCGTTTTTTTCTATGCTCACCACGTTGGTGTGATGCCCCGCAATGCGCACGCTTGCGCTTTCGCCGTCTGTGAAAACGCTAACCGTTATATCGAACGCGCAACCCGATTGCGATTGCTTAACTTCGAAATTTACCGTTTTCAAATATTCGACTATTTTTTTGCGCTCGGCGTCGGATAGGTAAGATAGCACTTTAAGCTTGTTTTGGGGATTGCCCGCAACTATTCCCGCAGCGGCGGCTGATGCGATTCCTTTCAGTCCGCCCGTGTTTGGCACGATTACGCTTTTTACGTTTTTAAGAATGTTCCCGCTCACGAGCAGTTGCGCGCGGTTTGGAAGAGCGCCCAGCGTGTTGCGAGCGAGCGCGGCGGCATAGGCTACCGCAATCGGCTCTGTGCAGCCTGTTGCTGGCAAAAGTTCTTCGTTTAGTATTTTTACGTATTGAGAGTATAACGATTCGTTCATTTGTAAGTCCTTAGGCGTATTATGCGTATGTGCGAATATGCGCAACGATAAAATCGCTTTTATTCAGCATACATTTTCTTTGCCGTTATGTCAAGCGAATAGAGCGCGCTCGTTCGGACTTTAAATCGCTTGACGGCACGAGCGAGGCTTGATATAATTAGAACATGACTGAAAAGACTCGAAAAACCATATTGCTCGCCTACGGAGCGGTGCTCGGAGCGTTTACCGTTACGGTGGGGGCGTTGCTTATTTGGCAGGTGCTCTCGCTGTATTTCGCGGGAAAGGCGAGTGCGGGCGGGCAAATATTTTCGCGCGCGAACGTGAGCGCCGCGCTCGGCAAAATAGCGCCCGCGCTGTGGTTGTGGCTTGCGCTCGCGGCAATAGGTTTCGGAGTGGGGGCAGCGTTTCAAACGTCTCGAAAAGCGGCGCGGCAAGACGTGCGTTACACTCTTTACAGGCTTAAAAATCGGCTCCCCAAATCGGGCGCAACGCCGCAAGGAGCGCTCGGCGAGGCGGCAAAAAGCGTGCGGCGCGAGGAAACCGTCCTCAAAATTTTGTGGCTTTGTTGCGGCGCTGTGGCGCTCGCAAGCGCTGTGTATGCTGTGGTATATCTTGCGAACCCCGCGCACTTTCCGTCGCGCGTATCAAAAGAGAACGTTACAGCCGAAATGCTCGATATGGTTAAGCGTTTTATTCCGTGCGTTACGTGGACGTTTTTATTCGCGTGCTGTATAGGAATTTACGAACGCCTTTCGGCAAAAAAACAGTTGCCCGAAGTTAAGAAGCTCTCGGCGGCGTATAAGAGCGGCGAAATCGTTTCGGAGATGAATGGACAAGCTCCGCAAGGATTTGGCGCCAAGCTCGAAGCAAAGGCGCAAAACAATAAGTTTTTTACGTTTTTAAGCAAAGCTTTTAACTTTTTCCGCAGATACGGAAAAACGGTTGCACGCGCGGCAACGGGTTGTTTTGCAGTCGCGTTTATCATAGCGGGAATTTTTAACGACGGCGCGCGCGATGTGCTAATTAAAGCGGTGAATATATGCACGGAGTGTATCGGACTTGGCTAAGGTAAAGAATGTTTTTAAAAAAATAGGCGGGTGGTTTGTTCGTCACGCGCCCACCAAACGCCGACTGATTCAAATTTATTCCGCGCTTCTCTTTAACGCGAATCTAAAAGGATATTTCGGCAAAGGCAACAACGTTATTTTTCGCGGAGTCACAAAATATTTGTGCACGCCCGGACTTAATTGCTATTCGTGTCCGGGAGCGGTGACGGCGTGCCCGCTCGGCGCGCTTCAAAACGCTATGGCGGCGTCTAAAACGCGCGCGCCGTATTACATAATAGGAATACTGTGCTTGCTCGGGCTAATGTTCGGAAGAACGATTTGCGGCTTTTTGTGCCCTACGGGGCTCGGGCAAGATTTGCTTTATAAAATCAAAACGCCCAAATTGCGCAAGAGCAGGTTTACCCGCATTTTTTCGTATTTTAAATATGTTTTGCTTGCGGTGCTCGTAATAGCTATTCCGGTTATTTATCAAGGCATACCGGCGTTTTGCAAATACGTCTGTCCTGCGGGAACGTTCGGCGGTTCGCTGTTTTTGCTCATGAACCCGAACAACGCCGACTTTTTTTCAATGCTCGGATATTTGTTCAGTTGGAAATTTGTGTTGCTTGTAGTTTTCGTTGTTGCGAGCGTGTTTATTTACCGATTTTTCTGCCGCTTCTTTTGCCCGCTCGGTGCAATTCTCGGCTTTTTCAATAAGTTCGCGTTTATCGGCGTGAGTCTCGACAACGGGAAATGCACCGATTGCGGACTTTGCGTGCAAACTTGCAAAATGGACGTGAAACGCGTTGGAGACCACGAGTGCATAAACTGCGGCGAATGTATTCCCGTTTGCCCCACGAAAGCAATAGGGTGGAAGGGCGCGAAATTGTTTTTGCACCCGTCGGCAACCGACGATTTGCCTATTCCCGCCGTAGAGCGCGCGCCGCTTGCGGCTATGGCGGCTGAAACTTCGGCTGTGCAAAATTCCGCTTCGGCTAATTTGAGTCTTTTCGAAAGCGGCGCGAGCGAGGCAACCGACGCAATAAACGCGCAAGCGCAAAATTCCGCATCGGAAAATAAAGAAAAAAATAGACAACTTACTCCCGACGAAAAAAGATTAAAACGCAATTTCGGCTTGCAGATAGGCGCTTGGGCGCTTGCACTCGTGCTTCTAATAACGGCGCTCGTGTATTATAACTTTTTGGCGCCCTCAAATGTAACGCGGGTTTACGCTCTCGGCGACAAATGCCCCGACTTTGCGCTATCAACTTACGATACGCAAGGAGCGTATTCGGGCGGCGTAAAGACGGATAAATTTTCGTCGCTCGAATATAAAGGCACAGTTACCGTAATTAACTTTTGGTATACCACTTGCGACCCGTGTGTGGAAGAACTTCCGTATTTCGAGAGCGTTAAAGAAAAGTTTGGCGATAAAGTTGTTATGGTTGCGGTGCACGCCGCGAACATGGCGAGCGAGAGCGAGGTGCAAGGCTTTATAAACGGCAAGGGTTGGCGCGATTGGCAAATAATTTTCGCGCAAGACACCTCCGAAACAGATTGCTTCACCATGCTCGGCGGAAAGAGCGCCTATCCGTTAACCGTTGTGGTGAATACTTCGGGCGTAATATCTTTTGTGCAACAAGGCAAAACGAGCGAAGCGGCTCTCACTGAGGCGATAGAGAACGCAATGTGAGCGGTTAAGATTGCTTCGATAGGCTCGCGGTTACATTGTTTGGAGGGGAGAGGTCCTTTAAGAATACGCGGATAAGAAAAAGCGCTCGAATGGTCGAGCGCTTTTTGCGTGAGTTATTTTTTGTTTTTATTCTTGTGCGGCTACTTCTGTGAAAAAAAGATAGAACGATTCGTCCCACTGGCTATCGGCTGCAACGGTTATTTCCGCATCTGTGTTAATTTGAGCGGTTACGGTGTAATCGTTTTCGCCGTTAAGCGTATAGTCGATTCCGCTTATTGTAATAGTTATGGTGGATCGACGGCTAAACTGCATTCCGTCTATTTTGATTGTGTAAGTTCCCGTTTCTCCGCCGAATTTCATTGTAATGGGTGAATGAACGCTTATGTTGCTTATTTCATTTCCGTTTTCACCCACTATGAATTTGGGCGCTTCCGCGCTTTCCAAAGTGAACAAATAATCTTTCGCAATTTCCGCATTTATGTAAATTTCAACTTCTTTGTTCGCTTCGAAGTAAATGGGCGCGCCTACGATATTTCCGTTCTCGTCGGGTTCGTATGTGTCGTTGAAATCAAACAAAGCACCTTCAAAACCTTTTACTATGGACAAAAGTCCGTCAATGTCATTTTCCGAAATAACTACTCTGTAATAACCGCTTTTTTCGGGCGTGAAGAAGAATGTGCGTTCTGTCTCGGCTTCGTCAATAGTAACATTATTTAAACCTACGCCAATATACGGTTCGGAACCAGGTGACGTTTTAAACACCGTTAAATTGTACTCGGCGGCTTCAAGCCATGAGTATCCGCAGTAGAACGAGAACGTTTCGCCCGCTTTCAATTCGAATTCATATGTGCCCGAGAAGACGAATTCATCGTCTTCGTTTTCTTTTTCGCCTATTATGGGGTTATTCGCGTCGGTCGTCCAAATCAAGGCTTTGTCGTCGGTTGCCGTAAGTCTGAATTTTCCGCCGCTTTGCGATTTTACGGTGTAAAGCTTTCCGTCATATGCTTCGCTTTTTGTAAGCGATATTGTGCGCATACCGGTAGCGAGAATAACTCCCGTTCCGGCTACCGTGTTCGAGCCGAAATATTTGCAGGGAATGAGCCAGTTCGGCGCGGTAAGCGATTGAATTCCCAAAAAGGAATTGCTCATGTATTCGAGGAACGTTTTCAGCTCTTCGTTCACGGGATACATTCCGTAGCTGTTGGCGGCAAGGTCGGCATAACCTTTAATTTCTTTGGTCTCGCCGTCGTCGGCTAATTTGCCGTTTATAAATTCGATATAGTCGAACTTTATATACGGGTTGTCTTTTGACGGAAATTGATACGCCTGTATTCCTCTGTCGGTTTGTTGGTCGTATTTATTGAGCGCTATATCGCTTGCTCTCGTTGCTTTGGTAAGCACAGCATAGAGAATAGGTCCGCTTTCGGTTCCCACATGGTAATAACCGTCGGAACCGAGCGCTACCGCTACGGAGCCGTCGTATTTGATTTCCATAAGACTGTCGCCTTCGGTTCTGTTTTCAGCAATTTTCGCGTCCGTCCACTCTACGGGATTGCCTGTGGGACGCAACGTTTGGAGCGTAACTTGTTGTTCTTCTTCTACGTCGTCTGTGCGGGTTACTGAAACGGTTACGGCACAGTCTTTATCTGCTTTAACTCCGAAGTAAGAATCTTGACCCGCTTCGCTTTTTTTGAGTTCGAGCGAAATTGTGCCGTTGCCGGTGTAAATTTCCGAGTCGGTGGCGCTATCGGGAGCTTCGCCTGTTATGGCATAAGCATAAGCGGGGATTTTGTTTTCGTCAAACACAGTACTCGCTTTCGAAGCTATGTAATATATCATAGTGACGTTTGCATCGCTTTCGGTAGTGAACGAAAGAGCGTATTTTCCGCTTGCCGCAAGTCGCGCGTTATTCGTCACAGTATCGAGTTCTTCCGAACCGCTCATTCTCGGCGGTACATACGGATTGAAGTTGAAATACTCTATTATGCCGGATTTAACGTTTAAAACCAAATCGTTTCCGCTTTCAGTGAAAGTATCGTTTTTCGATTCGTCTTTTCCCGCATAGGCGCGTTTATATGAATGTCCTTGCGTAAGCGAGCCCGGAAACTTATTAGGGTAGAAGTCAAACACAGCCGCCGCAGTTCTTTCGGAATCGAAAACGAGAGAAGTTTTTGTGTCGTTAAAGTCGATTTCATAATGATAATCGCAAGCGGGGTCGGTGTCATTTTCGCCGGACGCGGCAACTCGCGCTCTGTATGTGGCGCCTTCTTCGGGCTTGAATTCGAACGTTGCGATTCCGTTTGCGTCGGTGCTTGCTTTGCTCTCAACCGTAAGTCCCGATTTGTTTTGCTCGTCTTCGAAATAGTAGGCTTCGAACCAAACGTTTGCAATAGCGGCGGCTTGTTTGTCTTTCGCCGAAACGGTATATGTTTGCTTTACGGGTTCGGGGTCTTTGTCGTCGTCGGGGTCTTTGTCGTCGGGCGGCGTTTCCTGTTCGTTTCCGCCGCTCGGGGTATTGCCGTCGTTATCCGGATTTGCGGGCGTATCCTTGCATGCGAACAAGAACAGCATGCACAAACATAGAATAAAAGGCAGAATTTTTTGCAACACTTTTTTCATGTTTGTATTCTCCTTAAAAATTTAATTCTTGGTAATAGTGATTGTTATCGAACCGTAAGCCGTAAAATAAAGAGTTTCGGCATTTGCGTCGTAACTATAACCGTCGGGCAACTTGTTGAGTTTAACGTGGAATTTTTCACCGCTTTTAAGAGCCACGGTGTCGTCGGTTGTGAAATTGCATGTTCCGTCTGCTCCGACTTTTTTGGGCAAAAAGCAAGTTCCTTCTTCGCCCGCCGCATTCACGTGGCAAAGCTGAACGGTTGTGTCAACCTTTGTGCCGTCTACCGCAGTGCCGTCTGAATACACGAGCTTAACGGTGTAAGCGTCGGCCGTGGTTTTGTCGTCGTCGCCGCACGCCGCCGCAAACATGCCGAAGCAAAGCACTACGAGTGCAAGCGATAGAACGGTTGCGAGTTTTTTTGCGATTTTTTTCATGGATAAAATCCTCCTGAATTAAAAAATTTTTATATTTATATAAGAAAACGGCACCACAACAAATAAGGTCACGACGCCGCTGTCTTCTAATAAAGTTTTTATAATTTTATCATATAAGGAAAAAAGAGTCAAGCGAAAAATGACGGTTCTTGCTGCTCCCTTGCTCGCAAGGAAACAAAACTATTCCCCTATGTGCAAATAGTAGCACGCGAACATCAGCCAGCCGTTTGCGGTGGGTTTGTCGCCGTAGGTGTAATAAATTTGACGGTTAAGAATGTGCACGAGTCCCGCGTCGGCTTCGAGCATTCCGTAAAGCTCGTCGTTCGGATTTTTGCCTTGCACCGACTTATAGTAGTAGGCAAGCAGCTCTTGCGTGTAGTCCTTGTCGCCAAACGCTCTGAAATTGAAGCGTCCTCCGCGAATTAAATCGTAAAGCGAATTATCGTTTGAGTCGAAGAAGTTGGGGCGGAGAAAGTCGATATACACTTTCGAGCCGTAATCGAAAGTTTCCGTTACGGCATGATAGTATCCGTCGGTGGGGCTGAGGGCAACGTTTATTCCGTTATACGACCCGTTGGGATGCCATGTTCCGTATCCCGTAGAGCAAATTCTGAGATACTCGTAAGACGTAACGCCCAAAGCTTTTATATTCATTCTGAATTTGCCTTTAAACGCTTGGGGGTCGGCGAGACTTGGCTGAATATAGTATGTCTCGCCTTCGTTGAGCAATATATATGCGTTAAAATGCTCGTTGTCTTTGGCGTAGCTGTTTGCCCCCTTTATAAAGTGGTCGTAGCTTTCGTCGTTGTTGTTGTATAAAAGCGAATTTCCGTCGGCGTCGTAAATCGTTACGTCGGGGTCCGCCGTGCTGTCGCCCGTAACGTATTCGGAGTAAAATTGATAAACGCTTGTTGTTGCGGGAACGAATTTATACCACAATCCGCCGCCGTTGTGTTTTATTCCTTTTACTATGTCTACCACTACGGAGTCGTCGGAAATTTTGAGTTCATAAGCGTTGTTGCGAGAAAGTCCTTTCACGGGGTCGTTAGTCGTTTGGCAAACGCCGCCGAGTTCTTTGTTGCCGTGATGCTTATAGTAAAAGCACATTTCAAGCCACTGGTCGGCATAATACGGTTGTTCGTTTTGCTTGCAATATTCTTTCGCAAAAGCGTCGAGAGCGACTTTGATTTTTTCGTTAACGGGCAAAAGTTCGTTGTCGGAATACGGCTGCAAATAATATGCGTCTATAATGTTTGCCGTGTGTTCGGCGCCGTAATCGAACAGAAGGGAAATTTTGTCCGACACCTTTTCGTAGTTGGACATAGTCCAGTACGAAAGATGATAGAGCGACGAATTGGTCAAAGTGCCGGTAGGCGAAGTGAACTTTTTGTCTAACGAGCGCTTTTCGCCCCAATAAGTGTAGTTCAAAATATCGGTGAGAAGAAGAGAGCGAACGGTTTCGTTGTTTTCGTTGACGTATTCCACCATGTAATATATTCCGTCGTTTCCGTCCTCTCCCGGTGCAAGCAGTTTAAGACCGTAGTTCACACCGTTTGATTGCAAACCGTTCGTTGCCGCAACAAGTTGGTCGAACGTGTCCGTGTTGTCGCCTATGTCGGTGATTTCTATGTTGCGTATGCAAGCCAAATCTTCGCCGTCGTCTTTTTCGGGGTCTTTAAGATAGAGGAACGACAGCGACACGGTTTCGTCGCGGTTAGCCACATACACGCCGTATTCTTTTTTCCAACCCTCGCTGTTGCCGCTGTATTGCCCCACAATATCTTTGTCGATTTGAACGAAAAGCACGTCGTTGCCAGACTCGGTGTCTACGCTGTATTCGTAGGAAAGCACGTCGCCGCTTTTAAGCGCAATGTCGCAATACATGATTGCGAACGAGAACGGCACTTTTGTGTTTGACGCGTAAACGTATTTGCCGTCGTCGTCCTCGCCTATAAAGAAAGGGAACGATCTATCTTTGTCTTTTTCGTTGGTTTCGGGGTGGAAGTTAGAGACTTTGCCCGCCGCGCCTTTTCCCAAAATCGCCGCTTCAATTTGCGCTGACTCGGGCTGCGTAAGCGAGGGGTCGGGCTTTGTGTAGTCGGCGGGCTTATCGGGGGTGTCGTCGCCCGACGGCGCTTGTTGAATGTAATCGTCGGCGGTGTATTTGTTGAACATTGCTTTCCAAGTGGATTCGAGAGGAATAGAACCCGATTCGATATGCGCTACCACTCCGTAGCGGTCTATAATTACACTGGTGGGGAACGCTTTCACACTGAAAAGGTTTGTTACTCCCGCCGCGTCGTTCGCCATGTGGAACGACAGTCCGCGTTCTTCTTTAAAGTTTTTTATTTCTTCGGCGTTGTCTTGCGCGGATAGGGCGATAATTCCCACTTTGTCGGCATAAGCCTCGTATGCCTTTTGAATTGCGGGGAATTCCGACTGGCAAGGGTTGCAAGCTTTGTACCAAAAGTTGACGAGCACTGCCTTTTTTGAGGAAAGCACGCCCGAGAGAGTGTGGCGGTTGTCGTCGGTTGCGGTAAAGCCGAAGTCGTGCATTACGTCGCCGAGCGAATAGCGAGTGTCCGCGCTCGCTGTGGTGGAAATAACCGAAGAAGGCAAAATCACTTTTGCGTTGCGGCTTTCGGCTGAAGTTTTAAACGTCGTGCCGTCGGGAACGAAGTAGCCTGCCGGCAAAGAGCTTTCTTCGGGAACTAGGGTGTATTCGTCGGCGGCGAGCGAAAGCTCGATTATTCCGTCTTTCGAAATGCCCGACGCGACCGAATTGCCGTCTTTTTTCGCCGTTATGCGCACTCCGTTTAGCGGAAGTCCGCCCGCCGAAACTACCGAAATCGAATATTTGCCTCCTACGGGGTCGTCGGGGTTGCCCGGCTTTTCTGCGGAAACGGGGTTTTTGAACGCGGGATATTCGGAAGCGTTTACGCAACCGGTGAGCGCAAACCCCAAGCATAACGTTAGAACGAGCAATATTGCGGTAAGGCTTGGTTTCTTTGTTCTTTTCATGTTTTAGTTCCTCGCATCTTTATTATTTATTATGCGTACGGGCACGCACCCGTATAACTATACACTATAATAATACCACAAAATCGCTCGCATTGCAAGTAAATGCGGGTGATTTTTCGGTGACGGTCTTGTGCCGCGCGGTGAATACGGACTGTTAGTAATCGCCGAGAGTAACTCCTCGAAGTGAATAAAAAAGCGAGACACACTCGTAAGAGTCTCGCTTTTTTATTGTTTGGGCAATATATTTGCGGTAAAAAAAGCTATGCTATTTTTCCACGAATTCGCAAATACAGTTGCGCGAGTTTTCGCAACTACGGAGTTTTTCGCCGCAGTCGCAACCGCTTTCGCAAAGACACTTATATTCGCTTACGAGGCAATCGAGGTCGCTCAAGATATCGGCGGCAATTTCGGCGTCGGTAAGGCGCACGCTGTTGCGCGCTTCTTTGGTGCAACCGCAAGCGCAGTCGCGCGAAGTTTGCGAGTTTTTGTTTTTACCGAAAAAATTGAATTTCATAATTTGTTTCTCCTTTTTTAAAATTAGTCGTTTTTGAGCTCGTCGCTCGAAATGCCCAAGCGCATGCGCGATTCGTTTGCGGCGTCGCCGAGCAATTTTCGGAGACAATCGCTACCGCATTCGCAAGCGTAGTTGCAGCACTTTTTGTAAACGAGCTTTTCTCTTTCGCGTACACTTTCCAATGATTTCATATAGAATTCTCCTTTTGTCGATTTGATATTTTTAGCTTTCGCAAGTTGATTATTTTTTATTCTTATTGTATACTATTAGCTGTGGGAAAAATTACCGACATAAAACCGCAAGCGCGAAACAAAACACGCGTGAGCGTTTATATTGACGGACGCTTTTGTTGCGGACTCGAAAAGCTCACGGTCGCTTTGCATCGATTGAAAATAGGCGACGAAATCGAGCCCGAAGAGCTTGAAAGCGCGATTGCGGAAAGCGAAAGCGCTTCGGCGTTCGATCGCGCCGCCAAATATTTGGGAGCGCGACCTCGCACCGAAAAGGAAATAGCCGAGTATCTTGCTCAAAAAGGCTATTCCGAAAACGCGGCGAAAGGCGCGGTGGAAAAACTTTTGCAATACGGATATATAAACGACGCCGAATATTGCCGCATGTATGTGGAAGCGTACAGAAATAAGTCGGGCGCGCGAAAGCTCGAAGCGGAACTGAGGCAAAAGGGAGTGTCGCGCGACATTATAGAAGAGGAACTCGCGAGGCTCGACGACCAAACCGCCGACGTTCGACGTCTTGCCGAAAAGTGGCTGTCGTCGCATTCGCCCGACAGGCGCAAACTTACGGCGTTTTTGCTCTCTAAGGGGTTTTCTTACGACGACGTGCGCGAGTCTTTGAGCGAGTTAAGCGAATGCTTTGACTCCGATTGACAAACGGAATAACTTACCTTTTATAATAGGAGAATAAGAAAATGAAAAAAAATTCGTTTGTTCCGAAAATTTTATTGCCGAACGGCATAACGGTGGGGCACGCCGATGATGGCGTTACGGGTTGCACCGTTGTGCTTTGCGAGGGCGGAGCGGTTGCGGGCGGCGACGTGCGCGGCGGAGCTCCCGGCACGCGCGAAACCGACCTATTGCACAACGACAAGGCTATGGAAAAAATAAACGCGGTTGTGCTGTCGGGCGGAAGCGCCTACGGTTTAGAGGCGTCTTGCGGCGTTATGCGCTTTTTGCAAGAAAAAGGAGAGGGGTTCAAAATAGGCAATAAAGTGGTGCCCATTGTGTGCTCGGCTGTGCTCTACGACCTTTCGGGCGACGGCTACGATTTTCCCGACGTCGAAATGGGAAAAAGGGCGGCGGCGAACGCTACGGCGAGCGGCGTGCCGTTCGGGCAAGTGGGCGCGGGCACGGGCGCGACCGTAGGCAAAGTTCGCGGTGCGGAATTTTGTTCGGCGGGAGGAATAGGAGCGGCTACGGTTGGCACTCCCGATTTATTCGTAACGGCTATCGTTGCGGTTAACGCGCTCGGCGACGTGGTAGACCACCGAAGCGGCAAGATTATCGCGGGAGCGCATGACAACGCGGGCGGCTTTTTGGGCACTGTGGGGTGCATACTGTCGGGCAACTTTGCTCGCCTTATGTACGGCAACACTACGATAGGTTGCGTTATTACAAATGCGGCGCTTAATAAGGTGCAGGCGAATAAGCTTGCGTCGATTAGTCACAACGGACTCGCGCAGTCGATTAAACCAGTTCACACCGAGCACGACGGCGACACCCTTTTCGCGATTTGTAAAGGCGAGGCGAAATGCGAGTTTTCAATGCTCGAAGTTATGGCGGCGGAAGCGGTGTCGCGCGCCGTTACGAGCGCCGTATTGCACCGCGGGGCATAGTCGCCGTGAAAGTGGGAACAGACATAATAGAAATAGAGCGCGTGCGCAAGTCCGCTCAATCCGAGTCGTTTTTTTGCGGAGTATACACCGAAAAAGAGCACGAGTATTACGAGACGCACGGCAAAAAAGCCGAAACGCTTGCGGGCATGTTTTGCGCGAAAGAGGCGGTTTCGAAAGCGCTCGGCACGGGCTTTCGCGGCTTCCGCCCTTGCGATATAGAAATAACTCACAATTCGCTCGGAGCACCGCAAGTTTCTTTGCTTGGAAAAGCCGCCGAGCTTTTTCCGACGGCGCAAATAGAGCTGTCGATTTCGCATTGCAAAGAATATGCTACTGCAACCGCGCTCGTCACCGATAAAAAATAGTTTTAGTATTGAGGATAAAAGAAAAAACGAAAAGGAACGGAAAAAATAATGCGTAATGTGTTGAGCGTTAGCGAGGTGAAAGCGGCGGAAGCGCGCGCGGTTTTAGCGGGACTGAACGAGGATATTTTAATCGAGAATGCGGCTTCCGCCGTTTTTCGCAAAGTATTGCCGTGCGCCGAAAAATACGGAAAAATATGCGTGCTAGCGGGCGGCGGGAATAACGGCGCCGACGGATTGAGCGTTGCGCGAATGCTCTTTCTTGCGGGGCGAAATGTTTCGCTTGTGCTCGTCTCCGAGCGTTTGGGCGCGGCGGCTTCGGTTCGCTTAAAAGCGTGCCGAGCGCTCGGCGTAGTAGAATTGCCCGTCGAAAAATTCGAGCCCGCCGACTTCGAAATTATTATAGACGCAATGTTCGGCACGGGGTGCGACCGTCCGCTTGCGGGAACTCCTCGCGCCGTTGCCGAAAAATGCAACGGTAGCGGCACGCGTGTTGTGTCGGTTGATATTCCGTCGGGACTTAACGCCGACACGGGCGAAACCGAGCTCGCCGTTAAAGCTTGGGAAACGGTAACGTTTTCGTTTGTGAAATTCGGGCATTTGATAGGGAAAGGGCGTAATTACACGGGTAGACTCACCGTTGTCGATATAGGGCTTAGAGGCGACGGCGCGGCAAAGATGCTCGAAGAGGGAGACGCTAAACTTCCCGCGCGCGAACCAGTGAGTCATAAGTACGATTACGGGCGCGTGCGAGTTATAGCGGGAAGTCCCGAAATGCTCGGCGCGTCGCTTCTTGCGCACGAAAGCGCGCTCGCGGCGCTCGGGTGCGGCGCGGGACTCGTTTCGCTTTGCGTGCCGTCTTCGCTCGGGGCGGCGTATCAAGCGCGCGTAAATGAAGAAACGCTCTGTTTTTTGCCCGACCGCGGCGGAAAAATAATTTTCGATGCGGGTAGCTTAGAGCCGCTGTTCGAAAAAACGAAAGCGATTTTAATAGGGCCGGGAATGGGCAAAAATCCCGAACTTATAAAAATTATAGAGTATGTGAAAGACAATTTTTGCGGCACTCTCGTGCTCGACGCCGACGCATTAAACGCCGTAGCGGAAAACGCGGAATGTTTGCGAAAAAGAAAATGCGAACTTATTCTCACGCCGCACATGGGCGAATTTGCGCGGCTCACGGCGGGAATGCCGAACGAAAGCGAATCGATTGTAGATAGGGTTAAAAAGTTTGCGGCAAGGATAAACGCGGTTGTCGCGGCAAAAAGCGCCACCACAATAATATCGGACGGAAAGGAAATTTATTTGAATGCGACGGGCACTCCCGCGCTTGCGAAAGGCGGAAGCGGCGACGTGCTCGGCGGCATGATTGCCGCGTTTGCGTGCAGACTCAGCCCGTTCGAAGCCGCCGCGAAAGGTTGCTACTTTTTCGGCAGGTGCGCCGAAAAAGCGGAAAAAGTTACGGGTTCTGAGAGCCTTTTGGCAAGCCATGTGATACGCTATTTTAAAAGCGTTTAAAAAAGAAACCGCCGCAGGCGCGACAGTCCCGAAGGCAAGCTCTTATAAAAAATCGACTTTCGCGGGCATGTACCGCGAAAGGACGCCTTTGTGCGTTCGCCCAACACGGATTAAGCAAGCGAAGTGAAACGTAGCGTAGCGCCGTGTTGCATTCGGGCGAAAGACCGTAGACAAAGTCTACGGTCTCGAATTCAATAGTTTTCGGCAAAGCCCAACGATATTAAAATGGCTTTGTCCACTTTGCGAATTGTGTCGCGGTCGAGCGAACCGAGCTTTTCGCGAAGTCGGCGTTTATCGAGCGTGCGAAGTTGCTCTAATAGTATCACCGAGTCTTTGGGAAGCCCGAATTGCCCTTTGGAAATTTCTATATGAGTGGGGAGTTTGGCTTTTGTGAGTTGGCTTGTAATCGCGCCCGCTATTATGGTGGGCGAATAGCGGTTGCCCACATTGTTTTGAATTATTAAAACGGGACGCACGCCTCCTTGCTCGCTTCCCACTACCGGACTTAGGTCCGCATAAAAAATGTCGCCGCGTTTTATATCCACCGCTTTCAGTCGTCCTTATTTGTTATTGCTTATATCGAGATTTATATCACCCATTTCCACATAGCCGTCTTTAACTTCGTCTTGTTCCATAATATGCGGGTCTATGGCAAATCGGTTCAGAATTTGCGATATAAAACTTTCTATGTTCATATCCAATTTTTGCGCCGCCTCCTCTAAAATCGCGTTGAGTTCGTCTTCCACTTCTATTTGATACTTGTTCATGAATTATTCCGCCTTTAACGAATTCTAAACCTATTGTGTCACAAAACGACAAAAAAATACGGTGAGAAGATATTTTTTTGCCCTCTTGCGGCAAAGAGGGCGCTTTTTGTTGCGGAGTTCGCAACGGAGAACTTTTGACTTATAGAAACTTTGCGAGTAAAAGCGGAGCGGCTTTTGGCCACAAAAAGCCTTGCAAAATGACAAAAGTGGGAAGACACTTTGTGTCTTCCCTTTTGAAACCCTTTTCCGCAACTATAAGGGGCTTTGCACCTTAACAGTGATTGTGTTTGGTACCCCTGACTTTTACGCCATTAGGCGTGAGGGCAGGGTGATCCCTGCTCGTTGCGGGGTGGAAAGTCAAGAAGGGCGGGACACAGTCGAAAGTATCCCGCCCTCTTGTAGTTTTCGCCGGAAATCTTTTGCGACCAAGAGGCTGTGCTTGTTTTTACAGAGCTTTTCAATAAGTTAAAAAGCTGCCCTTATTTCTTCTCTTTAAAAACGTATCTGTATCGTAGCGGCGTGACGCCTTTCGCTTTTTTGAATACGCGCGAGAAATAGCAGGGGTCGGCGTAGCCGCAACGTTTGCCTATGTCGGCAACGTTGTCGTCGGTGGTTTCGAGCTCTTTGCACGCGAGCTCTATGCGTTTGTTTATTAAATATTGAACGGGGGATATTCCCGCGTTTTGGGAAAACAGGTGCGTAAGATAGTATTTGTTCACGTATAGGCTTTTGCACACGCTGTCCATGTTTTTTATGTCGAGAAAGTGCTCGTCGAAATATTCTTTGGCGGCAATATAGCTCGCGTTTTCTTTGAATGTGAAATCGCTGTCGAAAGAAACGAGACGGACGGTAAATAAAAGTATGATTTTTAAGAGGTGCTCGGCAATAGCTTCTTTGAGCGGCTGAGCGCCTTCCGTTTCGGCTATGATTTGACTCATATAACAGCGCAACGGCTCGTAATACTCTTCGGTGTGCACAATGCAAAAGTCGCGTTCTTTCAAAACGGTGTCGGGCTCGTGTCCGTATAGTCGCAAATTGCCTATGCCCGCGAACAAAAGCTCGTGGGCGAGCGCCTCGTCGAAAAATTCGCGATGTTCGCAACCTTTGTTGCAAACAATCAAATCGCCCGCCGCGAAAGGATAGGCAGAGCCGCTTATTTCGGCTTTTCCGCTTCCCGCCGCAATAAACAGAATTTCCACTCCGTCGGCTTCGTGCTTTTCGGTGAGCCAACCCGCTCCCTTATTGTGGAGCCCCGCATATAGCAGGCGAGGGCGTTGTCGAAGCAAAGTTTTTTTGGTTATGCCGCTCATAACGGGCGTTTTAAGGAATTTATGTTTTTGATGGGAGTGTATACGTCGTTGTTGCGTTTTAAAAGCTCTTCGGCAAGCGAAAGATAGGCAAGCGAACCCGTTGAGCGCGGTTCGTATTGCATAATGGGCACGCCGTAGCTCGTGGCTTCCACCAAGCGGATATTGCGGGGAATACGGGTGGAGAAAACTTTTTTGCCGAAAACTTTGAGAATTTCTTCCGCCACGTTATTCACAATGTTACTGCGTCCGTCGAACATTGTGAGCACCACGCCCTCAACTTCGAGCTGAGGGTTAAGATACTTTTTCGCAAGCTTTATCGTGTTCATAAGTTGGCTGAGCCCTTCGAGCGCGAAAAATTCGCCCTGAATGGGAATCAAAATCGAATCGGCAACCGTAATCGCGTTCACGGTGAGAAGCGCGAGCGACGGCGGACAATCGATTAGTATGTAGTCGTAGTGGTTGCGCAGTTCGCCGAGCGCGGATTTTAGCACCTTTTCGCGGTTGTCCATGCTCACGAGTTCGATTTCGGCGCCCGAAAGGTCTATATTCGACGGAATAATGTCGAGGTTTTTTACGGTTGTGTGCTTAATGGAATCGGCGGCGGCGTCTTCGCCCACGAGCACGCTGTAAATCGATTTCGTGAGTTTGCGCTTTTCCACACCGAGACCGCTCGAAGTGCTTCCTTGCGGGTCGATGTCTATAAGCAAAACTTTTTTGCCGAGCGCCGCAAGATAAGCGCCCAAATTTATTGTTGTGGTTGTTTTTCCAACGCCGCCCTTTTGGTTGGCTACCGCTATAATTTTCGACATAGAAATCCCTCTCAGTTTATCCTATTCGGTTCATTATAGCATAATGCAAAACTAAAATCAAGTTTTTTGGGGTTCGTTCCTTTTTTGCTTGCGTTTTGGTGTTGAATCGTATATAATAATGAAAAACATATATAAATCAGGGAAGAAAAAAGGGAGGTTTGTAATGGCAAAAAAATTCAAAGTGACGCTATCGGTGTTGCTTGCGGCGCTGTTGTGTTGCGCGCTTGCTCTCGGAATTGTGTCGGAGGGGGGACTTAATTTAACCGCAAGCGCGGTTGAAACGGTTAGCGTTTGGGACGGCAATCTTGCCGCCGCAGGTTGGCTCGACACCGAGTCAGACAAGGCGGTAGCGCCGAGCGAATATGTTGAGTATGCCGAAAATAAGACTATTACGCTCGGTTCGGCGGCGGCGCTCGCGTATTTTTCGCACGAGGTGTATGCCGACGTTTCGCACGAGTTGGACGGATACACCGTAACTCTTACCGTCGACATCGATTTGGGCGGGGAAAACAATTTGTGGATGCCTATCGGAACTACAGAGCGCAGTAATTTTCCCACAGTTCGCTTTTCGGGCGTTTTTGACGGAAACGGGCACACTATATCGAATTTTTCTTCTAAACGTTTTTACGAAGCGATTTCTTACGATTCTACCGCAGGTTATTATATTGCATATACCAATAACGATGAGCAACACAAATTGCCGTTCGGAGTAAAAGACGGCGAGGAGTATTGTTACGGGTTGTTCGGAGTTACCGCCGACATAACCGTTCGTGATTTGACGGTAAAAGACGTTATGTTCGATATGCCGGGCAAAAACGCGGGTGCGTCCAAAACGCTTGTTACCGACGGCGTGGGTTCGATTATCGGCTTTAACGCGGGTTCTTGCGTGGTGGAACGTTGCACGGCGGGAACGCAAGACGGCGCCGACTCTATTAAAAACGTCATGGTTACGGGCGGTTTGGTGGGCAGAGCTTACGGCTATAATCAAGCCGACGGAGTTGTGCAAACGCCGTATCAAAATATCGAATTTATCGATTGCGTCAATTTTATCGATTTGGGCATAGAAAACGAAGCCGAGAAGAAAGGCGGCATTGCGGGATTTGTTCAATCTTTTTCAACGGGTAAATTTGTAAACTGCAACAATTACGGCGACTTATACGGGCGGTATGTAGGCGGTATAGTGGCGCATTTTATGGGGAGCCAATCAAATCTCGGAAAGGCGGAAATTTCGAATTGCGTCAACTACGGAAATGTTACGGCTCGTTACGAGAAAGACAACGCTTTCGCAGGCGGCATAATAGGGTTGATGCAATTCAATGCTTCGCACACTCTCGACGGCATAGCTATAAACGATTGCCGCAATTACGGAACGCTTCAAAGCAGTGTGGATAATGGTTGGTCGGGCGCGGGCGGCGTAACGGGATGGTTGCAGTTACCCGCCGAGCACGAAGATAAAATAATCGTTAAAAAATTCTTTAATTACGGCGATATTACGTCGGGTTTGCAAGGCGGCGGAATCTTCGGTTGGATAAGCGAAAAAAGTCCCGCGTTTTCGGGCGGTTTCTGCGGCGCTAACACAAGCGGCACAAATCAAGCTTACATAGGGAGCGGCGTTGCGTCGACAACTCCCGAGTATTTTATAAACGCGAGTAATATTCCGAGCACGTCCGTAGCGGAAGCGGGAACGCCTACCGAGACAGCGACGCTTATATACGATGAAACCGATAATACGGTTGTAGTCGGTGCGAAATATGAGGGCGACGAATACTATAAGGTTGAAATACCGTCGTCGGTCACAAAAATAGAGCTCGGCGCGTTTGCGGGGCAAAGCAAACTTACGGAAGTGACGTTCGAAGCTGACGGCACGCTTTCCGAAATAGGCGATTGGGCATTTGCCGGCACGGGAATAAAAGAAATAGCGTTACCGAGCGGAGTGGAGAAAATCGGCGTGGCGGCGTTCGGCGATTGCGGAGCGCTTAAAAAGGCGGAACTTCCGAACAGCGTGCAAAGCGTGGAACAGTCGGCTTTTGCAAACTGTGCGAGCAATTTGAATATATTCCTTTCTTCGTTCGAATTTACGGTCGGAAAATATGCGCTTCCGAGCGACGTTTATATAATCGCTTCCGACATGAATGCGTATAATTCGATTAAAGCCTCCGCGAATTTTGAGAAATACCGCGATGCGGCGACTTATCCCGTTACTCTCGAATACTACAATTTAAGTAGCGCCACAGCTGAGAAAGTAGCCGAAGAGACGCGGCTGTTCGGCAAGGCGTATAACGTTGTGAAAGACGCCGACGGGCAATGGGCGGAGAACGCGAATATTACTGCTGTGGGACCTACCGCGTTTGTAAACACCTCTTGGCATACCGACGAGAATTGCACTGTTGCGGCGACGCTTGAAAACGTGGGCGCATTGCTTGCGGCGGAAGGCATGCAAACAATAAAACTGTATGCGCGCACGCTCGGCATAAGCGACTTGTTTATTCCGCGCAACGATATTGTGTATGACGAAAACGCAACTTACGGCACAATCGCTATCAACGCGCTTTTGTCGAACAACAGCAAAAAAGTTACTAACGAAACCGTTGAAATTACGGCGTTCGAATATCCCGACGGAACTGCGGAAACGACTTCCGTTCCGGAGTCGTTCCATAATGCGGGAACATATACTGTGAAAATAACGGGTGACGACGCTTCCGAAACAACGGTGAAAATCGTAATTCATCGCGCGAAAGTGAATCTTGCCGACCGTTCTGCGCTCGAGTGGCGCGTTAACGGCGATATTTCTCTCCTTGACCGCACGATATACATTTATAATAGAACCGACGGCGGAAAGTATCCGTCGCTGACGTTGCTACGCGACGGACAGCGTCCCGGCGGAGTGACATCCGCCGCGCCGAAAGAACTCGCGGTAATCGATTCGGTGGTGCGTGCTTCGGGAGGTAAGCTTACGCTAATGCCGAAAGAAAACGGCTTTACCGCAACGGGTAGCGCTCATGAGCAAAAGGATGTGGGCGTGTATTCCTCAACTTATACTCTAACGGCGCTCAACGAAAATTACGTGCTTGAAAAGAGCGGCACGATTATAAATGCCGACGCGCGCGGGCTTAGCGTAACGATTAACGACGACGGCACGGCTACCGTCACCAAGATTTGGTATGCCGTGAATATGAACAACTGGCTTGTGTCTTCTACGGGCGACTATAAAATAAATTCTCGCGGATACGGTTCGCCCATACCTTTCGAGATTCCTAAATTAGTGCACGGCGGCAATGACGATAACGGAAAAATAACGTATGCGCTATATGACGCGCATGGCGAGTTGGGTGAATTTACGAACGTCGAGTTTTCCAAATATATGAACGGTTCTCTTCCCGCGGGAACATATCGTTTGCGCGTTAACGCGCCCGAAGTGACTTACACCGAAACGGACGCGAGCGGAAATGAAACAACCGTTCAATGCGCGCGGTTTTATCAGGATGTAACGTTTACCGTTGAAAAGGCGCGTTTCAACGGCGAACGCATAGCCGCGCTGCTCGATGCGCTAAACGGCAAAAGATTCGAGTGTATCGTAGGCGAAACGAATATGCGCGATGAAAATGCCGCAGTTCAAGCGGTTGTGAACGGAATTTTGGAGGAGTTGCGCGTGGCGCAACCCGTGAACCCGAAAGACAGCGTTTGGGCGCCGTCCGACATAAAGCTTCAATTCAATCTCGCAAGCGCTATGAATAACGAATATAACTCTATTTTTATAAAACCTTCGACCGCGGGCGTTTACACCTATTATTTTCGCGTTGCGGCTAATAACTATATCGACGTGGCGTCGCGCGAAGACAGTTTGCTTTCGTTTACCGTTGCCGCTTACGGTATTGTGAACTTGCCGAGCTCTGCGGATTTATCCAAAGTTTATAACGGCGAGAAGCAAACTGCCGACATTGTGAGCGGAGAAGCTTATAGCGTGACGGGCAACGACGGCGGCGTGGATGCCGGCGAATATGCCGTAACTCTTACGCTAAACGAACCCGATTGTCACCTTTGGGCAGGGCAGACGCTCGATAACAAGAGCGCCTCCTCCACGATTGCGTTTGTTATATCGAAAGCGTTAAACGAATTCATGGAGTCGCCCGACATAGTGCGCTGGGTGGCAGGCAAGTTTGACGAAAAAGAAAACGGCTTTATAGGCGCGGCAAAGTTCGGCGTAATAAACTACGTAATCACTGACGTTAACGACAAAGTTATATACGACATTTCGCGAGGAATAGACAAGCGAGCAAGCATGAAGGCGGGCGTATATATTTTGAAAGCGACCGTCGACGGTAACGATAACTATAACGGACTTACGGAATCGTTTACCGTAAGAATACTCGCAAAAGCGGGCTTGGCTTGGTGGGCGACGCTTATAATAGTGCTCGGTTCGCTACTCGTTGCCGCCGCAATAATATTCATACTTTGGAAAAAAGGCGTATTCCAAATTCTTACGAGAAAACTTACCCTTGCCATTAGCACACGCGCAAGCGTAGAAGCCACAATCGCTTCGGTAATAGCGGCGAAAAAAATGGAAGAGGGTAGAAAGTCGCGCGAAGCGGCAATTCGCAAAGAGCGCAGGGAAGAGGCTAAAAAGAAAGCAGCCGAACAGCGCGCATTGCCCGCCGAAGAGAGAGCGGCGGCATTAGAGGCGAAAGCGCAGGCGGAAGAGGCAAAAGCCGAGAAGTTGCGCGCGAAAATAGAGGCTATGCGCAAGCGCGCCGAACGTATGCGCGAAGAGGCTACGGCGGAAGAGGCGGCAATCGCGGAAAGCGAAGCGGCGGCGACCGAAAACGAGAACGCTACTAAAACCGTCGTTCCCGACGCGGAAAACGAAGCTACGGTTTCGCAAGCGACCGAACCCGTAGCGGAAGAAGTCGCGGCAACGGAGCAAGAGTCGCCCGCTCCCGAAAACGAAGTTACGGTTTCGCAAGCGACCGAACCCGTAGCGGAAGAAGTCGCGGCATCGGAGCAAGAGTCGCCCGCTCCCGAAAACGAAGCGGAGAAGTCTTGATTTTCAAAAAAACGATACAATAAAAATAAAAACAAAAAAAGGAGAAAAGGAAATGTCGTTAAGAAAAGATTTGGCAAAAGAAATTCAGCTTTTGGAAGGCGAAATCAAAGAGCTCGAAATTAAGCGCACCCGTTCTATGGCGGCGCTCATGGAGTCGCTCATCAGTAAGCGAGAACCCGAAGAGGACGAGATGCAATTTTTCCGTCAATTCACTGCCGAAATCGAGGTGAAGCGCTCCAAGCTCGCAGACTTGACGAACCAACTCAAAAGCATAGTGTAATCAATAAGAAAAATTTGTAATAAGTGCAAAAAACCGAGAGGAACAAGACCTTTCGGTTTTTTGCGTTTTGTTGAAAAAAGCCGCTTAGCGCGAGCGCGGAAAAATTTTCCGAAATTTATTTTGGTTCAAACTCTTGACAATTCGCGGAATTAGGGTGTATAATAAACGCTGTGCGTTGTGCGCTTTTTTTGTTCGCGCGCACGTATTATTAGGTTTATTTACGTAAAAAATTATTCGGATAGAGGAGTAAACATGGCCGAAAGAACTATCAAAACGGTGAAATACGGAAACACCGAGCGCAAAAGTTTCGCGCAAATTCAAGAAGTCATCGACATGCCGTACCTCATAGAGGTGCAAAAGGCGAGTTACGAAGAATTCTTGAAAAACGGGATAGACGAAGTGTTTAAAGATTTTTCGCCTATCACCGATTTTTCGAACAGAATCGAACTGCACTTTTTGGGACACAAGCTCGAAGACAAGCCCAAATACACCGAAAAAGAGTGTAAAGACCGCGACGCGACCTATGCCGCGCCTTTAAAGGTGAACGTACGCCAAATCAAGACGGAAACGGGCGAAGTTATAGAGCAAGAAGTGTATATGGGTGATTTCCCACTCATGACGCCTAACGGCTCGTTTATAATAAACGGCGCCGAGCGCGTTGTGGTGAGCCAGCTCGTGCGTTCTCCCGGCGTGTACTTCAACTTTACGCCCGACCATAAAACGGGTCAGCCGCACTATAACGCCACTAACATTCCGTCGCGCGGTGCGTGGCTCGAATTTGCCGAAGACGACAAGGGCGTGCTTTGGGTTCAGGTAGACCGTATGCGCAAAGTGCAGGCGAGCGTTCTCATGCGTACGCTTGCGTCGGTTACCGGAGACGAAAAGTTTAGAAATAACGAAAAGCGCAGTTGGATAGCTCCCGACTATCCCATATCTTCGGACGAGGATATTATAGCGCTGTTTCACAACGAGCCGCTCATTGTGGGCACGGTTGATAAAGACATGGCTAAAACTCCCGACGAAGGACTTGTGGAATTGAACCGCAAGCTAAGGCCGGGCGAAGTTCCCAACGTGGACAGTATTCGCGGGTATATAGAGGGCTTGTTCTTCGACCGCAGAAAATACGACTTAAGCCGCGTGGGAAGATATAAATACAATAAAAAGCTCGCGCTTGCCGCCCGTCTCGCGGGGCAGACGGCAGCCGAAGACGTTATTGACGCCGACGGCGTTTTGTACGTGAAGAGCGGCGACGTAATCGAAGAGTCGGTTGCAATCAATATTCAAAACGCGGGCATAAATCAAGTTGCGGTGAAAGTGGGCGACGAGGGCGAAGGCGTTCATATAGTTATGGGCAATCGCCACGTTGACCTTAAAAATTACGTTTCGTGCGAACCGAGCGAACTCGGTATAAATGAAAAAGTATATTACCCCGTGCTTCGCGCACTCCTCGACGAAGCGGCGGGCGACGAAAAAGCTCTTTACGAACTCGTTAAGCAAAACGCCGACCGTCTTGTGGCAAAACATTTGCTTGTAGACGACGTTGTGGCTACAATCAACTATTTAATAGGACTTCGCTACGGCGTGGGTTATGTTGACAATATCGACCATCTCGGCAATCGTCGCGTGCGCAGTGTGGGCGAATTGCTTCAAAATCAGTTCCGCATCGGTATTGCAAGGTTGGAGCGCGTGATTCGCGAACGTATGCAAATTCAAAACGAATCCGAAGTTTCGCCTCAAAGCCTTATAAACATACGCCCCATTGCAAGCGCCATAAAAGAATTTTTCGGCTCAAGCCAGCTCAGCCAATTCATGGACGAGAGCAATCCCATAGCCGAGTTAACGCACAAGCGCAAGCTTTCCGCACTCGGGCCGGGCGGACTCAACCGCGAGCGCGCGAGCTTCGAGGTTCGCGACGTGCACTACACGCACTATTCGCGCATGTGCCCCATAGAGACGCCCGAAGGACAGAACATAGGTCTTATATCGTCGCTGAGTAGCTACGCGCGCATAAACGAATACGGCTTTATTGAAGCGCCTTATCGCAAAGTCGAAAAGGTGCTCGACGACGCGGGCAACGTAATAAACGGCAGAGTTACCGATAAGGTCGAATATATGCCCGCCGACGAAGAAGACCGCTATCGTGTGGCGCAAGCGGGCGAACCGCTCGACGAAAACGGTTGTTTTGTGAACAGCCGTGTGCTCATGCGCTATCGCGAAGACATATCCGAAGTCGACAAAACGGAAATAGACTATATTGACGTTTCGCCTCGCCAAATGATAAGCGTGGCAACGGCGCTCATTCCTTTCCTTGAAAACGACGACACCAACCGCGCGCTCATGGGCAGTAACATGCAACGTCAAGCGGTGCCTCTTCTCAAACCCGAAGCTCCCATAGTGGGCACGGGCATAGAGCATAAAATCGCCTACGATTCAGGCGTTATGGTTATAGCGCGCGAGGGCGGCGAAGTCAGCTATGTTGACGCGAACGAAATCATAGTGCTCGAAAGCGGCGGAAGCGTGGCGCGCTACACTCTTAAAAAATTCATCGGCTCCAATCAAGGCACTTGCATAAACCAACGCCCCTTAGTTTTCAAAGGCGAAAAGGTGCGCAAAGGTCAGGTGCTTGCCGACGGTCATTCCACCCAAAACGCCGAACTCGCGCTCGGCAGAAACATTCTTATAGGTTTCATGGCGTGGGAGGGCTATAACTACGAGGACGCAATTTTGATATCCGAACGCCTCGTTAAAGACGACGTGTTCACTTCCATTCATATAGAAGAGCACGAACTCGAAGCGCGCGACACAAAGCTCGGCGAAGAGGAAATCACGCGCGATATACCGAACGTAGGCGACGACGCTCTTAAAAACCTTGACGAAGACGGCATTATTCGCGTGGGCGCCGAAGTTGACAGCGGCGATATTTTGGTGGGCAAGGTTACGCCTAAGGGTGAAACGGAGCTCACTCCCGAAGAGCGTTTGCTCCGCGCCATATTCGGCGAAAAAGCTCGCGAAGTGCGCGACACAAGTTTGCGCGTGCCTCACGGCGAGGGCGGCATAGTGGTTGACGTAAAAGTATTCACCCGCGCCAACCGCGACGAAATGAGTCCGGGCGTTAACAAACTCGTTCGCGTGTATATAGCGCAAAAGCGTAAGATAAGCGTTGGCGACAAAATGGCGGGACGTCACGGAAACAAGGGCGTTATATCGCGTATTCTTCCCGAAGAGGATATGCCGTTCATGGCAGACGGAACGCCGCTTCAAATCGTTTTGAATCCTTTGGGCGTGCCCTCTCGTATGAATATCGGGCAGGTGCTCGAAGTGCACTTGGGGCTTGTTGCCAAAGCGCTCGGGTGGAAAGTTGCCACCCCCGTGTTCGACGGAGCCAACGAAAGCGACATTCGCAAACTTTTGGGCGAAAACGGGTTTGTAAATCCCGAAGGCAAAGTGGACGGCAAAATTCAAATGTACGACGGAAGAACGGGCGAGCCGTTTGAAAATCGCGCCACAGTGGGCTACATGTATATGATAAAGCTCATTCACTTGGTAGACGACAAAATCCACGCTCGTAGCACGGGTCCTTACTCGCTTGTAACGCAACAGCCTCTTGGCGGTAAAGCGCAATTCGGCGGACAGCGTTTCGGCGAAATGGAAGTGTGGGCGCTGTACGCCTACGGCGCGGCAAATATCTTGCAAGAAATCATGACGGTGAAGTCCGACGACGTTGTGGGCAGAGTTAAGACCTATGAATCGATTGTGAAAGGACTGAATATCTCCGAACCGGGCGTTCCCGAATCGTTTAAAGTTCTCATAAAAGAATTGCAAGCTCTCGCGCTCGATGTGAAAGTGCTCACCGAAGACAAGGTGGAAATCGGAATAAAAGACCTAATCGAAGACGAACTCGACGAGCCCGAAGAGAAGAGCAGATTTAAGCACTACGAAGCTGGCGAAATCAACTTTGACGACGAAATAGACCTAATCGGCGAAGACGCGTTCAACGACGACCTTACAGCCGACGACGAGGGCGGAAGCCTGTTCTCCGACGAAGACGAATTCTCGTTCGACGACCTCGACGACCCGTTTGCGAACGCGCAAATCGACGACATTGACGACGATGCGGAATTCGGCGAAGATTTCGACGACGATAGTCCGAAATCGAAGAAAAAAGGCAAAAAGGCGTAACGAGAGGAGAGAGAATATATGTTTGAATTAAACAATTTCGATTCGATGCAAATAGCAATCGCCGGACCCGAAAAAATTCGCGAATGGAGTCACGGCGAAGTTACAAAACCCGAAACTATAAACTACCGCACGCAAAAACCCGAAAAAGACGGACTTTTCTGCGAGCGCATATTCGGACCCACCAAAGACTGGGAGTGTCATTGCGGCAAATATAAGCGCGTGCGCTACAAGGGCGTGATATGCGACAAGTGCGGCGTTGAGGTAACGCGCAGCAAGGTGCGCCGCGAGCGCATGGGGCACATAGAGCTTGCCGCTCCCGTAACCCACATTTGGTATTTTCGCGGGGTGCCCAGCCGCATAGGTTTATTGCTCGACATGACGCCCAAAGCGCTCGAACAGGTTGTGTATTTCGTGCACTTCGTGGTGCTCGACCCGGGAGAAACCGACCTCGAATACAAGCAAGTTCTTTCCGACGCGAAGCTTGCCGAAGCGAGAGAAAAATGGGGCGAGAACGCGTTCCGCGTGGGAATGGGCGCCGAAGCTATAAAAGAGCTTTTGAACACTCTCGACATTAAAGCGGAATACGAAAAGCTCAAAGACGTTGTGGCTAAATCCACAGGTCCCAAAAAAGTTAAGGCAATAAAGCGCCTCGATATTCTCGATTCGTTCGTGCGTAGCGGCAACAGCCCCACGTGGATGGTTATGGACGTGTTGCCCGTGCTTCCTCCCGAGCTTCGCCCTATGGTTCAGCTCGACGGCGGCAGATTTGCCACGAGCGACTTAAACGACTTGTATAGAAGAGTTATAAACCGTAATAACCGTCTTAAAAAGCTCATGGAGCTTTCGGCTCCCGACATTATAATAAGAAACGAAAAGCGTATGCTTCAAGAAGCCGTTGACGCGCTCATCGATAACGGCAGACGCGGCAAAGCGATTTCGGGCGCGGGCAACCGCGAGCTCAAAAGTCTTTCGGGACTCTTGCGCGGCAAGCAAGGACGTTTCCGTCAGAACTTGCTCGGAAAGCGCGTCGACTATTCCGGTCGAAGCGTTATAGTAGTGGGGCCCGAACTCAAAATGTATCAATGCGGACTTCCCAAAGAAATGGCGCTCGAACTGTTTAAGCCGTTTGTTATGCGCGAGCTCGTTTCGCAGGGAAGAACTCACAACATAAAGAGCGCAAAGCGCATAGTCGACCGCGCGGGAAGCGAAGTTTGGGGCGTTCTCGAAAACGTTATAAAAGAGCACCCCGTGCTATTAAACCGCGCTCCCACTCTTCACCGTTTGGGTATTCAGGCGTTCGAGCCCGTGCTCGTTGAGGGCAGAGCGATAAAACTCCACCCGCTTGCGTGCGGCGCGTTCAACGCCGACTTCGACGGCGACCAAATGGCAGTGCACGTTCCGCTTTCGGTAGAAGCGCAAGTAGAAGCTCGCTTTTTGATGCTTGCGAGCAACAATATCTTGAAGCTAAGCGACGGTCGTCCCGTTTGTTCGCCCACGCAAGATATGGTTATAGGTTGCTATTACCTAACCATAGATAAGCCGGGCGCGAAAGGCGAAGGCAAGATTTTCTGCGACGTAGACGAGGCGAAAATGGCTTACGCCAACAAGGAAATCGAACTGCAAAGCAAGATTTGGGTGCGCGTATACAAAGAAATCAACGGAGTTAAAGAGCACGAGAGAATAGAGACCACCGTAGGTCGCATAATCTTTAACGAGGCTATTCCGCAAGATTTGGGACTCACGGTGCGCGACCCTAACGACCGCAAGAGCTTGTTTGCCCTCGAAGTTAACTATAAAGTGGGCAAGAGTCAGCTTCAAAAGATAGTTGACGCCACGTTCAAATTGAAAGGCGCTACCGAAACGGTTAAAGTGCTCGATAACGTTAAGGCGCTCGGCTTTAAGTATTCAACAATAGGTTCGATTACCACTTCGGTATTCGACATGAACATTCCCGAAGAGAAAAAAGCGATTCTCGACAAAGCGGAAGAAAACGTAATAAAAATCGAAACGCTTTACAAAATGGGTCACATGACTCAACGCGAAAAATACGAGCGCGTAGTTAACGAATGGAGCAAGGCGAACGACGACGTTACCGACGCTCTTAAAAAGACTTTGTCGGAATTCAACCCCATAAACATGATGGCTGTGTCGGGCGCGCGCGGTAGCATGAAACAGATTGCTCAGCTTTCGGGTATGCGCGGACTAATGACCAACCCGCAGGGCGAAACGCTCGAAACGCCCGTTCGTTCTTCGTTCCGCGAAGGACTTTCGGCGCTCGAATATTTCATTTCTTCGCACGGCGGCAGAAAAGGTTTGGCGGATACCGCTCTTAAAACGGCTGACTCGGGTTACCTTACCCGCCGACTCGTGGACGTTGCGCAAGACGTAATTGTGCGCGAAGAAGACTGCTTCGACGGCGCCGCTCCCAAAGGAATTCGCACTACCGCGATTATGGAAGGCGACCAAGTAATCGAGAGCCTCGAAGACCGCTTAAACGGCAGATTCGCCGCCGAAGACGTGGTTAACCCCGTTACGGGCGAAGTAATCGTGGCTTGCAACGAAATGATTACCGAAGACAAGGCGAAAGAAATTGCGTCGGTGGTTGACCCCGCGACGGGCAAAAAAGCAATTACAGCCGTGAATATCCGCACCGTGCTCACATGTAAAAGCAAACACGGCGTTTGCGCGAAATGCTACGGCAAAGATATGTCGGGCTCGTCCAAAGTTAAAATCGGCGAAGCTGTGGGTATAATAGCCGCACAGAGTATAGGCGAACCGGGCACACAGCTCACCATGCGTACGTTCCACACGGGCGGCGTCGCGTCGGCGGACGATATCACGCGAGGCTTGCCGCGAGTTGAAGAGCTTTTCGAAGCGCGCAACCCCAAAGGCGTGGCTGTTATAGCCGAGTACGGCGGCAAGGTGCGCATAGAAGAAAAAGACGGCGTGCGCAACGTTTATATAAAGAACGACGAGGGGAAGGAAGACCGCTACATGATTCCTTTCACCGCCAAGCTAAAACCGAATATCAAAGACGACGTTGTTGTGGCGGCGGGCGACCCCCTTACCGAAGGTCCCATTTACCCGCAAGATATTTTGCGCACAAAGGGCAGGCGCGAGGTTCAAGAATATATCCTCAAAGAAGTTCAATCCGTTTATCGCAGTCAGGGCGTGCAAATAAACGACAAACACATAGAAGTTATTGTGCGTCAAATGCTTAAAAAAGTCAAGGTGGAAGACGGCGGCGACGCCGATTTATTGCCCGGCGAGCTTATCGACCTTTCGGTGTTCGAAGAGGCAAACGCGAGAGCGCTCGAAAATTACGGGCGTCCCGGTGCGGCAAAATATACTTTGCTCGGAATTACAAAAGCGGCTCTTGCAACCGACAGCTTCCTTTCGGCGGCGTCGTTCCAAGAAACCGCGCGCGTTCTCACAGAGGCTGCAATCAAGAACAAAATCGACCCGCTCATCGGCTTGAAAGAAAACGTAATTCTCGGCAAGCTCATTCCTGCGGGCACGGGTATGCGCAAGTATAAAAACATTTATCCCGTAGAGCTTTCGGGCGGAGATAATTCCACGCTCGGCGAAAGCGAAAACTAAAAAACTTAATATAACAAAATAGGGTAGCCGCAAAAACGACCGCCCTATTTTGCAATTTTAATCAAATGCTTGAAAATGCAAAACAACTTATAGAAAAATATGCGCTAAATAAGCGCGTGGCGGCGGCGGTGTCGGGTGGCGAGGACTCTATGGCGCTGCTTAACTTGTTGCTAAGCTATCGCGACGAGAAGAAACTCGAATTGCTCGCGGTGAACGTGGAACACGGCATACGCGAGAACTCGGAGCAAGACAGTGAGTTCGTGCGTGATTTTTGCGCGCGACACGGCGTGGAATTTATTTGTAAATGCGCGAATATACCTGCGCTGAGCGCGGAGTCGGGGCGGGGAGAGGAGTGCGAGGCGCACTTTTTCCGCCGCGAGTTCTTTTCGGAACTAATCGAGAGCGGTAAAGCGGACATTGTGGCAACGGCGCACCATGCGCGCGACAACGCCGAAACCGTACTGTTGCATTTATTTCGCGGTTGCGGCTTAAAAGGGCTTTCGGGCATGAATACTTTGAGCGGCGGGCTATTCCGTCCGTTTCTTACTACCGAAAAAGAAGAAATATGCGCATATGTTAAAGCGAACAACGTGCCGTTTGTTACCGACGAAACGAACTCTTGCACCGATTACGCCCGCAACTATGTTCGGCATGAAATTTTGCCGCGCATACGCGAGCGGTTCCCGTCGGCTGAAAACGCGATTTGCCGAGCGGCAAACTTTGCGCGCGAAGCCGATAATTTTATTCGCAAGCGACTAAACGAAGACGCGATTTGCGAGCGCGACGGCGCCGTGTTGCTTGAAAAAGAGTTCGTTTCTCCGCAGTATATTTTCGAGGCTATGAACCGCTTGGGCGTAGTGTCCGACGTATATTGCGCGACGGTGGATTCTGTTATGCGCCTCAAAGAGTGCCGCACGGGTGCGCGCACCGATTTGGGAAACGGCGTTCTTGCCCGCAACGAATACGGTGCAATCGCTTTTTACCGCGACGGCGAGGAAGTAGGCGCAGCGGATTGGGAAGTTGAGTTTTATTTACCGCATTCGCTCCGTAGGGAGTTCATTACGCCCGTAAAAAAAGTTAAAACGGAGAGAGCCGCAAAGCCGTATTTTCCTAACAGCGACGGCGTTCTTTCGTTCGATGCGGACAGGCTTCCGAGCGGTTGCGTTTTGCGTTCGCGCCGAGAGGGCGACAGATTTGCGCCTTATGGCGGCGGAAGCAAGAAGCTGAAAGAATATTTAATCGACAAAAAGGTGCCCGCACGGCTACGCGATTCGCTTATTTTGCTTGCTTGCGAAAGCGAAGCGCTCGCGATTTTGGGTATGGAAATAAGCGATAAAATAAAGGTAACGGAAAAGAGCGAAAACGTTGCGCGAATTTTTCTTGACGACGGCGAGGCTTGCGAATGAGAAGAATTGACGACTTGCAAACTCACGGGTTAAAATTTATGCAAGACACCGAGCTGTTTCCGTTCGGCACCGATGCGGTTGAACTTGCGAATTTCGCCGCGCCGAATAAGGGCTCGCGAGTTTGCGATTTGGGCGCGGGGACGGGAATAATATCGGTGTTGCTTGCGGGTAAATTCGGTTGCTCGGTTACCGCCGTTGAAATACAGGAGAAGTGTTGCGAGCTTATAGAAGAAAACGCGCGCTTGAATTCGCTCGATATAACGGTTGCGCACATGCCCATGCAACGTTTTTGCGGCAATTTCGACGCGGTTGTGTGTAATCCGCCGTATATGAAAGCGGGAAGCGGCGCGCCTCGCGGCACCGAAACCGAAAGAATAGCGTGTTTCGAAGAAAAGGTTACGTTGAAAGAGGTAGCCGAAACGGCTGCGAGACTGCTTTCAACGGGTGGAAAGTTTTATATTGTGCACCACATAACCCGCCTTGCCGAAGCGTTATTCACGCTGAAAACCAATAAATTAGAGCCAAAAAAATTGCAAATACTTCGTCCGTCGCAAAACAAGCCGCCGCATATCTTTATGGCGGAATGCGTTCGCGACGGAAAAGAGGGCGTAACAGTGCTCCCCGAACGAGAACCGAAAACGTATTTTTAGTTGCGGTATTCCGTGTTACTGCGAGGAGCCATAAGGCGATGCGGCAGTCTATAAAACAAAGATTGCCGCGTCACTCACTGCGTTTGTTTCTCGCAAAGACATAAAACAATAAAAAAGGAAAAACAATGCTGTATCTTGTTTGCACGCCGCTCGGCAATTTAAAAGACATAACGTTGCGCGCTTTGGAGGTGCTCAAAAGCGTGTCGCTCATTCTTGCGGAAGACACCCGTCGCTCGGCAATACTGTGCGCCGAATACGAAATTACCGCGCCTATGGAAAGTTACCAAAAATTCAACGAAAAGAGCAAGTGCGCCGAAATTATCCGTCGCCTTTCTTGCGGCGAAGAAATCGCGCTCGTCACCGACGCGGGCACTCCCTGCATATCCGACCCGGGAAACGTGCTCGTGCAAAGCGTAATAGAAAACGACTTGCCTTATACTTTGGTCGGAAGCAGTTGCGCGTTCGTGTCGGCGGCGGTACTCAGCGGCTTTGATTTGCGCAGTCTTGCGTTTGGCGGCTTCTTGCCCGAAAAAAATTCGGCACGTGAAAAATTCCTCGAAACGTTCAAAAGTTTTTCGGGTTGTCTCGCGTTCTATGTTTCGCCGCATTCGTTTAAAAAAGATTTGCAGTGTTTTTATTCCGCATTCGGCGCGCGCCGAGCGGCGCTTGTTCGCGAAATAAGCAAAAAGTTCGAGGAGTGCGTTCGCTTCACGTTGGGCGACGTTCCAGAGTTTACCGAAAAGGGCGAATACGTGCTCGTGCTCGAAGGCAAAGAGCGCGAGTGCGAGCTCAATTCTCTTTCCGTGCGCGAACACGTGCGCCATTATATGTCTTGCGGCCTCGACAAAAAAGAAGCGGTAAAAAAGGCGGCTTCCGACAGGGGAGTCGCCAAAAGCGAAATTTACAAAGAAACTATCGATTTGTAAAAAACTGTGACTAATTTGCGCGGTTTGACACACGATTATAGTTGACAAAATTTTGCGGGGTGAGATATATTTAAATCGTATTAAAATTGTAGGAGAACTATACATAGGGCAGACGCCTAACGGAAGCGAAAATACAAGATTTTCGTTTATATTCGGTTCTGTTCCCGAGTCGCTTAAATCGTTCCCGACGGCACAACCGAAATAAAAGACTTCGCATTTAGCGGATGCAGTAATTTGGAAAGCATTATGATACCGAACAGCGTTGTTAAAATAGGAAAAACGCGTTTGTTTCTTGTCGCAAATTAAAAAGTATTGTTATTCCCGAAAAAGTTACGACAATAAGCGAGCGCATGTTCGGCGAATGTTTTGCATTAGAAAATGTAGTTATTCACGAAAATATTAAAAGTATCGAATTGGGCGCTTTTTCAAGTTGTTCGTCGCTCACATCTTTTACAATTCCCGATAACGTGACGAATGTTGGAAAGGAAATTTTGCAAAGTTGCAAAAAACTCGAAACCGTTACAATCGGCAAGGGAATTAAAACAATACCGTACGGCTTTTTATATAATTGCGAAAATCTGAAAGAGATTGTAATACCCGACAATATAACGGCTGTCGAAGAATTTGCTTTCATGGATTGCAAAGCTATGAGAAAAGCCGTAATCGGCGACGGCGTGAAAAGTATTGAGAGCGGAGCTTTTTCGAGTTGCGAATCGCTTTCCGAAGTGATAATAGGGGAAAATTTGAAAACGATAAGCGGCGACTTATTTTTTACTTGTAAAAATCTTACGAGCGTGACGTTTAAGAATACCGTCGGGTGGTATTTTGAAAGCGAGTTGGAAGGGAATAGCGAATGGGATGCAACCGACCCGCAAGCAAACGCGGCAAAGCTGAAAAATATGTATTTGTCTACTCTTAAACGCAAATAAAATTTATAAACAAGCAAGTACAAGAGAGCGCTTTTTTAGCGATCTTTTGCGTTATATAAAATAAAAATAAAGAAAGCGCGTTCATACGATTGACGGGGGGGGGAAACATGTTAAAATATAATCGCTTTAATTTTTTTCACGGGTTGAACCGTCGGAATTTACACGCCTTGCAGCTATTGACAAATAGAAAAAAGTGCGGTAAAATATTAAAGTGTTAAAAGAAAAGCGGGACAAAGCCGTGACATAGATTGTTATATTTGTGTAAAAGGTGCGAATAGTCGTTTGCTTTCGGGAGGAATTATGGCACTTTTGGAATTGAAAGACGTCGGAAAAATTTACGTTTCCGAAGGCAACGTTGCCGTTGGCATAAGAGGAGTGAATCTCGCGTTCAATAAAGGCGAGTTTGTGGCGGTAACGGGCAAATCGGGCTCGGGAAAGTCAACCATTTTAAACGTGATTAGCGGAATGGACTCCTACGAAGAGGGCGAAATGCTTATAGAGGGGCAACCCACTTCGCACTATTTGCAACCCGAGTGGGAGCAATACCGCCAAAAATACATATCGTTTATTTTTCAAGACTACAATATTATAGAAAGTTTCACTGTTTTGCAAAACGTGGAACTCGCGTTACTGCACATAGAAGACAAAAAGGAAAGAAGACGTCGCGCCCTCGAACTGATAAACCGCGTGGGACTTGGCGACAGAATAAAGCAAAAGGGGAGCAGACTTTCGGGCGGGCAAAAACAGCGCACCGTTATAGCTCGCGCGCTCGCAAAAGACAGTCCCGTCATTCTTGCCGACGAGCCGACGGGTAACCTCGATTCCAAAACGAGCGAGGAAATAATAGAGCTGTTGCGCGAAGTTTCAAAAGATAAACTTTTAATAGTGGTTACGCACAACTTCGAGCAGGTGGAGCACGTTGCCACTAGGCACATTAGAGTATACGACGGCGCTGTGGAATCCGACCATGTAATATCGAAAGCCGAGAGCGCGCAACCTGAAAGCGAAGAGCTTGAAAACGTTGAGAGCAAGCCCATTTCGGAACGCGCGAAAAAGCGCAAAGAAAGATGGGCTACGTTCAAAAAAGGTTTTTCGCTCGGCGGCACTCTGCTTGCGGCAAAACCGAAGTTGTCGGTGTTTATTTGTATTCTTTTGATTATAGGCACGGTGGCGATTTTCGCCGTCACTTCGATTTGCGGCGAGGGAATGAACCTGTTCGAAAAGAATTATATGTTTTCGCACATAGAGGGCAGAGTGGTGCTCGCGAACAATTCGGGCAAAATTTTTTCGGAGGACGAAGTTAAAAAGATTTCGGAAGATTACGGCGCCGACAGCTTTTTAATGTACGATATTTTGCTCGACAGCGGATTATCGAATTTTATTTATATTCCCGAAGCGGAAGACGGGCTGTCGTTTTCGTTTACATACGGAGAAGATTTCGGCAAAAATATAGTAGGGCGCTACCCCGAAGCGGAAAACGAAGTTTTGTTGTATTTGCCCATATCGTGGCAACCGTATTTCGGCAAAAACAAATTGAAAATCACGAGCGTAAAACTGCAAAACATTACGCTTTCGGTGTGCGGAGTAAAGTATTTTTACGATAATACCTTAGACGCGAAAATGCTTTTCACCAAAGACGGATTCCGCACGGTAACATGCCTGTATTATTTGGCTGCGCGTTTGAACACGAGCGTGTGGGCGGGCGTGTATTTTTCGGGCGGAAATCAATTCCAAACGAGCATTGGAACGATTGTTCCGTCGTTCGATATGGAAAACGGAAAGATTTACATAAAAGACGAAATTTTCGAGTCTTTCGTGAAAACTAACGGCGGCACGCAAGACGGCGAAGCGTTCGATGCGGAAGCCGAATTAAAAACGTATTATAAAAATTACGACTCGTCGCAAGAGGGCGAAAAAATATACTCGAAAAGTTTTGAAAAAGACGATTTCGTGTTCGACTCTCCGCCGGATGCGAAAGACGCGTTTGGCTCGGCGGCGGTTATGTCGGTTGCTACTATGCGCGATATTGCGGAAGAAATTTTATCGGAATCGTATAGGCAAGTTTCTCTTTTTTTCTCTTCCGACAAAAAGGCGCATTCGGCGGCGAACAAACTGCAAGACGCGGGTTATATAGCGGTGCCGTCCGACACCACCTACGAGCCCGACGCTTACGGAAAAATTCTCGCAACGGTTATGAACATAGTTATGCTTATAATTTGGTTTATAGCGATTTTATTCTTGGCGCTCGTAATAAATTTGTGCACAAGTCGCTCTATGGCGGCGTTTAAAGGGGATATGGCGATAATGCGCTCTATGGGCATTCCGGTGAGAGTCGTGCGAATAGGCATTTACGCGCGAATGCTTTTGTCGCTTCTTCCCGCCTACGCGTTTTTGCTCGCGGCGGCTCTCGCGATTTTCCTAACACCGCTACTAAACGGATTTTTCATGTTCTTGCACGCGTGGCAATATGCGCTCATAGTTGCGGGTATGCTGTTGCTCACATTGCGTGTAACGCATAAGCAAATAGGAAAGCTTTTCCGAGAGAGCGTTAAAAAATCGCTTAAAGGAGGTTCGGCGGAATGATAGGCGTCAAGTCGTTGCACAAATTTTTCAATAAGGGCAAGCAAAACGAAATACACGTTATAAACGACGTTAGTCTCGAACTTCCCGAGCGCGGAATGGTTGCCGTGTTCGGCAAAAGCGGTTGCGGCAAAACCACTCTACTAAACGTAATAGGCGGGCTCGACGGATTTGCGTCGGGCGAGCTTACGGTGGAAGGGAAAGATATTCGCAAAAATACCGACGACGTACGAAATCGGTATATGGGATATATTTTCCAAAACTACAACCTCAACAAAGAGGAAAGTTGCTTTGACAACGTAGCCGACGCACTAAGGCTTTGCGGCATGACCGACAAGGCGAAAATAGAAGAGCGCGTTATGGCGGCGCTAAAAAACGTGGGAATGGAAAAATACCGTTTCCGCACGCCCGACACTCTTTCGGGCGGACAGCAACAACGCATAGCTATTGCGCGCGCCATAGTTAAGAACCCGCGCATAATTCTTGCCGACGAGCCGACGGGCAACCTCGACGAGGCGAATACCGTAGTAATAATGGAATTGTTGCGTCAAATATCGAAAGAGCATTTGGTGCTTTTGGTTACCCACGAAGAAAGCCTTGTAGACTACTATTGCGACACCGTTATAGAACTGCACGACGGCAAAGTGGCTAACGTTCGCCATAACGACGCGCTCGGCGGATATTCGGCTCGCGACAAAAACGACATATTTTTAGGCGAACTCGATAAATGCGAAATAACGGGAGCGAACGCCGAAATCGAATATTACGGCGACGCGCCCGAGTCTCCGCTCAAACTCAAAATAGTGAACAGCGGCGGCAAAATGTATATTCAAATCAACACGCCCAAAGTGCAGGTGCTCGATTCCGCGAGCGAGGTGAGGCTCCGCGAGGGAGTGTTCAAGCACGGCGTGGAAAAGAGCAGAGGCGCCGAAAATATAGACATGAGCGCGTTGCCGCCGCTCGAAAGCTCGCGTTGCGGAAAGCTGTTTTCGTTCGGAGCGTCGATAAAGTCGGGCTACAAAGCCAACTTTAAAAAGGGTAAGCGCGGCAAAAAGTTTTTCAGATTTTGCATGGGGCTTTTCGCCGCCGTATTCGTGCTTGTGAGCGCGTTTTTCGGCACGGCGATAAACGACCTTATAAAAGCCGACAGGGCGTACAGTCATAACACTTTCTATTTGTATGCCGACAGCGACGAAACGTCGGAAAAGCTTTTTAATTCGTTAGGCAAAGCCGACTCGGGAATCGATTGCGTTAGGCTCGGCGACACATTCGTGCCTAATATCGAAAACAACGTTAGGTTTTACACGCAGTTTTTCGAAACGTTCGAACCTTATAACAGTTACGACGGATTTAATACGAACGCCGTAATTATGGATGAGACGGTGTGCAAAGATTTGCCGCTTGTGCTCGGAAAAAACACGAATTTGAGTTCCGACGAAATCGTGCTCACAACCGCCGCCGCCGACAACGTGCTTGAAACGTCTTCGGTGGGGTTCATTTCGGAATACAAAGATTTGCTTGGGCTTGCCGCCGCTTCGCTTGCGTTTAACGGCAAAAATCCGAGAGTGGCGGGAATAGTTAAGTCGAGCGAAGCGGCGATTTTCGCATCGCCGTTTGCGTTGGCTCAAAAAACGTTTTCCGACGTGCAAACATATGCGTTGCGCGCGTCCGACTACGGAATAGAGCTTAAAAGCGGCGAAACTTTTCAGTGCAATATAAAGTCCGCAATGGATAACACTTCGTTTTCGGTAGGCGACGAAATCAAAATTCACGGAAAGACTTTCAAGATTTCAAAAATAAAGAGGAATAACGAAAGTTACGACATGTGGCTCGAAACTTACGGTTACAAGAAAATAAGTCAGTACGAGTATTTCGAAAATTTGGTAACCGAAGATTTATCGCACACGGATGCTCAAAATCTTTATTTTTTCGATTACTACGATTACTATTTCGAATACTTTAACGAATTCATGCAAGAGGAGCTAAAACTTTCGAACGACTTTAATTCATGGCTTGTAATCGAAAAAGGCGTGCTTGCGGCTGAGGTGTATAAAATGACATATTCGCAAGCGCTGTATAACGGCACGGAAGCCGATATGTATTATTATGCGCGCAAAATAAAAGCCGAAACGGGAAAATATCCTACTTACGACGAGGCGTGGGACATATACATTAATGCGGGCGTTGGCGCGGACGAATTTGAGAGCGTAGTAGGTAAAGAATACGAGAAAAAAAGCTATGAGTTCAAAGACGAATACAAGGAGTTTCTCCAAAATAAAAGAAATCCCATAGGCTATCTTTTGAACGATTCCGACTACATTGCTCTTTCGAAGAGAATAGGCGAGACTCACGAGAGCGCGGGAATCAAGAGTTTCTATTCTAACAAAACCGAAAGATCGTATAAGTCCGATTATTATTACGGCTATTATATTATAGTGCATTCGTCAAATCCCGAAAAGACGGAAAAATATTTGAAACGCGAATTTGCGAACGTTTCTACGGGAAACGATTTCCGTTCTCCTTTGGTTACGCCCGACGATATGTACGAAAATATAATTCGCGACAGCCGCGCCGGAATTATAGGCAATATTATTTCGCTCGTAGTCACGCTTGCGCTTATGAGCCTGTGCATGTATTTTATGATGCGTTCGTCGTTTATGGTGCGAGTGAAAGAGGTGGGGATTTATCGCGCTATCGGCGCTTCCAAAAAGAACCTCGTGTTCAAATTTTTCGTGGAAGCGCTTGTGCTCACACTGCTCACCGTGTTTATAGGCTATTTGGTAATGAGCCTGTTCATGGCGTGTCTCGGCACTTCCGCCATAATGGCGTCAGTCCTTTATTATCCCGCGTGGCTTGCGCTGTGCGTGCTCGCGCTGTTGCTCGGAGTAAGTTTGTTTTGCGGAATAATTCCCATACTGTCGCTTCTCGGAAAGTCGCCGAGCGCAATTTTGGCGAAATACGATATATAAGTAAAGTTAACGTATAAAATTCTTTTTCGTGTCGATACTCCTTCCGTACCTTAATTGCGGGAGGAGTTTTTTGTGCTCACTTATTATATAGGAAATATACGCGAAAAAAGGAAGCTGTTTCGCACCCCTCGCGACGGCGCGGCGGTTGCGGACAATTGCGACGTACTTGCCGATTTCGGCGTGAACGGCAAAATCTGCATGGTGCTCGGCGATATTCCTTACGGCGACATGCGAGTGGGCGAATATCTTGCCTATGCCCGAGCTCTCAAAGCGCAAGAGTCGCTTTCGGCGCAATCCGCCGAAAAGCTGTTGAAAAAGGCGGGAGTGCGGGCGTCGCTCGATAAAAAAATGAGCTCGCTTTCGCGCTATGCGTTTAGGGGAGTGGTGCTTGCCGCCGCTCTCGACGAGGGCACCAAAGAGGCTTGGCTCAACCTCGACGGAATCGCGTTTTCGCCTCTCGCGAAAAGGGGAATGCTCGCAATGCTTAGGCGCATGGCGCGCAACTTCGAAAACGTGCACGTTTCCGTGTCGGACTATCGCTTTATTCCGCGCTCGGCAAATTCGCTCGCGGTGACTACTCGCGGCACAGTGCAAGGAAAGCCTAAGTCGGCGTCGCGCAAATACGTGCGACTTCGTTTTTGCAAAAAGAAACGCCGCGAAAGCCTTGTTCTCTCCGCTCTAAGCGGCAGAAAAACCGTGCTTTGCGACGGGTAAGGGCGATTATTGCAGAGCTCGCAATGGAGAGCTTTTTGTTTATGAATTTGTAGCTTTGAGCTTTAACAAAACACCAACCTTTTTCGATAAAAAGGCTGGCAATAGTTTTTACCGTTTTGTGCCATAAAAACGGCGTGCCCGCAATTCGCTCTTTGCATACAATGGTATTGATGAACATTTTTGCAATGAGTATTATACTTTCGCTGAGCGTGAGCGCCGACGCGCTTGCGTGCGGCTATTCGGCGGGTGCGTCGAGATTAAAAGTGCCTCTTTCGGGAGCGGTTGCCGCCGCTGTGGTGTCGGCGGCTTTTGTGGCTGCGGGCATGACGGCGGGGAATTTGAGCGCGCCGTTTATGCCCGCGTCGGTCGGAAAATATATTTCGTTTTCGCTTCTTGCGATTTTCGGGCTTTTGAAACTTGTCGATACGGGCGGCGATTCGCTGCGTGCCGACTGCAATCAAGACAAACGACTTTCGGTGCCGGAAGGAGCGGCGCTCGGTTCGGCGTTGTCGGTAGACGGTTTGGCGGCGGGGTTCGGGAGTATGGGGCAAGCGGCGGCAATCGCGTGCACCACAGTGTGCACTTTTGTTTTTACGGCGGCGGCTCTCTATTTCGGCGCGAAAGGCGGGCGAGGAGTGAAGAACGGAAGATTAGGCAACATAGTGGCGGGGCTTGCGCTCATAATTCTCGCGGTTGAAAAAATACTGTGAACATGTACATTTTTTGTCGCCTCGACCGAAGCGGAGAGGTCTTTTATTATTTATAAGATTTCTCCGCTCCGCCTCGCTTCTGTCGAAATGACGGTGAGTGTCCTTAGCCGAGCGCGAAGCGCGAACGCCACTAGCGTATGCGAGTATTGCGAGGAGAGCGAAGCTCGACGTGGCAATCTTTGTTTTATGTTTGAGATTGCTTCGCTACGCTCGCAATGACATTGCTAACGTTCGCGCTTTGCTCGCAGTGACACGGCATGAATGGGGCGAAATTCCTTTACAAATTTTTTTTGCGGTAGTATAATAATATGCGGAAAAAATATTTAGTAAAAGGGAGATAAAAACCATGTCTGAAATTATGGATTCCATTCGGGCGCGGGCGGCAAAGCTGAACCGCCACATTGTGCTTCCCGAAGGGGCCGACGAGCGCACTATAAGAGCCGCAGCGCTCATCACCGAGAGAAAAATGGCGCGCATAACCGTGCTCGGCGACGAAGCCGAAATGAAAAAACTTTGCCCCGACGTTAAGTTCGGCGGATTTAACGTTATAAATCCCGCCAAGTCGGACAAGCTCGATTCTTACGCCGACCTACTTTACGAGCTCAGAAAGGCGAAAGGAATGACGCGCGAAGACGCTCAAAAAATTGCCGCCGACCCGCTCTATTTCGGCACGCTCATGCTCAAAGCGGACGACGCCGACGGCATGGTGGCGGGCGCAATCAATTCTACGGGCGCTGTGCTTCGTCCTGCGTTGCAGATTATAAAAACCGCTCCCGGTATAGGAAGCGCTTCGAGTTCGTTCATTATCGCGTTGCCCAAAGAGAACCCCGCCGCTAAGCTCTACGGCGAAAACGGCGTTTTGGTTTACGGCGATTGCGGCGTTATTCCCAATCCAACCGAAGAACAGCTCGTGGATATTGCGTACAGCACCGCCAAAACGGCGCGCGACGTGTGCGGCTTCCCCGAACAGCGAGTGGCTCTTCTCAGCTTTTCCACCAAAGGGAGCGCCAAAGACCCGCTTGTTGACAAAATGACGAACGCGCTTGCAAAAATCAAAGAAAAATATCCCGACATGCTTGTTGACGGCGAGCTTCAAGGCGACGCCGCGCTCGTGCCTCGCGTAGCCGAAAAGAAAGTGAAAGGCAACAGCCCCGTCGCGGGAAAAGCCAACGTGCTCATTTTTCCCGACCTAAACGCGGGCAATATAGCTTATAAGCTCAGCCAATATTTGGGCGGCGCGGAAGCAATCGGTCCGCTCATTCAAGGACTTGCGAAACCCGTTAACGACCTTAGCAGAGGTTGCTCGGTGGAAGATATCGTTTCGGTTGTAGCCGTTGTGGTGCTCAACACTATTAAGTAGTTTTATTTGAATATGCGGCGGCAAAACTTTTTTGTCGCTTGAAGTTTGGGCGGAGCGTAGCCCGTAAAAAAAGAAAGGAGACGGAAAATCATGAAAATACTTGTTATAAACGCGGGCAGCAGTTCGCTTAAATATCAACTTATAGATATGGAAACCGAAACGGTTTCGGCAAAAGGCGTGTGCGAGCGCATAGGCATAGACGGCAGTATGCTCACGCATAAGGCGAACGGAAAAGAAACGGTAATAAAATCGCCTATGCCCGACCACAACGAGGCTATTCGCCTTGTGCTCGACGCTCTCGTCAGCCCCGCGCACGGCGTTGTGAAGAGCATGAACGAAATCGGCGCGGTGGGGCACAGAATGGTGCATTCCGCCGAAGATTTCACCGAGTCGGTGCTCGTTACCGACGAGGTTATGGAAATTTGCCGCCGTAACGGAGAGCTTGCGCCTCTTCACCAACCCGCAAATCTTATAGGCGTGGAAGCGTGCAAAAAGGCTATGCCCGGCGTGCCTATGGCTCTTGTGTTCGATACCGCGTTCCACCATACTATGCCCAAAAAGGCGTATATGTACGGGCTTCCTTACGAATACTACACCGACTATAAAGTGCGTCGCTACGGTTTTCACGGCACGAGCCACAAGTTTGTTTCCGAAGAAGCGGCGAAGTTTTTGGGCAAAGACGTGAAAGACGTTAAAGTCGTTACCTGCCATTTGGGCAACGGTTCGTCGATTAGCGCGGTAGACGGCGGAAAATGCGTTGATACGAGCATGGGCTTCACCCCGCTCGAAGGCGTTCCTATGGGCACCCGTTGCGGCGATATAGACCCGTCGGTTGTTGAATACCTCATGAGCAAAACGGGAATGAACGTTCACGAAGTCTTGAACGTTTGCAACAAAAAGTCGGGCATGGCCGGGCTCAGCGGAGTTTCGAGCGACTTTAGAGACCTTACGGCGGCGGCAGAAAAGGGAAACGAACGCGCGATTTTGGCTCTCGACGTTTTCGGCTACACCGTTAAGCGTTATGTGGGGGCGTATATCGCGGCAATGAACGGAATAGACGCGCTAGTGTTTACTGCGGGCGTAGGCGAGCACACTCCCGAAGTTCGCTCGCGCGTGGCGGGGAACATGGAGTTCTTCGGAATCAAGCTTGACGAAAAGAAAAATTACAGCGGCGAAAGAGGAGTCGCGCGCGACATATCCGCGCCCGATTCGCGCGTTCGCGTGCTCATAATTCCAACCAACGAAGAACTCGTAATCGCAAGAGAGACGAAAGCGCTCGTAACTAGCGGCGGCGGTAAAAAGACCGATTACATTTACTGCCAAAAGTAGAATATAAGCGGAGAATGCTCTGCTTAACCTCAAAAAATGTCTTGCATTGCGCGGACATTTTTTCCTATGCAAACGCTATAAAGGAAATTAAAAAATATGAACAGAAAAGCTCTTGCGTTTCTAACCCTTTTGCCCATTGCGCTCTTTGTGATTTGCATGGTTATAGGTTCGGTAGTGGATATTTACGCCATGCGAATGGCGGCCGTAGTCATTCTGTTCGGCGGAGAATTTTGTGTCGCGGTCGGCTATACCGTGTTCATTTTTATAGGAATTAAACAAGGAAAGACGCAATCGAACGGCGAGCTTGCCGACGACGGGGCGGACACCGACGACGAAATGGAAGCGGACGGTGAAAGCGACGAAGACGAATCTGACGACGGGAACGAGGAATACGAGAACGAGGAAAAGGAAAGCGAAAACGTTGCCGCCGAATGCGCCGCCGTTGAGCAACATAGAGACGCGGAAGCTGAAAGCGAAGCTCTCGCGCGAATAAATTCCACCTACGGCGTTGAAAATCAAACGGCAATGGCTGAACACCAAATCGCGCATGTGAAAAGCGCTTACCGTTCGTCGAGTAAAAAAGAGAAAATAGCGGGCTTTGTTCTTTTGGGAGTGTTGCTTGCTTTGTTTTTGGGGTTTCCTATCTTTATAGGGCTCGGCTATATCGTTGCGGGCATTGTCTGTTTTGCGGGGTTCGGCGGTATAATAATAATTTCGGGAATTACGGTGGCAATACGTCAAAAAATATCCATGTCGAGTAAAGGATACAAAAATTCGATATTGAAGAAAGGCAAAGTGCTTGCTTGCACCATGTCGAGTTTGACCGGCTATTCGGCGGGACGCAAGACGAACCGCATTACCATCGTTATGTACAAAGTGCGCATAGAAGTGGACGGAGAAGAAAAGACTGCATACGGTAAAACGTTTTACGAGGTCGGAGACGAAGTGGAAGTTTTGTGTAATGACAAATGGAAAAACTTTGCTACGATAGTGACCCGCCCCGAGAAATCGGGCGAAACTGCGAGCGAAGTGCCGGAACGCGACGAAAACGAAGCACAAAAATAGCGCTCGCTAAAACACGGGAAAATAAAACTCGCTCAAACCCACACGAAAAAAACATGCTCGTGTGGGTTTTTATTTGTTTTTACGGTTGACAAGTGTGGTTTTGTGTGGTAAAATAACTATGTAAATATAGCATACGGGTGTATTGATTGTGGTCGCTGCACTCGTAAAAGGGGTAAAAACAAAATGAAATTCGAAATTGCCGAATGCGCCAAAACGCCGAGAATAGGTCGACTTGTTTCCGACTTGTTTGAAAAAATGCCGCAAATCGAGCATTACCGCGCGGTGCTTTACACAGAGTCGTTCCGCAAAACGGAAGGGGAACCTATCGTTCTCCGCAAAGCGAAAGCGTTTTATAACGTTTGCAAAAATATTCCCATTGTTATTAGGCAAGGGGAGCTCGTAGTGGGAGCCAACTCGGTATCGCCGCGTTCGTGCCCCACGTTTCCCGAGTTTTCGTTCGAGTGGCTCGAATCCGAATTCGACACCGTTGCGACCCGTGCCGCCGACCCGTTTGAAATAAGCGAGGAGAGCAAAGCCGCGCTACGCGAAGTTCACAAATACTGGCGAGGAAAAACCACGAGCGAGCTCGCCACTTCGTATATGGCGCCCGAAGCGAGAAAGGCTTTCGAGCACAATATGTTTACGCCGGGCAATTATTTTTATAACGGAGTTGGGCACGTCACCGTGAAATACGGCGAAGTGCTCTCGGGCGGTCTCGATTCGGTGATTGCGCGAGCCGCGTCCGAGCTCGGCAAGGCAAGCGTCGCCGACGCCGATTACGCCCGCCGTTCGGCATTTTTGAAGTCGGTAATCGTGGCTTGCGAGGCGGTTAAGATTTACGCCGCCCGTTACAGCGAGCTTGCGGCTGAAATGGCTGAAAGGGAGAGTGACCACGCGCGCAAAGCAGAGCTAATCGATATTGCGGCGCGTTGCGCGCAAGTTCCCGCAAAACCCGCCCGCAGTTTCGCGGAAGCTTGCCAATCGTTTTGGTTTATCCAACAGCTTTTGCAACTCGAATCGAGCGGTCACAGCATAAGTCCGGGTCGTTTCGACCAATACATGTATCCCTATTATGCCGAAGATATAAAGAGCGGCAAACTTACGCGCGAATTTGCGCAAGAACTTATAGACTGCATTTTCGTGAAATTAAACGATTTGAACAAAGTGCGCGACGCCGCTTCCGCCGAAGGGTTCGCGGGTTACAGCTTGTTCCAAAATATGATTGTGGGCGGTGTCAATGCCGACGGCATAGACGTTACGAACGACCTTTCGGTTATGTGTATAGTCGCGTCTAAGCACGTAATGCTTCCTCAACCGTCGCTTTCCATAAGAGTGTGGAACGGTAGCCCTCACGAGCTCCTTATAAAAGCGGGCGAACTCACTCGCACGGGAGTGGGGCTTCCCGCGTATTACAACGACGAAGTTATTATCCCCGCGCTTGTCAGCAGAGGCCTCACAATGGCGGACGCGCGCAACTATAACATAATAGGGTGCGTCGAGCCGCAATGTCCTGGCAAAACCGACGGCTGGCACGACGCCGCGTTTTTCAATATGTGCCGTCCGCTCGAACTCGTTTTTTCTCGCGGCATAGACAAGGGCGAACAGGTGGGGCTCGACACGGGCGACGTTTCGAAGTTAGATACATACGAAAAATTCCGTGACGCATATGTAAAGCAGATTAACTACGCAATCGAGCTTTTGGTGAACGCCGACAACGCAATCGATTACGCCCACATGGAGCGCTCGCCGCTTGCGTTAGAGAGCTGTTTGGTAGACGATTGCATAGCTCGCGGCAAAAGTTTGCAAGAGGGCGGCGCCATATATAACTTCACCGGGCCGCAGGGCTTCGGCGTTGCGAACATGGGCGATGCGCTCTACGCCGTGAAAACTCTCGTGTACGAGCAGAAGAAATTTACAATGGAAGAGCTCAAACGGGCGCTTTACTATAATTACGGCAATATAACCGAAGCTCGCGCCGCCGACATAACTGCCGACGTCGTGCGCGCCATGCAAGCGGAGGGAAAGAAGATTTCCGAAAAGGAAATTCCCGCCGTGCTCAAAAGCGTGCTCTCTTCGCTTTCTGACACGGAGAAAAAACGTTTTGCCGAAATCAAGTCGCTTATAGACGCAGTTACGCACTTCGGCAACGACGACGACGTTGCCGACGCGTTTGCGAGAGAGGCGGCGTATATGTACACCCGTCCGCTCGAAACCTACAAAAACCCTCGCGGCGGAATGTTTCAAGCGGGACTTTATCCCGTGTCGGCTAACGTGCCGCTCGGCGCGCAAACGGGCGCCACTCCCGACGGAAGATATGCCTACGTTCCCGTTGCCGACGGCGTGAGCCCTTCGGCGGGAAGAGACACAAAGGGTCCCACCGCTACGGCAAATTCGGTGAGTAAGCTCGACCACTACATTGCGAGCAACGGAACCCTTTTCAATCAAAAGTTTCATCCGTCGGCGCTCGCGGGGCGTGAAGGACTCGAAAAATTCGTCGCACTCATTCGCACGTATTTCGACCAAAAGGGAAGCCACATGCAGTTTAACGTGGTTAGCCGCGAAACGCTTATCGACGCGCAAAAGCACCCCGAAAACTATAAGCACCTCGTTGTTCGCGTGGCTGGTTACAGCGCGCTGTTCACAACTCTTTCGCGTTCGTTGCAGGATGATATTATAAATCGTACGGAGCAGGCTTGGGGCAACTAACCGCCTAATGGTGAACTCTCATCGGCGAGCCGCCTGTTGCGCCTTTCTGCGCCCGTCTGCACAGTCTTAGCGGTGTTTGGTGTCACTGCGAGCGAAGCGTGGCAGCCCAAACCATAAACCGAGATTGCTGCGTCGAGCTTAGCTCTCCTCGCAATGACAAGACAGCAACATAATTAATAATTCGATTGTGTTCTCACTTCTTAACCTTTAAAAAGCCGTCATGGGCGCAGCCTTTGTCGTTTTCGCCGGAAATATTTTGCGACCCAAAGGGCGGTGATTGTAAAAACAATAAAGCTACATTATAATACAAATAAAAGAAAAGCTATCCGTTGCTCGCAAGGCAACAAAAAAAGGATTTGTATGTCAGACGTTCAAACGACAGGACGAATATTCGATATTCAGCGCTACTCGATTCACGACGGGCGTGGAATCCGCACAATCGTGTTTTTGAAAGGGTGCGTTTTGCGTTGCCGTTGGTGTTGCAATCCCGAATCGCAACGGTACGAAATCGAAACAATGCAAACGCAAGACGGCGTTAAAACTATGGGGCGCGACGTCACCGTAGGAGAGGTTCTCGAAACGGTAGAGCGCGACAGGGGATATTATCGCCGAAGCGGCGGCGGCATTACGCTTTCGGGCGGCGAAAGTTTGTGCCAACCAAAATTTGCTCTCTCTCTGCTTCGCGAAAGCAAAGCGCGGGGTATATCGACGGCAATAGAAAGCATGGGGTGCGCCGAGTGGGAAGTTATTCGCGAGTTGTTGCCGTATATAGACCAATATCTGCTCGATATAAAACACACGAATCCCGACAAGCACCGCGAATTCACCGGAAAATCGAACGAGTTAATGCTCGAAAACGCTCGCAAGATTGTCGAGAGCGGGCTCACCGAACTCACTGTTCGCGTTCCCGTTATTCCAACGTTTAATGCGAGCGAAGAGGAGATTGCGGCGATTGCGCGGTTTGCTGACTCTCTTCCCGGAGTTAAGGGTATACATTTGTTGCCGTATCACAGATTAGGGCAAGATAAGTATGCGGGGCTGGGGCGCGAGTATTCTATGGCGCACATAGTTCCGCCCGACGCCGAATTTATGGAAAAACTTTTGAGCGCGGCGAGGCGCAATTGCAAACTGCATTGCCAAATCGGAGGATAATATGGAAATAGAAGAAAAAATGCGCATAGTTCAAGAGCTTGTGCCCGGCAAGCAAATAACGCTTGCACACATAATAGCAAATCCCGACGAAAACTTTTACGCGGCGGCGGGGCTCACGAGTGCGGCGAGCGGGGCGATAGGCATAGTCAACGCGTCTCCCGCCGAGTTTGCCTTAATTGCGGGCGACATAGGAGTTAAGGCGTCGGGAGTTAAAATCGCGCACATAGATTATCACGACAGCGGCACTCTTATTATGACGGGTTCGGTCAGCGAAGTGCAGTCCGCTCTGTCCGCGATTTTGGAATATTGCAAAGGAAAGCCCGATTTTACCGTTTGCGACATCACAAAAACCTAAAACCATATAAAACCACACAAATAATGCGAAAAACCACACAAAAAGTATTGACATTTAGTAGGTTTCGCTGTATAATATAGAAAAACACCAACAAAAAACAAAATAAAACCACATAAAACAAGGAGTTCAAAACAATGGTAAACGAATTCGAAATCAAAAAGCAGATTTGCGACATAGGCAAGCGCATTTACAATCGCGGCATGGTTGCAAACAACGACGGCAACATTTCGGTTAAAATCAGCGACAACGAATTTCTTTGCACCCCTACGGGCGTAAGCAAGGGCTTCATGACCCCCGAATTTATCTGCAAAGTTGACCGCGACGGCAAAGTGTTGCAGGCAAACGCGGGCTTTAAGCCTTCGAGTGAAATCAAAATGCACATGCGCGTGTATAAAGAGCGTCCCGACGTTAAATCGGTTGTGCACGCTCACCCCATGTATGCTACGGCTTTCGCAATCGCGGGCATACCTCTCACTCAGCCCATTATGCCCGAAGCGGTAATCGCGCTCGGTTGCGTGCCCATTGCCAAATACGGCACTCCTTCCACCAACGAAATTCCCGACGCGGTCAGCGAATACGTTCAGTATTTCGACGCCGTACTCCTCGAAAATCACGGTGCGCTCACTTTCTCGGACAGCCTTCTGTCGGCTTACAACAAAATGGAATCGGTTGAATTTTACGCTCAACTTCTTTATCTTTCCCGTCAGCTCGGAGGGCCGAAAGAGCTCAGCGACGCGCAGGTGCAACGCCTTTATGAAATCCGCCGTCAGTTCGGCATGACGGGCAAGCACCCCGCAAACCTTTGCCCCAACAACAAAGAGGGCAAGCCTTCGTGCCATAATTGCGGCGGTTCGTGTTCCGGTAAGGGCGGATGCTCAACGAGCGGCGCGAGCGAAGAACTCGTGAAAAATATCACGGCTAAGGTAATCAAGGAGCTCGGATTATAAAATGAACGTTTCCGACGTTGATAAAATAGTCAGCGGCGCCGTTCAAAAAGCTTTGGCGGAGAGGCAAAACGTGATTACCTCTTCGGGCATAACGCTCAAAGCCGCCGAAGCGTTAATAAAAAGAGTGTTCGAGGCGGCGAAAGCTATGGGAATGAGCGCGTTTGCGGCGGTAACCGACGGCGGCGCGAACCCCGTAGCGGTTATGCGTATGGACGGAGCAATACTCGCAAGCTACGATATTGCGCTCGGAAAAGCGTATACTGCGGTTGCCTTAAAAAAATCGACGGCGGAGCTCGCTTCGCTCGCGGCGCCGGGCGGAGAGCTGTACGGAATACAGCACCAAAGCGGCGGCAAAATAGTTGTGTTCGGCGGCGGAGAACCACTGTGGCACGGCGGCAACGTTGCGGGCGGCTTGGGCGTGTCGGGCGGCACGCTGAAACAAGACATAGAGCTTGCGCTCGTCGGAAAGAAGTTTTGGGAGGACGTTTTATGTCGGTAAACGAAAATATGGTTTCGGACATAGTTAAAGAAGTTATGGCTCGCATAGGAATGAGCGAAGCGAGCACTACGCCAATGCGCGGTATATTCAACGATATGAACGAAGCGATTGCGGCGGCTAAAAAGGCGCAACAGGTAGTCAAGAAAATGACTATGGACCAGCGCGAGAAAATTATATCCAACATACGCAGAAAAGCAATAGAAAACGCCGAAGTTATGGCGAGAATGGCGGTGGAAGAAACGGGCATGGGCAACGTGGGGCATAAGATTTTGAAGAATCGCCTCGTTGCCGAAAAGACGCCCGGCACCGAAGACATAACAACAACCGCATGGAGCGGCGACAGAGGTCTCACTCTTGTGGAAATGGGCCCGTTCGGCGTAATCGGCGCAATAACGCCGTGCACCAATCCCACCGAAACGGTGCTGTGCAATTCGATAGGAATGCTTGCGGGCGGAAACACGGTGGTGTTCAATCCTCACCCCGCGGCGGTGAAATGCAGTAACTTTGCGGTAAACTTAATAAACGAAGCTTCGCTCGAAGCGGGCGGACCCGTGAACGTGGCTTGCTCTATGGCAAAGCCCACAATGGAATCAAGCGCGATTTTAATGAAGCACAAAGATATTCCGCTTATTGCGGCAACGGGCGGACCGGGCGTGGTTACGGCGGTGCTCAGCAGCGGAAAGCGCGGAATAGGCGCGGGCGCGGGCAACCCTCCCGCACTCGTAGACGAAACCGCCGACATTCAAAAGGCGGCGCGCGACATAGTGAACGGTTGCACGTTCGACAATAACTTGCCGTGCATAGCCGAAAAAGAAGTCGTTGCGGTGAATAGCATTTGCGACCGACTCATGAAATACATGATTGAGGAACAGGGATGCTATCTTGCGAGCGCCGAAGTTCAAAAGAAACTCGTGGACTGCGTGCTAACCCCCAAAGGGCTTAACCGCAAATGCGTGGGGCGCGACGCGAAAACGCTTTTGCACATGGTTGGCGTGGAAGTTCCGAGCAACATTCGTTGCATAATCTTCGAGGGCGAAAAAGAGCACCCGCTAATAAGCGAAGAGCTCATGATGCCTATACTCGGAATAGTGCGCGTTAAAGACTTCGAAGAGGGAGTTGAAACGGCTGTGTGGTTAGAACACGGCAATCGTCACTCTGCTCACATTCACAGCAAAAACATAGATAATATCACCGCTTACGCGAAGGCAATCGACACGGCTATTTTGGTGAAGAACGCTCCGAGCTACGCGGCAATCGGCTTTGGCGGAGAGGGCTTCTGCACTTTCACGATTGCGAGCCGCACGGGCGAGGGACTCACGAGCGCGTCAACGTTTACAAAGCGCCGCCGTTGCACCATGAGCGACAGTCTGTGCATAAGGTAAAAATTATCGAACGTCAGTCCAAACTAAAATAACATATAAGGTGTTAAAAAATGGAACAGAACAAAATAGAAGAAATTGTTAAAAAGGTGCTCGGGGAGCTCGGCGCGAACGCGGCGGCTTCGGCAAACTCCGCACCTTCGGGAAGCATTCCCGAAAAAGCGCATGTCGCTATGCTTACGGGCATAGAAAAAATGGAGATTAAAGAATTCCCCATGCCGACAGTGGGCGACGACGATATTCTCGTTAAAGTTGAGGGGTGCGGCATTTGCGGCACCGACGCTCACGAATACCGCAAAGACCCGTTCGGGCTCATTCCCGTAGCGCTCGGGCACGAAGGCACGGGCGAAATCGTGAAAATGGGCAAAAACGTTAAGCAGGACAGCGCGGGCAAACCGCTCAAACTCGGCGACAAAGTAGTTACCTGCATGATTTTTAAAGACAATCCCGCGATTACCATGTTCGACCTGAATAAGCAGAACGTGGGCGGCGCCGACGTGTACGGATTGTTGCCCGACGACGACGTTCACCTTAACGGTTGGTTCAGCGACTACATACTCGTTCGCGGCGGTTCAACGGTGTTTAACGTTTCCGACCTCGACCTTTATTCGCGCGTGCTAATAGAGCCTTGCGCTGTGCTCGTGCACGCTGTGGAGCGTGCCAAAACTACGGGCATTCTGCGCTTCAATTCGCGCGTAGTAGTTCAAGGTTGCGGACCGATAGGGCTTATTTGCATAGCGGTGCTTCGCACTATGGGAATAGAAAACATAGTTGCGGTAGACGGCGAAGAAAAACGTCTTGCGTTTGCCAAAGAAATGGGCGCGGGCAAAACGGTGAACTTTAAAGAGCACAAGGGCATAGAGGCTCTTGCCGGAGCTGTGAAAAACGCTTTCGGCGGCTACGAAGCTGACTTTGCGTTCCAATGCACGGGTAGTCCTGCGGCGCATTCCAACATATATAAGTTTATTCGCAACGGCGGCGGACTTTGCGAGCTCGGCTTCTTTATAAACGGCGGCGACGCCACCATAAACCCGCACTTCGACCTTTGCGCGAAAGAAATTACGCTCGTCGGCTCGTGGGTGTACACGCTCAGAGATTACGCAACGACGTTTGACTTTATAAAGCGCGCGAAAGCCATTGGGTTGCCGCTCAATAAGCTTGTGACTCACGCTTTCCCGCTCGAAGAGATAGACGAGGCGTTTAAAACCAACATTCGCATGGAAGGGCTTAAAATAGCCGTAATCAACAAGTAAGGTAAAGAAAATGGGCGAAGCATTAGGATTACTCGAAGTATACGGACTTGTGGCGGCGTTCGCGGCGGGCGACGCGGGAGCGAAAGCGGCAAACGTGACGCTTGAACCATTCGACCGCAATAAGCCTGCCAACGCGGATAAGTTGCCCGTTCCGCTTCTTATAACGGTGAAATATCGCGGAAGCGTAGCCGACGTGAAAGCGGCGGTTGCGGCGGGCGAAGAGGCGGCGAACCGCGTGTCGGGAGTCGTAACAAAGCACATTATAGCAAGACCCGAAGACGACACCGAAAAAATGTGCAAACTTTGCGCGTTCGATAAAAATTGAGAATGCGCCTAACCCCAAGCGTTTCGCTCTAAACGGACTGTTTGGGACGCCGACTGTGCTAACACACGTATAATAGAATAGTTACGCGTCGGTAAAAAACGAAACCCCAAGCAATTTACTCGAAAAGGTTGTTTGGAATGCCGAACTGCGTTAAAGGACTTATGAGAATTACGCGTCGGTAAAAAACGAAACCCCAAGCAACTTACTCGAAAAGGTTGTTTGGAATGCCGAACTGCGTTAAAGGACTTATGAGAATTACGCGTCGGTAAAAAACGAAAATCCAACGGAGGTATATAAAATATGGCTAATTTGGCACTCGGAATGGTGGAAACCAGAGGGCTCACGGCGGCGATAGAGGCTGCCGACGCAATGACCAAAGCGGCGGAGGTTACGCTTATCGGCACCGAAAAAATCGGTAGCGGGCTCGTGACCGTTATGGTGCGCGGCGACGTGGGAGCCGTTAAGGCTGCCGTAGACGTGGGCTCGGCTTCGGCGAGCAGACTCGGCGAACTCGTTTCGGCGCATGTTATTCCCTCGCCTCATTCCGACGTAGAGCTAATCTTGCCTAAATTCGGCAACTGAGCAAACATTGAACAAAAAGGAAAGACAAATGTATAACGCTTTGGGATTTATCGAAATATCCGGCACTACGGCGGCGATTACCGCGCTCGACGTTATGTGCAAAACCGCAGGAGTGGAACTCGTTACTTGGGAGCGCAAACTCGGCGGAAGACTCGTGACGCTCGTTATAACGGGCGAAGTGTCGGCGGTTACCGATTCGGTTGAAGCGGCGAAGAAAAACGGACTTTTGCCTCCCGTGGCAACGCTCGTTTTGCCAAACCCGCACCCCGAAACGGTGAAAATGGTAGAACTCAGCGCGGCACGGCTCAAACGGAAAAACGCGCCCGACGACACCGCTAAAATGGCGCCTGACATGCGCCCGAGCGAGCCTATCGAGAACGGTAAAAAGAAGTAACAAAAACGCCGTTAACCTATCGGATAATGAAAGAGCGGTTACGGCAATGAAAAGAGAACGCTTATGCGGCTCAAACAAAAACGTGTAAATTCGACGGAATAAACGTCGGTTACAGCAATAAAAAACAAAAAAGAAATATTTTTCGGAGGTAAAGTAAAAATGGCACAGGAAGCACTCGGAATGGTGGAAACCAGAGGTTTGGTGGCGGCAATCGAGGCTGCCGATTCGATGCTCAAAGCGGCGAACGTTGTACTCGTGGGTACCGAGAAAATCGGTAGCGGACTTGTGAGCGTTATGGTTCGCGGCGACGTCGGAGCGGTTAAAGCAGCCGTTGAAGCGGGCGCTAACAATGCGAGCAGTCTCGGCGAACTCGTTGCAACCCATGTAATTCCTCGTCCTCATAACGACGTCGAAAAAATCTTGCCCAGCCTTAAATAATAGAATTCGGGCAATTACGGCTACGGCGGCGCCGAAAACGCGACGCCGCCGAAAATAGCTGTAACAAAACTTTTCAATTCACAGTAAATTAAAAATAGCTAAAATATTGAGTTGCATAAATCAAATAAGTAGCTTAGTTTTGTGTTACGCGGTTCGCTTCGTATAATGATACTTTCGAATTCGTAACAGAGCGTAATAAGGAATAGTGTAATGGAGCAGTCGAACGTAGAGCTTATTACAAAGCTCGTTATTGAAGCGCTTGAAAAAAAGACGGTTAAAGGGTATTCGGTTCCTATCGGCGTGAGTGCGCGTCATGTGCATTTAACGCAAGCGGACGTTGAAACTCTTTTCGGTAAAGGCTACGAGCTCACAAAGAAAAAAGAGCTTATGGGCGGTCAGTTTGCCGCAAACGAAACCGTTACGATAGTGGGGCTCAAACTGCGCGCAATAGAGAACGTGCGCGTTTTGGGACCGGTGCGCAAAGCGAGCCAAGTTGAAGTTTCGGCAACCGACGCCGTTAAGCTCGGCATTAAGGCACCTATCCGCGAATCTGGCAACCTTAAAGGAAGCTCTCCGATTGCGGTGGTGGGGCCCAAAGGCGTGGTGTATTTAAACGAGGGTTGCATTATAGCAAAACGTCATATACACATGTCGCCCGCCGACGCTCAGGCTGCGGGAGTAAAAGACGGCGATATTGTTTCGGTGAGCGTTGACAACGAGCGCGGCACAATATTCAATAACGTGCAAATTCGCGTTGACGACAGCTTCACGCTTGAAATGCACATCGACACCGACGAAGCGAACGCCGCTAAAATAGGGTGCGGCGCGCTTGCGGTAATCATAAACGACAGAGGTGCGGTATGATTATAGGAAAAGTTGTGGGTAGCGTGGTTTCCACTCGCAAGTGTGAAACTCTCACCGGTAGCAAATTTATGATAGTGGAGCCCATTCCGAGCTTAAAGGTGGATAGCCGGCTTGTGGCAGTTGACCGCGTGGGCGCGGGCATAGGCGAATATGTGCTTGTAGCCACAGGTAGCGCGGCGAGGGTAGACGTTCCCAACGTGCCTGTAGACGCCGCGATTGTGGGGATAATTGACGACGGCAGCAACTTAGAATAGCTGTCGCCCAAGCGCAAGTCGGCGCTACGCTGCGAGCAAAACTCTTGCTTGCTTAACCCGACTTGGGCGAACTTAATAGGGAGTCCTTTCGCGGTACACGCCCGCGAAAGTCTGATTTGTTTTCTGTGGGATAGTCGCTATCTTATGTAATGCAAATTACGCACCCTCATAGGCGAGTCGACTGTTGCGAAAATCCGCAACCCTTCTTCGCCGCCTAACGGCATATACGTCAATGCGAGCAAAGCGCGGCAGTCCCAAGCATGGAACGAGTAACGCTTCTCATATCCTTAACGCAAAGCAAACTTTTACATAGTATAAACATTATGACATTAGAAGAAATCAAAACAAAGCTCCGAGAGAGCGGAATAGTGGGCGCGGGCGGCGCGGGATTTCCGTCTTACGCAAAATTGAGCGAGGGTGCCGACACCCTTATTCTAAATTGCGCGGAGTGCGAGCCGCTACTCACGCTTCACCGTAGGCTTCTTGCCGAAAAAGGCGTTGAAATCCTCACCGCTTTTTCGGAAATAGGCAAAATTCTCGGCGTGAAAAGGTGCGTGATAGGCATTAAAAGAGCGTATAAAAGCACGCTCGAAGCCATAACGCCGCTTGTGAACCGGTTTGACAACGTGGAAATAAAAACGTTGCGCGAAGTTTATCCCGCAGGCGACGAAATTGTTTTGATTTATCAAGTTACGGGCAGAGTGGTTGCGCCCGGAGCTCTTCCCATATCGGTGGGAACGATAGTTTATAACGTCGAAACGATATATAACGCATATCGCGCGCTTCACGAGAACGCGCCCGTAACCGATAAACTCGTTACGGTGACGTGCGAAGTCGCTTCTCCGCAAACCGTTCGGGTGCCGCTCGGCACAACTGTTGGCGAAGTAGTGAATTATTGCGGCGGAGCCAAGATTGCGAACCCCGTGTTCGTGTCGGGCGGCGCAATGATGGGAAAAATCGTTTCCGCGCAAGACGTTATAACCAAAACCACAAACGCTATTCTCGTTTTGCCCGAAGAACACCCCGTTGTGCAGTCTAAACGGCGCAAACCCGTTATAGACGCGCACCGCGCCGCGAGCGCGTGCTGTCAGTGCCGCATGTGCACCGACTTGTGCCCGCGTCATTTGCTCGGGCATCCCATAGACCCCGCGCGTTTCATGCGGGCGGTGTCTAACCGCAACATGACCGACACCGAAGCCTACTTGAACGCAATGTATTGCTCGGGGTGCGGCGTTTGCGAGGCGTATTCGTGTATGCAAGGGCTTAGCCCTCGCGTGTTGCTCGCCGTAGCGAAACAAGAACTTCGCAAAGGCGGAATAAAGCCCGAAAAATGCGAGCCCGCGCCTGTTGCGCCATATCGCGACTTGCGCCGCGTTCCCGTAGAGCGGCTTGCCGCTCGTCTTGGGCTTGAAAAATATAACGTTTCGACGCCAATAGGCGGATTCGTTTCGGCGCGTAAAGTTAGAGTGCCGCTTTCAATGCACATAGGCGCTCCGAGCGTTTCGGCGGTGAAAGCGGGCGAAAGCGTTGTTAAAGGTCAAAAAATTGCGGAAGCGGGCAACGGTTTGAGCGTTGCGCTTCACGCTCCCATAAGCGGCGTAGTGAAGTTAGTGGGCAGTGAAATTATTATAGAAAACTAATATTTGAAAGCACGCTCATCGCGCCCTAGGGGCTACGCTTGCCGAGCCTGCTCGGTCGAGTAAGTAGAGGTACACTCCCGTCGCCGACTCGACAACTGTTGCCCGTATGGCGCGCGATTGTGTTTTCAAAAACTTTGTGACAGGAGGTCACAGTCATACAATGGCAAAAGCAATCGCGGTAGCGGAATATAAAACGGTGTCGGCGGGCGTTACGGCGGCGGACGCAATGCTTAAAGCGGCGGACGTCGACGTGGTGGAAGCGGCTACGGTTTGTCCCGGCAAATACATAATTATTATAACGGGTCAGCTAAGCGCAGTGCGCGCCGCAGTTGATGCGGCTAAAAACGGTTTTCCCGAACAACATATAGGGAGTTTTGTGCTCGGCAATCCGCACGAGGGACTTTTTGCCGCAATATACGGCACCGCCGAAGTTAAAAATTTGCGCGCTCTCGGAATACTCGAAACGTTCGACGTGGCAAGTATGCTCGTTGCCGCCGATAACGCCGCAAAAACCGCCGAAGTGGAGCTAATCGAAATGCGTTTGGCGCGCGGAATGTGCGGTAAAAGCTATCTTATGCTCACGGGCGAAGTTGCAGCCGTTCAAGCGGCAATCGACAGAGCAAAACAAACGGCGGCGAACGAGGGCATGTATCTTGACAGTAGCGTGATTGCGCGCCCCGACAGCAAGCTTATACGCTCTATCATATAATTCCGCTTTAAACATGCGGACGCTTAGAAAACGTTAAAAACGGGAGAAAATAAATGCTTGCCATAGAGCGAAGAAACTTAATACTCGAACAGTTGCAAAGAGAAAAGCGCGTTGTGGTGAGCGAGCTCAGCGCGTATTTTTCGGTGAGCGAAGAAACAATCCGCCGCGACCTCGAAAAGTTAAGCGAAGACGGGTTTGTGGTGAAAACTTACGGCGGCGCGGTTTTGAACGAAGACAACGTTGTGGATATGCCGTTCGTAATAAGAAAAAATACAAACGTTGCCGAAAAGCAGATTATAGGCAAGCTTGTTGCCGCAATGACGCAAGACGGTGAGCATTTAATGCTCGATTCGAGTTCTACGGCGGCGAGCGCGGCACGCTATTTGAAAGCGAAAAACAACCTCACGATTATAACCAACTCGGTTGAAACGCTGATAGAGCTCAGCGAAGTTTCGGGCTTTAACGTGATTTCCACAGGCGGCGTGCTTAGAGAGGGCACTCTGTCGCTCACGGGCGCGCAAGTAGACCGCAGTTTCGCATCGTATAACGTAGATACGGCGGTATTTTCATGCAAAGGCATAGATAAAGAAGCGGGCGTAACCGACTCCAACGAAACCAACGCTTACATTAAACAAACTCTTTTGTCGTCGGCAAAGCGCAAAGTGCTTGCAATCGACCACACAAAATTCGATAAGTCGGCGCTCGTGAGAATATGCAAGCTCGGCGAGCTTACGCACGTCGTAACCGACGTGAAACCGTCGGAAGAATGGCTAAACTATTTTGCCGATAATAATATTGCTTGCATTTATCCGAAAAACGGAGTATAATTAAATTATGCGGGGCGGAAGAGTATGGCTTCGCATTAAAAAAAGCGGTGAATACGTATGAAAACTACAATTATTGCGTTTGCGAATAACAAAGGCGGTAGCGGAAAGAGTACGGGTTGCTCGTGCGTCGCGGCGGCGCTCTCGAAACTGAATAAGAGAGTGCTTTGCATCGACGGCGATATGCAATTAAACCTTACTCTTTCTTTTTTTAACGAAGAGCAAGCGTTCGAGTTCGCAAAAAGCGAATTTAACACTTATACTCTTTTAACGAAAGACGCCGACGCGGAAAAATGCGTGCGAAAGACAGAATACGAAAATATAGAACTTATTCCGTCGTCCACACTCATGTCGGGAGTGGAATACGAGTTGTTCGCAAAATGGCAACGCGAAACAATTTTAAAGCGTGCGCTCGCGAAAATCAAAGAGAGCGGCAAATACGATTACATACTTTTGGACGCGCCGCCCACGCTCGGCTGTTTGGTTATGAACATGCTTGTTGGCGCCGACCGCCTTATAATACCGTTAGAGGCGAGCCCGTGGGGGCTTTTCGGGCTTGCCAATATGTTTGACTTTGTGGGGAGCGTAAAAGGGATAAACCCCGAACTCGAAGTTCTCGGCGTGCTCGTAACGAAAGTCGATACGCGCAAAAATTACTTTAAGCAGACCCTCGAACAGCTTAACGAGCTCGGGAACGTGCACGTTTTCAAAGAGGTTATAAGGCAAGACAGCGCAATCGAGTGGGCGCAAGACAATTCGAAACCCGTAGTGTTCTATAAGCCGTCGTCGCGTTCGAGCAAAGAATTCGAAGCGGTAGCGCAAGAAATAGTGAGTTTATGCGAAAATTCTTAAAGAAATATTGCCTTATATGCGCATACGTTTATTGTAACGCGCATATATATCGCGCATGAAAATATGCGCACTCAATCATTTTTAATGTCGTTTTAGCGGCAACACATAAAAAGCAAAAAGTATAGGAGAAAAATAAAATGGCAATAGGAAAGCAGAGTTTGGGAAGAGTTGCGAAATCGGGAGCTTCGGCATCCGAAACTGTTGCGACAAGCGTAGCCGAGCCCGTAAAAGCGGAGCCGTCGCCCGCAAAAAAGGCGATTGTACAAAAACCGAGCGTAAAAGTGGTTAAGCGCCCGAGCAACACGGTTTATGCGGTTGGCGACAAATTGCCCGAATATTTGCTCTGAGCGTAAGCGAGAGCTGTAATTTTCGCCTGGCGGCGTGAATTTTGGGAGAATGATTAAAATGAAAAATTGCGGCGTTTTGTTGCATATTGCTTCGTTGCCGTCGCCTTACGGAATAGGCGATTTGGGCAACGAGGCTTATGAATTTGCCGATTTTTTACATAGAGCGGGTCAAACGTATTGGCAAGTGTTGCCAACCGTGCCCACGTCATACGGCGATTCGCCGTATCAGTCGCCGTCGTCGTTTGCCGGCAATCCGTATTTCGTGGATTTGCGCACGCTTTGCCGCGAAGGGCTTATTTCCGAAGACGAATTGAAGAGCGAGCAAATGCCGCTCGGCAAAATAGATTACGGAAAGCTTTTCGAAACGCGAACCGCCGTTTTGGAAAAGGCTTTTTCCCGATTCGAGGAAACGGAAGAATTTTTAAGGTTTTGCGAGCATAACGCCTATTGGCTTAATTCTTACGCGCTGTTTTCGGAGCTCAAAAAACACTTTTCGCTTCGCCCTCATTGGGAATGGGAAAAGGGATATTCGCTCGACTCCGCAAAAACGCGAGAATTCGCAAAAGAGCACGAGCGGGGAATAAAATTCGTCAAGTTTGTGCAATTCGAGTTTGAAAAGCAATGGCGTGCGTTAAAAAATTATGTAAATTCGCTCGGCATAAAAATAATTGGCGACGCGCCCATATATGCGGCTTATGACAGCGCCGATTTTTGGGAAATGCCCGAACGCTTCGCCGTTGACGAGAGCGGTAAAGTTACCGAAGTGGCGGGAGTGCCTCCCGATTATTTTTCGGAAGACGGGCAACTTTGGGGCAATCCGCTATATAATTGGAACGAACTTGCTCGGTGCGGCTACGAATATTGGCAAAACAGAGTTCGCCGCTCGTTCGAGCTTTACGATGTTTTAAGAATAGACCACTTTCGCGGTTTTTGCGCATATTACGCAATTCCCGCAGACAGTACAACCGCGCGCAAAGGAGTGTGGCGGCCGGGCCCGGGCAAAGCGCTTTTCGACGCGCTCGAAAATTCGCTCGGCAAGCAAAATATTCTCGCCGAAGATTTGGGCGTCGATTCGCCCGAGCTTCGCGAACTACTGCACGATTGCGGCTATCCCGGCATGAAAGTTGTGCAGTTCGGTTTCGGTGGAAGCGCCAAACAAAATGCGCACGCCGTGAGTAACTACGGCGAAAACTATTTCGGATACACGGGCACTCACGACAACGACACTTCGCTCGGTTGGTATTCTTCTTTGAGCGGCGCGGAGCGCAAGAAAGTGCGAGCGCGACTTCCCAAAAATTGCGAAAGCGTGCCCCAAGCTATGATTTGCGCGCTTTTCGGCTCTAAGGTGAAAACAGCTATTGTTCCTATGCAAGATTGGCTCAATGAGGGAAGCGAGTCGCGAATGAATATTCCCGGCACAAAAGAGGGGAATTGGCAATATAGGCTCAAAAATATGCCGAGCGCAAGCTTGGGCGCCCAAATGCTTAAAACCGCGAAAAAATACAACCGATATTATTAAAAACATTATTTTGGCGGAGCGATTTATATTCAAAGTATAAGCGCTTCGCTTATTTTTTGCGCTTGACAGTATAATCGGAATTATTATATAATTTTTAATATGAAAATACGATTAGCGGACGAAAAAGACTTAGTAAAAATTTCGGAAATTTATGACATTGCAAGGGATTTTATGCAAAAGAGCGGCAATCCCTCTCAATGGGTTAACGGCTATCCGTCAAAGGGAGTAGTTTTAAACGATATAAGCAACAAAAATTTATATGTCATGGAAGAAGACGTCATTGTAGGCGTGTTCGCTTTTATTATAGGCAAAGACAAAACATACGACGTGATAGAGCAAGGCGAATGGTTCTCCGACGAACCGTACGGAACTATTCACAGAATTGCGAGCAACGGAAAGAGGAAAGGAATTTTTTCCGCAATAGTGTCGTTTTGTGAAAAAAGGATGTGGCATTTAAGAATCGACACGCATCGAGACAATAAAATTATGCAACATTTGATTGACAAACACGGATTTCGAAAATGCGGAATAATTTATACCGCCACAAATTCGCCGAGAATTGCGTTTGAAAAAATATAGCGCCGTAGCGTTATCGAACAACGAAAAAACGAACGGCATATTTTACCGTTCGTTTGGCGCGCCGTGAGGAGTTCGAATCCCCAACCTTCGGTTCCGTAGACCGACGCTCTATCCAGTTGAGCTAACAGCGCAAACTCGGTTGCGGCAACGCTATTTGCCGACAACCATTATATTATAAAACATACGCAGAAAAATGTCAAACGCTTTGCGTCAAATTTTGTTTATTTTTAAAGCTAATCGGCGTCTAAGAGTTCGCGGAGGAATTGAACGTAGTCGGTGCGGTTTTCTTTAATGAACTGTATTGCCGCTTTGGGATGAGTGTTATAAAGTCCCGTGAGAAGATAGGGGGTGTCGTAGCCCCACACGGCGTTCTTTTTTACGTCGGGCATATATTCGCGAATAAATTCGAGCATTGGCTCCAACTTGTATTTCGGATTTTTAAGAAAACCGAGCAAAGCTTCCATGTAGCAGTTGCCCGCGCCGCGTCCCATGCCGCACACGGTTGCGTCGAGATAATCTATCCCTTTGGCGCAAGCCTCGATTGTGTTGGCAAAAGCGAGCTGTTGATTGTTGTGCGCGTGCATTCCGAGCTGCTTGTTGTATTTTTCGCCAACTTCGAGGTAAATGTCGCATACTCGACGAATTTCTTCGGGGTAAATCGCGCCGAAGCTGTCCACAATATAAATTACGTCTACGGGCGACTTTCCGAGTTCTTCGAGCGCGTGTTTTAAGTCGGATTCTTGATTGCGCGAAATAGCCATAATATTGCAACAGGTGCGATAGCCCATTTTATGGCAATGTTCCGCCATTTCTACGGCGGCGGGAATTTGATTGACATAGGCGGCAATGCGGTACATATCGATAACCGATTCTTTTTTGGGAATGACTTCCGAAGCCAAATCGACTCTTCCAACGTCCGACATTACGCAAATGCGCAAATCCGTTTTGTTTTCGCCCACAATCGAGCGAATATCTTCCTCGCGGCAAAATTTCCACTTTCCGAATTTGCTTTTGTCGAACATTTTTTCCGACACCTTATAGCCGAATTCCATGTAATCCACGCCCGAAGCTATGTTCGCCCGATACAATGCTTTAACGAACGTATCCGAAAATTCGAACGCGTTCACAAGTCCGCCGTCGCGGAGAGTTGCGTCTATAACTTTTATGCTTTTGCGCACAGATTGCAAGTTGCCCGTGTCCATGTTGCCTCCCGAAAAGTGGGTTAAAGAGTTATAAACACTATTATATCACTTTTTGCTGTTTCTGTCTTGCGAAATGAGCGCAAAACAGAAAATATTTTTAAATAAGACAGAATGTATCAAATGCCGATGCCGAGCAAAACATCTAACTTGCAATTTAGACAGTTACAATTTGTAAAACCAACGACGGATTGCTGCTTTATCACAATTTAAAGCGTTGGATAATTTGCCCACAGTGATTTTGTTGTCTTCCATTAATTCCGTTAGAGTTTCTACAAAAATATCATTACTTTTCATGAACAATACCTCTATTATGAGTATGAATAACTTAATAATAGAAATTGATTAAATGACGACAGGAAACTATTTTATTTGCAAGTAGTTTAACAAATTCATACACAAAACGACATAAACTGACAGTAAAATTACTTCAAATGACGAAAAGAAGATATATACTGTATTTATGACGAAAACGAGAATAGGAGACTTGTTATGAAACTGTCTATATGTAAGAAGAAAAAGCAATTATGTTTTAGCGAATGACGATATACATAGTAAAGAATTCAAATTTGCATTATACTTATACTTTTAGGAATGTATGGCGATGATAATAAAAAACTTTTTGAAAAAAAATTAGAAGCTTGGCAGTCACAAAATTGTAAATAGTAATTTTATTTGTGTATAAACTATTTATAGCAGTAAATACGCTTGACAAATGCGGCGGGGTGTAGTAGAATAGGCAAAATTTTAAACGGAGGTAAAAAGGTGTCCGACAATAAAATTCCCTACAAGATGTATTTGACCGAAAAGGAGCTGCCCAAGTTTTGGTATAACGTTAAGGCGCACATGAAAGGCGGACACGCTCCGTTTATAAATCCCGCCACGCAAAAACCGTGCACGAAAGAAGATTTGCAAAGAGTGTTTTGCGACGAGTGCGTGGAGCAAGAGCTTAACGATACCGACGAGCTCATAGAAATTCCCGAAGGCATACTCGAATTTTATAAAATGTTTCGCCCGTCGCCGTTGGTGCGCGCGTACTTTTTGGAGAAGCTTTTGGATACTTCTGCCGAAATTTATTATAAGTTCGAGGGCAATAACACTTCGGGCTCGCACAAGCTCAATTCGGCGGCGGCGCAAGCGTACTACGCAAAAAAGCAGGGCTTGAAAGAACTCACAACCGAGACGGGCGCGGGGCAATGGGGCACCGCTTTGAGCATGGCGGCGGCGTTCTACGGGCTCGACCTCACGGTTTATATGGTGAAGGTGTCGGCGGAGCAAAAACCGCACCGCCGAGAGGTAATCAGAACTTACGGCGCGAGCGTAATTCCCTCGCCGTCCGACACAACGGAAGCGGGAAGAAAAATTCTTGCCGAGTTTCCGGGCACGGGCGGAAGTTTGGGTTGCGCCATTGCGGAAGCGGTGGAAAAAGCCGTTAAAACCTCTAATTGCAGATACGTGCTCGGCTCCGTGCTCGACCACGTGCTTTTGCACCAATCGATAATAGGGCAAGAGTGCAAAATCGCGCTCGACAAATACGGAATAACGCCCGACGTTATTATAGGGTGTTGCGGAGGCGGCTCCAACTTCGGCGGACTGATTGCGCCTTATATGGGCGACAAGCTTCAAGGGAAAAACAATATCGAATTTATAGGGGTGGAGCCCGCCAGTTGCCCGTCGCTCACGCGTGGAAAATTTGCCTACGATTTTTGCGATTCCGCCAAAATAACCCCTATGGCTAAAATGTATACTCTCGGTTGCGGCTTTATGCCGTCGCCTAACCATGCGGGAGGCTTGCGCTATCACGGAATGAGCCCCGTTGTGTCGCAACTATGTCATGACGGACACATTCGCGCCGTAGCGGTTGAGCAAAGCGCCGTGTTCGACGCCGCCGTAAAGTTTTCTAAGTGCGAGGGAATTTTGCCCGCGCCCGAAAGCAGTCACGCAATTAAAGCGGCAATCGACGAAGCGCTCGAATGCAAGCGCACGGGCGAGAAAAAGCGTATTCTTTTCGGTCTCACGGGAACTGGCTACTTCGACCTTGCCGCCTATAAGCAATATAACGACGGCACAATGACAGATTATATTCCCACCGAAGAGGACTTAAAACGCGGTTTCGATTCTATACCGAAATGCAAAGTAAACGAGAATTTAGCGTAAGTTTTTGATCGCGCCGTGTTATGTTTGGGCGATATTTTATATAAACTTCGCCACCGCACAGCCCACAATACAGCCTACAAGGGTGGAAAAGAGCGCTACGGGAATTGCGTAGCCGAGTTTTTTGACGCTCGATTGCGAGAAATAAATGGTTGAAATATAGAAAACAGTTTCGCTCGAACCGTAAATTACCGACGCGCATTTTCCGACGTAAGAATCGGCGCCGTAGGTCGTGAATATGTTTTCCAAAACACCTATTGCGCCCGCGCCCGACAACGGACGTATGAGCATTAGCTCTGTGAGCTCGTGCGGTATGCCTATAAGGTTCATAACGGGTGACGCGGCTTTCGATAGGTAGTAGCTCACTCCGCTCTGCTTGAACACTTCGACAGCCATCATTATGGTGAGTAAGTACGGAAACACGTTCGCCATTAGGCTTAGCGCGCTTCGCGAACCTTCGGTGAAAGCGGAATAAGAGTCTTTTTTCTTGATTGCCGCCAAAACGAGCACAGTTAAAAATATTAGGGGTATTATGTATTCCGTCATAAAGATTTAGCCGAAAGAGGAAGGGGTGCGCCCGCCTTTTTCTTTTCCTTTTTGCTCTTGCGTTTTTTGAGCATTAGCCCTATAAGTTTAACGAGCGTTATGCCGAGTATTGTGCTCACAATCGTTGCGACTGTTGCGGGAATGAGAAAATCGGCGGGGTTCACCGAGCCGTGGGTCGCGCGCAACCCTATAACCGTTGTGGGCAAAAGTTGCAAACTCGTAGACGAAAGCACCGTTAGCATAATCATATTTTGCGACACTTTGCCGCTTCCGTCGTCCATTTCTTTTATCGCTTTAATCGCCATAGGGGTCGACGCGTTTCCCAAGCCGAGAAGATTTGCCGCCATATTCATGGTAACGTACTTTTCGCCTTTTTTACTAAGGCCCGGAAACAAAAAGTTCACAACGGGGTGCAATAGTCGTCCGAGTTTGTCGGCGAGCCCTATTTTTTCGATAATGCCGAAAAATCCCAACCAAAAGCCATAGAGTGCGGCAAGCTCTATTGCGAGCTTGACCGACGCATGGCTTCCCGCTATCATGGCGGTTACCGCTTTGCCCGGATTTGTGAACAAAAGCGCCGCCACCGAGCTCAAAAGCATAATGTACCAAACTTTACTCATACGCTAAGTATATTTCGAGTTTGGACAAAACATGACATATTTCGTTTGTTGTTGGCAAAATACACCGCTACCCGTCACATGCTTGACACGAAAGGCGGTTGCGTATATAATAACTATGTAATAGTATAAAGGAGCGGAATAGCTGTGTTTAGAGAGGAAGCGGAAGAGCTACTGCAAGATTTAACGCTGTTTTACGCGCCTGTTGCGGAAGTAAAAGAGCGGCGAAAGGTGGCGGGTAATCCGTTCGCGTGGTTGAAAACGGATTTCGCGAATAAGACGCATTATAATTTCGACGCGCCCAAAAGCCTTATGAACGAACTTTCGGTAAACAAGGAGCAACAACCCAAGTTACACGCTTTCGGCGAGCTTAAAAAGGCGGCTCGTTCGGAGTTTTCGGCTACGTTGCAAGAACAAAAGTTTGCGCGCTCGCTCGCGCTTTCGCGACGCGAGTCGGTTGAAAAGCAAGAGCTCGACTTTTCGTATTTTTCGGATGAGAATTTCTTTTCGGATATGGCTTCGATTTTCGACGGCAAAAACGTGTCGGGCAAAGCTTTAAAAGCAATAAACGAGCGTTTGGAATCGCTAATCACTCGCGAGGAGTTCGAACGGCGAGAGCGCGAAGAACGCCTGAAAAGAGAACGCGAAGAGGAAGAAGAGCGGCTTAGAATAGAGCGCGAAGAGGAAGCCGAACGCCGCCGTAAAGAACGAGAGGAGAGGGAACGGCGCAAACGAGAACGTGAAGGCGATGTAAACTTTACGTTAGCGGGTGCAAGTTCAAAATCCCGAAATAGTAATTCTTTGGTGCCGCCGGCAAACGCGGCGAAGAGCGCTTCGGCAGATAGCTCCGTGCCCGCGCAAACTTCCGCCGCAATACATTATTCGAGCACTGCGGCAAGAGTTGTTGCAATCATAGGCTTTATTTTAAACAATTTGTTGATGATTGCAATGGTGCTTGTTTACAGTCCCGTTGGATTGTTTCATAAGTTTACTTCCTATGATTTTCTTTTATATATAGAGCTAATGGTGCAATTTCAAATAAAATCATGGCGTACGGTATTTTACCCGATTATTTTATCGGTTATGGCGTTAATCGATAAGTTTATGGTGAGCAAAAACTTGCGCACAAAATCGGGCTATAAAGTATTCTCGCTTATATTTATGGCGGCTTTAATGGCGTTGAATATTTGGGGCTATATTAAAATGGGTTTACGCCATGCTATCGGCGGGAGAAATATGCTTACCGCTATTGTAATAACGTTTGCTTTTTTATTCGTTTTTTTGCCTCGTTGCAAAAGAATGAGTTTTATTCCCATTTTATCCGTTGCAACTTTAACCGTATTTTTATCTTACATTATTGTGCTATGTGTTGCTGTGCCGCAAATGGTAGGCATAGACGCTTCTTTTAGAAAAGAAATTATCAAGGAATTAGTTAGTTTGATTGTAACGGTTTTACCCACTATGCTGTTCCTTATATTATTTAACGCTATTCGCAAAAAAGACAGTAAATACACGGGCAAAGCGGCTCGCGCTGTTTTGTCGGTCGTGCTGTGCGTGGCACATCCTTTTGTGTGCTTTATGCTCTAAAAGATTATAGCGTTTACGCTAAGCTTGATACACAATATAAAGTATGCCGCAAACGGTTGCTTTCGTTGCGATAATGCGGTATAATATATAATACTCTCTTTGCTTTTGCAAAGAGTTTTTCAACGATTTAACCGCAGCGGGAAAAGTCGCGAAATTTATTGAACGGGAAACGGACGCATTATGACGAACAGCAAAAAGAAAACGGAAAAAGAAAAGTTTTACCTCACAACTCCCATTTACTATCCGAGCGGAAAGTGGCATTTGGGGCATTGCTACACTACGGTGTACGGCGACGCAATCGCGCGCTTTAAGCGCATGGAAGGCTACGACGTTTTTTATCTTACGGGGACCGACGAACACGGTCAAAAAATAGAGAAGAGAGCCGAGAGCGCGGGAGTGTCGCCCAAAGAATTCGTCGACGGGCTCGTGGGTGAGATTAAAGAACTTTGGAGCGCCCTCAACGTTTCGTATACAAAATTTATCCGCACAACCGACGATTACCATGTTAAAGCAGTGCAGAAAATTTTCAAAAAGCTTTACGACAAAGGCGACGTTTATAAATCCAAATACAAGGGTAAGTATTGCACCCCTTGCGAGTCGTTTTGGACGGAGAGCCAACTCGTTGACGGCAAGTGCCCCGACTGCGGAAGAGAAGTGCAGGAAACGGAAGAAGAGAGTTACTTTTTCAAATTGAGCAAATACGCTCCGCAAGTGCGCAAACTTTTGACGGAGACCGACTTTTTGCAGCCGGAGAGCCGAGTAAACGAAATGGTGAACAACTTTATCGACGCCGGACTCGAAGACGTTGCCGTATCGCGCACGAGCTTTAAATGGGGTGTTCCCGTAGAGTTCGATAAAGGGCACATTGTGTATGTGTGGGTAGACGCGCTTAGCAACTATATAACCGCGCTCGGCTATAACGGCGAAAAAGAGTCCGCCGACATGAAAAGATTTTGGCCCGCAGATTTGCACCTTATGGCAAAAGAAATCGTGCGGTTTCATTCCATTATTTGGCCCGCCATGCTTATGGCGCTCGATTTGCCGCTTCCCAAAAAAGTGGTGGGGCACGGGTGGCTTTTGTTCGGCGGCGACAAGATGAGCAAGAGCAAAGGCAACGTGGTTGACCCGTTCATTCTAAAAGAGCGCTACGGCGCCGACGCGTTGCGCTATTATTTGCTTAGAGCTATGCCGTTCGGCGCCGACGGCGCTTATACGAGCGAAGCTTTGCTCACGAGAATAAATTCGGAGCTTTGCAACGACTTGGGCAATCTCGTGCGCCGCACTATGAAGATGAACGAACAATATTTTGCGGGCAAACTGCATAAGGGCAAAGAGAGCGAGGAAGACGCCGCCATAATTGCGAAAACGAACGCGCTTTACGGAGCCGTAAAGCAAGATATGGACGCGTACAGACCTCAGCAGGCGCTTGAAAAGATTTTCGATTTGGTGGGCACGGCTAATAAATATATCGACCTCACAAAGCCTTGGGTGCTCGTAAAAGAGAACAAAACGGCGAGGCTCGAACAGGTGCTCTACGTTCTCACCGAAGCAATTCGCGTAATAGGCGTTTTGTTGTTGCCGTTCGTGCCCGAAACGGGCGAGAAAATTCTTGCGTCGCTCAAACTTGCGCCGCCCGAAACCAACGACGGACTTATCTACGGCAATGTGAAATCTTACGAAACCGTTGCGCTCGACGCGCTTTTTCCCCGTTTGAACGTGGAGAAAGAACTCGAAGAGCTCGAAAAGCTTGCGAGCGGCTCGAAAGCGGAAAATGAGGAAGTAAAAACGGAGGAGAAAAAACAAGTGAACGAGCAAGAGAACGAATATATTACAATCGACGACTTTTTCCGTACCAAGCTCAAAGTTGCGGAAGTAGTGGCTTGCGAAAAGGTGGAGAAAGCGGACAAACTCTTAAAACTTACGCTTAAAGTGGGTGAAGAGACGCGCACCGTAGTGTCGGGAATAGCGAAGCATTACACCCCCGAAGAAATGGTGGGCAAGCGCGTGGTGCTCGTGTGCAACTTAAAACCTCGCAACATGCGCGGAATAACGAGCGAAGGCATGATTTTGTGCGCGTCGGAAGGCGATAAGCTCGTTCTCGTTTCTCCGGAAACGGCAATAGGGAGCGGCGCCGAAGTATGCTGATTGACACGCATGCGCACCTAACCGACCCGCGTTTCGAGGGCTCGGCAAATATAATAGCCGAGATGGAAACGGACGGACTCGAACGAATAATATCGGTGGGCTTTAACGAGTTTACGAGCGCGTATTCGGTGCAAATCGCCGAAGCGAATGAAAAAATATATGCGGCTGTCGGAGTTCACCCGTCGGACGCGAACGAAGCGGGGTACGGCTATATAGGCACTCTCAAAGACCTTGCCGCAAGCGAAAAGTGCGTCGCAATAGGCGAAATAGGGCTCGACTATCACTACGAAGACACCGACAAAGCGGCTCAGCACAGAGTGCTTATCGAACAACTCGAACTTGTGCGCGAAGTGAATTTGCCCGCCGCGTTTCATGTGCGCGACGCATACGGCGACTTTTTCGAAGTAATCAAGAATTATCGCGATAGGCTAACTGCGGGAGCGATTATGCACTGTTTTTCGGGAAGCAAGGAAACCGCGCTCGCCTACGCCGAAATGGGGTTTTATATTTCCTTTTCGGGAAGCATAACTTTTAAAAATTCGAAAGCGGGCGAAATCATATCCGCGCTTCCGCTTTCGCAAATTTTAATAGAAACCGATTGTCCGTATTTGGCGCCCACTCCGCACAGGGGAGAACTCAACTACCCCAAATACGTAAGATTTCAGGCTGAAAAAATCGCCGAAGTGCGCGGCATGAAAGTGTGCGACGTTATAGACGCGACAACCGAAAACGCCTATCGGGCGTTCCCCAAATTAAAGTAAAAGCGGGTTAAGGAAAGCGAATGGACACATACTTATACGAGCTGAAAGGCAAAGTTTATCTTAACATAACCAACCGTTGCAGTAATCGGTGCGAATTTTGCATTCGCTCGAATTCGGATTCTCTTGTGGGCTACAATATGAAGCTCGAAAAAGAACCGACGTTCGAGGATATGAAAAAGGCGATTGCCGCATACGCTTCGCCGTTTTCGGAAGCGGTGTTTTGCGGTTACGGCGAACCCACTTACGCTATGGAAACGCTCACTAAAACGGGCGCGTATTTGAAATCGCTCGGCAAGCGCGTGCGGCTTAACACCAACGGGCAAGGGCGGCTAATCAACGAGCGCGACATTGTGCCCGAACTCAAAGATTGCGTAGACGAAGTTTCGGTTTCGCTCAACGAATCGGAACGGGGCGCGTATCAAAATTTGTGCCACCCCAAATTCGGAATGTTTGCCCATGACGAAATTCTCGACTTTGCGAAAGGTTGCAAAGAGGCGGGAATCTCCGTGCGCTTCACGGTGGTTGACACCGTGCCGAACGAGAGTATTCGCCGTTGCAGAAAAATCGCGGCGGGGCTCGGTGTGCCGCTCATAGTTCGCAGTTATATTGCCGATAACGAAAGCTATACGTAAAATCGCATAATTTGCGCGTGCACGTATGCGCATGAATATAAAAAAATGTTTAAAAATATTATTTTTGCGCACATGCGCATATAAAAAAGCGGCTCGAATTCAATCGAACCGTTTTTTAAATTGTTATTAGTTGCCGGCGTTTTTACGAGTTTCGATAATTGCGGAACAATTCACGGCGGCGTTTTGCAATATTATTTCGCCTATGCTGTCGGCAACTATTTTGCCAGAATGCGGGTTTTCCACCGAATCGATATGACCTATAACGTCGGCGTCAACGTCAGAATATTCGAACGCGCGGTCGCACTCTCGCATGGTGCAGTTAACGAGTTTTAAATTTTTGCAGTAGCATAGCGGTTGCGTACCTATAATTTCGCAATTTATAAGGGTGAGTCCGTCGGAATACCACGCAAGGTATTCGCCTTTAACTACCGAGTTTTTTACGGTGACGTTTTTGCAATGCCAAAACGCGTCTTTCGTGTTCAAATAGCAACTGTTAAGTTCCGCGTTTTCAACGTATTGAAACGAATATTTTCCCGACATTCTCAGGCGCTCCGCCCTAAGATTTTTGCATTCGAACAGAAAATATTGCGAATCGATTGCGCTGTTGAGAATGTTTACGCCGTTACACCGCCAACCGAATTCGGGAGAGCGAACCGAACAGTTTTCAATCGTTATGCCGCCGCACTCGCGTAGCGTTTTAACTCCGTCTATCGTGCAACCCGTTATTTTTCCGTTCGAGCAATACCACAGGGGCGCTCGGCACTTTTCGTCGAGCACGCTGTTTTCGAGCGAGAAGTTTTCGGCGTGCCACAGAGGGTATCTTAACGAAAACGAGCAATCTTGCACTTTTATGCCGTTACATTCTTTGAGCGACGACTCGCCGTCGGCAGGGCCCTCGAATATGCAACCTCGCACGTCAGCGTCTATAAGGTGATAGAGGGCGCGCTCGCAGTCGTATGTATTGTTTTCGAATGTTTTTCTCATGTTTTCTCCGTAGTAATGTTTTGAATATTATATAACGGCGAGCACGATTTGTCAAATAGTTAAGATTTATAGTAAACAATGCGCATCAGTTATGATTAAAGCGGCAAGACTGTTTGTCTCGCCGCTTTTGAGTGTTTGCATTTAAATTATATTATTTTCCCGCTTTGGCTTTGTAAGTTTCGAGGCGCTGTTTCGCTTCGAGTTCGGCACGTTCGAACAACTGTTGCGCGATTTCGGGATGCGTCTTTGCTAAACTCTTATAGCGAGTTTCGCCCGATATGAACTCTTGATAGTTGCCCGTAGGGTCTTTGCTGTCGAGCGTGAACGGATTTTTGCCTTGCTCGGCAAGTTCGGGGTTGTAGCGATAAAGTTGCCAATATCCGGCCTCGACCGCTTTTTTCATTTCAGCTTGACCGTTAGACATGTCTATGCCGTGATTGATACAGGTTGCATACGCGATTATAAGGCTGGGACCGTGATAAGCTTCCGCTTCGGCAATAGCTTTGAGCACTTGGCTTTGGTTTGCGCCCATTGCCACTTGCGCTACGTAAACGTAGCCGTAGCTCATAGCCATCATGCCCAAATCTTTCTTTTTGGTGCGTTTGCCGCTTGCCGCGAACTTCGCAACCGAACCGGTGGGGGTTGACTTACTTGACTGTCCGCCCGTGTTGGAATAAACTTCGGTGTCAACAACGAGCACGTTCACGTCTTCGCCCGACGCGAGCACGTGGTCGAGTCCGCCGTAGCCGATGTCGTAAGCCCAACCGTCGCCGCCGAAAATCCAAATCGATTTTTTAACGAGCACGTCTTCGGAATCTTTGATTGCTTTGAGCGCTTCTTTAAGCTCGCCCTTAGCCGCTTTGATTGCGGCGGGGAGCGCCGCTTTAACCGCTTCGGCGGCTTTCTTGCTACCTTCCGCAGTGTTGTTGTTTTCAAGCCATTCGGTGAGAGCCGTTTTGATTACTCCGTCAGCGCCCGCCGCAAGAGCCGCGTTTACGTCGGCAATAAGTTTTTCTTTGCGAGCTTTGTAGGCAAGATTCATGCCGTAGCCGTATTCGGCGTTGTCTTCGAACAAGCTGTTAGCCCACGCGGGTCCGTGACCTTCTGCATTCTTCGTGTAGGGGCAGGTGGGAGCGCTTCCGCCGTAAATCGACGAGCAACCCGTAGCGTTCGCAACAACCATGCGGTCGCCGAACAACTGCGTGATAAGTTTTACGTAAGGAGTTTCGCCGCAACCGGCGCACGCGCCCGAGAATTCGAACAACGGTTGACGGAATTGGCTACCCTTAACCGTTGCGGGTTTGCAAAGGGGATGAGACGACATGTCGCGCACGGGAAGTTTGGTTGCGTATTCCCAATTCGCTTCTTCGGTTTTCAAGCTATCTTCGAGCGGAACCATTTTAAGCGCCTTGTCTTTGGCGGGGCAAACGTTTGCGCAACTCGAACAGCCGGTGCAGTCGAGCGGCGAAACCTGAATGCGGAATTTGAGTCCGTCGATATTAGGCTTGGTGTCGATGGTAACGAACGCTTTGCCGCCTTTGCTCGCTTGCTTATCGTCGACAAGCACAGGGCGAATACAAGCGTGAGGGCACACGAACGCGCATTGATTGCACTGTATGCAGTTTTCGGGTATCCAAGCGGGAACCATGGGAGCGATTCCGCGTTTTTCGTATTTGGTCGTGCCTGTGGGAACGGTGCCGTCGGGCTCGAAAGCAGAAACGGGAAGTTTGTCGCCCTCTTGCGCGATTATCGGTTTAACGAAGCCGTTGAAGTATTTGTCGTCGGTCGTTTGAACCGCAACCGCGCCCGTCGTGGCGTTAGCCCACGTTTCGGGATAGTGTACCTCGATAAGTCCCGCAATGGCGTTGTCGATAGCTTCGCAGTTCTTGCGAACGATTTCGTCGCCTTTCTTGCCGTACGACTTTTTAACCATTTGCTTCATGTATTCGCTTGCTTGGGCGTAGGGAATAACGTCGGCAAGCTTGAAAAACGCCGCTTGCATAACGCCGTTGGTGCGTTTGCCGAGACCCGCCGCGCCCGCGATTTTAAGAGCGTCGATTGTGTAGAATTTAAGATGCTTTTGAGCTATTGCGCGCTTCATCGAAGCGGGGAGCTCGTGTTCGAGCTGTTCGGCGTCCCAATGGCAACCTAGCAAGAACGTGCCGCCGTCGCGTATGTCCGACACCATATCATAGCGGGTGACGTACGAGGGATTGGAGCAAGCCACAAAATCGGCTTGGTCGATAAGGTAGGTGCTCTTAATGGGCGTTTTGCCGAAACGAAGGTGCGAAATGGTTATGCCGCCGCTCTTTTTGGAGTCGTAGCTGAAATAGCCTTGCGCATACATGTCGGTGTGGTCGCCTATAATTTTGATGCTGTTCTTGTTGGCGCCCACAGTGCCGTCGGAGCCCAAACCGTAGAACTTGCAACGCTTAGTTCCTTCGGGAGAAGCGTTTATAAAGTTTTTGACTTCGAGCGAAGTGTGCGTCACGTCGTCGTCGATGCCTACGGTGAAATGATTTTTGGGTTCGGCTTGTTCGAGGTTTTCGTATACCGCGCCCACCATGCTGGGGTTAAACTCTTTGCTACCCAAGCCGTATCTTCCGCCGACTACTTTTATGTCGTTTCTGCCGTTTTCATAGAGAGCGGAGCAAACGTCGAGATAGAGCGGTTCGCCGAGCGCGCCCGGCTCTTTTGTGCGGTCGAGAACGGCAATCTTTTTAACCGACGAGGGGATAGCCGCAAGAAAATCTTTAACCGAGAACGGACGGTAAAGGCGAACTTTGAGAAGTCCGACCTTTTTGCCGCGCGCGGAGAGGTAATCAACCGTTTCTTCCGCCGCTTCGCAACCGCTGCCCATCATTATAATGATTTCGGTTGCGTCGGGTGCGCCGTAGTATTGATAAAGCTCGTATTTTCTTCCCGTGAGCTTATACACTTTTTCCATCATCGTTTTCACGATTTCGGGAGTTGCGTCGTAATATTTGTTAGCCGCCTCGCGGTTTTGGAAATAAATGTCGGGGTTTTGAGCGGTGCCGCGTTGAACGGGGTGCTCGGGGTTAAGCGCGCGAGCCTTAAAGTCTTTTATGTCTTGCATATCGACAAGCGGCAAAATATCCTCGTAGTCGATTCCGTCTATTTTGGAAATTTCGTGGCTTGTGCGGAAACCGTCGAAGAAATGCAGGAAAGGCACTTTCGCTTTAAGAGTGGCAAGGTGCGAAACGAGCGCCAAGTCCATAGCCTCTTGCACCGAGTTGCTCGCCAGCATTGCAAAACCCGTTTGACGGCAAGCCATAACGTCGGCGTGGTCGCCGAATATGGAAAGAGCGTGGGCGGCAAGCGCGCGAGCCGACACGTGGAATACGCACGGCAACATTTCGCCCGCAATCTTATACATGTTGGGAATCATTAGGAGTAGTCCCTGACTCGCCGTGTAGGTCGTGGTGAGCGCGCCCGCCGCAAGGCTTCCGTGAACCGCGCCCGCCGCGCCTGCCTCGCTCTGCATTTCGGCAAGACGAAGCGGCTGTCCGAACATGTTTTTCCGTCCCGTAGCAGCCCATTCGTCGGCATACTCAGCCATAGGCGACGAGGGGGTGATGGGGTAGATGGCGGCAACTTCGCTGAACGCATACGCTATGTGCGATGCGGCGGTGTTGCCGTCGATAGTCATTTTTTTCATACATACCTCCGATAAGATTATGTTTATACGTTTAAAAAGTCAAACACCGATATTATACCATTTAATTGCAACAAAAGCAAGCTTTAACGGCTTTGCCGCAATTTTTCGGCGTTCTTATGTATTATAAAACTTGTGTAAAAAATAGTCAAGTAAAGCGACGGAGTTATTTGATTTACGACGCGCTACAACGAATTTGATATAGAACGCGTTAAGTAAAAAAGCGGCTTTGAACTTTTCATCCAAGCCGCTTTTTTAATTTGAATGTCGATATGTTTACTGTATGCCCTGAGCTACCATAGCGTCGGCAACCTTTTTAAAGCCCGCAATGTTTGCGCCTATAATAAAGTTGTCTTTGTGCCCGTATTGCTCGGCGGCGGAAGCCATGTTGTGGTAAATGTTTTTCATTATGTCGTGAAGCTTTGAGTCAACCTTTTCGAAAGTCCAGCTAAGGCGTTGGCTGTTTTGGCTCATCTCTAATGCGCTCGTTGCTACGCCGCCCGCGTTTGCCGCCTTTGCGGGAGCGAAAAGCACTCCCTTGGAAACGAACGTTTCCATAGCGTCGGGGGTGGAGGGCATGTTCGCGCCTTCGCCAACCGCTATAACTTTGTTTTTTACGAGAATAACCGCGTCTTCACCGTTAAGCTCGTTTTGCGTCGCGCAGGGAAGAGCTATGTCGCACGGCACTTGCCACACTCTGCCGCTCGTGTGATATTCCGATTTCGGGCGGTAATTTTTGTAGTCGGAAAGGCGTCCGCGCTTAACTTCTTTTATTTCTTTAACGGCGGCGAGGTCTATGCCCGCTTCGTCTAAAATCCAACCGGTGGAGTCCGACATGGTTATAACTTTCGCGCCCATGCTCATGGCTTTTTCGGCGGCGTAAATAGCAACGTTGCCGCTACCCGAAATCGCCACCTTTTTGCCTTTAAAGCTTTGTCCTTTCGCTTGCAACATTTCTTCGGTGAGGTACACAAGACCGTAGCCCGTAGCTTCGGTTCGGGTGAGCGAGCCGCCATATTGAAGCCCTTTGCCCGTGAGCACGCCCTCGTAGCTATTTGTGATTTTTTTGTAGGTTCCGTACATATAGCCGATTTCGCGCGCGCCCGTGCCTATGTCGCCTGCGGGAACGTCTATATCCGCGCCCAAGTGGCGATATAGCTCGGTCATGAAACTGCGGCAAAATTCGAATATTTCGCGGTCGCTCTTGCCTTTGGGATCGAAGTCGCTGCCGCCTTTGCCGCCGCCGATGGGTAGCCCCGTGAGGCTGTTTTTAAATATTTGCTCGAACCCGAGAAACTTTATTATGCTGAGGTTAACCGACGGGTGAAGACGCAAGCCGCCCTTGTACGGTCCGATTGCGTTGTTGAACTGCACGCGAAAACCGCGATTTACGTGCGCCACGCCCTTGTCGTCTATCCAAGGCACGCGAAACATGATTTGTCGGTCGGGCTCCACTATTCGTTCGAGAATTGCGTTTTTGCGATATTCGGGATGCTCGTTTATTACGCCCTCCAAACTTTCGAGCACTTCGGTTGCCGCTTGCTTAAACTCCGCTTGCTCGCCGTTGCGCCCCTCGATTTCCGCTAAAACTTCTTTGATGTAAGACATTGTTGTCCCTCCTAAAAAATGTATGAAAAAGACGCCCGAACACATAGTATTCCGACGTCTTTGTCTTTTCGTGAACTAATATATCACAAGTATTTTATGTTTGTCAAGCGTATAAAGGCACGCTTTCGCCAATTTTTTTATATGAGATTTATTGCAATAGTTTGTCTATCGCTCTGTCGGTTCGGCTTTTTGACTGCTCGCTTTCTTCTCCGTTTTCGCTTCCGTCGGTTTTCTCTCCGTTGTCGGAATTATGCGAGTCGTTGCCGTTCGAATTGTTGCCGCCGAAGTCGCTTTCGCCGCTTGCCTCGTGTTCGAACGGGTCGGCGCTAATCACCGTAGTGTCGGGTTCGGCTTCGGGCAATAAGCTTTGGTAAAATTCGGCTTGCGCCGTTTGCATATACGGCTGTATCCAAAAAGTGAGAATGCCGAATGTGAGACCGCAAAGAAGAATCCAACCTATATAGCTGAAATGCAAGCAGAACAGACGCCATTTGTTGCCTTTCATCATTTCAATCGAGCGCAAACGCGCTTCGTTGGCGGTAAGTTCGGGATTGTCGAGCAAAATATAATAGCTCATGGAATAAGAATAGGTTTTAATTATTCCCGGAATTATGAAAAGCAACGACCATAAGAACGTGAAAATTCCGTTCAAAATATACAACAAAAACGCTTTTCCGAAAATTTTGAATCCGTCGAACAGCATTTCGATTTTAACGTTGCTTGCTCGCACTATGTGCAACGTTAAAATGCACATGCCCGCAGTTAAAGGACCCGTTATGATTAGGGTTACAATGCCGCCTATAAAAATAAACGCGAGAGCTGCGCCCGTGCCCGTTATGAGCGACATAATAAGAGTGGCGAGAGCCATAGTGCCCCATTTGCCGCTAAGGTTGTTCCAAGCCCTTTGCCTGAAATCTTTTGCTACCAACATGTTATGTTTTTTCCTCCCATAGGTTTGATTTATCTGTAACACAAGTTTATCACGCGGGGGGGGGTATGTCAAGCGTTTTTATTATTTTTATTATATGCTTTATTATGTGCGATTATTAAAAAATTTGCGTGCGACAGAGCGCGAAGAGTTCGGCGAAAACGTTGATATATATTCGATTTTGCGGCACAATTATAGGGCTGAACAAAAAATATAAAAACGGAGAGAATTATGAAATATACTCAATGGCTGAACGAATGGCTCGAATTATATGTGAAACCTCTTGAAAAAAATCGCACATACGAAAAGTATAAGGCGCAAATAAGACTGCACATTAAGCCCGAACTCGGCGAATACGAACTCGATTCGCTGTCGGCGCAGGTTCTGCAAAAGTTTACCGCAAAACTCGGCGAGCGATATTCCCAGAGTACGGTTTGCGGCATACTGTCGGTGGTGAGAGCGTCGCTCAAAAGAGCGATTAAATCCGAACTTGCCGAAAAGGAATACACCGATTGCGTCGTACGCCCGAAAATGCGTGAAAAGAAAATAGACTGTTTCACTTTAACGGAACAGCGAAAAATAGAAAACTACATACAGAAAAGCAAAGACAAAAAAATGTTCGGCATACTGTTTTGCCTATACACGGGCTTGAGAATAGGGGAATTGCTCTCGCTTAAATGGGAAGATTTCGACTTGAAAAGGGGTACTTTTACAGTATCTAAAACTTGCGCCGACAGTTGGAAAAACGGTAGCTACGTTAAAATTCTCGAAATTCCCAAAACCGAAAGCTCTAACAGAATTATTCCCATTCCGAATAGGTTGTTGCCTAAAATAAGAGAATTGAAAAAGTCGTGCGCAAGAGAATATTTCGTTTACGGAAAGAGCGAATACGGTTCGCAAGTGCGCTCGTATCAAAAGACTTTCGAGCGGTTGCTCGCAAAATTAAAAATACCGCACAAGGGTTTTCACTCTTTGCGGCACACTTTTGCCACCCGCGCGCTCGAATGCGGCATGGACGTTAAAACCTGTTCCGAAATTTTAGGACACAAAAATCCCGCAGTTACGCTTTCGCGTTACGCTCATTCTCTTGCCGAACATAAGCGAAACATGATGAACAAACTTGGAAAAATGCTTTCGAAAAAAACACATAGAATAACATATTCTGTGTAACTAAAAAACTTTCAAAGTGTTCGCAAAATGTTATATATGTGTAAATTATTATTTGCGAGCCGTCGTTTTGCTTGCGTTTTAGGTTAAAATCGTATATAATAATAGTTGTGAAAAAGCACACAGAATATGTTATTCTGCGTACTTTTTCGAAATGAAAAAAATTGTTTCGGAGGAGAACATGAAAAAGAAATTTTCGATTATTGTTTGCACGATTTTGTGCGCGGTTTTCTCGGCGCTTTGCCTATCGGGTTGCGGTTTTTTCGACGACGGCAAAACGGATTTGGGAACTACTTCAGAGGGGTATAAATACACGTACATTAACGGCGGAATCGGCGTAGACGAGGGGGGAATCGGCTATATGTTGGTGGAAGACGGAGGCAAAAAAGAGTTTAAAATTGCTTATCCGACTTTCCATGACACAACTTTGCCTCTTAAACATATTCTTACCGAAATAGACGGGCTACCCGTAACTTGCGTCGAGTCGCTTGGCGGAATGCACTATGTAAAGGAAATAGTAATTCCCGAAGGAATAACGAAAATAAACGGCGGGGCTTTTATGTATAACGAAGCGCTTGAAAGTATTTCTTTGCCTGATAGCCTTATCACGCTCGGTAGCGCATTCCCTTATTGTAAATCTCTCAAAAGCCTAACTATTCCGAAAAACGTGACGTGGCTCGGCAACTCAATTTGTAACGGATTGAAAGCTCTGCAAAGCGTGTCATTTCCGGGCGGCATAAAAAAAGTTCCGCAACAGTCGTGCCAAGATTGCGTTTCGCTTACGAGCGTCACGCTCGGCGAGGGCATAGAAACAATAGGCGAAAGGGCGTTTTGTTTTTGCACCCATCTTGAAAGCATAACTTTGCCCGACAGTCTTAACGTGATAGAAAAAGAAGCTTTCAAATATTGTTTTAAACTGAAATCGATTACGTTCCCCGAAAAGGTGCAAGAAGTGGGCGAGTTGGCATTCCATGATTGCGGGGCTCTCGAAAGTATAACGATAAATAACAAGACTATGAAAATGGGCAAAAACGTTTTTCTCGAATGTCCGAACATAAAGATTATAACTTTTAACGGCACGCAGGCGGAGTGGCAAGCTTTCGAAGAAGCGAACAGCGGCACCACGCGTAGCGTAACAATTCGTTGCACCGACGGCGACATAGTTAAAAAGTAAGCGCCTAAAATTGCAATAAAAAAGAGTTCGCATACAAACTGTGCGAACTCTTTTTGCGTTTAAAAAGCTTTTCTTATGTCATTTGCTTTTAGGTATGTGGCGAACGAAAGCGACTTGTCGAACAGACGGCTGTATATTCGCTCACCGTAGCGCGACAGCAATCTTTCGGGCGTAAGGTTGGTGGTTATGAGAGTGAGTTTGCCCGAAGTGTTTCGCTCGTTGATTACTTGATAAAGATATTCCAAAGTTACGTTTTTCAGTATGCTTTCGGTGCCCAAGTCGTCTATTATAAGGGCGGAGCAGTGTAACAAAGGTTCGAGAGCTTCCGCTTTGCCGCCGTCGAAACAGGTGTGATATTTCAGGAACCTATCGTTCGCCGCAAACGCCGTAAGCGCCATAACGCTAAGCCCACGTTCGAGCAGTCTTTTTGCCGCGCAACCCGCAAGATAAGTTTTGCCGTTGCCCGTGCCGCCGCCGAGAACAAGGCAACGCTTTTTGTTATTAGGATACGTAGAGCAAATGGTTTCCACTTGCGAAAACAACTTGCGGTAATTTTCTTTTTCGTCGCCGTAAACCGAAAAATCGACTTCTTCGAACGAATGAAGCGGTATGCCGAGTTCACCGCTATTCGAGCGCACGGCGAGAGCTACGGCGCAATCGCAAAATTTTCCGTTCGTTCGCCCCGTGTCGCCGCATATAGGGCAACGGGGCTCGGGGGGAATAAGTCCGAGTTTTTTTCGAATAGCCTCGTTTTTTTCGAGCGTCTTTTTCAGCTTTTCACCGTTTGTTTTTTCGCCTTTCGCTTCCGAGAGCAAAAGCGCACGCTTTTCGCGTTCGCTCTCCGCAAATTCGGCGTTCGACGCGAGTAGGTCGAGTTCGGCTTGCTCGTATTCGCGCTTGCGTCTTATATAGTTTGCCGCTATTGCTCGCACGGCTTCGGAATAATTCATTTTTTACAGTCGTCTCCCGTTTTTTTTGTGTTATATAAATGCGGTTAGAAATATGCTTTCGGGTTACAATTCCTCGTTCAGTTTATCGAATGCCGCGTTTAATTCGTCGGCGGAGAAGTCGGCAACTACGCGATGTTCGCTCGTTTTTTGCGCGGGCGTTGCCGTTCCCGCTTTTATTGCTTCGTCTTTGGAAGTTATACCTTTGTCGTGCCATGCGGCAAGCACCGAATTTAAGTAAGATAGAGGATTGTCCGCTTTTTTGGCTATCGTGGCGCCGTACAGTATTACGTCTTTGGGCATTTTCCAACTGAATGTCCAGGTGCGGTAATAGTCGCGGTCGCGGGTGGATATTTGGCGCGCAACTCCCGCCGCTTCGAATATTTCTTTTATTTCGTCGTCGCTCTTTGCCGCTTCCGACACAAAGCCCGCAATGCTTTCCGCCGTGACGCAACCTATTTTATAGAATTTTTTTAGCGTGTCGTTCATTGCGTCGAGTGTGCGCAATCCGTGCTTAAAACAATACTCGGCTACTTTTTCCAAAGTGGTCGCGTCGAACCCCATGTTTAGCCAACTTAAAGTATACGTTTCTATGATATAGTCGAGCTGTTCGTAGTAAACGCCTATTATACGGTTGACGTTTTTGGCGAGCGAATACAGTTCTTCGCGTCTCTTTTCGTAGTTGTTTATTTCAACGAGCGTGCTGAGGTGCAACTCGTAGTATTTGGTGAGCTTTGCGTCGAGCATCGCCATGCCGCCTTTTTTAACCGATTTCGCAACGTTTATGACTGTGCCCGAATCAAAACCGAAATTTTTTGTCCACTTGCTGTAAAGTCTGCGGTCGTCGTGCTCAACGATTCGTTTTCCGAGCGCTTTGGCAACCGCTCTGAGTTCGTCGCCGTACAGTTCGAGCTCGCTTATTTTTTCACTCACTTTATCGAACGTTATGTAACCTTCGGCGGCAAAATTGCGCGCCACCGTAACTATATAAGGGTAGGTGACGTCGTCCCCTTTGAACCGTTTGCAATACCCTATTACGGTGAGCATAGCTTCGATTTCTATGTTGTACGTTTCCATAACGTTGTAATATTCGTTATATTCGCCCGGCAATATATTGCGGTTTGGAAAAAGCGCGTGAAGTTGCTCGTTGAACGTGCGGTATTTTTCTTTGCTGAATTTGCGTATTTGGCGGTTTCTCGGCACAATGCGAAGATATTCAATCGAATGAGTTTCGGAGTTTACGTGCACGAGCCCTTGCTCTTGCCAATACAAAAACGCTTCCGATACCGTTTTCGTGTCGGTGAAAAGCCTTGCGGCAATGGTCTCTTCGTTGTTTTCGGGGTCGGTTAGCGCAAGATACATTCCCATAAGATAAATTTTAAGGTAATTATCGGGCGCCGACGGCATATATTCCGACACGAAAGTGCCGTCGATTGTAAGTTTTTGTCTGCTCGCGAAATCGTCGCTCAGTTTTACCGTTCCCATAAGTGCTCCGTGAAATGTCGTTAAAAAAATTTTGCAATTACTTCCTTGCGGCAAAAATCGTTTTTCGCCCGCAAAAACTTGCAAAGTCTCGCCGTTTTGATATATAATTGAAAAGCGGAGACGTATATACTATAATACCACTACGCGAGAAAAAATTCAAGCGTTTTAAGGAAGGGAACGGCGTTGAAAATAATTCATACTTCCGACTGGCATCTCGGAAAAAGACTTGAAGGAAAGAGCAGACTCCCCGAACAGGAGCAAATGCTCGGCGAGCTCGAAAAAGTTGCGCGCAACGCGGGCGTCGACGCTATAATTGTTGCGGGCGACGTTTTCGACACCGTAAATCCTCCCGCCGAAGCGGAATCGCTCTTTTATTCCGCTTGCCTTTCGTTAAGCCGAATTTGTCCCGTTATAGCTATTGCGGGAAACCACGACAATCCCGAGCGGCTTTCGGCGCCGTGCGGCATTGCGAGCGAGTGCGGCATATTGCTCGGCGGTTCGCTAAACTATAAAAACGTTAAAGAGCCGTTTTGCGGCGGAGAGGGATTTGTGTCGCTCAAAAAAGGGGGCGAGCGGGTGAATATGGCGCTTTTGCCGTATCCGTCGCTTGCGAGAATGTCGCAACTCGGATATTTGCCACAGCCTGAAAAGAGCTATTCGGAAAACGTGCGCGATTGGCTTTCGTTGTGTTCGTGCGGCTTTACGGCGAGCGACTGCAATATTACCGTAAGTCATATTTTCATGTCGGGGAGCGAGAGAGCGAACGACGAAGCCGAACTCGGAACGGCGGCGCTTTTGCCGCTCGACGTGTTGCCGAACGCCCACTATTCGGCGCTCGGGCATGTGCACAAGCCGCAATGCGTCAGTAAGTCGCGCGCGTGTTATTACAGCGGGAGTCCGCTTGCGTATTCGTTCGACGACGGCGGCGGAAAATTTTTCAATCTTTTAAATACTTCGCCCGCGTCGGTGAGAGTGGAGAAAATTCCGATTGGGTCGGGGCGGCGGCTCGTTACCGTAACCGCCAAAAGCTTCGACGAGTGCATGGAAAAGCTCAAAGAGAACGTGGGCGCGCTCGTTCGCGTTCTTTACGACAGCCCCGTTCCGCTGAGCTCCGGCAAATACGCCGAAATGCGCGGCTGTGAAAACTTCGTTACGCTCAAAAATATTTATCTTGTGCCCAAGCGAGTTGCCGCCGAAAAAAAGACGCGCACCGACGCCGAACTTTTCGCCGAGTTTTACGAAGCGCAATTTTCTGAAAAGCCGTCGTCGAGCATGATTGCGTTATTTAATAAAGCCATGAACGGAGAAAAAATTTGAAAGCGCGATTGCTCTTTCAAAAATATCAAATTTTAAGGAGGTCACGGTAGCAAAAATGAAACCGTTAAAACTTACCGTAGAGGGAATAAACAGTTTTGTAGCCGAGCGGACGGTGGATTTCGAACAGCTTTCGCAAAACGGCATTTTTTGCATTTGCGGACCTACGGGGAGCGGCAAAACCACCGTTCTCGATTGCGTTATTTTGGCGCTTTACGCACCGTCTAATCATAATCGCGGCACGCTTAAAGACTACATAAACACCAAGTGCGAAAAGGGAAAAATAACTCTCGACTTCGTGTCGGACGGCGTGCGCTACAGCGTTTATCGCGAGCTTCGTCGCAATTCGTCGAGCGCGGCGCGTCTCACTAACCTCGACACGGGCGAGGTTCTTGCCGACAAAGCGGACAGCGTGACCGAGCGTATAAAGGGCATGTTAAAGCTTGACAAAGACGACTTCACCAAAGTTGTGGTATTAGAGCAGGGCAAATTCGCCGAGTTCATGCAAATGAAAAAGTCGGAGAGAGTGCGAACGGTTGCAAAGCTTTTCAGCCTCGAAAGATTCGAAAAACTCAAAAAGACGGTTGCAGACGCGTGTAATAACTGCGACAAAGAACTAAGCGCCGTGAGCTTGGCGCTTATGCAATACGACGGCGTCACCGAAGCCGCTTTTTCGGAAGCTAAAAAGGAGAAGAACGAAACCGAAAAACTGTGCGCCGAAAAGCAGGCGGAAGCGGACAAATTAGACGCCGATATAAAACAAAAAGAAAAGCTGTGCGAAGCCGCCGAAAGGAGAGCGAATTCCGAAAAGAATTTAACGGACGCTCTCGCTCGGCTCAAAGAAGAAGCGGCGGAGAAAGAGCTTGCCGCGACCGCGCGCGAAAAGTGCGAAAAGGAAAAAGATTCTCTTGCCGAGTTGAAGAAAAAGAGCGACGCCGCGCACGTCGCGCTTTCGCAAATAAAAGAATGCGAGCGCGACGGAAAAGAAGCGGAAGAGCTCGAAAGCAAGCGGGGCAATCTTTTGGAGCGGCACAAACAGGCTACGGAGAAAATAAAAAACTACGGTGCGCGGCTGAAAGAAATTGCGGCGGCGCAAGCCGAGAGAGAAAAGAAAATTGCCGAGCTTGCGGCTAAAATAGAAACAGAATATTCGCTCGAAAGCAAAACTGAAGCGGGTTTTGCCGCCGTGAAAATCAAAGCGCAAACCGACTCCGAGAAACTCAAAGAGACTTCGGCGAAAAAGAGCGAAGCCGAAAAAAAGGTTAAAGCGGAAATGTCGCTCGCCGAAACTCTGTTTAAAGAGCAAAACAGGTTGGAGAGCGAAGCCGATAGGGTAAAAAACGAGCTTGCGGAAGTCAAGAAGCAATACGAGACGGCGAGAGTTTTAAATGCCGCCGCCGCCGTTCGCGGCGCGCTTAACAGCGGCGAGCGTTGCCCCGTGTGCGGCGGGGAATATCACGGCGACGTTGCGCCTCAATGCGAGCGCGCGGGCGAGCTTGCCAAGTTGCAAAAAGGATGCGACGGTTTGGAACTGAAAGCAAAAGAAATTGCGCAAAAACTCAACGTAAACGGAGCGGAGTACGCTCGCCGCACCGAAGCGCTTTCGGCGGCAAAACGAAGTTTGGCGGAGTGCGAGCAAACCCTTTCTTTGTTCGGCGGAAATCCGAGCGAAGTTGCGGAGCTGGCGAAACTCGGCGAGGCGCAAGCAAAAGATTTTGCCGAATCGGAAAAAGAGCGCGCCGAGCTTTCGGCAAAGCTCGCTTTCGCCGAAACCGAACTCGAATCGATTACCGAAGAGGGCACAAAAATACGCGACGACATAAACAAACTCAAAGCTAAAATAGCCGAACGGTTGGGCGAAAAGACTCTCGAAGCCGCGCAAAAAGAAGCGGAGTTCGCCATCGAAGAATACGAACGGGCGAATAAAGCGCACGCGGAAAAAGACGAGGCTTTGCGCAAAAAAGAATCCGAACTCGCGGCGATTGAAGCAAGTTTGCGAGCAAAAGCGGAAGCGGAACGTAAACTCCTTTCCTCTTTGCCCGCCGAGCCGTTTAACCGCAACGAGTTTTTAGCCGCAAAGTCCGCTCTCGAAAAAATAAAAGAAGTACTTTCCGCGCTCAAAGAAAAGAGCGGGCGGCTTCAAAACGAAATGGAAAGGTTGCGCGAAAGTTTGCAAAAGAAAAAAGAACTCGCGCAAACCAAAAAGGAATTTGCGGCGAAGCAAGAGGAACTTATAAAACTCAATAAATGCGTGGCGGGAGAAAACAAGCTGTTTTCTTTCGTCGCCGAAGAATATGTGCAATCGTTCACTTATGCGGCGAGCGAAACGCTGTCGTCGCTGTCGGGCGGCAAATACACCCTCGTTTACGACGACGGCGACTTTTGGGTGGAAGACTTTTTTGCCGATAACGCGCGCCGCAAGGTTAAAACGTTGTCGGGCGGCGAGACGTTTTTGGCGAGCCTAAGCATAGCTATGGCAATATCGGGGGCGATAGCTTCGCAAAATTACGAGTTTTTCTTTATAGACGAAGGGTTCGGCACTTTGCACGAGCGCGCAATGGAGACAGTAACCGAAGCGCTTATAAAATTGTCGCGCGATACAACGGTGGGCATAGTTACGCACCGTTCCGAGCTTGCCGACAGAATTCCGGCACGTCTTACCGTAATTCCCGCAACGGAAGACGAGGGAAGCGACTTAATATACAGCGCGGGCATATAAACATAGCAGTTCGTGTTCGAACCCGTATTTGGATATAAAATGCTCTGCTTGATACGTAAAAAAAATTGCTGTTCGTTTGTTTTACTTTACATTGCGCGGGGAATTATGCTATACTAATCAAGTATATTGCGCTCGCACCGGGTGTGGGCAAAAACACGGAGCATATATGACAGACGTATTCGGCAAAGAAGAAAAGGCGGCGGCTCGGCGCGAAAAGAAGTTCTTATTTTGGACTTGGTTTGCCGTGCTGATTGCGGTTGCCGCAATCGTGGCAACGCTCATAACCGTTAGCGTTTATATGGTGGAAGTGCAAAGAAACAGAGGGTTCACCTTTTTGTTCGGCGCGATTTCGGCAATAGTCGCGATTGCTTTTTCGTGTTACAGTCTGTTTTTCTTTTCTATAAAATATAGACTCACTCGCAAATACGTGGCTATGCTCAAAGATATGGAGCGCGGCTTAAAAGACACTTTCGAAGGCAAATTTTTGGGATACGACGACAGCATAGGAATGAAAGACGGCGTGTATTTTTATTCTATGCTATTAAAAACCCGTCCTTTGCGGCGCGGCGACATCGACGAAAGAAAACTGCTAATCGAATACACCGTGCCCAAAATAGAGCTTGCGGAGGGTACGAAATTAAAACTTGTGAGCCATGCGAATATTTTAATGGCTTATGAAATTCTTTCCGTTCCCGAAACGGACGCAAGCGTGTCGGTGAAGAGGGAGAAAGGCGAAGAAAACTCGGTTGCCGAAAATGAAATGCAAGAACAAGAAATAATGATAGAGGACAAAAAAGAATGAAAGCGGTCGTTACCGTAGTGGGCAAAGACAAATCGGGCATAATAGCGCGAGTAACCGAATATTTGGCTAAAAAGGGCGCGAACGTGGAAGACATAAGTCAAACGGTGCTTCAAAATTATTTCGCCATGATAATGCTTGTGGAAACGGGCTCTATGCAAATAGGCGAACTGCGTAAGGGTGCCGAAGAGCTTGGAAAGTCTATCGGAGTGGACATATCCATTCAGCATGAAGACGTGTTTTCGGCAATGCACAGGATTTAAGCTTAGAGGCGCGCATGATAAATTTCAACAAAAACGAAATACTCGAAACCGTTCGTATGCTCGACAACGAAAACCTCGACGTTCGCACCGTGACTATGGCGCTGTCGCTTTTCGATTGCGTGGGGCGCACTGCCGACGAGACAGCCGAACTCGCATATAACAAAATTCGCTCGCGAGCGGGAAAACTCGTGGCGGTGGGCGAGGAAATCGCCGAGCAGTACGGCGTGCCAATCGTAAACAAAAGGGTGTCGGTTACTCCCGTAAGTTTGCTCGGCGCAAAAACGGGCGGTTACGTTAAAATAGCCGAAGCGCTCGATAAAGCGGCGAACGAAATAGGAATCGATTTTATAGGCGGCTATACCGCGCTCGTTCACAAAGGCATGTCGCCGTTCGAGCTCGAATTTATAAACAGCATACCCGAAGCGATTGCAAAAACCCAAAAAGTTTGCTCGTCGGTTAACGTGGGAAGCACGCGCAGCGGCATAAATATGGACGCCGTTCGCCTCATGGGCGAGAAAATAAAAGAGCTTAGCGCTCTCACTGCAAGCGCGGACGGTCTCGGATGCGCGAAGTTCGTTGTGTTTTGCAACGCCGTTGAAGACAACCCGTTTATGGCGGGCGCGTTCACGGGGGTTGGCGAAGGCGACGCTATTATAAACGTGGGCGTGTCGGGACCGGGCGCAGTGAGTTGCGCGCTTAAAAAACTCGGCAAGGGCGCCGACCTTCTCGCGGTTGCCGAAGAAATCAAACGCACCGCGTTCAAAATTACGAGAGTGGGGCAACTCGTTGCGGCGGAAGCGGCAAAACGGCTCGGCGCGACTTTCGGAATAGTCGATTTGAGCTTGGCTCCCACTCCCAAAGTAGGCGACAGCGTGGCGCAAATTCTCGAAGAAATGGGGCTCGAAAGCGTGGGCGCTCCCGGCACGACGGCGTGCCTTGCAATTCTTAACGACGCCGTTAAAAAGGGCGGCGTTATGGCGTCGAGCAGCGTTGGCGGACTTTCGGGCGCGTTCATTCCCGTGTCGGAAGACGAAGGCATGATAAGAGCTGTGAGAAAGGGCGCGCTCACTATTGAAAAGCTCGAAGCTATGACTTGCGTGTGCAGCGTGGGGCTCGATATGCTTGCCGTGCCCGGCGACACGAGCGCCGAAACGATTAGCGCTATTATAGCCGACGAATGCGCAATCGGCATGATAAACAACAAGACCACAGCGGTGCGAATAATTCCCGCGCCCGGCAAAAAAGTGGGCGACGAAGTGGAATTCGGCGGCTTGCTCGGCACCGCGCCGGTTATGCCTGTGAATTCTTTCTCGGCAAACGAATTCATAAGGCGCGGCGGAAGGGTGCCCGCGCCCATACATTCATTAAAAAATTAAAACTTGAAAGCGCGCTCATCGTGTGATACGGGCTACTCGCCGACTTGACAACTGTTGCCCGCCTGACGCGCGACTGCGTTTTCAACGGAGGATATTTCAATGAAAAGAAGCGAAGTGAACGAAAGAGATATTTGGCGAATAGAGGACATATTCCAAAACGTAGCCGAATGGGAAAAAGAATTTTCGGAAGTGAACAAAGCGTTGCCGTCGATACTTTCGTATAAAGGAAAGCTCGGCGACAAATACGAGTTTTTGGCTTGCATGGAGTGCAACAGCGCCATTTGCCGGCGCCTTGAAAGGCTTTGTTGCTACGCTCAATTAAAGCACGACGAAAACAGCGCCGACGAATGCGGACTGTCGCTATACAGCCGCTCGGAAGACATATATATGCACTATGCCACATATTCGTCGTTCATTACGCCCGAACTCGGTTCGCTCGACGAGGTGACGCTTTCGGCATATATGAACGACCCCGAACTTGCGGTATATAAATATATGCTAAGCGAAGTGCGGCGTAGCAAACGGCACATTCTTTCTACGCAAGAGGAGAGATTGCTCGCGCTCGGGCAAACTACCTATTCGGGATACGGTAACGTTTTCGGCATGATAAACAACGTTGATATGCCATTTCCCAAAATAGATATGGGCGGCAAAAAGGTGCGCCTTACTCACGGGCTTTACAGCGAGTGTCTGTCGTCGCTCGACCCCGTGCTCAGAAAAAAGGCGTTCGAGGGAATGTATAAGGCTGTCGGGAGTTTAATAAATACCATAGGCGCGAACTATGCGGCATCGGTTGCCAAGGATAATTATCTCGCAACTGCTCGCGGCTACGGTAGCGCTGTTGAAAAGTCCACCGATTCCGACAACGTGCCCGGCGAAGTTTATACAAAGCTCGTTAAAACGGTGGGCGACAATTTGGAACCCGTGCACAGATACGTGGCGCTTAGAAAAAAAGCGCTCGGCGTTGAAAAACTCCACATGTACGATTTGTATGTGTCGCTCGTTAAAGAAGCCGACCTCAAATTAAAGTTCGACGACGCGTTCGAACTTGTGCTGAAAGGGCTAGCGCCGCTCGGAGAGGAATATATCGACCTGTTGCGCACCGCGCGTCGTTCGCGTTGGCTCGACGTATACGAGACCGAAAACAAACGTAGCGGAGCTTACAGCATGGGCGTTACGGGAGTGCACCCGTTTGTGCTCCTCAATTACAGCGCTACCGCTCACGACGTGTTCACCATAGCGCACGAGCTCGGGCATTCGCTCCATTCGTATTATTCGAGCAAAGAGCAAGATTATATTAACGCCGACTACTCCATTTTCGTAGCCGAAGTGGCGAGCACCGTAAACGAAGTTTTGTTGCTTAAATATATGCTCAAAACCGAAACCGAGCCCGCAATGCGTAAGTTCTTGCTCGCTTACTACCTTGATATGTTCCGCACCACGCTGTTCCGTCAAACCATGTTTGCCGAGTTCGAACTTAGCAGTCATTCTATGGCGCAGGCGGGCAAGCCGCTCACCGTAGAGTCTCTTTCGCGCGAATATATGAAACTCAACAAAAAGTATTACGGTCCTCACGTTGTGCACGACCGTCAAATAAGGCTCGAATGGGCGCGTATTCCGCATTTTTATCACGCTTTTTACGTATATAAATACGCTACGGGAATTACGAGCGCGGTAAATATAGCGCACGCTATTTTGGAAGAGGGCGAGAGCGCCGTAGTTCGCTATAAAGAAAAATTCCTGTCGGCGGGCGGCAGTAAATCGCCTTACGACATTTTGTGCGACGTGGGCGTGGATTTGAAGAGCGACGAGCCGTATAAGGTTGCAATGAAAGAATTCGGCGAAACGCTCGCGCTGTTAGAGGAGCTTGTGTAATAGGTTTGAAAACGCGTAAAACAATTAAATCTTTGGTGTGCGTTATGTTTTCCGTTATAATTATGACTTTCGCAGGTTGCGACGCGAGAATAGACGTATACGAATCTTCAGACGACGATTTTTGGTATTTTCGCATAGACATAGGCATACCGCAAGCCGTTGATTCGCTTTTGAACGCGAACGCCGCGACGTCTAAACGCCATAACGGAAATAAGTGGACTTTACAAACGTGGCTTGGCGATTACTTTTTGGATTTGAGCGAGCTGTACGGCTTTACTTACAACTTCGACGGCGTTTACAACGACGAGGCGACTAAGCAAAAAGTTTACCGTTTTAACAACGTGCAAATTCCAAAAAAGCGCGGAAACGAATATCTTGCGAACGGGTTGACGCTTTCGGGAGAGTACGACGTGAAAACGAATCTGTTTTTTCGCACAATAAACATGGTGCGCGCCGACAGATTCAATTTTTGGCAAAAAGAACTTGAAGAGGCGAAAGCTCGGTTCGACGAGGGAGAGCAACTTCTCAAAGACAACAACACCGCAATGGGCATATTGATTTTCGGGTTGATAGAAATATTCCCTCAATATCAATACAAGCCAAATCATCCCGATATTATCGACGACCCCGACTTTATATACGACTCCGAGTCGGGAATGGTTTATCGCGAAGTGTTGCCCGGTTTTACCGAAGCTTTTCCGTCGGCACAGCTCGGCGAATACACCGAAGTTATGTTGCGTAACTTTTGGTATGCTTCTCAAAAGATGAAAGTTGAATGCGACGACAGACTTTATGTGGAAGACGCCGACGGTACCCCCGACAAAAAGGGTGTGTATTACGTGTTTCAAAAGAACGTGGGCGACGGCGAAACGCTCGTGACGTATCAATACCGAAGAGCCGACCCCACAGGGTGGTATATCGTGGCAATCGCGGCGGGCGGCATAACGGTGGGGCTGTCTATCTTGGCGGCTCGCGTTATAAAGAAGAAAAAGGAAAAACTTCCTCCGCCGAAGCCGCAAGATTCTTTCCCTTACGACCCCTTTAACGGCGACATAGACCCTTTTGCGTAGAAGCGCCGGCCTTTTTAAGGCGCCCAAAAGATTTCGGGCGAAAAAGCGTGCGGGGGTATTTTCGATTGTGTTCCCAATTCCTAACCTATAAAAAGCCGTAAAATATATATAGAAAAAAGAGTGAAACCAAATGACAAATGAACAAATAAGAAACGTAGCGATTATCGCGCACGTAGACCACGGCAAAACAACGCTTGTAGACCAAATGTTAAAGCAGGGAGGGGCGTTTCGAAGTAACCAAGTGGTTGCCGAGCGCGTTATGGACTCCAACGCATTGGAGCGCGAGCGAGGCATAACCATTCTTGCAAAAAATACGTCGGTTAAATACGGCAACTACAAAATAAACGTTGTGGACACGCCCGGTCACGCCGATTTCGGCGGAGAGGTTGAACGTATCCTCAAAATGGTGAACGGAGTCGTGTTGCTTGTCGACGCCTACGAGGGCACTATGCCGCAAACCCGTTTTGTGCTTAGCAAAGCGCTTGAACTCGGGCACCGCGTGGTGATTGTGGTAAATAAAGTCGACCGACCCGACAGGCGCATAAAAGAGGTTTGCGACGAGGTTATAGAACTTTTAATGGAGCTCAACGCAACCGACGAACAGCTTGACAGCCCTATAATTTATTGTTCGGGAAGGAACGGCACGGCGAGCACAAACCCCGACGAGCAAGGAAGCGACCTTATTCCGCTTTTCGAAACTATCGTGCGCCACATTCCCGCGCCTACGGGCGACCCCGACGCTCCCGTTCAAATGCTCGTTTCGGCGCTTGATTACAGCGAATACGTGGGCGCAATAGGAATAGGCAGAATAGAGCGCGGCACCCTTAGAACGGGTCAAAGCGTGCTACTCAGCAATTTTCATGCCGAACGCCAACCCGTGCGCGCAAAAGTTACGAACATATATCAGTTCGAGGGACTCAATCGCGTAACCGCCGACACTGCTACGGTAGGCGACATAGTTTGCGTGTCGGGCGTGGAGGGGGTGTCTATCGGCGACACTTTGTGCGACCCCGAAGACCCCACGCCGCTCGAATTTCCCAAAATAAGCGAGCCGAGCGTAGAGATGACTTTTTCTGTGAACGACAGTCCGTTCGCGGGCAAAGAGGGCAAATTCGTAACGAGCAGACATTTGCGCGCGCGGCTCTATAAAGAAGCGGTGCGCGACGTGAGCATAAGAGTGTCCGACACCGACACGAGCGAAGCTTTCAAAGTGTGCGGCAGAGGAGAAATGCACCTCTCCATTCTTATAGAGAACATGCGTCGAGAGGGTTACGAATTTCAAGTTTCGATGCCTCGCGTGCTTTTTAAAGAAGAAAACGGCGTAGTTACCGAGCCTATTGATTTGCTAATTGCCGATGTTCCGAGCGGCGCGGTGGGCGTGGTTATGGAAAAAATGGGAGTACGCAAAGGCGAACTCAAATCGATGAACGCGTTCGGCGAGCGCATGCGTCTCGAATTTTCGGTGCCGAGCAGAGGGCTTTTCGGCTATAAGTCCGAATTTTTGACCGACACCAAAGGTGAGGGCATACTAACGTCTGTTTTCGAGAAATACGACGTTTATCGCGGCGAAATAGAACGCCGACCTTGCGGAAGCCTAATCGCTTTCGAAACGGGCGAAGCGGTGCCTTACGGGCTTTTTAACGCGCAAGAACGCGGGATGCTGTTTATAGGCGCGGGCACGAAAGTGTACGAGGGCATGGTTGTGGGCGAAAATCCTCGCGGCGACGATATTGCGGTTAACGTTTGCAAAAGAAAGCAAATGACCAACATGCGCGCGGCGGGAAGCGACGAGGCGCTTAGACTTACTCCGCACAAGGTTATGAGCATGGAACAAGCGCTCGACTTTATTGCCGACGACGAACTTTTGGAAGTTACGCCGGCAAACTTGCGCATTCGCAAAAAAATTCTCAACGCCGAACTTAGGGCGAAAGCTCGCGCACACGCCAAAAAGCAATAAATTTTTATATGGCGCCGAACTTGCGATTTGTTTAGTTCGCTCGAATTGCGCCCGTAAAATCAAGAACGGAGGAAATGCAAGTGCCCGCAAAAAATTCTCGCGCAAGCGGAATAAATCCCGAACATCCCAATCTTAAAGCGCGCGTGCTTCCGCACAACAACGAGGCGGAGCAAGCGGTGCTCGGTTGCGCTCTGCTTGATGCCGACGCGCCCATACATATACTGTCGGAGCTTACCGAAGCCGATTTTTACAGCAAGTCGCACGCCAATATTTTCAGGGCTATGACAGAGCTTTCGCGCAGAGACGAGCCTATCGACGTGGTGACGCTTGCCCAACAGCTCGACACTATGGGACTTCTCGACGACGTGGGCGGGCTAACATATTTAACCGATTTGAGCAACTGCGTGCCGGGCGCGGCAAACTATAAGCACTATGTGGGGCTTGTGAAAAAGCTTTCGGGCTTGCGCAAGCTCATAGGCGCGGCGCAAAAAATTACCGACGTGGCGTTTGTGGGCGACCCCGAAAACGACGCGCTCGCTTTTGCCGAACGCGAAATATACGCGCTAAGCGAAGAAAACGACAGAAGCGCGCTCAGAGAAATTCAGCCGAGCATAGTCGAGGCGATTTCACGCATGGAACTGATGTATCGCGACCCTACGGCGGGCAAGGGTATTCCCACCGGCTTTAAGGGGCTCGACAATATTTTAAACGGATTTCAACCGTCCGACCTTATTTTGATTGCGGCGCGTCCCGGTCAGGGAAAAACGAGCATAGGCATGAACTTTATATCGCACGCTGCAATGCACGCTTCGCGAAAGACGGCGGCCGGCAAAGACGCCCCGTATAAATGCGCGGTTTTCAACCTCGAAATGCCCGCGATTCAGCTCGCCAAGCGCATGATTTGCAGCGAAGCGCGAGTGGATATGAGCAAAGCAAATTCCGGACGGCTCAGCCCCGAAGACTGGAAAGCGATTATCGCGGCAAAATCGAGACTCGACAAAGCGCATATTTATATAGACGATTCTTCGCTTACCACGCCTGTGGAAATTCTGTCGAAGTGCCGTAGGTTAAAGCGTGAAAAAGGGCTTGACCTCGTTATGATAGACTATTTGCAACTAATGACGAGCGGCGACAGGGTGGAGAGCAGACAGCAAGAAGTGAGCACGATTACCCGTATGATGAAAATCGCGGCGAAAGAGCTCAACGTGCCCATTTTGCTGTTGAGCCAAATGTCGCGCGATATAGAAAAGAGAACAAGCAAAAAGCCGCAAATGTCCGACTTGCGCGAATCGGGCGCAATAGAGCAAGACGCCGACATAATAATGTTCATTTACCGCGAATACGACAAAGACGATACCGCAATCGACGAAGAAAAGCGCAACAAAGTGGAGCTTATTATTGCCAAGCACCGCAACGGCGAAACGGGTAGCGTCGAACTGAAATGGGACGGACCTTCCGTTCGCTTCCTCGACGTGGACAAATCGCGCGCGGCAATGGCTCGCGAACAAGATATTCCGCCGGAGCGCGGCGGGGGATTTTCGGGTTTCGACGGTTCCGAACCGTTTTCGCTTAGCGATAAAACCGCCGAAGAAATTTTGTCCGCTCCCGACGACGGCGACATAAACGATATTTTTTAACCGTTTAAAAGTTTAACGTTTTGTCTATAATCTTCGAAGCGTCCGCTTAATTGCGGTGCATCGGAGATTTTTTTATGCGTAGAATAGTTGCCGTGCTCGGAGTGCTAGTGCTACTTTTGGGCGTTAAATTATACGAAATCGAACCCGCCGATTGCGGATATGCGGGGGAGAAAACGGCTTACGAGGATTCTTTGCGATACGATTTTTGCGGCGATTACGAATGCGCCATAGAAGCAATAGAAAAACTCGGCGGGAAAATCTTATGGAGCGAAGAACTCGATTGCGGCGTTACGGTGCTTTACGCATACAGTCCGCGAATTTATAAGAGCGTTAAGCTTTCGGGCGATAGGATAAATATTATGACGGCAATAAACGGCGAACGGGTGAGCATAGGAAGCCCCATGCTCGAAGGAAGTTATTGAATTTTTCGCAAAAAATAAAAAAATTTGAATTTGCATGTATAGCGCCTTGTAAGGCGGTCAATAATCAAAGCACAATAACAAAACAAACTTTTTCGGAGGTAATGTAAAAATGAAAACGTATAAGACCAACAGAGCGTCGGAAAAGCCCAAAAAGCTCGGCAAAAAGGGCGTTCACGCAATCGCGATTAGCGCGTCGGTAGTGCTTGTGGCAGTGGCTCTCACGCTGTCGCTCACATTCGGATTGAGAAAAACGGATACGCCTGTAAACGACGGAATTCACACCGATGTTCCGCCCGTAACCACTCCGCCGCTCACTTTCAGCGCACCGCTCGGCGAATGCACCGTAACTCACGCTGCGGCGCTCGATAAGCTTGTGTATAACGACACGTTAAAGCAGTGGCGCGCCCACAAAGGAGTGGACTTCGAAGCCGTTGCGGGAAGCGAAGTGCTTGCGATTGCTCCCGGCACCGTAACCGAAGTGGAAAACACCATTTTGGAAGGAGTGGTGGTAACCGTTACTCACGCCGAAGGTTATGTGTCGGTTTATAAAGGACTCGACGCGGCTAAGGTAGCGAAAGGCGACGAAATAGAGGCGGGCAAAGTGCTCGGCACAATAGGCACAATGATGTGCGAACAAAATCAAGGTGCGCATTTGCATCTTGAAATGAAGAAAGACGGCAAATACGTTTCCGCCACAGATTATATCGACGTTGAAATAGACAAATAAAAATAAGTATAAAAATGCGTAACCTTTATACGGTTACGCATTTTTATATTTAATCGTTGGCTATCAATAAATTTTAATAAGCCTTGCCCCAATATATTTTGTGCTTTGCTTTTTTGCCGCAACACACGCATTTGTCGCCAACGGGCGTTTGGTCGAACGGCATGTTTCGGCTCGACGCTTGGAACTGCTCTTTTATTTTATCTTCGCATTCGCGGTCGCCGCACCACATTGAAAGAGCGAAGTTGCCCGAGTTTACCGCGTCGCCGAGTTCTTGCATGGATTGCACCGTTTTAACGTGGGTATTGCGGAACGCAAGCGCGGTTTGATACATATTCTCGTGGATTTCTTTTAGCAGAAGATTTACCGAATCGGCAATGTTATAGAGCGGAACGGTGAATTTTTCGCCCGCTTTATCACGGCGCGAGGCGGTTGCCACTCCGCTCTCTATGTCGCGCGGTCCTATTTCCAAACGAAGGGGTACGCCTTTCATTTCGTATTCGTTGAATTTCCAACCCGGACTGTTGTCGGACGCGTCAACTTTTACGCGAATGCCCGCGCGTTCGAGGTTGGTTTTTATTTCGTTCACCTTTTCGAGCACGCCCGCTTTGTGCGCCGCTATGGGAATGAGAACCGTTTGAATAGGTGCGGCGTAGGGCGGGAGTTTTAAACCGCGTTCGTCGCCGTGCGCCATAATAACCGCGCCGATGAGTCGGGTGGAAACGCCCCAACTCGATTGATACGGATATTTATGCGTTCCGTCTTTGTCGAGGAAGCGAATATCGAATGCTTTCGCAAAGTTTTGCCCCAAATAGTGAGAAGTTCCCGATTGCAAGCTTTTGCCGTCGAGCATCATTGCTTCTATGGAATAGGTGGCGTCGGCGCCCGCGAATTTTTCTTTTTCGCTTTTTTTGCCCGTGAACATCGGAATTGCGAGCACGTTGCGCGAAAATTCTTCGTACACTCCGAGCATTTTAAGCGTTTCGTCTTCCGCTTCTTCGCGCGTGGCATGAACGGTGTGCCCCTCTTGCCACAAAAATTCGCTTGTACGCAAGAAAGGACGGGTGGTTTTTTCCCACCTGACAACATTTGCCCACTGATTGACGAGCACAGGCAAATCGCGATACGACTGCACCCATTTTGAATACATGTGCCCTATAATAGTTTCGCTTGTGGGGCGCACAACGAGCTTTTCGGGAAGTTCTGTGTCGCCCACGTGAGTTACGAGAGCCACTTCGGGAGCAAAACCCTCCACGTGCTCCGCTTCTTTCGTTAAAAAGCTGTACGGAATAAGCATGGGGAAATAGGCGTTTTCGTGCCCCGTAGCTTTAAAGCGCATATCGAGCTCGCGCTGAATGTTTTCCCACAGAGCGTAGCCATACGGCTTAATCACCATAGTGCCTTTCACCGGTCCGTAGTCAACAAGTCCGGTCTTTAAAACAACGTCGGTATACCATTGAGGAAAATCGGCGTTTATATCGGCTATGTCTTTCACAAATTCGTTTGCCTTTGCCATGCGCTTGCTCCTTTTGCTTACAAAAATCTTTCACTCTCAATTATACCCAAAAATCCGCTCGGTTGTCAAGCGGCTTGAAAACGAATGCGAATAATAATGGGAGAGAAATAATAGCGAAAACGCTTCTTTATAAGAAAAGAGTAATCACTATGATAAGCGCGGCGCCGGGTAGCCCGAGTATGCCCGTTATTAGCGCGCTTAGCGGGTTGAGCGGCAGATTGAGGGGAGTTAACGCCGACAGCGCCACAAGCAAAAAAGCGCCCGCAACGGTATTGAACAACAGCCGCAAAATGCCTTTCGTTTTGAGAGAAAACAGCCAGCCGCAAAACACCACGATAAGCGCGCCTATAAAATACGACAATAAAGTTTCGTACCACATGTTGTATGTGTATGCCGCGCCTTGCGTATATATTCGGGCATGTCCCGTTTTTCGCAATTCGCGGGGCGCGAGAAAAAAAGCGAATTTTGCGCGGAGAAACAATTCCCGACGAAAGCCTTTGCGCCGCTTGACGGCGGACGCAAAAAAGTGGTATTATATATTGAGCGCGGGCTTAAACGCCCGCTGAAAAAAATTGCCGTAGGAGATTTTTGCTATGGAAACCAAACTCAGGCTTTTTTCGTCTGAAAGCGTAACCGAAGGTCACCCCGACAAGGTGTGCGACCTAATTGCCGACACCATTTTGGACAAGGCTCTCGAACAAGACCCTTTCAGCCGCATTGCGTGCGAAGTGTGTTGCACTACGGGGCTTGTCATGGTGCTCGGAGAGTTCACCACCGACGGCTACATAGATATTCCCGCAGTGGTGCGCCAAACCGTTTCGGATATAGGTTACACCAACGCCGAATTCGGTTTCGACAGCAAGACTTGCGCGGTAGTCACGAGCATTAACGAGCAGAGCGCCGACATATCGGCGGGAGTGAGCGAAGCGCTCGAAAAACGCCGCGCGTCAAACGACCCCGCCGACGCGGTGGGAGCGGGCGACCAAGGCATGATGTTCGGCTACGCCACCAACGAGACCGAAGAGTTTATGCCGCTACCCATAACGCTTGCGCATAAGCTCACCAAAGCGCTTAGCGAGGCGCGTAAGAGCGGACTTTTGCCGTATCTTCGCCCCGACGGAAAGGCGCAAGTTACGGTGGCTTACGACGGCAACAAGCCGCTTTATGTAGACACGGTTGTTTTAAGCACACAGCATTCGCCGAACGTTGAACACGACGTTTTGGAAGACGACGTAATCGAAAAGATTATAAAGCCCACGCTCGGCGGCAAATACGTTAACGAAAAAACAAAATACTACATTAACCCTACCGGCAGATTCGTTATAGGCGGACCTGCGGGTGACAGCGGCGTAACGGGCAGAAAAATAATCGTTGATACCTACGGCGGAATGTGCCCTCACGGCGGCGGCGCTTTTTCGGGCAAAGACCCCACGAAAGTGGACCGTAGCGCGTGCTATTACGCTCGCTATGTGTGCAAAAACATGGTTGCGGCGGGAGCCGCCGAGCGCATGGAACTTCAAGTGGCTTACGCAATCGGCAAAGCTCGCCCCGTAAGTCTCAATATTAACACGTTCGGCACGTCGCCGTATTCCGACGCCGAGCTTTTGGAAATTATAGACGATACGTTCGATTTCCGTCCGCTCAGCATAATAGAAAACCTCGATTTGCGCAAGCCTATTTACCGCTTTACCACAATAGGCGGACATTTCGGAAAGCAAGACATGACGTGGGAAAAAACGGATAAGGCGGATAAAATCCGCGCCCGCTTGAAAGAACTTTCGAAATGACGGTAAGCGGCGGAATAGACGAAATAAGATTCCGCAACGAGGAAAACGGCTACACGATTTTGGTGCTCGACTGCGAGGGCGAACCTCTTGTGTGCGTCGGAACTTTTCCTCCCGTGTCCGAAGGCGAATACGTTGCGCTCGAGGGCGATTTTATCGTACACCCCAAATTCGGGAAACAGTTTAAAGCGAGTTCGGTGCATTCTTCCGAGCCCGACACTCTCGACGGAATCGTGCGCTATTTGGGAAGCGGATTGATTCGCGGCATAGGTCCCAAAACCGCTCTCGCCATAGTGGAAAGGTTCGGCGCGAACACGTTTAACGTTATAACGAAAAATCCGTCGCTTCTTGCGAGAGTTAAAGGAATAAGCAAAGCGAAAGCTTCCGAAATTGCCGCCGAGTATTCAAAAATAGAAAACATGCGTAGCGTAATGGTTTTTTTGCAGGGACACGGTATTCCGCTCGGCACGTCTCTCAAAATATTCAAACGTTACGGAAACGACACCGTTAAAACGCTTTCGAACAATCCGTATTGCCTTGTGGAAGACGTTGACGGCATAGGGTTTATAACGGCGGATAAAATCGCAGCAAAACTCGGGGTGTTGCCAAACAGCGAATACCGTTTGCGCGCGGGAATTCTTTACACATTGAAAGAGGCTGCGGAAAAATCGGGCAACACTTATTTGCCGCAAGAAGAACTGTGCGAGGCTGCGGCGAAGCTACTCGGCGCCGACCTCGACATTGTGGAAAACGTGCTCGAAAGTTTAATAATATCGAGAGCGGTGAAAACGGTGGAAACCGAAGAGCGCGGCAAGGGAGTTATGCTGTTTCAGGTGTATCGCGCCGAGCACGGGGCGGCATATAAATTTGTGGAGCTCTTTAATTCCGCCGACATGACGGAGCGCGATTGTTCGGAAGATATAGCCGAGTTCGAGCGAAGCGAAAGCATAACGCTTCATCCCGTTCAGCGTAAAGCCGTCGAACTTGCTACGGGCGGAAGCGTGACGGTAATTACGGGCGGACCTGGCACCGGAAAAACCACGATAGTAAAATGTATTTTGTCGGTGCTCGACAAGCGCGGAATAAAAACCGCTTTAATGGCGCCTACGGGACGCGCGGCTAAACGCATGAGCGAAAGTTGCGAGCGAGAGGCAAGCACCATTCACCGCGCTTTAATGCTCGGGCGCGACGGCGAGGGCGCGGAAGAACCGCTCGCGGCGGGCGCGGTAATCGTCGACGAGTTTTCTATGGTGGACGTGTACTTATTTCACACGCTTTTAAAAAGGTTGCCGAGCGGCGTTAAGCTCATTTTGGTTGGCGATTCCGACCAACTTCCGAGCGTGGGTGCGGGAAACGTTTTAAAAGATATCATCGCGTCGAAAGTTGTGCCCGTAGTGAGATTGGAGCGTATTTACCGACAAAGCGGCGAAAGCTTGATTGTGGAAAACGCGCACAGGGTGAACGGCGGGGAAATGCCTTTGCTCGACGTGCGCGACGGAGACTTTTTCTTTTGCGCGGCAAAGTCCGCCGAAGAAATCGCCGAAGTAACGGTGGGGCTTGCCGCCGAGAGAATCCCCAAGTTTTTGGGAGTGGAGCCTTACAAAGTGCAAGTGCTGTGTCCTCTCAAAAGCGGCGCGGCGGGTTCGGTGAACTTAAACAAAAAGTTGCAGGAAAAGCTTAGGAAAGAGGGCGGCAAATTTATAGACTCCGAAGAATATCGCTATATAGAGGGCGACAAGGTTATGCACATAGCCAACAACTATAACCTCGAATGGCGCAAACTTACAGGCGGCATAGCGGAGAGCGGCGAGGGCGTTTTTAACGGCGATTTGGGCGTTATAACCGAAATAAGAACGGGAAGCGGCGAGATAGACGTGCGCTTCGAAGACGGACGGCTCGCCACCTACACGCCCGAAGTGCGAAGTCAGCTTGTGCCCGCCTATGCGATTACTGTGCACAAGAGTCAGGGGAGCGAATTCGACGCCGCAATTATTCCCGTGTACGGCGGCAATCCGATGATTATGACGCGCAATCTTTTATACACCGCCATTACGCGGGCAAAGCGAGCGGCTGTGCTCGTGGGCGATAAATACACTGTAAAGCGCATGGTTGAAAACGATTACATCGCTTTGCGTTACAGTATGCTCGAACGCTTTTTGGCGGAGGCGGACGCGAGCGAAACTTTGCTGTTCGGAAAGCTTAATGCAAAGGAGAGGAACGGTGCGAAAATACAATAAAAACGTTTTGACGGTTTTGCGCGTGGTTCTGTTTTTGGCGGGAGCGGCGCTCGGATTTTTCGCAATGCGGCAAATAGGGCTTGCGTATCCCGATTCGGCGCTCGAAAAATACATATATGTTTATTGCGCGGCAACGGGCGTTGTACTCGGGTTGGTGCTCATGTTTTCGGCTGGCTCGGTTTTGTGGCTCGGAGCCTCGCTTATCGACGGAATTAAAAGTTTGTTGCGCGGAGCTAAACCGAGCAATATCGTTTGCGTGCTCGTGTGCATTACGCTCGGCGTTGTGCTCACGTGGCTTTTCGATTTTTTGGTGTCGTTAGTCTTGGAGCTCATAGAATTGCGCATAATACTCGACGTGGTGTTCGCGTTCGTTTCGATAAGTTTGCTGTCGGTAGGTGCGTTTAAAATAATTCCCGCGCAAAAGGTAAACGAGAGGCACGCAAAAAATGCGCTCGACGATTTTAAAAGCGGTTACGTTTTAACGGCGTCGGCGCTGTGTTGCGACGGCATAGACATGTTTTGCGGCGAATGGCTTATTATGCCGCTCACGGTGCTCGATTGCACAGTCGGCGAGCTTATAGGACGAGGTGTGGCGGGCGAAAAAGCGCTTGCGGCTTACCGCAGACTTTTGGATAAAGGTCGGGTTGTTACCGTTTCGGCGTCAAACAAAACGTCGGAGCGAGAAGCGATTTTCGCATACGCCCGCGAACACCGTTGTCGCGTTATTGCGGCAACAGCGTGCGAGTTCGGCGACGCGGAAGGAGTTCCCGTACTCGGTTTTACAACGCTCTGCGACATCGAAGATTTTTCGAACGCGCGCGTGTTTACAGAAAAAGAATGCGCGGCATCCGAAACCGAAACGAGTTCCTATGCCCAAGCGATTGACGAAACGTGAAAAAGGGTATAAAATATATAAGCGTGTAGGTGTGCGCTATAATGCGCGGCACGATAAAAGGGCGGTATGAGCATACAGAAAAAAGCGTCGCCTTCGGCGAACAGAATTTTATACGGAACGGGCGGACTTGCCGCAGTGACGGAAGTCGTTTTTCTGTTGCTCTTTTTAACGTGGTTTTCGCATGTTCACAACGTGGCTTTGCTTGTCGCGGCGGCGTCGGGCGTGGCTCTTCCCGTTTTGCTTATGCCTCTCGTTTATGCGTTGGTGAACGGTAACACTTCGATTGCTACCGGTCGCTATCATATTCCGTTCGTTGTGTCGGGGCTCGGTTCGGGGCTCACGTTCGTTCTTATGCTTGTGCCGGGTAAAATTCATCCCGTTGCGCAAGGCTTCGCTCTTTTCGGATTGTTGTTTGCTCACTCGCTTTGTATGCAAACGTTTTTGTATACCTATGCTTCCATAGGAAAGCGGTTCGACCCGAGCGGCGAAGCGGGCAACTTGCGCGGCGTTTTCGCAATGCTGTCGCTCGCCATTGCGGCTCTTGCTATTGTTTTTTTGTTCGACGCGTCGCGCGATTCGGTGCGCGCTGTTGCGGCGGTTGCGGCAATAGTTGCGGTTGTTACGGTTGCTACCGTGTATTTCACTACGGTAAGCGCTATGCCCGCCTACGTGAGGTTGGAACCTCGCCATAAACGAAGCGTGAAAGAGACGTATTCGCGTTTTTGCGCGCCGCTCAAAAACAGTTCGGCGAGAATACTCGTGTCTTCCGCTTTCATGCTGTGCACGGGCGCGGCTTTTGCCGCCGTCGCTCTTCCCGAGTTCGTTTTTTCGTATATGTTCAAAATAAACGGCGGTTTTAAGCCCGCAGTGCTTATTGCGGCGGTTCTCGTTCCGCCGGTAGGAATGTTTGTGTATCGATATTTGAAGCGTAGCGGAAATAAAGCCGCAGTTACGGCGGCTGTTGCCGTAGCGTCCGTTCAGCTCGTTTTAACGGCGGTTGTCGCGGTTTCTGTCTTTGTGTCTTTTCCGCTTGCGGTCGAAGCGTCGGTTTTGTTTTCGTTTGCCGCTGTTGTGGGAATAACTTTGGCTACGGTGCTCGTGTGCGACGGCGGGAATAACGAACGCGCCGAGTCGCTCACAAATTCCACTTTCGGTAGATATTACTGTTTTCGCAACTGCGTTTCGGCAATAGGAATTGCAGCCGGGCTCGCACTCGCTTGCGTAGTTCGCATAATAGAGGGCAATGCGGGCGGCGTCGCGGCGGCGGTTGCGTCGTGCGCGATTTATGCTTGCATAATTCTTGCGGGCACGCTTTTGGGAAGGTTCGGCTATTTGGGCAAAACGGAGAAAGAAAAGCGAAAGAGAAAGCGTTCCGATAGCGAAGAACGGCAAGTCGAAAGCGAAGAGCCGCAACTCGAAAAAGAAAAATTCGAACGGGCTGCGCAAGATTTAGAAGAAAAAGCGAACAATGAGCCGCTTTCGTTAAATTCCGATTTTAAGGAGGTCGAATAAATTTGTTTACTATTCGCGAATGCATGAAAGGCGCTCCCGCATGCGATGAAAATTGTCGCGAACACGCTTGCGCTCTTTGCGAGCGTCTTAACGCGGATTTTAGCGAAGGAGACAGAATTTTCGTTCTCGACGACGACGGCGCGAAAGCTGCGGGCGTGCTCGGGCTCAAAGGCGGCAAAGTGCTCGTTAAAGGCGTGTTCGGAGAGGCGGACGCCGCATATAAAGAGCTCGTTTTGCGCGCAATGCTCAACGTGTGCCGCAATATGAACCCCATAACGGTGAGAGCGGAAAACTCCGATTTTAATTATTCCGTTTTCGGTTTTGCACCGAAAGACGGCGGTATGGAAGTTCACAACAAAAGCATAACTTTTTAATATTTTATCGTAGCTCTTTGAGGCTATGCGAAAAAAGAAACAACAAGGAGAAAAGCGTATGAAGACCGACATTGAAATTGCTACCGAAGCAAAACTGTTGCCAATCGAAAAGGTGGCGAAGAAGTTAGGCATACAAAAGAACGACTTAAAACCTTACGGCAACTATATGGCAAAGGTTAAGCCGCAAACGGGGAACGGCAAAGTTATTCTCGTTACGGCGATAAATCCCACCGCCGCAGGCGAGGGAAAAACCACAGTGAGCATAGGGCTTGCCGACGCCATGAACAGGCTGGGGCTCAAAGTTTGTTTGGCTTTGCGCGAGCCGTCGCTCGGTCCTGTGTTCGGAATAAAAGGGGGTGCGGCGGGAGGCGGTTACGCTCAAATCGCGCCTATGGACGACATAAATCTTCATTTCACAGGCGACCTTCACGCTATCACTTCGGCAAATAATTTGCTCGCGGCTATGCTTGATAATCACGTCTATTTCGGCAACGAACTCGGAATAGAAAAGGTTACGTTTCACCGTTGCCTCGATATGAACGACCGCGCGCTTCGATTTATTCGTTGCGGTTTGAAATATAACGAGCGCGACGATTCGTTCGATATTACCGCCGCAAGCGAAGTTATGGCGGCGCTGTGCCTCAGCCGCGACCAAGCGGACCTTAAAAGGCGTTTGGGAAATATAATAGTGGGATATAAAAAAGACGGAACGCCTGTGCGTTGCCGCGAGCTCAAAGCTGACGAGGCAATGACGATATTACTAAAAGACGCTATTTCGCCCAATCTCGTGCAAACGCTCGAAGGAGTTCCCGCATTTGTGCACGGCGGACCGTTTGCCAACATTGCTCACGGATGCAACAGCATAACCGCTACTCGCACAGCTATGCACTATGCCGATTACGTTGTTACCGAAGCGGGGTTCGGAGCCGATTTGGGCGCCGAAAAATTCCTCGACATAAAGTGCAGAGCGGCGGGCATAAAACCCGAAGCGGTGGTTGTGGTGGCAACGGTGCGCGCACTCAAATGCGGCGGCGGAAAGAGCAAAGAAACTCTTTCGGAGCGCGACGACGAGGCGCTTAAAGCGGGACTCGGCAATCTTATGAAACACGTCGAAAATATCGTAAAAGTGTATTCGCGCAAATGCGTGGTGGCAATCAACCGCTTCGCGTCCGACGAAGACGGCGAAATCGAGCTCGTTGAAAAGGCTTGCAGCGAGCAAGGCGTTAGCGCAGTGTGCGTAAACGTGTGGGGAGAGGGCGGCAAAGGCGGCGTAGCTCTTGCCGAAAAGGTTAAAGAGCTTTGCCTGCAACCCGATAAGCCGTTTACCTATTGCTACGAGCTTAACGAAAGCGTGGAAGAGAAAATAAGCGCTGTGGCGACTAAAATATACGGGGCGGACGGAGTGGAATACGAGCCCGCCGCACGCGAAATGCTTGAAAAAATAAAGGGAACCGAGTGGGAAAAATATCCCGTTTGCATAGCCAAAACGCAATATTCGCTGAGCGACAACCCCGAACTTTTGGGGCGACCGAGCGGGTTTAAAATTCGCATACGCGATTTGACGGTGAGAGCGGGAGCCGAATTTATTGTGGCGCTTGCGGGGAATATCTTGCTTATGCCCGGTCTTAGCAAATTTCCCAACGCCGAAAAGATGAAAATAGACGGCGATAAAATTGAAGGACTTTTTTAAAAATCGAATTTAAAGACGGAATAAAATTATGGGAAACTTTATTGAAGAAATTATAGACGCCGACCTTGCGGCGGGACGCGAAACGGAAATCGTTACAAGATTTCCGCCCGAACCGAACGGCTATTTGCACATAGGGCACGCGAAAGCGATATGCCTAAACGTGGCTATGGCTAAAAAATACGGCGGCAAATGCAACTTGCGTTTCGACGACACAAACCCCGTTAAAGAGGAAGACGAATACGTTCAATCGATTATTGAAGACGCGCGTTGGCTCGGGTGGAACGGCGACATATATTTCGCGTCAGACTACTTCGAAATAATGTATGACGCGGCTGTTCGGCTCATTAAAAAGGGCAAAGCATATATCGACGACGTGACTCCCGAAGAAATGAAGAAAATGCGCGGCACGCTGACCGAACCCGGCATAGAGAGCAAATACCGCAACCGTCCCGCGAGCGAGAGCCTCGAACTTTTTGCTCAAATGCGCGACGGAAAAATTGCGGACGGCGCTCTCGTTCTTCGCGCCAAAATCGATATGGCGAGCCCCAACATAAATATGCGCGACCCCATTATATACAGGGTTTTACGCGCGCACCATCACCGTCAGGGCGACCGTTGGTGCGTTTATCCCATGTACGATTTCGCACACCCAATAGAGGACGCGGTGGAGGGAATAAGTCACAGCATTTGCACGCTCGAATTCGAAGACCACCGCCCGCTTTATGACTGGGTGCTGAAAGAGGCTGAATTTCCGCATCCGCCGCATCAATACGAATTTGCGCGCCTTAATCTTGAACGCACAATTATGAGCAAACGGTACCTTAAAAAGCTTGTCGATGAAAAATTTGTTTCGGGTTGGGACGACCCGCGCATGCCGACTATCGCGGGGCTACGTCGCAGAGGTTACACGCCGTCGTCTGTTCGAGAGTTTTGCGAGAGAATAGGCGTTGCGAAAGCGAACAGCGAGGTGGAAGCGGGGCAGTTGGAGAGTTGCATACGCGAAGAACTGAACGCGAACGCACCGCGCGCTATGGCGGTGCTCGAACCGCTCGAACTCGTGCTCGAAAACGTTCCAGACGATTTTTGCGAGGAAATGGAATTCGAAGTAAATCCGTTCGCGCCCGAGAGCGGCACTCGCAAGATATACCTAACCAAAAAGATTTATATAGAAAAAAGCGATTTTGCGGTAGTGCCTCCGCCAAAATATAAACGCCTTACGCTTAACGGAACAGTCAGGCTCAAAAGCGGATATATTATAAAGTGCACGGGTTACGACGGAACGCCCGAAAACGTGACGAGAGTGCGCGCCGAAATAATTGAGGGCACGAAGAGCGGGCACGACAACAGCGGCATAAAAGTTAAGGGAGTTATTCACTGGGTTAATTCCAAAGCGAAAAAAGCTAACGTGCGATTATACGACTATCTTTTGATTGCCGACGATTCGTTGCCCGATTTCAACGACAGATTAAACCGCGAATCGTTAATCGAAAAAGACGCGCTTGTGGAAGAGCGGGTGGCGAACGCCGAAAAAGGCGAGTCGTTTCAATTCTTGCGTCAGGGATATTTTTGCCGCGACATTAAAGAGAGCGGGCTTGTGTTTAACCGCATAGTGGGATTAAAAGACGCCTACAATAAGCCGAACGCGGCGGCGAAATAGAAATTAAAAAAGCGGAGGAGCGCTATGAAAAAAATTCTCGTTACAGGCGGAAGCGGATTTATAGGTCTTAATTTTATAGGCGCGTACAAGAAAAAGTACGATATTGTTTCTCCCGCTTCGGAAGAGACCGACCTTACGCGTTATGACGATGTGAAAAAGCTTTTCGAAGCGAATAAGTTTGACGCCGTGCTTCACATTGCGGGTATGCGCGATATTATGAGCGACGCGCCTATGTGTGCCGACGACCTCTTGACTTTTAAAAACGTTCAGTATGCCGCCGTTTTGAGCGGCGTAAAAAAACTGCTCGTGGTAGGCGACGCGTCCGACCTCGACACAAGCCGTTCGCTTGAAAACGCTACGGAAGACGCTTTCGGGGAATCGGTGCCTTTAGCGGGTTACGGGCTTGGAAGATACCTTATTCATAAGCTTGCGAGCAAAGACAAAATCAGCACCGTGCTCAGATTTTTCGACGTGTACGGCGCGGGAGCGTCGGTTGAAGAGGGGCGACCTCTCGAAATACTGTCTCACGCCGTAATCGGTAAAAAGCAAATCGAAGTTCCCGTAAACAAAGAGTTTTCAACTATTTACGTTGAGGACGCTTGCAAAATTATTTCCATGTTTATAGACAACGACTACGAAAAAGGAATTTATAACGTGGCGTCGCCCGTTTCCATAAAACTCGGCGACTTTGCGAGAAAAGCAAAATCTTACGCCAAAAAGGACGGGAGAGAGATTGCGGTTTCGGTGGGAGAAGAAAACGGAATTTTCACCGCCGACATATCGAAACTTCTCGCGGCGCTCGGTTCGTTTAAGTTCACAGCTCATTCAACCGGCATAACCAAAACGCTAGACTACTGCAAAAGCCATAAATCGCTTTTGAGAGGCTAAGGAAGTAAAATGAATTACGGCGTTATATTCGACGTGGACGGCACATTGTTCGATACGGGAAGCGGCATAAAATCTTGCGTGCGCGAAGTTGTGCAAGACTTGGGAATGCCTCCCATAGACGAAGCGAAACTCGATTTGTTCATAGGTCCGTCGCTCTTTCACAGTTTTACCGTGACGGCGGGATTCGACGAAAAAACCGCCGAAAAAGCAATCGAGGCATACCGCAAAATTTACGCCGAAAAAGGACTTTTCGATTCGCACCCTTACAGCGGAGTGCCCGAAATGCTCGCTCTTCTCGCGGAAGATAATTACGCGCTGTCGGTAGCGTCGAGCAAACCGCTCGTTATGGTTGAAAAGCTTTTGGAGCACAACGGGCTGAGAAAATATTTTGCAAAAGTTTGCGCGCCCGACTATGCTCGCAAAGGAAGCGACAAATCCGAACTCGTGAGAGCCGCATGCGTCGCCGAAAAAAGCGTTATGGTGGGAGACACTCATTTCGATATAGACGGAGCGCACGGCGCGGGTATAAAGGCTGCGGGCGTTACATACGGCTACGGAAAAGAAGAGAGCCTCGCGGGCGCCGACGGCTTGGCTCGCTCGGCGAGCGAGGTGCCGCCTCTCGTCAAAAAATTATTGAAGCGTCAGTATTGAAAAAACAATTAAATCAAAACACTGAAAAGAGGAATTACAAAGTGAAAACCGAAAAACAAATTACGTCCGATAGCTTGCGCAAAATGTGGCTTGAATTTTATAAGGAAAAAGGACATGCCGTCATTCCGTCGGCGTCGCTCATTCCCGAAAACGACCCCACAGTGTTGTTTACCACTGCGGGAATGCACCCGCTTGTGCCGTATCTTTTGGGAGAGCCGCACCCTGCTGGCACTCGCCTTGCCGACGTTCAAAAATGCGTGCGCACGGGCGATATAGACGAAGTGGGCGACAACAGCCATTGCACATTTTTCGAAATGCTCGGCAATTGGAGCTTGGGCGATTACTTTAAGCAAGACATGATAAAGTGGAGCTACGAGTTTCTCACGTCCGACAAATATTTGGGGCTGTCGCCAGATAATCTTGCGGTGTCGGTGTTCGCGGGCGACGCCGACTGCCCGCGCGACGAGGAGAGCGCACAGCTTTGGCACGACTGCGGTATAAAGAAAGAGCACATTTTCTATTTGCCCAAAGAGAACAACTGGTGGGGACCTGCGGGCAAAACCGGACCTTGCGGACCGGACACCGAAATGTTTATATTGCGCGGCGAGCCTTGTTCGCCCGATTGCAATCCCGCGTGCGATTGCGGACATTATCTTGAAATTTGGAACGACGTGTTCATGCAATACAACAAAACCGCCGACGGAAAATTCGAGCCGCTATCTCGCCGAAACGTTGACACGGGCATGGGATTAGAGCGCACTCTCTGCATTTTGCAAAAGAAAGAAAGCGTGTACGAAACGGATTTGTTCGTGCCCATAATCGCGGCAATAGAATCGCTTTGCGGCAAAAAATACGGCGCGAATAAAGAAGACACCCGCGCCATGCGCATTATCGCCGACCACGTTCGCACGTCGGTGTTTATGCTCGGCGACGAAAAAGGCGTTGTGCCGTCGAACGTTGACCAAGGATATATTTTGCGCAGACTTTTGCGCCGAGCCATTCGCTATATAAAACAGCTCGGAATGGAAAAGGGCGACATAGTGAAAGTTGCGGAAGCGGTTATAGAAAGATATAAAGACGCGTATCCCGAACTCGTTGCGGGTAGCGAAAAAATACGCGACGAAATCGCGCGCGAAGAGGAGCGGTTCGAAAAGACGCTCGCGTCGGGTATGCGTGAGTTCGAAAAGCTTTGCGGCTATCTTGTGGGCGACACCGTTTCGGGCAAGGCGTGCTTTAAACTGTACGACACCTACGGTTTTCCCATCGAAATGACAGAAGAACTTGCCGCCGAGCGCGGGCTTAAAATAAATCGCGCCGACTTTGAAAAGCTTTTCGAAGAGCACCGCCAAAAGAGTCATGCGGGCGCCGAGCAACGTTTTAAGGGCGGGCTTGCCGACAACACCGAAGCTACGGCACGGCTTCACACGGCGACGCACCTAATGCACCGCGCGCTTAAAACCGTTTTGCACGACGAGAACGTGAACCAAAAGGGAAGCAATATCACGGCGGAGCGCTTGCGTTTCGACTTTACTTTCGGGCGCGCTCTCACGCCCGAAGAAGTCGCCGAAGTGGAAAAGCTCGTTAACGAAGCTATCGCTGCCGACGTTCCCGTCGTGTGCGAGGAAATGACTGTGGAAGAAGCCAAAAAAGCGGGCGCCGTAGGATTGTTCGCGTCTAAATACGGCGAAAAAGTGAAAGTATATACTATGGGCAAATTCAGCAAAGAAATTTGCGGAGGTCCTCATGCCGCTCGCACGGGAGAGCTCGGGCACTTTAAAATAGTTAAAGAGCAATCTTCGTCGGCGGGCGTCAGAAGAATAAAGGCAGTGCTCGATTGATAAGACTTATATATTCGTATGTTAAAAGCGCGGTAGTGTTTTCGGTTATGCTCGCCGTAATTGCGGCGGGTGCGGTAGGCGTATGCGTTTTTACCGAAAGCAAAGCCGACCTTGCCATTCGCCTTACGGGGCTCGCTCTGTTCGCCGTAGCGGTATACGTTGTTTCGTGCGTTCAGGCGCTCAAATCGATTTCGGACGAAATACGCCTCGCTAACGACGATTGCAACGTGGAAAAACTTAACGCGCGTTTGAAAAAGCTAATTAGGCGCGCGGCTTTCGGAAAGGTGAAAGCGAGCATATTGCTCGAATACGCCGACACGCTTATATATTTGGGCAAAGCGAAAGAAGCGGAAGCGGCGGTGTCGGACGCAATAATAGCGGGCAAAGACAGCGCTAAGGGCGATGCGGCGGTTTGCTTTTGCAAGATTTTTTTTCTTGCGAACGACCGCGAATATTTTGAAAAATATTACGATAAAGCGATTGAAAAATTGAACGGTCGAATAAACGCGAAAAGCAAAAATCGCGAGGCTTCGGATTGCGCCGCAGTGCTCGCGGCTGCTCTGCAAGCTATGAATTTAAGTTTTAACGGCAACGTCGATTCGGCTGTGAAAAAACTCGACTGCATTTCGACGCTCGCAACGAATTTGCAAAAGAAAAATACAGAGGCTCTCAAAAATTATATTTTGAACGTGCGTGACGAAATAAAACGGGTGAACGAGACGAACGAATAATTTTTCAAGAAACGTTTTGCGGTGGAGCGATTGTGTCAAAATGTGTGAGAAGTGACAACAAAACACACGGTAATGTCACCACAAGCGCAGTCGCGGGGTCTATATAAAGCGAAATGACAAGTAGTGAGCGGGTTTTCGACATAACCCTATAAAAAAAGTAACAAAACAAAAAAGTTTCCGAAAATCCATTTCGGAAACTTTTTTTGTTGTTGCGCTTGTTTTAATTTAAACTATTAAATTGAGGAGTCTGCCACGAATATAAATGGCTTTTTTTACCGTCTTGCCGTCGAGCGCCGCAATCACGTTTTCGTCGTCGAGCGCCGCGTTTTTAGCCGTCGTTTCGTCGGCTTCGCTCGGCACTCTTATGCGAGCTTTGAGTTTGCTGTTTATTTGAACGGCTATTTCGAGCTCGTCTTTAATGAGCGCTTTCTCGTCGCACACGGGGTATCGCTTATTAAACACGCTTCCTTTGCCGCCCGTGAGTTCGTGAAGCTCTTCGCACACGTGAGGGCAAAAAGGCGCAAGCAACTTAATGAGTTCGGTTGAGACGTAACGCAAATACGCATAGTTGCTATTGCTTGCCGCTTCGTATTTATACATTGCGTTCACAAGCTCCATGAGCCGCGCGATAGCCGTGTTAAACGAGAATGTTTCGAAGTCGGCGCTAACCGCTTTAATGCAGTAGTTGAGAGCGTAGGCAAGCTCTTTGTCGGCGCCGCTTTGTGCGGCGGAGGTTGCTTTTTTCGCTTCCGAATGAGATTTTAGCACTATGCGTTCCACTCGGTCGAGGAATTTTGCAATCGACTTTATTCCGTCGTCGCTCCATGCGCCGCCTTCGGTGAAAGCGAACCTAAACATCAAATACATGCGGAAAACGTCGGAACCGTATTCGTCGACATAGGTGTCGGGATTTATAACGTTGCCGCGATTTTTGCTCATTTTAAAGCCGTCGGGTCCGAGTATCAAACCTTGATGCACGAGCGACGTGAACGGCTCGTCGAATTTGACGTAGCCCATATCGCGCAACGCTTTCGCGATAAACCGAGCGTATAGCAGGTGCATGCAGGCATGTTCGGCGCCGCCAACGTATTTATCGACGGGAAGCATTTTGTTTATCAGAGCGGGGTTAAAAGCCGCTTTTTCGTTTTTGTTGTCGGGATACCTCAAATAATACCAACTCGAACATACAAATGTGTCGAGAGTGTCGGGGTCACGCTTCGCGGGTTTGCCGCACACGGGGCAAACCGTGTTCATAAATTCGTCGCTTTTGCGTAGGGGCGACGCACCGTCGGGAGTGAAGTTTACGTTATAGGGGAGAGTTACGGGCAAATCTTTTTCGGGCACGGGCACGGCTCCGTGTTCGGGGCAGTGGATAATGGGAATGGGAGTTCCCCAATAGCGCTGGCGCGACACCGACCAATCGCGCAAACGGTAATTCACTTTTTTGCCGCCTTTGCCGATTTTGCTCAAATGCTCTTGAATTTTAGCCGTCGCATCTTTCGTTTTTAGTCCGTCGAATATGTCGCTGTTTTCGGTTACGCCGTGTTCGCAATACGGAAGCTCGCTTTGTTCGCCGCTTTCCGCTTTTATTACGCGTTTTACGGGAAGTCCGTATTTTTTCGCAAACGCGAAGTCGCGCTCGTCGTGCGCGGGCACGCCCATAACCGCGCCCGTGCCGTAAGTTCCCAAGCAGTAGTCCGCTATCCAAACGGGAATTTTTTCGCCGCTTATAGGGTGAATGCAATACGCTCCCGTGAATACTCCCGTCTTTTCGCGCGCCGACGAAAGCCTATCTATGTCGCTCGCCTTAGCGGTTTCCGCTCTGTACGCATCCACAGCCGCTTTTTGCTCGGGCGTTGTAATTTCGGCAACGAGCGCTTTTTCGGGCGCGAGCACAACATACGATACGCCCATAAGCGTGTCGGCGCGAGTGGTGAAAACCGTTATGCCGTCTTTTCTTCCGGGAAGGTCGAACGTGATTTCGCTTCCTTCGCTTCGACCTATCCAGTTTCTTTGCATCGTTTTGGTCTTTTCGGGCCAGTCGAGCGAATCGAGTTTTTCGAGCAGTTCGTCGGCATATTCGGTGATTTTGAAAAACCACTGAGTCATTTCTTTGCGCACAACCGCCGTTCCGCAACGTTCGCAACAGCCGTCTACCACTTGCTCGTTGGCAATAACGGTGTTGCACGAATCGCACCAATTCACAGGCGCCATTTTTTGATAGGCAAGCCCCTTTTTATACAGCTCCAAAAACAGCCATTGAGTCCAACGGTAATATTCGGGGAAGCATGTGCTCACCTCGTGCTCCCAATCGTACATTGCGCCCATGTCGCACAGTTGGCGCTCCATAGTTTTAATGTTTTTAAGCGTGTTGTCGTGCGGGTGGGTGCCGGTTTTAATGGCATAGTTTTCGGCGGGAAGTCCGAACGCGTCGAAGCCCATAGGCTGAAACACTTCTTTGCCCTGCATCTTTTTGAAGCGGGCAAAAGTGTCGGCGGGTCCGAAGTTGAACCAATGCCCCAAATGAAGATTCGCGCCCGACGGATACGGCCACATTTCCATTATATAATACTTATTGTCGGCGTTCTTTTCGTTAAAAAGGTGGCACTTGTTGTTTTCCCAGTAGGCGTTCCACTTTTTGTCGGTTTTCACATAATCCATTTAGTTTTGTTCTCCGTTTTCGATATACCTAACTATTATATCGCAAGGCGCTCGATAAGTCAAGCGACGCAATAAATCCCGTTTAATTCACGCTATAAAAAAATAAAACCGCATTGATTTGCAGTTTCATTGCGGTTTGTAGCGAATTTATTTTTTATCGAGCTATTCCGTGCTTTACGCGCTCGCGTTCTTCGGCGGCTTTCGCGTTGTTGAAGCGGTCGAGCGTGCCCACAAGATAGCCCGTTATTCTGCGTATGCGCTCGAACGGACGGTTGTGCGTGTAATATTTAACGTCAACATATTCGCCGTTGGGAGTGAGTTCAACCTTGTAAATGTTTTTGTCTCCGTGCTTTTCGGCAAGCATTTCGAGCACTGCCGCCTCTTCCGCCGAGTTTACGTCTCCGTTTTTGATAATTTCCATAATTATTACCTCCTAAATACTATATATAGCGTTTATGCACCGCTGTATTCGTTTGCGCGGCACAATATATAGTATATCACAGCTCTAAAAAATATGCAACGATTTTAATGCGAATTTTTTCGGATTTTTCTTTCGCGGGCGAGTTGTGAGATTTTTAAAAGATTTTTGCAACTTTTTTTCGAAAATGTATTGACAAATTTTTTCAACGGTGTTATAATGAAGACGTCATTATGAAACTAAGTTTCAAAACAATGGAATGACACTAAGCAGAGTATAGAATGCTCTGCTTAAAGTCGGAGGAGAAAATGAAAGACAAAAGTTTCCAAGCAAAACGCGGGGGGGGGACGTATTTAGTTTTTTGTCTTCTCCTGATTAGTTTGATTATTTGCGCGGCGGCGTTTTCGCAATCGGCAGCGAATTTTGCGAGCGCCGAAAGCGGCGCCGACGACGCAGAGTTTTACGCGCCGCCCGTACTTAAAACCGAATATTGGTGGTGGGTGAGCGAGGGGCGCCAAAGCATTACGGAGAATTCCGACGGCTCTGTGCATATCTTTTATGACGGAGTGGACAACATTATAGTGCGCACCACTTCGCAAACTCATTATAAACTCGACGGACTACATATAAAATTTAAAAATTTCAGCGGCGGCGGAATGGGACTCGCGTTTTCAAATCTGCCTTCACCGGATGCCTACGATTCGGCATTCCGTCTTTTTGCATGCAACGGCTCCGACTATACCGCCGTTATGCGCTACGTTACGCCCGATTGGAACAACCGCAACCATAAGCTTGCGGGCGCGCTCGAAACCAAGCCTATGGCTTCGGAATTCGATATTAAGGTGGAAAAAGCGGCGAGCGGTTGGAACGTGATTTTCGCGGGTCAAACGTTTACTTTTACCGACGAAGAAATAAACGCGGCAATTACGAACAAAGACGAAGTTTACGTCACCTTTACCACTCATCCGAGCTATTTCACGGCGTATGCGGTAGACGTGGTGTCGGCGCACGACGGCGGCAACCGTTGCGGCGACACTCTTACGCAAGATGAAATTGCGCGCATAGCTTCCGTTAACGACAAAATAAACGCTATCGGGAAAGTGACGGCTTCGGCGCAAAGCAAAGAAAAAATCGATGCGGCGAACGCGGCTTTTGCGGCGCTCGACGAAGAGCTTAAAGTTATGGTTAAGTCCGTCGATTTGCTTACTTATGCCAACCAAAATTATTACGCGCTTACCACGCCCGCTTCGTTCGACGAGAACAATATTATAAGCAACGTTTGGATGATTACCGATAATCACCTCGAAACGAACGACTGCACCTCGTACGACGACGGTTCGCCGCAAGACAGGTTCGAGAAAGCAATCGCGATGATTTGCGAGCGCGACGCCGACGCAATTTTGCTCGGCGGCGATATAACCGACTGGGCGCGATTTGACGAAACGCCCGACCTTTCGACGGCAAAACGTCAAATAGGCATGTTCAAGTCGTCGATGGAACGGGCTTGGAACAAAGAAGCTGCGCTGTTTTTCACTATGGGCAACCACGACAGTTCGCTAGGCGAGGCGGGAACGGTGCGCGAGCAACTATTCTATGAACTTCTCGGCAACGACTATTATGCGTGGGACGTTAACCGCGACGACCCTATGTGGGACACGGGATTTCGTCATGCCGTAATCGGCGGATTTCATTACCTTACAATGTCGTGGGACTATGCCGACGAATATCAAAACGTTACGCCCGAAGCGGTGGAGTGGATGGACGAGAAGTTGCGCGAAATCACCTCTTCGCCAGACTACGACGGCGCGCCCATATTCTTCCTTTCGCACGTGCCTTTCGGCAACACTGTGTACGGTAGCGAAGACATGGGAGAGCGGAAACATAAATTCGAGCTTTACGACGTAATGAAAAAGTATCCGCAAATAGTTACGCTTTCGGGGCACTCGCACTATCCGCTCGACAACGAAAAATTTATTTATCAAAGCGATTTCACTCATATAGGCGCGGCAACCACTTCTTATATCGGGATGCCCGGCGACGGTTTCGTTACCGACGGAGGCTACAAAGTGGGTGGCGCGCTCATGCCCGCCGACCTCATTCAGTCTATGGGTATTCGCCTTGAAATCGACGGCGACTACAATATTCGCGTTACACGCATAGACTTTTTGCACGACGGACGGCAAATGTACGAAAGCGTGGTGATTCCCGCGCCCGACCTTAGCGCAAAAACGCATTTGAACTATTTCGGCGAGGCTCGCGCTTCGCGCGTGGCGGCTCCCGCGTTTGGCGAGAGCGCAACGGTTGTAGCCGATTACGTTTCGGATAAAGACACCGAAGTTACTTTCGATACGTGCACATCGGAAGGCGTGGTGCAGTATTACATAATCGATTTCGAACACGACGACACCGTGACTACGTTTAAATCGTATGCGGCGGCATGGCGGTATGCGAGCAACGCCGACGTGCCGAAGAGCAAAACGGTGTTTTTGGAAAATTTTGCGCCCTCGAAGCCGTATACCGTTTCTGTGCGCGCTGTGGACAGTTTCGGCAATGAGAGCAACGCGCTCACCGCTCAATACGTTTTAAATCCTACGCTCGATAAGGTTGCGGCGGTTACGGTAGACCGACTTATTGCGAAAATCGGCACGGTGGCTGAGGCCAACACCCAAAACTATTTAAAGGCGCAAGAAGCGTTCGACGCGCTCACTTTCGAGCAAAAGAAAATGGTGGAAAGAGCCGCCGAATTGAAAGCGGCGCAAGCGGCGTATCGCAATCTTTACATCACGCTCGAACAGTACGAACACGGCGCTACCGTGAAAGATACGGTGGTTGGAACCAACTATTGGACTGACACCGGCTGGCTTACTTACGGCGACGATGAGCAGGGTATTGCCGTATCGTATAACGATTCCGAAATAGGGGCTCGCATGGGGTTGAAAGCGTTTGACCTCGACGGCTTGCACCTCACGTTCGACGGTTTGGAAAAATCGCCCGACATGCAAAACGACCCCTCAATCGGCATAATTTTGGGCGGCACGGCGCAACCGCAATACACCGAGCCTCAAAAGACGGGAATACTGTTGTTCCTCGATACCAACTTGGGCAAGTTGGAAGTGAATCCCGGTTTCGGACAAATTATAAAAAGCGAAGCACTCAAATATCGCAATTTGAAAAACAAACGGTTCGAACTCAAATTCTCCGCTCTCGAAGACGGAAGCTATTTGGTGGAATTGAACGGACTCAGAGGAGTGCTCGACAAAAAATATTTGGACGGCTCGTTCTCTCTCAAAGACCCTTCGCGCACTTATATAAGTCTTGCGAATTGGGTGCAGAGCGGAACGTTTACATATCGTTTGATTGCGGCGCACGATAAATCGAGCGAATGCGCGGGTAACACCGAAATTTCGCGTGCTTTGCTCGGCAAAATAGAGACGTTGAACGAGAATATTGCCGCGCTCGGAAATATCACGCTTTCGTCCGAAAATAACATTGTTGCCGCCGAGACGGCTTTTGCAAGCGTGCCGCAAGAATTCCGCTATTTGGTGAAAAATGCCGACGCTCTCGAAAGGGCTCGCGCCGAACTCGACGCGCTTAAAGCGCAGAACGGCGGCGACGACCAAAACGGCGACAATAACGGCGGCGAAGATGCTTCGCCAAAGAAAAAATGCGGTTGCGGCGGAGAAGCGGGCGGCGCGACGTCGGTGCTCTGCGCACTGCTATTATGCACGGTCTTTGCGGTGACTTTAAGCCGTCGAAATTATAAGATAAGGAGAAAATAAAGATGAAGACGAAAACTAAGAAAACTTTTGCGCTCTACGCGATTTGCGCGTTGCTTGCGCTATGCGTTGCGGCGGCTTGCTTTACGGCTCCCGTTGCGGCTAAGGCGGCGGAGGGAGAACCCGCTCCCGTTGCGAATTGGACCGACGGATTGAGTTATGACGCCGACTTTACGTACGGCGGCGGCAGCGGCACGGCGCCTGACCCGTATATTATTTCTTCTCCCGAGCATTTGGCGCAACTTGCGGCAAACCAAAACGACCTTAGCCACATTACGGGCGAGGGCGCAATGTACTCGCAATCGTATTCGAGAATGAAATATTTCCGTCTTGCCGCCGACCTCGATATGCAGGGGAAGAATTGGATACCCATAGGCAATTTGGTGAACGGCACGCATACCGTTTCGGGCGAAGACGGCGACACCGTTATAACCGACAAAAACAGGAACGTCACGTTTACGGGCGGTTTCGATTTTGCGGGACATAAGATTACGGGGCTGTCGCACACGGGATACGACGGACAGTATTACGGACTGTTCGGCACGTTCGCGGGAGGACGAATAAACAATCCCGACGTTACGTTCGGCGACGTGAGCGTGCGCTTTACGGCGGGCGAAAACAGCGTGTTCGACGACGCTATATATAAGCACGCTATGGCGGGCGGCGTAGTGGGCTTTCAGCTCGGAAGTTGCACGATAGGCGAAGCGGGCGGCGACACGACGGCTTGCGTGAAGTTCGACGGAAACTTTACGGTGGCAAGCGATAGAGACAGCTTTGCGTATATAGGAGGCATGGTGGGCTACGCTATGGGCGGTACGCTCGGTTCCGACGGCAAGGCGGGCAACACGACGCTCATTGCCGAGGTAGGTGAAAACGGCAGTTTGAAAGGCTTGCGCAGCGGCGGACATATGCGCATGGGCGGAATATTCGGCGACGCAACAAAAGACGTTGTTGTGGGCGCGCGACAGGCTGATAACGACGGCGACGTGACTATACGTTTTATCAATAACAACGTGAGTTCGGATGCGGGCTTTTCGGCTCATATGCCCTCGCAAACTTCGCGTTGCGGCGGCATAGCGGGTCATGCCGACGCTCTAATCGGGTCGAACGGCGGCGGCGATGTGACAATAGAAGTAATCAACTACGGTACCATGCGGTATCAAAACGACGCCGACAGCAGTTATTCCGCCGGCATAGTGGGAAGCGCTACGGGCGTTGTCGGCTCCAAAGGCACGGGCGACGTGTTTATTCACATGGAAAATCACGGTTTGCTTTATGTTTGCAATACGAGCGGCGGATTGGAAATTCGTTTCAGCGGTTTGGTCGGATATATTCAGAATTGGCAAAATACTCTTGTGGGTACTGTGGGAATAGCGAATCCCGAATCGGACGGAAACGTTGTGCTATTATATGAGAACGTAGGCAACGGCAAATTCAAAAAAGAAGGCGCCCCTTGGAATTATTGCATGGGATATATGGCGGGCTACCGAGACACAGGCACGCTCGTGGGCACCAAAGGCACGGGAACTCTGCAATATATCGCGTCGGCTAAAAAGAGCAGTTTGGTAGAATTTAATCACGGCGACGAAGAAACGGAAAGTTTCCTCAACGTGCCGTTGTTCCACGCTTCGAAAGGAGCTGCTTCCGCAGCGAACACTGCAGGCGCGCTCAACGGCGGCACTGAGGTGGAACGGTCGAAAACGTTCGGTTATATGTTAACCGACGAAGTTATATCCGATTTTTCGAAGTGTAACGATTGGGAAAAGTGCTTTGACGCTACCGATAAAATTACCGCCGCGCCTCATGAGGAGTGGAAGGTTGCGGGCGCAAACGAAAACGGCGTAATTATGGCGCTTTCGGTAGACGAAGGCTACGGCTTTCTCGGTTGGGAAGACGGTTCGGCAATCACAATGACACCCGACGGCAAACCCTCTGCGGTATTCTCGGGCGCAAACGCAATGCCCGTGTCGCAACTGCTCGAACTCGACTCAGTGCAAGTTGATTTTACCGCCGCAACATATAACGGAGAAAAACAAACTCCCGCTGTGCAAGGCTATACTGCGATATGCGTCGGCGAAGACGGTAACGAGCTTAACACCGTGTTGCCCGCCTCGTACAGAGTGACGGCGCTCAAACTTTATAAAGGCGATATGTATGTGGGCATGAAGCAATACTCTGAGCCGCAAACTTTCGTTATAAACAAAGCGGCAAACGAAACCACCGTGTCGCGCGGCGTTTTGATGCTTGACGCGGGAACGGAAATGTATACGGCCGACGGCAAATACGAAATCGCCGCCGACGCGGACTTTACCGAAGTGTTGCCGAATTCGGGTAGCCTTACGGAATATAAAGGAGCGTCCCTTTTTGTGCGCGAACGCGCCACCGAGACTCATAACGCGAGCGCGGCAACAGAAGTGCCGCTTACAGCTTACACGCTCACGCTTCCCGAAAGCGACGGTTACGCAATTGTGTCGAGCGACGAGCGCACCGCATTTTTGGCGGGCGCGGAATTCTCGTTTGCCGTACTCGTAGACGACGGTTGGTTAGCCGATGCTCTGACGGTTAAGGCAAACGGCGTTGCGCTTACGGCGAACGGCGGCGTATACACATTGAGTATAACCGAAAACACCGTAATCACGATTGATGGAGTTGTACGCGAGGCGTACTATTCGGTTACGCTTACGAATGCCGACGGCGTAACGCTTGCGCCTGTTACTGCGGGGCAAACGCAGGTTAAAGCGGGCGAGAGTTTCGCATTTACCGCAACGGTAGCGGAAGGCTTCGAGGGGGAATTTACCGTGCTCGTAAACGGTTCCGCCGTGACGGCAACCGACGGAGTTTATACCGTGCTTGATGTTCGGGAAAATATTACCGTGACAGTTGCCTTAAAAACGCCAGACGACGGGAACAATACTCCTCCCGCCGAAGACGACAAACCGCAAGAAAGCGGAAAAAAGAAGAAATGCGGCGGTAATGTGGCGGGCGACTTCGCTCTGCTCGGCGTTCTCGTTGTAGCACTTGCTTGCGTTCTAACGGTGCGTAGCAAAAAAACAAATTAGCTTTTTTTCCCAGAAGTAGAGCTTGAATACAAAAGGCTTTGCTTGATAGGAAAACCGCAGAGGCAGAAATGCTTTCGGCGGTTTTTCTTTACGGTTATAAAAAAAGTCAACGAAAATTTAATGCGAATTCTCTTGACTATATGCCTAAATGCGTTATAATTAGTAATTGATTACGGGAGTTTTGGAATGTATTCGTTATTGCTTGCGCTTATTTATATCGCGTTTATAAGTTTGGGATTGCCCGATTCGCTTCTCGGCTCGGGGTGGCCGGTTATGCACGGCGAACTCGGCGTGCCCGTGTCTTTCATGGGCATAATATCTATGATTATATCCGGCGGTACGATTGTGTCGAGTTTGTTATCCGATAGGTTAACGCGCAAGCTCGGAACGCGAATAGTAACCTTAATAAGCGTGTTTCTTACCGTGATTGCACTGTTCGGTTTTTCTTTTTCGAGCAAGTTTTGGATGCTTATCGTCTTTGCGATACCTTACGGATTGGGCGCGGGCGCAATCGACGCGGCGTTAAACAATTATATCGCTTTGCATTATAAGGCGAAGCACATGAGTTGGTTGCATTGTTTTTGGGGCGTGGGAACAATCGCGAGCCCGTTTATTATGGGCTTCGCGTTAACAAATTCCGCTTGGAACGACGGCTATCGCATTGTTGGTTTTATTCAGCTTGCAATCGCTTTGCTTTTGCTCGTTACGCTTCCCGTTTGGAAAGTAAATAAAAAAGCGGACGCGATGGAACAAAAGGGCGTAGGACTTATCGGGGCGATGAAAATAAAAGGAGTCCCCTTTCTTTTAATCGGCTTTTTCGCCTATTGCGCGGCGGAAGCGACCGCGATGCAATGGGCAAGCACTTATTTCGTTGAGGTGAAAGGCATATCGGCGGAACGGGCGGCAAACTTTGCAGCGCTCTTTTATATCGGCATAACCGTAGGACGATTTATAAGCGGCTTTATTACCGACAAACTCGGCGACAGAAAAATGATTGTTATAGGCGCCTGCGTTTTAACTTGCGGAATTATCTGTTTGTTTCTTCCCGTAAATAATTATATTCTCGCAACTGTCGCTTTTATAGTTATAGGTTTCGGGTGCGCGCCTATTTATCCTTGCATTATTCATTCCACGCCGAACAACTTCGGTCCCGAAAATTCGGGCGCGATTATAGGCATACAAATGGCAAGCGCATACGTGGGCGCCACGTTTATGCCGCCGCTGTTCGGACTAATCGGCAATCTCGTAGGCTTTAAAATAATGCCGCTGTATTTGCTCGTGTTCGTTGTGTTAATGTTTGCAATGACGGAACTTACTTTTCGTTTCACAAGAAAAAACAAGGAAAACGGATATGTTTCGGAAGCCGGAAATAAAAATAGCAAAATAGGGCAATGACGTAACCGTAAGATATTTTACAATTTTATTACAAGTTGTCGCTCTATTTTATTACAAGTCTCTTTTATACTTAATTGTGTAAAGGAGGCTTTTGACGTGGACGGAATACAAATAGCGACTTCTGTATTATCGCTCGTTGCGGGAGTGGGCGTATTTATAATCGCCTGCACGATGATGAGCTCAAATTTGGAAGCTCTCGGCAGTAAAAAACTTAAAGAGTTGTTTGCGAAAACGGCGAAGAGTAAACTCGTGGGCGTAGGCGTGGGGACGGTAACTACAGCCGCCATTCAAAGTTCGAGCGCAACGAGCGTTATGGTAATAGGTTTCGTGAACGCGGGAATAATGACGCTCGCGCAAGCGGCAACGGTGATTTACGGCGCTAACATAGGCACGACCGTTACGGGGCAACTCGTGGCGCTCGGAATGTTCGGCAATTCCGTTTCGACTTCGGTTATATTTGCGACGTTTGCGGGGATAGGCGCGTTTATTCTCGCTTTTGCGAAAAAGGATAAGCTGCAAAAAATCGGCGGAATACTCGCGGGCTTCGGTATGCTGTTCGTAGGGCTTTCAATGATGAGCGGCGCCATGAAATACTTTTCCGAACTCGAAGGAGTAAAAAACTTTCTCGCGCTGTTCAAAAATCCTATTTTGCTCGTTCTGATAGGCGCGCTCTTAACCGCTCTCGTGCAAAGTTCGTCGGTCATGACTTCTATGGCAATCACAATGGTTGTGAGCGGTCTTATAACGCTAAATCAAGGCGTTTACATAACTATGGGCTCGAATATAGGCACTTGCGTAACCGCGCTGATTGCGGGGCTCACAAGCACGCGCAACGCCAAACGCACCGCTTTAATACATCTTATTTTCAACGTGAGCGGCGTGGTCGTGTTTATTCTTATAGGGCTGTTCATAAGTTTCGGCGGAATAAATTACGGTTGGCTGTTTGAAAAAATGTTTCCTTCTGCGCCGCAGTTACAAATGTCTATGTTTCATACGTTATTCAACGTAATCACTGTTATTATCGTTTTGCCGTTTACCAACCTTTTAATAAAACTTGTGACGAAAATCATTCCCGACAAAAAGGACGAAAAGAGCGACGAGCCGCGTTTTTATTTCGTGGAAGAACACTTGCTCGCCACGCCGCCCATTGCCGTAATGCAAGTTAAAAACGAAATCATGAATATGGCGAAAATCGCCCACGAGAATTTTAATATAGCTTGCGAGCTTATTTGCACGCTGAACTACGAAAAGATAGATACTTTTCGCAAAAACGAAAAGACGCTCGACTTTCTCAACCGCGAACTCAACCGCTTTGTGGCAAAATTGTTGAAATCAGATTTGAGCGAAAAAGACCGCGTTTATCTTTCCACCGTCATTCGTTCCGCCGCCGATTTGGAACGCGTCGGCGATTATGCGGAAAATATAACCGAATATTCCGACAAAATGAAAGACACGAACGGCAAGTTTTCGACCGAAGCGATTGCGGAAATCGGCGAGGTTAACACTCTTGTAAACGCTCTTTTCGAAAGCGTTTTTAAAACTTATGCCAACTGCGACGCCGAAGCGCTTAAAGCCGCTTATCGTATCGAAGACAATATAGACGCCGCTACGAACCGAATGGCTGACAGTCATATAGAGCGGTTGGAGCACGGCGAGTGCACGCCCGAAGTCGGCGCGCAATATCTGTCGCTCGCGGCGAATATAGAGCGTATTGCCGACCACTACATAAACGTTGCGAAAACTATTAAAGCTTATTCATAAAAACAAGCGTTTGCTTTTTGAGCAAAAAAACGGTATAATATAAGCGGTTAAGGAGTTACGATGAAAGGCAAAGTATTTATTTTGGAAGACGACACGAGTATTTGCGGGCTAATCAAAGTTGCGTTAGAGATGAACGGCTTGCAGTTCAAAGCGTTTACCACCGTGAAAAGTTTTACGGAAGCGCTCGGTTGCGAACAGCCCGATGTGGCGCTGTTGGATATTATGTTGCCCGACGGGAGCGGGCTTGAAGCGCTCAAATTCATCAAGGAAAAATATCCGTCGGTAAGTTGCATTATGCTTTCCGCGCTATCCAAAGAAGAAGATAAAGTCAACGGCTTGAACATGGGCGCCGACGATTACGTGGCAAAGCCGTTTTCGGTGTTGGAGCTCACTGCGCGGGTAAACGCAAGACTGCGCAACAAAAAATCGCAAGCCGTAATTACGATAGCTAACGTTACTTTGAATACCGAAACTTTCGAATGTACCGTTAGCGGGCAACCCGTTCCGCTCAATCGCAAGGAGTACGAGCTTTTGCACACGCTGATGTTCAATGCGGGAAAAGTTTTGCCGCGCGAAAAACTGCTTACCGAAGTTTGGGGCTACGATACGGGAGAGACGCGAACACTCGACAATCACGTCGCCCGACTTCGCAAGCTCGGAATAAAAATAGAAACAGTGTTCGGCGTGGGGTATAAATTATGAAATGGCGTATTTGGCTGTTGTCTTTCGGCATAACGCTTGTGTGCGTGCTCATTTTCGGAATTGCGTCCACTCAGGTTTATTACAATTCTTCGCTTGACGACGGCAAAGAGTATTTGCGCGTGTATATGAACGAATTCGGGGAAATAAATTATGCCCTCGACGAAAACGGCGCGCGGGCATTTTCGGAAAAACTGAACGGCGCGCGCGTTACTTTTATGGACGCGCAAGGGAACGTGCTTGCCGACAGCATTGCGGGCAAAGTCGCCGAAAATCACGCCGACAGGTCGGAAATAACCGACGCTATAAGCGGCGGAAAAAACGGCGACGGGTTCGCCGTGCGCGGCAGTTCCACGCTCGGCAAAAATATGATGTATTATTGCAAGAATTTCGACGGCAAATTTTTGGTGCGCATAGCTGTTTTTACCGACAGCGATTGGCTCATTTTCGTTAAAACGTTGCCTACGCTCGCTATGTTTGCTGGGATTATGATTGCGCTTTGCATAGTAGTTGCTTTCGTTGTAACGCATTTTATTATGACGCCCGTTAAAAAACTTGCGACGGAAGCGGTGAATAACGATAACGTTACGACAAACTATTCCGAACTTAAACCGCTTGCCGCTATTCTGAACGAACGCAACCGAAATATTCAAAGGCAAATGGACGAAGTGAAAGCGGAAAAGGAAATCGTGGAACGCGCGCGCGAGTCGAAAGACGAATTTATATCCAATGTAACGCATGAAATGAACACGCCGCTCACGTCCATTCACGGCTATGCAGAACTATTAGAGGCCGGCGGAATGACGGAAGAGCAAAAGCAACTTGCGCATAAAACTATTTTGACGCAAAGCGAACGACTTACGAATTTAATAGGCTGTATAATCAATTACAGCGAAATAAACAGCGACGACCTTCCGCCTTACGAAGTGAATTTTTCAACGCTTGCAAAAGAAACGCTAAGCGCCTTAAAGCCCGAAGCTGACAAGCGAAATATTGCCGTTACAGAACATATTGATGACAACGTTCTCATATTGAGCCGTCATGAACGGCTTTCGGAAATATTCGGAAATTTGGTGCGTAACGCAATTAAATATAATAAAGACGGCGGAAGTATTACCGTTACGCTAAATAGGCAAAAGCTCGAAGTTGAAGACACGGGAATCGGCATTTCGCAAGAAAATATGAGCAAAGTGTTCTCGCGCTTTTTCACGGTGGACAAATCGCACAACGGCAAAAACGGCGGTTTCGGTTTGGGACTTGCGGTTGCCAAAAAGATATGCCAAAAGTCGGGTTGGAAGATAAGCGTGGAAAGCGCGCTCGGCGAGGGCAGTAAATTCACTGTGGAATTTTAAGCGGCGAGTGAATAAGATAACGCGCCCTCAGACAAAGAAAGAGTTGTTAAAGTTGGACGGCGTTGACATATCAAAACTTATCGTACCAAAAAAAGATACTGCGCTATGAACGGAAAATTAAAATGAGTTTCGTTTGCGGCGCTTGTTAGAAAACGGCTATTAAACGAATTTTACTATTTATATATACAGCAAATCCGAACCCGTAAAGGTTCGGATTTTTACATAATGGTGTGCCAAATGATAATAATCCGAACCTTGTAGTGCCGATAGGCGACGGGTTCGGATTTGTCATTTATCTCAAATGATTATATAAGGAAAGGTTGTTGCAAGAAAAAGTTTGCACCAGCCTTTCTTTTGGTTGTGCTAATACTTGCAATAATTTTAAAAATGTGGTATATTGGTTATGCCAAACATTATTACAGTCCCTAATTAGGAGTAAGGGCGTTTTTCATTTTAATAGAATTTTATTCAATGCAACACTATTTGAATTTGGTAAAAATGCAAATTCCTTTTATGTGTTGTATTGGATTATACCCTTACCACGTAATAATGTTTGGCGACAGTCGGAGTTTGCGTTTTTCGTGCGTTGGCTTCGGCTGGCGCACTTTTTTATTTTTTGGAGGTATTTATTATGAAAGACTTAAAATTCACTGTTTATATTGGTGAAAATATGGTAAATGGACAGCACAAAAGTGATATAGCAATAGAAAATGTTGTGGCTATGGTTTATCCAGACTATCCCATCCCGCATGGACAAATAGCATTAAATGGCAAGTTGTATTTACAACAAACAGATTGCTTTTGGTCTATCGAAAATTTAGTTACATATTTTTGCGATTGGTTTGATATTATTGAAAACAAAAACAGAATTGTTGCCGACATTCATTTGAACATAGTCTCACTGCACAAAACATTCAGAGGTGATAAAATCTTAGAAATCTTAAACAAAATTGGTCAAAGTCAAAATCTACAAGTCCTACGGACATTTGATTTATAATACGAGGTTAAATATGAAACGAGCGATAGAAAAAATATCGATAATATTAATAGCTATAGCAATGACGGTATGTTTTATTGCCTGCGACAATCAAAGTAGTCGAGAACACTCTATACATTTTTTTGTAGACAATAATCTTTACGAAACCAATACTATAAATTCAGTTATGCCAAATGCACCGCAAAAAGAAGGTTACAAATTTGCCGGCTGGTATCAAGACATAAGCAATTTGAAATCCGAATTTGATTTTGAAACTTTTAAATGGGATAAAGATTTGCAAGTTTATGCGATATGGCAATTGTACACCCCTACTATCATAAGCAATAATGGCGTATTGAATTGGAATGCTGTTTCATCAGCACAAGATTATTTGCTTAAAATAAACGGCATAGAGTATGAAACAAGTGATACGGAATTTACTATGCCCGAATGGGAGTATGGTGTAGTATATAATGTTCAAATAATTGCAAGAACACAAGAACTCGGGTATTTAAATTCTACTATTTCAGATATTTATACATTCAAAAGAGATGCTTCACCACTTAGTAGCCCAACGAATATACACTATGACGAATGTATGCTCATATGGGATGCTGTTGACTACGCAAATGGATATGTTTGTTATATAAATGGCAGACAATACTATGTTTGAAATGTGTCACAATTGGATCTAAGTGATAAGATAGAATATTATGGAGAATATGGCTTTGAAATAATTGCATTAGGAGATGGATTGCGTTATTCTGATTCAATTGCCGGGAAAGGAACATTTATTTTAAGTTCACCGAAAGGAAATGGGACGGAAAGTAATCCATATATTTTCACAAACGCAAAACATATAATTAAATTTTTTGAAGATTATTCTGCTACTACACTTAACAAATATTATGAACTTGGGGCGGATATTGATTTGGGCGGAAAGTCTTTTGGTTGGTATGGCTCAGGCAATGGTCTATTACGTCACAAATTTGAGGGTAGCTTTAATGGTAATGGGAAAACTATAAGTAATTTTAAGTTAGAATATATTCTTAACCGTAATCATTATTTGTAGGCTAAGGTTTAATAGAGTTTGCGAAAAAGCTACAAATTGCTACTTTTACGAAAAACAATTATTGTGCGAACACCTTTTTTCTGAAAATCAAGATAAAAGCCAAACAAGCGCAACTATTTGCTCCAAAGATAATCTCAATTCCTCAACATTTTACATTAACACATTAAAGTGGGATAATTCCATATGGGATTTTTCCGACTTGGATTTTGAAAATGATAAATTGCCTACTTTAAGAACTGTGCCAGTAAAATAACAATTGGTTTTACGTTACCACTTTCTCATAATAATTATTTTTAAGGCACTAAAAAAGCCGATAGAGCGATCACACTCTATCGGCTTTGCCGTTTCTTTCTCTATGTACGGCGACCTAACTTGATCAGGTTTGTATCTTTCATTTATATACCGCACGCTCTGGCGGTTTTTCTGTTCCGTCTTTTTCAACGGTTATCCCTATATTCTTTAACGGGATTCTTTTTCTTTATTCAATTTTTTATTCAGTTGTCGTTGTTGCCTTTCGGCTTGCCACGCCGCAAACTCTCTTTGCCCTTCTTCGGTTTCAAAGTAGGCTTGTATAGCGGGCAACAATGCTCTTGCAAAGGAGTCGATTTCAAAGTCGGGTATCCCTGTGGTGTTCTTTTTTCGTCTTGACATTAACTGTTGGTGTTTTCCTCCTTATAGATTATTTTCCGTCTTTGTCGTTGTGGTTAATCTTGAATGGTGTGGACGGATTTTTCTTTGCTCTTGACTTTTGTAACAGAGCGTTAAACTCTTCGGGGTATGCGCTCATCATATCCGTTACCATACTCAAAGCCGAATCTTCACCGTTATTCCGGCGCGTAGCTTCCTGTAACTGTTTGAACAGATATTCTTGGTCTTTACCTCGAACGGCTATTTCACGTTCTTGCATAGCGGTTTTTGCCCGTAGCTCGGTTATCTCTCTTTCAACGTCCTTTTTCTTCTTGGGCATTGGCTTATTCGTTGCTTGCGTTACCGCCTCAACCGTTTGGGTTAGCCCGTCAAGCTCGGCTTGCTTTCGCTCGGTCTGTCTATCAATCTCATCACGCTTTTGCTCTGCCGATTGCACAATGACCTTTGCTTTATGCTCGGCAGCTGTAATGTGCGTTGCCTGACTGTTTTCCTTGCCGCGCTGTAAGCCGTATTTCTTTCCGACTTGTTCCCATAACTCCGTTTGCAATTCCGCAAGTTTCTGTCTGTCGAATAGGCTTTTACTGCTTAACCGTCCGTCGTTGATAGGTACAAAGTTTAAGTGCATATGCGGCGTTGTTTCGTCCACGTGGACTACCGCAGATAACATATTTTCATAGCCGTACTTGTCCATAAAGAAGCGGGCGCAATCTTCAAAGAAAGCTCGTTGTTCCCAAGCTCGCATACCCTTGAAAAATTCGCCGTCCGATCCGATTACAAACGAGTTCATCAAGATTGCGTCCGAGCGTATCTTGCGTTTCAAAGTGAGAGTAGAAAGCCGTTTGTTTATCATATCTATGTACTTACCCTGTGGGTAGAAGATATGATAGTTGCCGCTTGTTCTCTCGCTGTCGATTTGCGGGTTAGAGCCTTGATAGTTCTCGTCGCGCTCGTTCTCTTTCTCAACGGGCGAAACGTCTTGCCGTTTATACTTTTCCATATGACATACTAAATAACTTATAGTGATTTCCTCCTGTAATGATAGTTTTTCCGTGTGGTCGAAAAGCCCCGCAGGGCGAACGAAACTTATGTAGCGAAGCGGCATAAGTGTAGTGAGCTACACTTATGCTTGCCGATAAGTGATTTGCTCCGCAGTTGCTTTCCATTTGTTTACCGTATTATGCTACACTTATGCTTGCCGATAAGTGATTTGCTCCGCAGTTGCTTTCCATTTGTTTACCGTATTATGGCGGTCTGAATAACATAGTGATTACCTCCGAATTGTGATTATTTATATCTTTGTCCACGCAAGAAGAAGCGGGAAAGATACCGAAAAAGGGCATAAAAAAGCCGCTGATACTTTTAACGTAATCACCGACTTAACCGTGTTCAGCAACGCCTGATTGCTCTATGATGGTTGGTCATTCTATGAAGTTAGAGAGTTGATTTTAGTGTCGTTTTCCGAAAAAATTGTACACTTATAAAAGCCTATCACGGCTCACGAATTTTGCGTAACATTATAAAACTTACGCTATATCCGTAAGCTAAGGCGCGGGCGGCTATACCGTCCAAAACCTTCCGCGTTTTATGCGCTTTCGCTCATCGCGGAACACCGCCGAACTCATCTTTATCTGTTCGGCACACCCTTTCAAAAGGGTACAATACCACTCATTACACTACTGTGGTATGCTATGTATTTTATCACTATGACAGTACAAAGTCAATAGATTATTGGAACAAATGTTTGCGATTTATGGGAAGTTTTGTCGAATTACAACGAGTCAAAATATAATTTTTTAATATTTGTTAAAAGTGTTGACTTATATTCGATAATCGGTTATAATGATTTGCAAGGAGTGTGTTTATGCAAGATAATATTATTGGCAAACGATTAAAGCAATTAAGAGAGAGTGTAAAGCAATCGCAAGTTAAAATAGCGGCTTTGCTCGGCACTACGCAATCGGCAATCAACCGCTATGAGAACGGTCATTCCGACGTGCCAAACGCTACTCTTTTGTGGTTTGCGAACTATTACGATGTTTCGCTTGACTATATCTTTGGTAGGTGCGACGAGCCGCAAGGCAAGTTGTTTGACTATCAACCGAAAGCGTTTGAGAACGATGAGCGTATGCAGGACTTTATAGAAATGTGTTTTGATCCGTCCTCTGCCGCAAACGCTAAACTCAAAGAAGCCGTATTAAAACTCTTAAAGGAACAACAGAAATGAGAGCAGTTATTTACCCGCGCTATTCTTCCGATAATCAGCGTGAAGAAAGTATAGAAGGTCAAATTCGTGAGTGTATGGAATATGCCGAACGCAACGGCATAACCGTTGTAGGCACTTACATAGACCGCGCTATGTCGGCAAAGACGGATAATCGTCCGCAATTTCAGCAGATGATACGCGACAGCTACAAAGGGCTGTTTGATTTGGTTATCGTTTGGAAATTAGACCGTTTCGCTCGTAACCGCTATGACAGCGCACACTATAAAAGCATACTAAAAAAGAACGGCGTTAAAGTGGTTTCCGCAAGAGAAAGCATAGCGGAAGGCTCGGAAGGCATACTCCTTGAATCGGTCTTGGAAGGCTATGCGGAATACTTCTCTGCCGACCTTGCGGAAAAAGTTAATCGTGGAATGATGGAAAATGCCTTAAAGTGTATGAATAACGGCGCAGGCATACCGCTCGGCTACTATGTGGACGATACCCAACACTTGCAAATCGACGAGAAGAAAGCACCTTATGTTCGTGAAATTTTCCAAAGATTTGCAGACGGCGAAATGATAAAAACGATTATAGCCGACCTTAACGCGCGCGGTGCAACTATATCTTACAAGTTGAAAAAATCGCGCCGTGAAGTAAAAGTTTACGAACGTCCTTTATGCTATAACACCGTGCGCCGCATTCTTTCAAATCGCAAGTACATAGGCGAATACAAATTCAAAGATGTTGTAGTTCCCAACGGCGTTCCCGCTATCATTGAACAAGAGTTGTTTGACAAGGTACAACGGCGGTTAGAACAAAATAAAAAAGCTCCCGCCAAGCATAAAGCGGAAGATGACTACCTATTGACAACACATTTGTTTTGCGGAAAATGCAAGTCTATGATGGTCGGAGAGTGCGGAACGAGCCATACAGATAAAGTATATCGATACTACAAATGCAACAGTCAAAAGCGCAAGCATAATTGCGATAAAAAGACCGTCGGCAAAGACTTTATTGAAGATTTGGTAGTTTCTGCTGTTGCCGCTAAAATTATGGACGACGAGCTTATGGAACACCTTGCCGATTCGCTCTATGCCCTGCAACTCACGGAAGATACAAAAATTCCGCAGTTGAAAGCACAACTCGCGGAAATCGAAAACGGCATTGAAAATATGCTCAACGCTATTCAGCAAGGCATAATTCTTGACTCCACAAAGAAAAGACTTGCCGATTTGGAAGAAAAGAAAAAGACAATCGAAGTAGAATTGATACAAGAGCAAATCAAAAAGCCTATTCTTACGAAAGAGCAGATATTGTTCGGAATAACAAAATTCCGAACGCTCGACCTTTCCACGAAGCAAGGGCGGCAGACCTTGATTGACAGTTTTGTGAACGCTATCTATCTCTATGACGACTACGCTCTAATAACTTGCAATTACAAGGACGGCACAATCCGCATTTCGTTAGAAGAAATCGAAGGTTCGGATTTGTTATCAAATGGTGTTCCCGCCGGGAGTCGAACCCGAAATTATGCCTTAGGAGGGCATCGTTATATCCATTTAACTACGGAAACAAAAATAGAGCATATTTATTATATCAAAAAAGAGAGGGGAAAGCAAGGAATTTCGCAATCTTTCGAGGGTATGAAAACGTTTTATTTTATTGCCGCAATTCTTATAAGCAAATCGGATATTATGAAAATATGTGTCGAAAACGTTATAATACTCGCGCTTTGCGACATTTGCGAATACGTCGAGTATTACGTAAGGTTCGATAATAAACGACAAAAAGCGACTTAAAGAAATTCTCGGCGCTAATCGATTGTTAAGCATTTGCATTTTGTGAGGTTTTATAGAATTAAATCGAGCGACAGAGTACGTAGTGTGAATAATATTCATACTTATGAATAATTATTTAAAATTTTACTATTGTGGCAATTTGTAAAGAAAAATAACGCAAAAAAATGTATAAATATTTATTTAAAACGCTTGTGCGAGAGCGCGCGATATGATACAATAAATAGGTGACGTCGGTATTTTTTCGTTTTAATTAACGCTACGAGGCAATACTTTAAACGAAGACTTAAAGCAAAAGGCGTTGCATACTTATACGAACTGCGAGGAGGAAAACAAATGCACGATTACAGCGCAGGCGACATACGGGTGCTCGAAGGATTAGACGCGGTGCGTCTCCGTCCGGGTATGTACATCGGTACTACGGGCATCAAAGGTCTGCATCACATTCTTTGGGAAATTGTTGACAACTCTATGGACGAAGTCGCGAACGGCTTCGGCGACACTATAACGGTAACTCTCTACACCGACGGAAGCGCGAGCGTGGAAGACAACGGTCGCGGTATACCGGTAGACGTTCACCCCACGCTCGGCGTGTCGGGCGTAGAGGTGGTTTTCACCCAACTGCACGCAGGCGGCAAATTTGACAACGAAAACTATGCTCACAGCGGCGGACTTCACGGCGTGGGCGCGTCGGTTACAAACGCTTTGAGCGAATGGCTTACCGTCGAGGTGTATAAAAACGGCACGACTTATCGCATGGAGTTCGAGTCCAAAGAAATAGACGGAGCCGTTAAGGGCGGCGTTCCCAAATATCACCTAATCGATACGGGAATAGCCTCGGACAAGCGCGGTTCTTATATCCGCTTTTTGCCCGACAAACGTATTTTCGAATCGACGAACTTTCAAATCGAAACGATTTCGCGCAGGCTCAAAGAACTTGCTTTCTTGAATAAGGGCGCGAGAATTATTTTAATAGACGAGCGCGTGCAAATGGGCAACGCGTGCCTAAAACGCGAATATTGCTACGAAGGCGGCTTAATCGATTTCGTTAAATATCTTAACGAAACCAAAGTTCCCGCGTTCGACGAGCCCATATTCCTCACGGGCACCAAAGACAATATCGACATGGAGCTTGCCTTTCAATACACCGACGCATACACCGATAATATTTTCTCGTATGTGAACAACATCCCCACTACCGAAGGCGGCACCCACGAAACTGGCTTTAAGGCGGCGCTCACCAAAGTTATGAACGACCTCGCCCGCAAAACGGGTATGCTCAAAGACAAAGACGCTAACCTTTTGGGCGACGATTATCGCGAGGGCCTCACCGCCGTTTTAAGCATAAAAATGCAAAACGTGCAATTCGAGGGGCAAACCAAAACTAAGCTCGGCAACCCCGAAGCGCGTATCGCAATCGAATATTTGGTTAACCAAACGCTATCCGAATTTTTCGAAAAAGATACCAAAAATCTTGCCGACACTATATTGAAAAAGGCGTTGCTTGCCGCAAAGGTGCGCGAGGCGGCTCGCAAAGAAAAAGAAATAACGAGGGCGAAAAACAGCCTCGATAACAACTTCAATCTTGTGGGCAAACTCAGCAGTTGCACGGGCAAAAAGCCCGAAAATAACGAGCTCTTCATAGTGGAGGGCGACAGCGCGGGCGGCACTGCGAAACAGGCGCGAAATCGTTCGTTCCAAGCTATTTTGCCGCTTAGGGGCAAGCCTTTGAACGCCGAGAAAAAGCGCATAGACCAAGTACTCGCCAACGAGGAAATCAGAACAATAATATCCGCGCTCGGCAGTGGAATAGGCGAAGATTTCAACGTTGAAAATCTTAACTATCACAAAGTAATCATACTTTCCGACGCCGACCAAGACGGCGCGCATATTCGCGCGATTTTGCTCACATTCTTCTTCCGCTATATGAAAGACCTCATAAACGAAGGACACGTTTATATAGGCTTGCCGCCACTGTACCGTATTTCAAAAAAAGATACGGTGGAATACGTTTACGACGATGCGGCGCTCGAAGAAGCAAGAAAGCGTTTCGGCAAAGGTGCGGGCTTACAGCGCTACAAGGGGCTTGGCGAGATGAGCGCGGAACAGCTTTGGGAGACAACTATGGACCCGCACCGCCGCACGCTCGTGCAGGTTACAATTGAAGACGCGGCAAATGCCGAAATGCTTGTTTCCACCCTTATGGGCGATGCGATAGACTTGCGCAGACAATACATTATAGACAACGCGAATTTCAACAAGATAGACAACTTTAAAGCTCAGGAAGCGAAGTAGGAGGGCTCAATGGCGGAACAAAAGACACCGAGTATTATTGTTAAAACTATGGAAGACGTCATGCACGAGTCTATGATGCCGTATTCCGAGTTCGTTATTATGGACCGCGCGCTTCCCCGCGTGGAAGACGGCTTAAAACCCGTTCAGCGCCGCATTCTATATAGTATGTCGGAGCTCGGCATAACCCCCGATAAGCCTTACCGCAAGTCGGCGCGTATCGTGGGCGATTGCATGGGTAAATTTCACCCGCACGGCGACAGTTCGATATATTACGCTATGGTGCGTATGGCGCAGCCTTTCAGCATGGGCGCTTGCCTTGTGGACGGGCACGGAAACTTCGGTTCGGTGGACGGCGACAGTCCCGCGGCAATGCGTTACACCGAAGCGAGGCTCACTCCTCTTGCACTCGAACTGTTGCGCGATATAGACAAAAACACCGTTAAATGGAGTTGCAACTTCGACGACACGCTAATGGAGCCGGATATGTTGCCGGGACGCTTCCCAAACCTTTTGGTGAACGGCGCGAGCGGCATAGCTGTGGGACTTTCCACTAATATTCCTCCGCACAACCTCATGGAGAGCATAGACGGCGTTGTTGCGTATATCGACAATCCGCACATAAAGCTTGCCGACATGATGAAGATAATAAAGGGTCCCGATTTTCCTACGGGCGGATTTATTATAGGCGGCGACGAACTCGTTAAAGCTTACGAGACGGGCAAGGGCAAAATAATCATGCGCGCCAAGCTTCACATAGAAAACGGCGAAAACGAAAAGAAGCTTATAGTTATAGACGAATTGCCGTTCCAAGTGAACAAATCGCAACTTCTTGAAAACATACTTAAAGCGCGCGAAGACAAAAAGGGTGTACTCACGGGTATAACCGAAATAACCGACGAGAGCGACAGAGGCGGTATGCGCGCGGTTATAAAAGTTAAACGCGATTGCGACCCCAAGCCTATAATAGACGCACTATTAAAATACACGAACCTTTCCACTTCGTTCGCCATAAACATGGTGGCTATTGCCGACGGAAAGCCCCAACTTATGGGCTTGCTCGACATTATAGCCTACTATGTGAACTACCAACGCGACGTTGTGCTTCGTCGCACCCGCTACGAGCTTGACGCGGCAAAAGAACGCGAGCACATTTTGGAAGGGCTTGTAATAGCCGTTCGAAACATAGACGAAGTCGTTAAAATAATAAAAGCTTCGGGTTCTACGGGCGAGGCGAGAGAAAACCTTCGCAAGCGCTTCGAGCTAAGCGAGCGCCAAGCGCAAGCCATTCTCGATTTGCGTCTTGCTCGGCTTACTCACCTTGAAGTGTACAAGCTCGAAAAAGAACTTGCCGACGTGCGCGCGCTCATTGTTCGCCTAACCGCAATCGTGGCAAGTAAAAAACTCCAAATGGATTTGGTTAAAACAGAGTTGTTGCAAATTCGCAAGGCTTATCGCGAAAACCGCAAATCGGCAATTCTCAAAACGGCGGCGGACTACGTTGTGCCGAGCGAAGACGACGAAAAGCCCGTTGAGGATTATATCATTGCCGTTAATGCTAACGGAAACATAAAACGAATGTTCGTGAAAAACTTTACTATGGCAACTAAGGATTTCACCGAAAATTCTACGCGCAACGAAATTTGCCCGTGCATAGTAAAGGCGAACAGCTTAGAGCGAGTGTATTGCTTCACTAATTTAGGTAACTGTTACAAAATAGACACCGAATCAATTCCCGAAGGGAAATGGCGCGAAAAGGGCGCTTCGCTTAAAAAGGTTGTGCCCGAGAGTTTAGACGGCGAACGCATTGTGTTCATGCAAACTGTGGAAGACGCGTTGCCCAAAGGAAACCTTATGTTCTATACTCGCACGGGCATGGTGAAGTGTAGCGAGTGGAAAGAGTATGGGGTGGTTAAGAGCACGTTTGCCGCAATTAAACTCAAAGAGGGCGACGAAGTTATAGCTATGGAACACGCTCGCAAGAATTGCACGCTCATGTTCGTTACTCGTTCGGGTATGTGCTTAAACGCCGATATGAGCGACATTCCAGTGCAAGGCAGAATAGCGGCGGGCGTTAAGGGTATTCAGCTTGCCGACGGCGACGAGTGCTTATTCGTGGGGCAAATAAACGGCGACGGCGAAGTGGTGCTCGTATCCGATAAAGGATACAGCAAGCGCGTGCTCGTGTCGCAAATAGACGTTATGGCGCGTTACCGAAAAGGAGTGAAAATCGTTGACTTCAATAAGAAAGACAACGGCACTTCGCTTGCGTTCGTATCGTATGTAACCGACCCCTATAAAATCGTGCTCGTGTTCGAAGACGACTATCTTTCGAGCTATTCCACCGAAGCGCTCAGCATAGAAAACCGCACCCATCCCGGTCGCCCGATAATTAAAGGTAAAGCGAAAATAAAAGAAGGACTAATATACAACGATAAGCTCACGAACTGAAATTAAACGATAAGGAAAACGGACTCGCGCATAAAGCGAGTTCGTT
>CAMUKG010000005.1 GCA_947089425.1 uncultured Clostridia bacterium
CGCATACCCGTTTACGAATATGTAGTTCGGGTTCAATCTCTGTCTGTCTTGGTGCGGTCGACAGGACTTGAACCTGCATGGTCGCCCACAAGATCCTTAGTCTTGCGTGTCTGCCAATTCCACCACGACCGCTTAGCTTGACTATTATACTAAAAATAGAAGAAGTTTGTCAAACGTTTTAAAGTAAGTTTAAAAATATATTTGTGAAATTAGATTTGTTGACAAAATTTTCAAATAGCTGTATCATATTTATAAAGACGGCTTGCGTGTGCGATAAAAAATTTCGGTGAGGTTTTAGCTATGGCGAATAAAGAAGATTACGAATTGAAAGTGTCGGCGGCGGGAAGAGTGAACCTTATAGGCGAGCATATAGACTATTGCGGCGGCAAGGTTTTTCCTGCGGCGCTCGGAATGCGCAACACTGTGTACGTAAGGGCGAACGGCACGAATAAGATAAATTTGAGTTGGACGACGCTTTCGGATAAGGTTACGCTCGAACTTGACAAACTCGAAGAGTACTGTTCGCTTAAATACGGCAACTATCAAGCGGGTAGCGCGCTCATGTGGAGAAAAGCGGGGCATAAGCTTGTGGGATGCGACATGCTTCAAGATTGCACGGTGCCGTTCGGAAGCGGGCTTAGTTCGAGCGCCGCGATAGAGGTTTCCACAATAGCGGCGCTTGCCGCAGTTGCGGGCGAAAAAGCGGAGCCAGTAGAGGTTGCAAAAATAGCGCAACGAGCCGAACGCGAATATGCGGGCGTTAATTGCGGCATAATGGACCAATACGCATCGGCTTGCGGCAAAGCGGGGCACGCAATGCTCCTTGACTGCAACACGCTCGAATGCGAATATGTGCCAGTTAAAACGGGCGATTGTTCGCTTGTGATTATAAATTGCAACAAACCTCACAGCCTTGTGGATAGCAGGTATAACGAGCGTAGGAGAGAGACCGACGAAGCGTTCCAACTATTGAAAGCGCCCGCGAAAATAAACTGTCTTGCCGAACTGACTGCGGAGTCGTTCGATGAGCTAAAAAGCCTTTTGCCCGCGAAAATACGGTTGCGCGTGAAGCACGTTGTGGAAGAATGTGAGCGCGTGCGCCTTGCTGCCGAAGCCATGAAAACGGGCGATATGCGTGCGCTCGGTGTTTTACTTAACTCTTCGCACGCGTCTTTGCGCGACTTATACGAAGTTACGGGCAAAGAGCTCGACGCGCTTGCGGATGCGGCGCAAAGTCATTCGGCGTGTTTGGGCTCGCGTATGACGGGCGGCGGATTTGGCGGTTGCACCGTTTCGATTGTGAAAACTAACGCGCTTGACGAGTTCGGAGAATATGTGAAAGAAAAATATAAAAAGGCTACGGGCTACGATGCGTCGGTATATCAAACCGAAATATCCGACGGCATAACCGTAGAAAAAATATAACAGGTAAGGAGCGAATTGAAAATGAAAATTTTGGTTACGGGCGGTGCGGGCTACATAGGTTCTCACACTTGCGTCGAATTGCTTGCGGCGGGGCACGAGCCCGTTATTGTTGATAACTTCGTTAATTCTTCGGAAGAGAGCGTGAAACGAGTAGAACAAATCACAGGTAAAAAAATACATCTTTATTGCGGCGACGTGCGCGACGAAAAATTGCTCGACAAAATCTTTTCGGAGCACAAGATAGAATTGGTTATTCATTTTGCGGGGCTCAAAGCGGTGGGCGAATCGTGCGTTAAGCCGATTGAATATTACGACAACAATTTAGTCGGCACGTTGGCGCTTTTAAACGTCATGCGCGCGCACGGCTGTAAAAAAATAGTTTTTTCCTCGTCGGCTACTGTGTACGGCACTCCCGAACGTTTGCCGCTTAACGAAACGTGCCGCGTGGGCGGTACTACCAACCCTTACGGCACGTCTAAATATTTTCAGGAAATAATGCTCTCCGACGTGTTTAAAGCCGACGGAGAGTGGCGCGTGGTTCTACTTAGGTATTTTAACCCCGTAGGAGCGCACGAGAGTGGACTTATAGGCGAAGACCCTAAGGGAATACCGAATAACCTCACGCCGTATATTGCGAAAGTGGCTGTTGGAGAACTTAAAGAAGTGGGCGTGTTCGGAAACGATTATCCCACTCCCGACGGCACCGGCGTGCGCGATTATATTCACGTTGTAGACCTTGCGAAAGGGCACGTTGCCGCCGTAAATAAAATAAAGGCGGCGGGAGTTCACGTTTACAATCTCGGCACAGGCGTGGGATACAGCGTGCTCGATATGATTCATGCGTTCGAAAAGGCTTGCGGGCACGCGGTACCATATGCCGTTAAACCGAGAAGAGCGGGCGACATAGCGGCGTGCTATGCCGACGCGTCAAAAGCAAAACGCGAGCTCGGCTGGGAAGCCAAGCTCGGCATAAACGAAATGTGTTCGTCGCTTTGGAAGTGGCAAAGCAAAAACCCTAACGGCTATCGCAATTCGTAAATTTTCGTTATTTAAATTCGAACACCTTTTCGAGCAGAGGTTGCGCGCCCGTTTCGGGGTCTGCTTCCATGAGCATAACGTCGCGCATGTATTCGTTCCACTTCGCAACAACGGGAGAACTTGCCTGAGTAGTCGCGGCGAATTCTATTCCTTTTTCGCACTCGTAGTATCCGAAAATTTCGTTGCCGCACAGCCAAATGGAATAATTGCGTATCTCCGCTTGCGCGAGAACGTCTTTCATGTCTTGCCAAATTTCGTTATGTCTGCGAACGTATTCGTCGCGCTTGCCGTTTAATAAGGTGGCTTTCCAAGCGTATTTTTCCATATATTTTTACCTCGTCGTATAGTTGTATTTTTAATTCGAGAACGAACTATTTTGCTTTTATGCAATACAACGCTTTCTCGACGTTTTCGGCGAGATTTTTAAGCGCGCCGTTCTCGAAAGGCGACGCGAGTCCTGCTTTTTTAATCAGGCGGGGGAACTCTTCGGTTGCGCCAGAACCGACAAAGCCCAAATACGCATCGAACGCTTCGTCGTAGTTTTCGCGGCTTTTCAGATAGAATTGAAGCGCAACGCTTTGAGCGAGACAGTAGTCGATATAGTAAAACGGATTTTCGTAAATGTGCATTTGATACTGCCAACGAGTGCCGTTTTCAAGGTAGGGAATGCCGCTTGTGGTAAAATAAGGGCGAAACTCGGCTTCGAGTTCGTTCCAAAGGTTATTGCGCTCTGCGGGCGTCATTTCGGGCTTAGAATACACTAACTCTTGAAAGTAGTCCACAATGGTGCCGTATGGAATAAAGTTTATAGCTTCGAAAAGATGAGCGTATTTGTAGTCGTCGGCGCGCTTTCCGAAAAACTTGTTCATGTATTTGTAGCACAAAAATTCCATGCTCATCGAGTGCGTTTCGGCAGTCTCCATTCCGAGCCCCAAGTCGGGGTCGTGGTTTTGCTTAAACGACATATAAGCGGCAAAAGCGTGCCCCGCTTCGTGGGTGAGAACGTCTACGTCGCCGCTCGTTCCGTTGAAATTAGCGAGTATGAACGGCTGTTTGAAATCGACGAACGCGTCCATGTAACCGCCGCCCCATTTGCCGTCGCGGGGAAATACGTCGAACGCTTCCGTTGCTAACATCATGTCGAAAAATTCGCCCGTGTCTTTTCCCATGTCGCGGTACATTGATTTTCCCGCTTCGAACATTGCTTGCGCGTTAATGACGGGCGCGGGATTGCCGCACGCGAAATAGGTGTCGTTGTCGTAAAGCATGAACTTTTCTATGCCGAGCGATTTTTGTAATTCTTTTTTAAGCTTTGTTACAACGGGCACAACGTCGCGGCGTACGTTTTCGCGGAACGCGCGAATCATGTCGCGGTTATAAGATATTCGCCCCAAAAGATTGTCGCCGAGTTGCACAAAATTTTCGTAGCCGAGAACGTTTGCGATTTTCGTGCGCACTTTCACAAGGCGGTCGAAAATATCGTCGAGCTTGTCTCCGATTGAAGACAGAGTTTTGCCGAGCGACTCGTATGCCTTTTTGCGAACTTCGCGCTCGGGCGCCGACATGTGCTTTTTCAGAGCGGAAAGGGGCATACTTTCGTCGTCGAATTCAAAGAGCGTTTCAGCCATTAGTTTAGTGTATTCGGTGACGATTTTGTTTTCTTCCACTTTATACGGAATGGCTTCGTCGCTCGCGTACTTTACGCTTAGTTCGTATTGTTTTATAATTAGAGGGTGAACGAGTTTTTCGACGTCTTTCCTGTGAACGCTGTTTAAAAACGCTTTTTGAAACTTGACGAACTCGGCGCTTATTTTGGGAAGCGCTTCGTCGTAGTAGTCTTTTTCGCACGAATAAAATTCGTCGCGCGTGTTGAGCGTAAAGCGGGTGAAAGATAGGGAATACATTGTTTGGCAATGTAATACGCTTTTTAGGCACTCGTTGCGAATAGAGGCGAGTTCTTCGCCGCTTTTTGCCGCAGTCGCTTTGTGGGCGCAATCACGTATTACCGAAATCACGTCTTCATAGTTAACTCTTTCATAAGGAAGTTCGCTTACTTTTTGCATGTTCGTTCTCCGAAAATTTAATTTTATGCGTTTATTATACTCTTATGCGTTCGGTTAGTCAAGCGCGAAACTTCGGTTGTCGCTCGATAAACCGAATAAGTAATACGGTTAAAAACTATACTAATCACATGAGAAAAATATTTTGCGCCGTCGTTGCGGCTTTTTTGTGCTGTTGCGGTTTTTCGTATGCGACCCAAAGCGCCGAAGTTAGGAGCGTTCCCGTTATAATGTATCATTCGGTGTGCAAAACGAACGTGGGCGAATTTGTTATTTCACCCGATTCGCTTCGAGCCGACTTTGAATATTTGAAAGCGCGCGGTTACACTTCGGTATGGGTGCGCGACGTAATAGCTTTTTGCGAGGGAAAGGGCGATTTGCCCGAAAAGCCGATTATTTTGTCGTTCGACGACGGCTTTTACAACAACGCTTTTTATGCCGAGAAAATAGCGGCTGAATACGGAATGAAAATAACTTTGAGCGTCGTTGGTTCTTACGTTCAAAAAGAGGAAGGGCAGAAAACGCGCAGTCCCGTATATTCGTATTTAAATGTCGACGATTTGGCAAGACTATACGGCGGCGGACGAGTGGAACTTTGCAATCACACTTACGATATGCACAAATCTTCGCCGAGAAAAGGACTTCGCCGAAAGCGCGGCGAATCGTTTGCCGACTACGAACGGGCAATAAGAGCTGACAGCGAAAAGTGCCGCGCTTTGGTGCAAACGGCGTGCGGCTGTAAAATGAACGTGTTCACGTATCCTTTCGGTTGTTACAGCAAAGAGACGCAAAAAATACTTTCCGAAATGGGATACAAAGCAATAATGACGTGCAAAGGCGGAATAAACGTGTTCAAAAAAGGAAGCGTCGAAGGACTTTTCGATATTATGCGATATAACCGACCCGGAAAAGCCGTCACAAAAGAGTTTTTTAAAAAAATAAAGGTATTATAAAGTCAGTTAACCGTGCGATTTTTGTTCATTTGGGCGATAAAGTCGGACGGGGCACAATGCATTTTTTGTTTGAAAACTTTGGAAAAATAGAGTGAGTCGGAAAAACCCGAGCAAAGCGCCGCTTTTTTTACCGAAGATTCGCCCTGTTCTATGAGCGAACAGGCGTAGCTTATGCGTAGAGCCGTAACGTAGTCTTTAAAGCGAACGCCCATGTAACGAAAGAATAGCTTGCACAAGTATTTTTCGTTATAGTTGAAAATTTCGGCAAGCGATTTTATGCCGAGCTCGCAGTCGGCGAAGTTTTCGTCCACATATTTCTTAATTTTCGCCAATGTGTTTTGAGAGCTTCCGCAAGCCGCATAGTTTATAAGTTTAGAGGCGGAGTAATCCAAAATCGCTCGCGATATAAGGTCGACGTTTTTAGGATTTGAGCTGTCGAGCGCTTCAAGCCAAAACGGAATAAGCGAGTCATTTCTCTCGAAAACAACGTTTTCTACGTCGGGCGTTATTCTATTTATAAGCGCGTTTGCGCCGAGCCCTATAAAAGAAACATAGGCATAGTTTAATTCGTCGGTGCTTTTAATCGAGTAGCATGTTGCGGGTTCGGTAATAAAAATATTACCTTTTTCTATAAACCTACTTTTGCCGTCGCGCGTTAAAACCCCTTTTCCGCTAATCACGAGGTGAAGAGCGTACACCGAGCGTATTGACGGAAACTCGGCGGAACATTTTGTTTCGAGCACAAAATTTACTGTGTTTAGTTCTTCGGGAGCGCCGCTTGACGGAACAAATCTGCAAATATTGTCGTAAAGCATAGTAAATACATTATAAATGCTCGGAGCGGAATTGTCAAACGAGAATGTGACTTTTTTACATGTTGTGCGCACTTATTTCCATTGCGGCTTTTGCGATTTGGTGATATAATTACGACAGCGAGCAAAACGCGGGAGGTATAAACATTATGAATAAAGTGAAACTCGGCATAGTGGGAGTTTATCGCGGTAAATCGATGATAAATTATTGTGCGCAAGATTGCAGAGTGAAATTAGCGGCAATTTGCGATATTTGGAAAGAAGGACTCGAAAACGTGCGGGCGGAACTTAAAAACGACGAAATTAAGTTCTACGATAATTTCGACGAGTTTTTGGCAAACGCGGATATCGATGCGGTAGTGCTTGCAAACTATGCTACCGAGCACGCTCTTTTGGCAATAAAGTGCATTAACGCGGGTAAGCACGTGTATAGCGAGGTTTTACCCGTTCAAAACATGGCGGAGGCGGTTAAACTTACCGAAGCCGTAGAGAATAGCAAGGCAATTTACGCCTATGCCGAAAATTATTGCTATATGGCGGCGCCGCGAGAGATGAAACGCGCTTTTCGAGCGGGTGAACTCGGTAAGTTCGAATACGGTGAGGGCGAATATTTTCACAACTGCGAAGCGGGTTGGGCAGATTTGACGTATGGCGACGAAAACCATTGGCGAAATCGCATGTACGCTAATTTTTATTGTACTCATTCGGTGGGACCGCTTTTGTATATCACTGGGTTGCGTCCCGTTAAGGTTACGGGGTTCGAACTTCCGTATAACGAGCGAATGGCTCGCATGGGCGCGAAGAGCGGACTTGCGGGAATAGAGATGATTACTCTTGAAAACGGCGCCGTGATAAAGAGCGTTCACGGAGTGGGAATCAGCAAAAATTCGGTGTGGTTCAGCGTATACGGCTCTAAGGGAACTATGGAAAGCGGGCGCGAAGCCGTGCAAGGTTCGGAAGGCGTGAACAAGGTTTACACAAACCTCGACCGTTATGACGGAGAGTGCGTGGAACGGTTTATCGCATATAATCCCGTAGACGCGTTTACTGTGCGGGCGAACGCCAACGGTCACGGCGGTTCCGATTTTTATTCCATATATAATTTCATAAGCAAAATTTCGGGAGAGAAAGACGCCGACGTTATAGACGTTTACGAGGCGCTCGACATGTTTTTTCCCGGACTGCTCGGGTATCGTTCGGTTTTGAACGGCGGCGTGCCTATTGAAATTCCCGATTTCAAAAATCCTAAGGCGCGTGAAAAATATCGCAACGACACGGCGTGCACAGACCCCGCCGTTGCCGGCGAGCAACTCATTCCGTCGTATTCCAAAGGCGTTCCGCCGGTGCCGAAAGCGGTGTACGACGCTTTGCGCAAAAAGTGCAATATAAGATAAAGACGGTTGCGCATTATAGTCGTTTCGAAAAATGGGCACTTGTTTTTTATTGCTTGCGGCGGGACTTCTTTTTTCGTTGCAGTTTTGCTTAAACAAATATTTTCAAACTTACAAGCCGAAAGGAGAAAGCTCTTCGGTTAGGTTTGCTTTATTCGGAAAATCAGCCGCATCGATTTTTTTCTTACTGCTTATTCCGCTTACTTGCCGAACTTATTTCGGCAACGGTTACACCGTTTTGGTGGCGGCGGTTCAGGCGGCGTTAAATTTATTGATAACGCTTTTGGGAGTGCGCGTATTGTCGGAGGGTAGCGTGGCTTTGTATACTCTTGCGATGATGCTCGGCGGAATGGCTGTGCCCGTAGTGTTCGGAGTGTTTTTGTTCGGGGACTCGTTTGGTTGGCTTCGCGCTCTTGCTTTTTTGTTGATTGCCGTAGCTGTGGTTTTGTCGGTGGGCGGCGAGCGCAAAAAGCCGACTGTGAGAGCGGCGGTTATGTATGCGGCGCTGTTTTTATGCAACGGGTTTATAGGAGTGTTCACTGCGCTTCACACAAACGCGTGGGGCGAGACCGTTCCCGACGTCACTTTTATGTTTACCGCATGTTGGGTGGCTACGGCGTGTTATTTACCCGTGCTTGCGGGAACCGCGCTATACGAGCGGCGCAAATTCGAGCGCATGACAAAAGAAAGCACGCCCTTAACACATTTGAAAAATTTAAGTAAAAAAACGAAAATTTTTTACATATTGTCGCCTGTGCTTGCGGGCGTTTTTAACGGCGTTGCGAATTTTTTGATTGTAATAGGCACTGCCGCCGACGGTATAGGCTCGGCGGTGACTTTTCCGCTCGTAACGGGCGGCACGATTTTATTTACCACGCTCACGTCGCTATTTTTCTATAAAGAAAAGCCGAGCTTAAAAAAGTGGCTCGGCATTGCGCTCATCATTGCGGCGCTTGTTATTTTCATTTTGTGATGCGGAAAATTATTTTTTCATTAGCTCTATTTTTTGCCCGTACTTTTTCTTGTAGTTTTCTATGCATGCGCTTATTATTTTGAGCGCTTCTTCTCGGTCCGCAACTTCGTTTACCGCCGTTTGCTTGTTTTCGAGCTGTTTGTACACCGAAAAGAAGTGGCGCATTTCATCGAATATATGCGCGGGTAATTCCGAAATATCCTTATAATTGTTGTAGGTGGGGTCGCTGTACGGTATGGCGATTATTTTTTCGTCGTTCGCGCCGTTGTCGAGCATGGTTATAACGCCTACGGGATAGCACCGAACCATGCTCAGCGGCTCCAAACTTTCGCTGCACAGCACAAGCACGTCGAGCGGGTCGCCGTCGTCCGACAGAGTGCGGGGAATGAACCCGTAGTTGGCGGGATAGTGGGTTGACGTGTAGAGAATGCGGTCGAGAATCAAAAGCCCCGTCTCTTTGTCGAGTTCGTATTTTTGCTTATAGCCTTTCGGTATTTCTATAACGCCTATAAAATCTTCGGGGGATATTCTTTTCGGGTTGATGTCGTGCCAAACGTTCATTTATGTAACTCCTTGTAAAATAATATTTTTTATCGGTTTGCGCATTCTATCTTTAAACGGAATGCGGAACGTTCTGTTTGGGGAGGTAAAAACAATGTCTGAAAAAAAGACGGAAGACGTTTTAAAGTGTCCCGAATGTGACCCGTTCGGGAGCTATACGGGAGTTGTTACCGACGAATTCGGCTTTCCCGTTTTCGAAGAGCCCGTGCAAGACGCGGACGACTTATAGCCTGATTTCACATGAGCGGCGCGAACAACCTAAGCACGGAGCGTGCAAGTTTTGTGAGCGCCGTAACGTCGGTAGCTTCTTCATAGGTGATTTGCTTGCACTTGTCGAGCGTGTCGAGGTAGTCGTTTTTCACGTCGGCTATCGCGGGCACGCCGTACATAAACGCGCCGCATTCGTAATGCAGATAAAAAGAACGATAGTCGAGATTGCACGTTCCCACAAACGCGATGCTGTCGTCGCATACCGCGCTTTTGGCGTGAACGAAGCCGGGCAAATATTCGTAGATTTTAACTCCCGATTTGAGCAAAACGGGGTAGAACGAACGCGACATTATAAACACGAGCTTTTTGTCGGGAATATGCGGAAGAGTTATTCTCACGTCTACTCCGCTTTCGGCGGCAAGACAAAGCGCCGTTACGAACTCGTTGTCGGGCACAAGATAGGGTGTGTTTAAATAAACGTATTTGTCGGCGTTGTGTATTATAGTCATTAGCCCTTTTTCTATGGGTTGAACGTTTTTTGCGGGGTCGGACGACACGGGTTGCACAAAGCCTTTGCATTCTTTTTGCGGAAGCTTGGGCAAATATCCGTCGGCGGGCGAGCTTTCTTTTTCGAGAAATTGCCAAAAGTGCAAGAACATAACTGCAAACGATTGAGCCGCTTCGCCGTCTAATCTTACGGCGGTGTCTTTCCAGTGCCCGAATTTGTCGATTTCGTTAATGTATTCGTCGGCAAGGTTGGCGCCTCCCGTGTAGGCTACCGAGCCGTCGATTACGGTTATTTTGCGGTGGGTGCGGTTGTTCATTCTAATGTTAAACGTGGGTTTTATTTTGTTGAAAACGTGAGTTTTCACACCCATAGCGTTCAACTTTTTTGCGTATCCTGCGGGGAGAGTGAATAAGCAACCGATGTCGTCGTAAATAAGGCGAACGTCCACTCCTGCGGCGGCTTTGGCGCACAGTATATCGAGTATGCCGTTCCAACATTTGCCGCGCTCTATTATAAAGTATTCCATAAAAATATAACGTTCGGCTTTTTCGAGGTCGGCTTTCATTGCGGCAACGAAGTCTTCTCCCAAAGGATAATAAGTAACGTCGGTGTCGCCGTAAAGAGGGTAGCCGCTTTGAGTAAACAAAAGTTCGCTGAGTTTTCGCGCATCGTCGGTTAAAAGAGGCAAATTGCTTATTGTGCGTTCGCGCGCGTTTGAGTAGTATTCGCGGCTCTTTTTTTCGCTTTCTTCGAACCGTTTGCGCACCCGTCTTTTCAGTTTCGCCGTTCTGCCGAAGCTGATATACATCATTCCGCCGAAAAGCGGCACGAGAAGCAGGGGAATAACCCACGCAAGTTTATAGCCCGGATTTGCGTCTTTGCCGAGAATAAAAAGACACACGAAAAGGCTTAATAAACTGAACGCGGCATATATCCACGCCGAAATCGAGGTGATAACGAGCAAAAGCATGACGCTAAACGCTATTTGCAACAAAAAGAAAAAAGCGGTTACAACTATTTTATTCGTAATAATTTTGAAAAGTTTTCTCATTACAATAAATTATAGCACTGAAATCTTACAAAAGCAAGCTTATACGAAAACGACTCTTGTTTTTCGAAAATTAAATAGTTTTTCGAAATTGTTGCATATTTTGACGCAAAATGTTATAATAGCGTTATGAACAGAAACAAAGTAAGGCGTATTATTGCGATTATAGCGCTTGTGTTTATGGTTATAGCGTCGGTTACGTTAGTGATTGTGTTTATAAATCCCGACTATTTGCACGGCGCTTTCGGCTATATTGCGCTCATATCTTTTTTGCTTGGAGTGGGATTTTTCGTTATTGTTAAATTTGTGCTCAAAGAGGAAACCGCCGCGCCTCAGTATTTGCCCGCGCCCGACGACGAAGAAGATAATGCCGCCGAAAAGGCGAACGACGGGCAAGAAAACGACGAAAACTCCGATTCGCAAGACGACGAAAAAGACACGACCGAAACTCAACCAGAAAAAAATTCGGCGGAGTGAGTTACTTTCGTTTTACTTTGCGTTTTCTCTCGTAAGGGCGAAAGCGGCAAAAAGCGGCAAGCACTACCGAAATCGACGCTATTATAACGTATAGCCCCGAATACGGCACAAACCTTGCCCACAGCAAGAGCACGATTGCCGAAAAGAGAAATTTTCTCGCGTTTTGCTTTTTCAGCGCGCCCGCCGCAAGTTCGCCGAATTTTCGTTTTTTCGGCTCTAACTTCATTGTTTCGGTGGGGGCGCAACCGAGCTTAGAGAAAAAGTCGTACACTTTTTCGAAGTCCCAAATTTCCGCCGTAGGCTCGGATAGAAGACTTGCCGTTTCGGCGGCGTCCGTTTCCGCCCCGTATGCCGAAAGAATAACGAGCTTTTTCGCGCCGAGTTTTGCGGCGGCGGAATAACGCTCGGCAAGAGTTGCGGCTCCTATTTTTTCGGGTACGAGACGCACGGAAAAAGCTGTTTTGCCAGCAAAAACAAATCCGTTTTTCTCCGACGGAATAGCGCGGTTGGAAATAGCTCGCACCGTGAACGCCTGAGCGTATTCGGGAGGCGAAAACAAAAACTTGTTCATAAGCTCGCCGAGTTTTCGCTTTTTGACTTTCGGCGCTTTGCGTTTTTCGGCAAGTCGCCCCGTAAAAAAAGCGAGAGCGACCGCCGCAGTAAGCGACGAAAGAATTATTACAGAAGTTTTGCGAGTGAAATAGCCCGCAATTACCGAGCAAAGCAAAAACAGCGCCGCTACGGTCAGCACCGTGTCGATTACGGTTGAAATTTTTTTCATAGCATAATTATCGACAGGGCAGGCGGGTTTTAAACAAAGCGGGCTTGAATATAAACTGCTCTGCTAAGGAAAAGGTTCAAAAAAATATGCAAACGTTGATTCTCGACTCCAAAGAAGAAAATATCGCGAAATGCGCCCGATATATCGCGCGCGGCGGAGTGGTGGCGTTTCCCACCGAAACGGTTTACGGACTCGGCGCCGACGCGTTTAACGCCGACGCGGTAAAAGAAATTTTCCGCGTCAAAGGGCGCCCGTCCGACAATCCGCTCATAGTTCACGTTTGTTCCGCTCGCGGCATACGCGAAGTTGCCGAAAACATTTCTCCGCTTGCCGAAAAGCTCATTTCCGAATTTATGCCGGGCGCTCTTACGCTCGTACTTAAAAAGAAAAAGGGATTGCCGGATTGCGTTACGGCGGGGCTCGATACCGTTGGGGTGCGAATGCCGAGCAATTCCGTTTGCCGCGAGTTTTTGCGCGCATGCGGCGTTCCGATTTGTGCGCCGAGCGCCAACACGAGCACAAAGCCGTCGCCCACTTGCGCGCAACATGTGTACGACGATTTATACGGCAAAATTCCGTATGTGCTTGACGGCGGCGAGTGTGAAATCGGACTCGAATCAACTATTTTGGACGTTAGCGGCGCGGCTCCGCGATTGCTTAGAGCGGGCGGAATATCCAAAGAAGCGCTCGAAAAGGCGTGCGGGTGCAGTATAGAGGTTGTTGCGGGAAACACTGTGGCGCTTTGTCCCGGAATGAAATATAAGCACTATTCGCCAAAAGCGGAAGTGTTGTTCTCGGCTTATTACGGCGGAATGAGCGAGCGAATAGCCGAAGTGTACGACACCCTCGTTTTGTCGGGTAAGCGTCCCGTAATTTTGTGCGCCGACTTCAACGCCGAAAAATACGGCGAAAGAAAAATGTATAAAATGGGCGCCGACTATCGCGCTTACGCCCGTTTGCTGTTCGCTTCTTTGCGTAGAGCGGACGCCGAAAATTACGACACCGTGCTTGCCGAAGGGGTGCCGAGCGACGGAATAGGCGCCGCAATAATAAACCGTTTGGTTAAATCGAGCGGCGGCAAAATAATTTAAGTTGACTAAATAGGGAGGTTTTGTTACAGCTATGGCAAAGAAAAAAGCGGCGGCGCCGAAGAAAAAAATAGTCTTCGTGTGCACGGGCAACACTTGCCGCAGTCCGATGGCGGAATTCCTTTTTCGATATATTTTGAGTAAAAAGCGCAAACTTTCTTTATATGACGTTTCGAGCGCTGGGCTTGCCGCCGAAGAAGGAGCGCCCATGACCGAGAACGCTGTGCTTGCGCTCAAAAAACTCGGCGTATCCGTGCGAAAAAAACACGTTTCGAAGCAACTTACGAGGGCGGAGGCGAGCGAAGCAGATTTAATAGTTTGCATGACGGCGTCGCATGCGGCTTCGCTTCGCGAGTTCGGTTCCAAAGTTAAGTCGGTGGGCGAACTCACGGGAGGGCACGACGTGCCCGACCCTTACGGCGGCGATTTAAACGTCTATCTTAAAACGGCTGAATATCTTATGTATGCGTGCGAAGACGTGTTTGCCGCCGCTCAATCTTTGAGCATTTAGAAGTGACGCGAAATCGAATTTGCAAAATTTCACATAAAAAGGTTGTTAAAATCTTGCAAAACTTTACCGAATATGATACAATTTAACTATGCATTAGTTGTAAAGGAGCATGTTTTAAGCGTATGATAGCCATAGGGTGCGACCACGCGGCGCTCGAACTTAAAAAAAGCATTATAGCTCATATCGAGTCATGCGGCTTCGAAGTTAAAGACTTCGGCTGTTTTACGAGCGAGGCTGTTGATTATCCCGTGTATGCGCGCAAGGTTTCTCAAGCGGTGGCAAGCGGCGAGTGCGAAAAGGGCATACTAATTTGCGGCACGGGAATAGGAATGAGTATAGCCGCCAATAAAGTTGAAGGCATTCGTTGCGCGCTGTGCGGCGACACGTTTTCGGCGAGAGCCACGCGCCAACATAACGACGCGAATATTCTCGCGCTCGGCGAGAGAGTTGTGGGCAAAGGGCTTGCGCTCGATATAGTTGATGTGTTTTTGAACACAGAGTTTTCGGGCGAAGAGCGGCACGTGCGCAGAATAGCGCTGATTGAGCCGAAAGAGAGCAAAAACTAAGCTTCGTTTTATGGCAGGGGAATAGGTTAGAAAATGATAGAAGAAGTTCTGAACGAAATAAATGCCGCCGAAGAAAAGGCGGCGCAAATACTTGCCGACGCAAGGCAGTCGGCGAGAGATATAGCGCTCTCGGTAGTTTCCGAGTCGGAAGCGGTGAGAGCGGAATTTGCCGAAGAAACCAAGCGCTTAACCAAACGAATTATAGAAGAGGCGCAAGCTTTGGCAACTCGCGAAGCCGCAGCTTCGGCGAAAGAAGCGGAACTCGCGGCGCAAGCTCTTGTGAGAGGCGCCGAAAAAAACGTCCGTTCGGTAGGCGAGTGGCTTGCGGATAAGCTTATAAAAGGCAAGGCGTAGGCGGGAATATGGCTATCGCTAAAATGAGCCGATTGCGTCTTGTGGGACTCAAATCGGATAAAAACAGAATAATGAACGAGCTTGTGCGAAGCGGCTCGTTCGAGGCTGCTTCGGCTACGGTAAGCGGCGAAACGCCGCTCGACCGCACTCACCTCGACAGAGTTCTTGCTCGGCAAGCAAAAGTCTCTTTTGCGGTGAATTATTTGTCTTCGTGCGCCGACGAATACCTTTCGTTAAAAAAGGCGAACGATTCGGCTGTTAAAAAAGGAAAGGCGGAACCTATCGAGTCGGCGCCGGTAGAGAAGAAAAAGCAAAGCGGCAGGCAAATTATAGGGTACGACGATTTTTACGACGTTGCCGCGAAAGAATACGAACTCGCAGCGGTTTGCGACGAACTGGAAAAATTGAATTTCGCTCGACTCGAATATAAGTCGCAGCTTCAAAAAAATCGCAATAGGTTGCGCGGCGTAACTCCTTACGTGGGATTCCCGCTCAAACTGTCGGCAATTTCGGACGGCGCTAATGTGTCGGTACTTTTGGCATATTCTTCGTCGCCTTTTGTTCCCGATTTCGGAGACACTGCGCTTTTTTGCGAGACTTATCCTTCCGCGTCGGGTACGCTTTTGGGAATAGTGTGCAGAGTATGCGATAAAGAAAAGGTCTCGGCTGTGCTCGCGGGAGCAAAATACGCGTTGTGCCCGTTGCGCGACGATTGCACGGCGTCACAGCTAAGCGAATCGATTAAAGCGGAGATTAAAGAGGCGGAAGAAAAGGACGTTGCCGCTCTTTATCGCGCGCTCGACTATTACAAGTATCTTGCCGATTTAAAAGTTTTGTACGACGTCATGGGGCAAGACGTGGAAAAGTCGGAAGCGGAGCTCGAATTCGTGTCTACGGCGAACACTTTCGTTGCCGAAGGTTGGCTTCCGAGCGAGCGTGCCGAAAAGGTTATAGGGCGAATAAAGAGCAAAACCGAAAAAATTATAGCGGAGCTTTCGGAGCCCGAAGAGGGCGACACTCCGCCCACTCTTGTGGTGAGCAAAAAAATAGTCGAGCCGTATGAAGACATAACGAATATGTACAGCGTGCCCGCTTATCGCGAAATAGACCCCAACCCGTTTATGGCTGTGTTCTTCTTTCTGTTTTTCGGTATAATGATTGGCGACGCGGGTTACGGGCTTGTGCTGAGCGTAGGCGGACTTATAATTTTGAAATGCGTGCGTCTTGAAAAGGGCACGGCGCGCATGATTGCACTGTTTGCTATGGGCGGCATATCCGCCGTAGTGTGGGGGCTGTTGTTCGGCGGAGTGTTTGCCATAAGCGCAATTCCCGCGCTGTGGTTTAACCCTATGGAAGAGCCCTTAATGATGCTCGGGGTGTCAATCGCGCTCGGCGCCGTTCAACTCCTTGCGGGTTACGCTCTTCATTCGGCTAAAATGTTTCGCGACGGAAAACCGCTCGACGCGATTTTCGACAGTTTGTTTATTTTCGTTCTGTTCGGCGGTCTTGCCTGCATAGCGCTTGATATGCTTCTTAAACCGAAGGCGCCGCTAATCACGGTAGGGCTTGCTCTTATCATAGTTTCGCTTGTCGGAATTTTGTGCACGGCGGGGCGGCATAATAAGGGTGTGCTTTCCAAAATAATGGGCGGCTTTTCGGGACTTTACGGGCTTGTGAACCTGCTTAGCGATTTACTTAGCTACGCCCGCCTTTTCGGGCTCGGACTTGCGAGCGGCGCGATAGGGCTTGCTTTCAACACGCTCGGCAGTCTGTTTTTCACCATGCCCGTTCCCGTGTTGGGATACGTTATAGGGTTTATAATTTTAATACCGTTGCACGCGTTCAATTTGGGAATAGGGGTGCTCGGCGCCTACGTTCACAACGCGCGTTTGCAATTTTTGGAGTTTTACGGAAAGTTCTACGAGGGAGACGGACGAATGTTCAGCCCGATGGGAGAAAAAACAAAATACGTTCGGTTCGGCTAAAACGCGGTTTAATTTCGGCACTCGTGTCGGTTAAATAAAAAAGATAATACAAATCAGAAGGAGAAACGGAAAAATGACAGGTATAGTTTGGGCATTGTTGGGCGCGGCAATCGCCGTAGTGCTTTCGGGCATAGGCTCGGCTGTGGGCGTGGGACGCGCTGGACAGGCGTCGGCGGGACTGCTCAGCAAAGACCCCACCAAATTCGGCAGCGTGCTGTTGTTGCAACTGTTGCCCGCAACGCAAGGCTTATACGGTTTCGTTATAGGCTTTATGGTATTTATTCAAACGGGCATTATGGGAAGCGCTGTTGTGCTCACAAAAGAGGCGGGACTCGCTTATTTCATGCTTTGCTTGCCTATCGCGCTTGTAGGGCTCGGGTCCGCAATCATGCAGAGCGCGGTCGCAATCGGCGGCATAAATCTTGTGGGCAAACAAGATAAGCAAATGGGTCATGCCATGACTATGGCGGTGCTCGTTGAAATATTCGCAATATTCGCTTTCATTATATCGTTCTTGGGCGTTATGATGATAGGCAAGTATTTCGGACTTTAATTTGTGGAAAAGCGTTGATTTTTGCATAGCGGCAAAGATAAATTTTTTGTCGCGGCGTTTTGCGCTTTTGTTCGAGAGGTAAATGGAATGGAAGGTAAAGAAGCTATTATAGCGGAAATTATAGGCAAAGCGGAGCGAGCGGCGGCGGGACTCATTTCCGACGCGGAAGCCGAACGCGACTTGGCGCTTGAAAAGGTGCGGGCGGAAGAATCTCGAAAAAGAGAGGAAGCGCTCAATGCGGCGCGCGTTTCCGCCGACGAAATTATAGCTCGCGGAAAAACGCTGTCAAGCCTCGAAGCGCGCAAAACGGAACTTGCGGCAAAACAGAAAGTTCTCGACATGGCATTCGAAGAAGCCGCCAAAAAAATTCTGAATATGACCGACCATATTTACCGCGAGTTTATAGGCGAACTTATAGAGAAATACGCCGAAGACGGCGACAGCGTAATAGTTGCCGAACGCGACGCAAAGCGGTTGCATGCCGAATGGCTTGCTTCGCTCGGCAACAAATGCGGCAAAAGCCTTTCGCTTTCTTCTCGAACTCACGGAGGAAAGGGCGGAGTTATTTTGTCGGGCAAAACGAGCGACAAAAATTTTACGCTCGAAACTATGTTTGCTTCGCTTCGCGACACGGCGCTCACGAGCGCGGCGAAACGGCTTTTCAAATAAGGATAGAAAATGGTAACGAAGATATACGCAAACGCCATAGCCAAATACAACGAAGGGAAACTGCTCGACGCGGAAAAAATACGCCGCTTGCTCGACGCGGAATTTTCCGACGCCGTAAAAATGCTTTGCGATTACGGATACGGCGGCGGCACGGTTGACGCTAAGAGCTACGACATAGACGCGTTTATATCTTCGGAAACTGCGGCTCTTATAGACTATGTTTTTTCGAGTTCGCCTAACGTTTATCTTTCGCGAGTTCTCACAAACAGGTTTTTGTACGGAAACGCCAAAGCTTATTATAAAGCGCGCGTTTCGGGAAAACCGCTTTCGGTAGCCGTGTATTATATGGACGACGGCGAAATTCGCGGCGGAATAGAGCGGGGAGAATATGCGGCGTTACCTAAGTTTATGGGCGAAGCGCTCGAAGAACTCGACGCTGAGTTTGTTGATTCCAAACCCGACCCCAAGCGCATAGACGTGCGCTTAACAAACGCTATGTATGCCGACAGTTTGTTTTGCGCCAAAAAATCGAGAAGCAAATCGCTCCGCGAATTCGTTAGCGGGGAAATAGACCTAACGAACATAATTTCGGCATTGAGAGCTCGCTTGCTGAATGTGAGCGAAATCGCGCTCGAAAAGTTGTTGATTTCGGGCGGCGAACTTGAATTAGACGATATTGCGGAAATTTACCGTTCCGACAGTCCGCTTGCACTTATTGCCGATACTCGTTACGGATTTATAACGGAAGAAATCGAAAAACTCGATTTGCCTCTTTTGGAAGCTCGCGCCGACGATTTTCTTTCTCAAATCTGGCAACCTCATGCGGAGGATATGCTTTCGCTTTCGCCGTTTGTTAGCTACTTTATTGCGCAATTAAACGAATACAAGACTGTTAAAACCGTTTTAACGTGTATTAAAAACAACGCTCGCGGAGAAATTGCGTCTCGGCTGAGAGCTTTCGGAAGAATATAGGGGGCACACCGTAGCAATGATTAAAAGCGGAAAAATCGCTGTTATAGGCGATAAAGACAGCGTGCTTGCGTTCAGAGCTGTTGGCGTGGAAACGTTTTGTTCAAACGGAATGTTTGAAACCAATGATTTGCTCAAAAAGCTTAAAGACGAATACGCCGTAATATTTATAACCGAAGAACTTGCCGCGCAGGTCGAAGAAACTCTGAACAGACTGAAATCGCGCGCGTATCCCGCCGTTATTCCCATACCCGGCGGTTTGGGCACAAACGGTTTCGGACTGAAAGGAATAAAACGAGACGTCGAAAAAGCAATCGGCGCGGATATTTTATTCGACGATTGACATATTACAAAAAAAGGTTACCTTAAAAATTGCGCGGTTGGCGCGGAGGTAGAGAATGGAAGGCAGAATAATAAAAGTTTCGGGACCGCTCATTGTGGCGGAAAACATGCAAGACGTTAAAATGTACGACGTTGTGCGCGTGAGTTCGGAGCGCCTTATAGGCGAAGTAATAGAATTGCGCGGCGATAAGGCGTCTATTCAGGTATACGAGGAAACGAGCATGTTGGGACCGGGCGAAGAAGTCGTTTCGACGGGCGCGCCGCTTTCGGTTGAACTCGGACCCGGACTTATAGAGGGAATTTTCGACGGAATACAACGCCCGCTCGGCGAGCTCGTGCGTAAGAGCGGCGACCGTATAGGGCGCGGAATAGACGTGAGCGCATTGAGCCACACTAAAAAATGGAATTTCGTTCCCAAGAAGAAGACGGGCGAATTTGTGACGGGCGGCGACATAATAGGCGTAGTGCAGGAAAACGCCGTTGTTGAGCACCGCATCATGTTGCCCGTAGGCGTGGAAGGAAAACTCACCGCGATTTTCGACGGCGAAAAAACGGTTGACGATGTCGTGGCGACGGTTGAGGATAAAACGGGAAAAGTTCATTCCGTTACAATGCTTCAAAAATGGCCGGTGCGCAGAGGCAGACCTTATCGCGAAAAAATGGCGCCCGAACAGCCTATGATTACGGGGCAACGCGTTATAGACACGCTGTTTCCCATAGCGAAAGGGGGCGTGGCGGCGGTTCCCGGTCCGTTCGGCAGCGGCAAAACGGTAGTTCAGCACCAACTTGCCAAATGGGCGGACGCGGATATAATAGTTTACGTGGGGTGTGGAGAGCGCGGCAACGAAATGACTGACGTTCTCAACGAGTTCCCGCATTTGACAGACCCGAAAACGGGTCAGCCGCTTATGAAGCGCACTGTTCTTATCGCGAACACTTCGGATATGCCTGTGGCGGCGCGCGAGGCGAGTATATACACGGGCATTACAATAGCCGAATATTTCCGCGACATGGGATATAACGTTGCGATTATGGCGGATTCGACTTCTCGTTGGGCGGAAGCGTTGCGCGAAATGAGCGGACGACTCGAAGAAATGCCCGGCGAAGAAGGATACCCCGCGTATCTCAGCAGTCGTTTGGCGGAGTTTTACGAGCGCGCGGGCGTAGTTAAGCTATTAGGGAGCGGCGAGCGAGTGGGCTCGGTTACCGCAATAGGCGCGGTTTCTCCTCCCGGCGGCGATATGTCGGAGCCGGTCAGCCAAGCCACGTTGAGAATAGTAAAAGTATTTTGGGGACTTAGCGCGTCGCTTGCGTCAAAACGCCATTTCCCCGCAATCGATTGGCTCACGAGTTATTCGCTGTACGGCGACAGACTTGCGGGGTGGTATACCGAACACGTTGCGCCAGACTGCAATTCGTACCGCGCGGCGGCTATGCGTATTTTGCAGGAAGAAGCGCAACTCGACGAAATTGTGCGACTTGTGGGCATGGACGCGCTTTCGCCTCGCGACCGCCTCACTATGGAAGCCGCGAAGTCGGTGCGCGAAGACTATTTGCACCAAAACGCTTTCCATGAGACCGACACATATTCGTCTATGGAAAAGCAGTATAAAATGCTGAAACTCATTATAGACTACTATCATTTCGGAATAGAAGCGCTTGAAAAGTCGGCGTCGCTTAACGATATACTTTCAATACCCGCGCGCGACAAGATAGGAAGAAGCAAATATATTCCCGAAGCGGAACTCGCCACGTTCGACGCTATTTCCGCCGACATGAAAGCTCAACTCGGAGAACTGCGCGAGAGCGACGAATTTTAATTTTTGTCGATAAAAATTTAGCATAGACTATGTAAGTTAGGAGTCGGAAAACTTAAAGCGGCGAATTTATTTTTCTAAATCGAAGCAAATCAATTTGCGGCATAAGCAAACGTAAGTTAGGAGTCGGAAAAAGAATGCAAAAAGAATATCGCACAATAAAAGAGGTGGTGGGGCCTCTCATGCTCGTTGAGAACGTTGAGAACGTGAAATACAACGAGCTTGTTGAAATAGAACAGGCAAACGGGGAAGTGCGGCAAGGCAAGGTGCTCGAAATAAATCGCGACCGCGCGCTCGTTCAGCTTTTCGAGGCGAGTCAGGGGCTCAAAATTTCGTCGTCTAAGGCGCGTTTTTTGGGCAAGAGCATAGAACTGAAAGTTTCGCCCGACATGCTCGGACGAGTGTTCGACGGCATGGGACACCCCAAAGACGGCGGACCCGAAATTATACCCGAGAAGAGCGTGGATATAAACGGTTCGCCCATAAACCCGTCGGCGCGCGATTATCCCGACGAATTCATTCAAACGGGAATATCCGCAATCGACGGCTTGAACACTCTTGTGCGCGGTCAGAAGTTGCCCGTGTTTTCGGTGAGCGGCTTGCCGCACGCAAACCTTGCGGCGCAAATCGCCCGTCAGGCAAAAGTGCTCGGCGAGGGGAGTAAGTTCGCCGTAGTGTTCGCCGCAATGGGCATAACCTACGAAGAGGCGGATTTCTTTATTTCAGACTTTAAAAAGACGGGGGCAATCGACCGCACGGTGCTGTTTATGAACCTTGCGAACGACCCCGCAATAGAGAGAATAGCCACGCCGCGCATGGCGCTCTCGGCGGCTGAATATTTGGCTTTCGAGCTCGGAATGCATGTTTTGGTTATTATGACAGACATAACAAACTATGCCGAAGCTATGCGCGAGGTCAGCGCGGCGCGAAAAGAGGTACCGGGACGGCGCGGCTATCCGGGATATTTATACACCGACCTTGCCTCCATTTACGAGCGCGCGGGCAAAATACGCGGCAAAGAGGGCTCTATAACGCAAATTCCCATTCTCACTATGCCCGAAGACGACAAAACGCATCCCATTCCCGACCTTACGGGTTACATTACCGAAGGGCAAATTATTCTTTCGCGCGAGCTTTACAAAAAGGGCTTTAATCCGCCGATTGACGTGTTGCCGTCGCTGAGCCGATTAAAGGATAAAGGCATAGGAAAGGGAAAGACGCGCGAGGACCACGCCGACACCATGAACCAGCTTTTCGCCGCTTATGCTCGCGGCAAAGAAGCGAAAGAACTAAGCGCGATTTTGGGCGACGCGGCGCTTACCGACGTCGATAAGAAATACGCCAAATTCGCGGAAGAATTCGAACGCCGCTATATATCGCAGGGGTTCGATTGCAATCGCGACATCGAAGAAACGCTCTCGATAGGTTGGGAACTTTTGTCGATATTGCCAAAGAGCGAACTGAAACGAATTAAAGACGAATACATTGAAAAATATTTGCCCGAGAGGAAAGAATAATATGGCGAGACTCGCTGTTAATCCCACACGCATGGAGTTGAGGCGGCTTAAAACGCGTCTTAAAACCGCAACGCGCGGGCACAAACTTTTAAAAGACAAGTCGGATGAAATGGTGCGTCGTTTTATGGAAATGGTGCGCCTCAATAAATCGCTCCGCGAGGAAATCGAGGGCGAGGTGGCGGAAGCTCTTCGCAGTTTTATGTTGGCTCGCGCCGTCTCTTCATCCGAAGATATAGAACAGGCGCTGTCAATGCCCAAAGTTGAGGTAGTGTTGGAGGCGGGCACAAAAAATATTATGGGCGTAGACGTGCCCGACGTGAAAATAACCATGCCCACGCCCGAGGATTTGTTGCCGTATGCGTTCGCGGGCACTCCGAGCGACCTCGATTCCGCAGTAATAAAAATTTCCACGCTCACCGAAAAATTGCTCCGCCTTGCCGAAGTGGAAAAAACGTGCAACATGCTCGCCGACGAAATAGAAAAAAACCGTAGGAGAGTAAACGCTCTCGAATACGTTATGATTCCGCAACTCAACGAGACAATAAAATATATTCTCATGAAGCTTGACGAGAACGAGCGCGGCAATCTTACGAGGCTTATGAAAGTGAAATCGATGATGCAAGAAAATTAGTCTTTTATAGGTGCCGGTGTCTTATAAATACAAATCTGTCGCAATTATATGCGGTAAAAAATGCGCTAAAAAAACATATTTTGTCGAAATGCCTCGTATATATTCTTGTAACGAATATTGCGGGGTGTTTTTTTATGAAAGCATTTTTCAAACGAGCGGGATTTGTAGCGGCGGTGTTATTGCTCTCGCTCTCGGCATTGTGCGGTTGCGGAAGTTCGCAACTTGAAAAAAACATGAACAATGTGTCGGAATTGAGAAACAGGCTGTTTGCCGCCGAAAGCGCCGATTATAAGCTCACGGCAATATCGGGAGTGAGGGAAGAGCCTTATTCGCTCGACGGCGTGAGTTCGAATAAACGCGATTTCACGGTTTTAACCGTAACGCCGACAGTGTTTTCGGCGGCTCAATCATATAGATATAAAACCGAAATAAACGGCACTACCTACGAGGGCGACCTCTTGCCGCACCCGTTCGCTCAATCGCTTTCGGTCGATATCCCCGCAACGGCAACAGGCGATTTTACGGTAACGGTGTTTGGTGGCGGAGAACAAACTTTCGAACTCAAAAACTCAGTGCAGGGCGAAATTATAAGCGCAGAAAAGGCGTTCGATATAGCGCTCGACAAACTTAAAAACGAGTTGAAAAAATTCCGTTCCAAAGGCAAATTGCACGCCGAAATATACGTGCGACTTATGGAAAATCCGATAGACGGCAACGGCGGCTATTTTTGGTACGTTTCTTTTGTGGGGGAAGATAAAGTTACGGTTGCGGTGCTGTTGCGCGGCGACACAGGCGCGGTTGCGGCAACGCGAATTTAACGCGCGGAATTTCGAATGATATTTTTTAAATTCGGAGCGAAAACATGACGCTTTCGGGCACATAACTTTCGGTTAAAATATGAAAAGTTGTAAAAAGCCCGAAAAATCGTTTAAAAACGATTTGCAAATTTTAAGATTTGTGATATAATTAGGGGTAATACGAGTGTAGAGGTAGTTTCCTTTTGTCGCTTGACTCCGAATCCGATATTAAAAACGAACAAAACGAGCAACAGGTCAACGTTTTCGCGGTAGCGGTGCGTTCGGCCTTTTGGACTGTGGTAGCGGGCGTGCTGTTGTGCGCGTGCTTTTTGTCGTTTTTTCCGTATTCGGCAATGAAGTTTTATTCAAAACTCGACTTGAAAGTAATGGCGCTTGCAAGCGCGGAGAAATATCTTGCGCGTAACGAAAGCGATTACGATGCTGAGAGCGGAAAAATTCCGTCGGGTTTCGGAAAGTATGCCGACGCGCTCTATTATGCCGCCAACGCTTCCGTTTATTTTATGAACGACTGTATAGGCGAAAACGGAGTCGGGTTGGAAGAAGCAGTATATTATGCTAAAAAGGTTAATAAATATGCGAGCGAATATCTTGCTTGGAACGACCTGACGTTACTCGGCGAAGAAGACTCGTTTAGAAACAGAACTAAGAAAATAGACGATTATAATCTTTTGCACGCGTCCCCGCGTATGCGCCCGCACGTGTACAGCTACACCGATTATTTGAATACGGCTCAATTTAAGTCGTGGTATGTTTTGGCGAAAGACGAGAAAGCGCGTTCCGTTGAAACGCCCGCGTATCTTGAAAAAATGAGAGCACGGCTAAGCATGGTAACCACTCGGTGGAACGAAATAGACGACTGGACGAAAGAGAATGAAAACGCAATAGTGGACGTGTTTTTGCTATTCGGGCAACTTTCCGCGTATATCGACGCCGAACTGAACGCGCTCGGACTTGAAAAAGATATTGCCGCAAGCAAAGACGGGCTTTTGTTTGCCGACGAAAACGAGCAAAATAATTTTTCGCGTAAAGCGCTTTTGTCGGGCAATGACAAGCCGTTCGATTTGTTTTTGGAAGACGACGTGCGCATTGCGGGCAACGGCGCCGAGAGCATATTCACCGTAGGGTATGATTTTATAGACGCGAATTATTACAAATTCGTCGAGCTTGTAAAATCGCTTACAATGAACGGCAATAAGTATATTCCGGGCTCGGCGGAAGCGACTGCCGATGTAACTAATGCCGCCACACAGCAACTTAAATATACTTACTATGTAAAATCGCTACGCGACTTTACGCGCTCCATGCACAATATGACGGCTGTGTTCTCGGGTAACAGGCGTTATTTCGATGAAAGAGTGCAAACAGATTTGCAACAAAGCTATGAAGATTGGCAAAACAACATGCGCGTGGACGGCGTTCGCAACAGCGCAAATTTAACTACTTGCAATATATTCGAATGGTACGAATGGGGTATGCTCACCGACTATATTGCGTATTTCAGAGCGCCCGCAAACGAATAAATAAAAAACGAAAGACATTTTTAAGGAGAAACAAATATATGAACAGAATCGTGAAGGAAGGACTTACGTTCGACGACGTTTTGCTTATCCCTGCGGAATCGCACGTTTTGCCGAGCGAAGTGAATTTGAGCACTAAACTCACCGATAAGATTACGTTAAATATTCCGCTTCTCAGCGCGGCTATGGATACCGTAACCGAGTCTCGCCTCGCAATCGCAATAGCGCGCGAGGGGGGCATGGGCATAGTACATAAAAACATGAGCATAGACGAGCAAGCCGAGCATATAGATAGGGTGAAGAGAAGCGAGCACGGCGTTATTACCGACCCTTTCTTTTTGGAGCCCGACAATCTTGTGTCGGACGCTCTCGCGCTTATGAACAAATACCGCATATCGGGCGTGCCCATTACGAGCGGCGGCAAACTTGTGGGCATACTCACAAACCGCGATTTGCGTTTCGAAACCAATTATGCTCAGCCGATTAAAAACGTGATGACGAAAGAAAATCTCGTTACGGCGCCTGTAGGAACTACGCTTGACGAGGCGCAAAAGATTCTCGGCAAGCACCGCATAGAAAAGCTCCCGATTGTTGATAAAAACGGAGTTTTGAAAGGACTCATTACCATAAAAGATATTGAAAAGGCAATTCAGTATCCAAACTCCGCAAAAGACAAAAACGGCAGATTGCTTGTGGGCGCGGCGATAAGCGGAAGCAAAGATTGCCTCGACCGTGCGAAAGCGCTCGTAGATGCGAAAGTGGACTGCATAGTGCTCGATTCGGCGCACGGACACAACATAAACATTATGAATTCCGTCGAGAAAGTGAAAAGCAAATTCCCCGATATTTGCTTGGTTGCGGGTAACGTTGCAACGGCGGAAGCCGCCGACGCGCTGTTTAAACGCGGCGCCGACGTGGTTAAGGTTGGCATAGGACCGGGCTCGATTTGCACAACTCGCGTGGTCGCGGGCATAGGCGTGCCGCAGGTAACCGCCATTATGGACTGCTCCGAAGCGGCGGACAAGCACGGAAAGAAAATAATTGCGGACGGCGGTATCAAATACAGCGGCGACATTACGAAAGCTATTGCGGCGGGCGCTCATGCGGTTATGATAGGAAGCCTGTTCGCGGGCACGGCGGAGAGTCCGGGAGAGCTCGAAATTTATCAAGGGCGTAACTTTAAAACGTATCGCGGAATGGGAAGTTTGGGCGCTATGGCTCACGGAAGCAAAGACCGCTATTTCCAAGAGGGCGCGGGTAAACTCGTTCCCGAAGGCGTCGAAGGACGCGTGCCTTATCGCGGACCGCTAAGCGACAGCGTATTCCAACTTATGGGCGGACTTCGTTCGGGCATGGGATACTGCGGGCAACCCGACATAGAGTCGCTTCGCACGAAAGCGCGTTTCGTGAAAATTACGGGCGCGTCGCTTGTGGAAAGCCACCCGCACGACATTTCCATTACTAAGGAAAGCCCTAATTACAGCCCTAAAAATTAAACGACCAGATATTCGGTCTTTTTGCCTAACTCTGTTGCAAACGCAATATGGGCGTGTAAATCTTTGCTTTGAAGCGCAAATAAAAGAAAAATTCGGCGCTGCCGAAAAAGGAGTGAAAATGAAAGTATCGGTACTCGGTTGCGGCAGGTGGGGTTCGTTCCTTGCTTGGTACAATAATCGACTCGGGAATAACGTTATTAGTTTCGGCCCCGAACATGATTACAGTTATCAAATTTTAAAGAATACGGGACGCAACGAATACGTGCGTTTCGACGAAAGCATAAAAGTGTCTTGCAACCTCGACGAGGCTTTGAATCATGCCGAAGTGGTAATTATAAGCATATCGAGTCAGGGGTTGCGCGGATTTGCGTCCGAAATTGCCAAACGCAATATAAAAGGCAAAAAATTCGTGCTTTGCATGAAAGGCATAGAAGAAACTACGGGCAAGCGTTTGAGCGAGGTAGCAATAGAGAGCGGCATTCCCAAAGAAAACGTTGCCGTGTGGGCGGGTCCCGGTCATATTCAGGAATTTACCAAGAACGTGCCCAACTGCATGGTGATAGATTCTTACAACGAGGAACTCACTAAATTTTTGGCAGACTCGTTTAAGAGCGATTTGATACGTTTTTATTACGGAAACGACATAATAGGCACCGAAGTGGGCGCCGCTACCAAAAACATTATGGGAATTGTGGCGGGAGTGCTCGACGGACTGAACTATGCCACGCTTAAAGGTCCTCTTATGGCGCGCGGCGCGCGGGAAGTGGCGCGTCTTATAAAAGCGCTCGGCGGCAACGAACTTTCGGCATACGGGCTTTGTCATCTCGGAGATTACGAAACGACGCTGTTTTCGCTTCACAGCCATAACCGCAAGTGGGGAGAGGCTTACGTTTTGGGTCAACCGTTCGATAAACTTGCCGAAGGCGTGGCGACGGCGCGCGCCGTAAGCAAAGTGGCGCGTAGGCTTAAAGTTGATATGCCGCTAACCGAAGCTGTGAACGAAATGATTACTCAAAAAACTCCGCCCAAAGCGCTCCTTGCAACTCTTTTCGAGCGCGACACAAAAAGCGAGTTTAAGTAATAAAAGCGTATAGATAAAAACCGTAACTGTGAGTTACGGTTTTTTTATTGATTTGCAACGGTTTCGAAAATAAGATTAGGCAATAACGTCGCTAAATCGAGTTTTTTGAGCTACTATTTTTCGTCGGGAGCGTATCCGAGATTAGCCGCTTGTCTGAAAAACGCCGAGCCTATTATTTTATTTTTGCGAACGCCCTCGCCGTTTGAATAGCACACGCCGAGATTGTAAATTGCGGCGGGGTGGGCTTGTTCCATAGCTTCGTTAAACCAGTAAACCGCTTGCGCGAAATCTTGCTCCACGTTTTTGCCTTTGTAATAAATTTCGCCGAGAAGATTTTGCGCGTCGGCGTCGCCCGCAAGAGCGAGGGAGGAAAGCTCGTCGAAATGCGCCCAAAACTCTTTAACCGCGAGTTTGTTTCTGTATTCGGATTGTATGCGCTCGTTTTCTTTAATTAGCTTGCGTTCGTTTGCAATGCGTTCCGCCGTGCAACCGATAGACGCATTATATGCCGCGCGCTTTTCGGGGTCGGAAAGCACTTCGTAAGCGTCTTTAACTTTTTGCAGTTTGTTCACGCTTTCATTGTCGGATTTGCCCGAATAATGCGCTTTCAAACGTTCGTATGCGTCTTTTATTTCTTCGTCGTCCGCCCATATCAAAACGCCGAGAGTTCCGTAAAGAGTGGGTTTCGATAGCCTGCGGTCGGCTTTTGATTTTTTTGCCCAGTAGTTCGCTTTCGCTTCCATTGAGATAAGGAACTTATTGTTTTCGTCAAGTTGGCGTCTAAGTTCCGTTTGCGCCTCTATTCCCGCAAATTCGGTTGTGAGTTCGTTCGTTATTTTATCGAGCTCTTTGAGCTGTTCTTTTATTTGTTTATGTTTTTCGTGTTGCGATGCGGGGCTCTCCGAAGAGTCGGCAAAACTTATAACGTCGTCGGGGTCAAGTTGCAAGTCGTTGATTTTTTTCTCCAAATCTTTAATTCGGAGTTGCGCGGCGCTAAACTGTTCTTTCAAAGAGTTTACCGACTCCACCGCTCCGCCGCCCGCCGCCTTTCTGAGCCACGAGAGTTGAGCTTCGAGGTCTTGAAGTTTTTCGCTTTTTTGCGAAAGTTCGCGGTCGCGGTCAAATAGCTCCTGTTCGAGTTCGCCTCGGTCGTGTTCGCAATCCGCCACTTTTTTCTTGAATTTTTCTGTGGCGGCGAGCGCGAGACGCAAATTGTTGCTAATACGTATGCGCTCTTTATCGTAGGTAGCTCTGCTGTCGTTAAAGCCGTGCTCGTATCCCGCTTTATAGGCGCGGTCGTTCACTTCGGTGAGTTGCGCCTGAACCTGAGCTTGAACTTGCGCTTGAACTTGCGCCATGAGATTGCGTTGGGTGGCTTCGTCAACGTGGCGAATGCCGTCGGTGGTGAATTTGGGGCCTTCGGCGTTTTTTAATTGCACGTCGTATTCCGCGCGTAGTTGCGGGTCGGTTAAAATCCTGTTCGCTTCGCTTATGTCGGCAAAACGTTTCGCCGCCTCTTCATTGCCGGGATTAACGTCGGGGTGGTAGCGTTTTGCGAGCATACGGTAGCGCAATTTGATTTCTTCGTTGCTTGCGCTCGGCTTAACGTTTAAAATCTGGTAATAGTTTTTCATCCTACACCTCGTATGTAAATTTTGGGCATTTTGTTCTTTACCATAAAGTATAGTATTTATTACGCGTTTAGTCAAGCATATAGCGCAAATTGTGCGGTTTAACCGCGTTGCGCGCAAGTATGCTCTCAAACCGCTTGCTAAAATCGAAAAGATATGTTATACTTATACCGTATAATATTATAATACAAAAGCTATGCGCTTTAACAAAAATGCGAGAGGAAATCTAAAAAATGTTTAAAAAAAGATGGCGTGACATTGTGGTGATAGCAGTGTGTGTGATTGCCGTTACCGTTACGGCGATAGTATATTCCCTTTTTGCGTCAGACCACATTTTTAAAGAGAGTAAAGAGCATTTAATGGAAATTTACGAGCAAGTGAATTCCAATTTTGCTCAAACCGTATCGAGTCGCAGAAAACTTATGAACAGTTGGGGTAAATATATAAATAACTCGGTTAACGATATAAACAACGGAGATACCGAGCGCAGAGAACAGTTTACCGAATTTATGGCGGAACAGCAAGCGCAATGGAACTTTACCGAGTTTTACTTTATTAACAGAGACGAGAGCGTAAATTCCGACCCTGACGACGAATACCGTAATATTGTAAACTGCAAAACTCTGACAGACAACATGGAACAACTTAAATTCAGAAGAAGCCTGAACGAGTTGTTGGCAGAAGACAAAGGCGGCGTGGTGGGAATAGACGATTCGGGCGAGCAGTTTATGCTGTTTGCCGTTCCTATCGATGAAAACGAATACGACGGATTTAAATATTCGGCAATAGGCATAAAATTTAACGCAAAGGATATGACTGATATTTTATCGATTCAATCTTTTGGGGCCGAAGGAATTTGTTATGTCGTACTTCCCGAAGGAATCGTTTTGTTACAAACGAATTTCAAACTCGGAAAGCAGAATAATTATTTGTCTTTTTTAAACGACGAATGCAAAATAGATTATTCCGACATGAAAAGAATACATGCCGATTGGAGCATGGACGGTGGGCAAAGAGCGGACACCGTACTTTTCAAATGGAACGGGGAACAATATTATCTTTCGTATATTCCCATTGAGTTCGGTGATTGGATGTTACTCGGCGTTGCGTCGGCAAAGGTCGTTAATAGTAGCATGAACAGATTTCGAACGATTACCGTTTTGGTTATGGGGTCGATATTCGTAGTTATAGGTGCGGTAATCGCGTTAATGGTTATTTTAACAAACCGTCGCCGCGTTAAAGAAAAAGAGCTCGAAGTGAAGTCGAGAGAGAGCTTGCTCGAATTGCTTACTGTTAACAGCAAAGATATTTTCGTATTGTTTTCTCCCGATACGTTTAACGCCGATTACGTTAGCACCAACATGGAGCAAGTGCTCGGTCTTAACGCCGAAGAAGTGAAAAAAGATGTTCGCAAGTTGCTCGACGCCTCAGTTGCGACACATCCGCCGTTTACTACCAAAGGGCTCAAAGCGCTCGATACGGGTCGCACTTGGGAAACGGATATGCAAATGAGAAATGTAGTGAGTGGCGACGTGTATTGGTACAGAATGTCGCTGTATCACACCGTTTCAGACGGGAAGGATAACTGCGTTATAGTGTTCTCCGACCGCACAAAAGAGCGCAAGATGAGCGCCGACCTCGAAGTTGCTCTCGACATTGCAAAGTCGGCTAACGAGGCAAAAAGTAATTTCCTTGCAAACATGTCGCACGATATTCGCACGCCTATGAACGCAATTATAGGTTTTTCGGCGCTACTTGCTAAAGACGCCGAAAACCCTGACAAAGTGCGCGAATATATTCGCAAAATAGCGTTTTCCGGACAGCACTTGCTTAGCCTTATAAACGATATTTTGGATATGAGCAAGATAGAGAGCGGAAAAACTTCGCTCAATATAGAGGAATTTAATTTGTCGGAGTTCCTCGAAGAAGTTTATTCCATGATGATTTCGCAAACGAAAGCAAAAAAACAAAATTTCGACGTGAGAACGAGAGGGCACATGCCCGAACTTGTGCTCGGCGATAAATTACGGTTAAATCAAATTTTACTGAATTTGTTGTCTAATGCCGTTAAGTACACTCCCAACGGCGGTAACATTGAGCTGATTATAGAATCGCTTGATAGAAAAATGCACAATCACGCGCATTTACGATTCGAGGTGAAAGACAACGGAATAGGCATGAGTCCGGAATTCGTGAAAACGGTTTTCGACCCGTTTGCTCGCGAAAGCAAAGAAGCTACAAAAGAAATTCAGGGCACAGGACTCGGAATGGCTATAACCAAAAACATCGTAAACCTTATGGGCGGAACTATTTCGGTTGCGAGCGAGCCCGACAAGGGAAGTTCGTTTGTGGTTGAGCTCGAACTTGCGATTTCGAACAAGGAGAAAGTCGACGAAAACTTTTGGGTTCATAACGATATCACGAGCATTCTCGTTGTTGACGACGAAGAAGAAGTGTGCATAGACATTAAAGAGCTTATGACCGATACGGGCGTTGAAGTTTCTTATGCGCTCGGAGGTGCGCAAGCTGTTGAAATGGTGTCTTCCGCGCACGACGAGCACAACGACTACAATATCGTTCTTCTCGATTGGAAAATGCCGGGTATGGACGGCGTGGAGACGGCAAAGCGGATACGCAAAAAGGTTGGCAACGAAGTCCCCATTATGGTTCTCACGTCGTATAGCTTTGACGAAATAGAAGAAGAAGCGAAAGGAGCGGGAATCGATTATTTCTTGACAAAGCCGTTCTTTGTTTCGAATTTCAGAAACGCTATCGTGCAAATTCGCGATTCCGGACACAAAGAAACTCCCGAAAAAGTTGATGAAGGCGCGTCTATTGCGGGGCTCAAAGTGCTTGCCGCCGAAGACAACGAAATAAATGCGGAAATACTTTTGGAATTGCTCGATATAGAAGAGGTGAGTTGCGAAATTGCCGAAAACGGCGAAGAGGCGCTCAAAAAATTCGAAAGTTCGGAACCGGGACAGTACGATATTATTTTTATGGACGTGCAAATGCCCGTTATGAACGGTTACGAGGCTACACGTGCGATTCGCGCATGCTCTCATCCGAACGCCAAGACTATTCCGATAATAGCTATGACGGCGAACGCGTTCGACGAAGACGTGAGAATGGCTTTGGACGCGGGCATGAACGCTCATTTGGCTAAGCCGATAGATATGTGTAAACTTAAAAATATAGTTGCCGATTTATTGAGGAACAAGAATGAATAACGTTAAGGCTAAAATATTGATTGTTGACGACTCTGAATTAAACCGCGCATTGCTTTCCGATATGCTTGCCGCCGATTTCGATATTTTGGAAGCCGAAAACGGCGTTGAGGCAATGGACATTCTTCACGAGCATGAACTCGAAATTTCCTTGATGCTTCTCGATATAGTCATGCCCGTTATGGACGGTTTCGAAGTGCTGTCGGTTATGAATCAAAAGGAATGGATAAAGTCTATTCCCGTTATTATGATTTCGGCTGAAACGGGAGGTGCGTATATCGACAGGGCGTACGATTTGGGCGCGATAGATTACATAAGCCGCCCATTCGACGAGCGCACCGTTAAGCACCGCGTTATGAGCAATTTCATGCTCACCATAAAGCAAAAAGAAATGTCGGAGCTGTTGTCGTCGCAAATTTACGAGAAAGAAAAAGATAACAGCTTGATGATAGAAATTTTGTCGCATATAGTGGAATTCAGAAACGGCGAAAGCGGTTTGCACGTTTTGCACGTTCACGCAATTACGCAAATGCTTTTGGAACGTCTTGTAAAAAAGACGAACAAATACGAGCTTTCCACAAAAGACATTCGTCTTATTAGCAATGCGTCGGCGCTTCATGACATAGGCAAAATATCTATACCGTCCGAAATACTCAATAAGCCGGGACGATTTACGCCCGATGAATACGAAATAATGAAAAAGCATACGGTGGAAGGAGCCAAAATGCTTAGCGACATACCATTCAGAAAAAACGAGTCGCTGATTCGCGTGGGCTATCAAATTTGCCGTTGGCATCACGAGCGCTACGACGGCAAAGGCTATCCCGACGGTTTAAAAGGCGACGACATACCCATTGCAGCGCAAGTTGTGGCTATGGCGGATGTTTACGACGCGCTTACGAGCGAACGGGTTTATAAGCCGCCTTACACGCCCGACGTAGCAATTAAAATGATTTTAAACGGCGAGTGCGGAGCGTTCAGCCCTCTATTGCTCGAATGCTTAACCGACATAGCGGAATCGCTCAAAACCGAACTCAACGTCATGTCGTTCGGGCACGCTACCGATAATGTAATTCACGACACCGTGAAGCAGATGCTCAAATCGGACGGCGCGGACGCTTCGAACAGGTCGATACAGCTTTTAGAGCGCGAGCGAACGAAATATCAATATCTTTTGGATATTTCGCGCGAAATCGTGTTCGAATACAATTCCGTTCCCGAATTTATAAAGCTTTCGGAGCTTGGCGCCGAATCGCTCGGCATTCCCATGAAAATAATAGAGCCCGCGAATAACAAAGTTTGGACTCGCATGTTCGCCAAAGAGGATTTCGAGCATTTCGTTGCAAAAATAAAAGAGACGACGCCCGAAAATCCCGTGCTTTCCGAAGAATATTTGCTCACAATAAACCGCGACAAAAAATGGTGTAAGGTTATTGCCAAAGCTATTTGGGGCGACGGCGAATTGCCCGAGTTCGAGGGCGCTGTCGGCAAAATTGTGGATATAAACGAGGAGTTTGCCGCAATGCAGTCGCTCGAACAAAAAGCCGATTGCGATTCGCGCACCGGGCTTTTCAATCATAACGCTGCAAAGAGGCGCATATCCGCGATACTGTCGGAGAATAAGGGCAAAAACAAACGCTATGCGCTAACAATGTTCGACCTTGACAATTTTAAAGAGGCGAACGACGTTTACGGGCATATTTTCGGCGACGAGGTGCTCGAAGAACTCGCGCGCAGAATAAAGGCGAGCACTCGAAGCACCGATATTGCGGCGCGCATGGGAGGCGACGAATTTATTCTGTTTATGGAATATAAAGATACGGTCGAACCTCAAATAAAGAGAATTTTTAAAAATTTGACAGAGCCTTTTAAAGATTTCGACGTGGGCGTTAGCATGGGCGTGGCATGCGTAGAGAATTACGACGGCGACTACGACACGCTGTTTACTATGGCTGATGCGGCAATGTATACCGTGAAGCGAGACAATAAAAATTCATACCGTTTTTACGACGACACTATGAAATCTTTATTGCGTTCCGACGAATAATAAGTACAAATAATTTTTTACACCCGTTACGGGAAAGGAGTTTTAAACATGACGGTTAAAGAATGTTACGCTTTAATCGGTGCCGATTACGACAATGTTTTAAGTAGACTTCGCACCGACGAGAGAATTACCAAATTTTTATTAAAAGTGGCTGACGACAAAAGTTTCGAACTTTTGTGCGAATCACTTAAAACAAAAAATATGCCCGAAGCTTTCAGGGCGGCTCACACTATAAAAGGCGTTTGCATGAATTTGTCGCTCACAAAACTGTATGCTTCTGCCGAACGGCTCACAGAAGCGCTCAGAGGAAGAGAAGAATTCGGCGACGACATACCGCCGCTTTTCGAGCAACTTAAAGCCGATTATGAAAGCACAGTTAACGGCATTAGAATGTTGCAATAAAAACTTTACATTTTTTGCGTCGAGTGATATAATATTCCATAATAATGTGTTGAATTCGTAACAAATAATTGATGGGTTTGCAAAAAACGCAACTAAAAGGAGCTGACTAAAATGTCCAGAAAAAGCGATTTGAAAAAGGCTATTGCCGAGAGCGAGCAGGAAATAGAGAATTTGGAGAAAAAACGCGTAAGGTCACAATCCGCTTTGTTGGAGGCTTTTTTAAACCATACCACGCCTAACGACGCCGACGCCGAATATTTCAGAGTGTTTACGTCGTTAATCGATTTAGAGCGCGCTAATTTGCGTAAGTTAAACGAAGAGCTCGCCAAACTCGAAGGTTGAAAAGGCGATTATGCCCATTTATAAGAGTATTGCCGAAGCAATAGGAAATACGCCTATTGTCGAGCTTTCGCGCTATGCCGAAAAGTTTGGGCTTAACGCTCGCATTGCGGCTAAACTCGAATATTTGAACCCCGCAGGCTCGGCAAAAGACAGAGTGGCTTATTCTATGATTTTCGATGCGGAAAACAGAGGGGCGCTTAAAGCGGGAGCAACGATTATAGAACCCACGAGCGGCAACACCGGGATAGGGTTGGCTTCGCTCGGCGCGGCGAAAGGATACAGGGTTATTTTAACCATGCCCGAAACGATGAGCAAAGAGAGAATAAACCTTATAAAAGCTTACGGCGCGCAAGTTGTGTTAACCGACGGCAAAAAGGGAATGAGCGGTGCAATAGAAAAAGCGCGCGAACTGGCCCTGCAAATAGAAGGAAGTTTTATTCCCGACCAATTTTCCAATCCCGCCAACCCCGAAGTCCATTTTAAAACTACGGGGCCCGAAATTTGGCGCGACACGTGCGGAGAGCTTAGCGTGTTCGTTGCGGGCGTCGGCACGGGCGGGACCGTGTCGGGCGTGGGAAAGTATTTAAAGAGTAAAAATTCGGAAATTAAAATTGTGGCGGTGGAACCCGCAAAATCTCCCGTTTTATCGGGCGGCAAGGCGGGAGCGCACGGCATACAGGGAATAGGCGCGGGTTTTATCCCCGCTAACCTCGATTGCGGAATTTATGACGAAGTTTATGGAGTATCCGACGAAGACGCATTCGAGTGCGCGAGGGAGCTCGGAAAAACCGAAGGTTTTTTAGTCGGTATTTCTTCGGGCGCGGCGGTTGCCGCCGCAACCGCAATCGCCCGTAGAGCTGAAAATAAAGGAAAGCTTATTGTGGCGTTATTGCCCGACACGGGCGACAGGTATCTTTCCGCTTCGCTGTTTTCATAACTGAAAAATATAAAGAAAGAGCTTTGCTTTTGCGGCAAGGCTCTTTTTTTGTGCGTTACATAATGTTTTGTTTTTTGCCGTTTTTCAGATATTGAGTGGGAGAACAGCCGAATATTTTTCGGAACTCGATTGTGTAGTTTTTCGGGTTTTCCCATCCGAGCATTGTGGCAATATCGATAATCTTCATATTGCCGAGCATTTTGCACGAATACGTCACTTTATTTTTGTTGTGATAAGCGATTATCGACGTGTTGAAATGCTTTTTGAACATTTGCGAAACATAACTGTGCGAGTATCCCGTTTTTGCTATGATTTCGTCGATTGAAAGGTAAATGTAATCGAAATAAGTTAGGTGCATATATAGGTCGTTGAGCCAATCGGGCACGGCGCCGTTGCCCGTTATGTTTTTTGCTATGAAGCAACCGAGCAATTCTATTATTATAGTTTTATGCAGTTGAGAAAGATGCTTGGCTTGTTCGCCGTAATCCGGACTTGCGCAGTTGAAAAGCGACGATTTGTGCGATATCGCGTTGAATTCGTCTACCGATAAATTCGTGAGTAGCGGCTCTTTTCGTGAAAGCAGTTCGTCGTAAAAATTTTCGCCTATCGCGTTGCAAATATTTTTCATGACGTCAACGGTTGCGTAGTAGTCGCGGTAAAGGCAATCTTTTCCGGAAAAACTTATTTCGTGGTATTCGCTCGGTCGTATTAAAACGAGCGCCCCGTGTTTTAGTTCTTTTACGGGTCCTCCGCACAAAGAATGTTTGCATGTTCCGTTAAGCACGAGAGCGAACTCGAAAAAGGTGTGCCCGTGCGGCGGTTGCGCGGGACAATACACATTCAAACGCGTGAACGGATTAACGGCTATTATGGTTTCGTCGAGTATGTTCATGGTAATTTAATTGTATCGCAAAATCGCCGAAAAGTCAACGGGCAACCGTAAAAAGCCGGAAAAATGCTAAAAAAATCATAAAAAACGGTGTTTTTGATGATAAAAAGGGGTTGCTACGAAAAGCAAGGGGATATATAATTAAATTGTTATGATACAATATTAAATTTAATGATTTTAAAAAATCCGAAAATATTCAAGCGGAGAAAATCATGAGGAGAATTACAGTGAAAAAGCTATCTGCAATTATGTTGTCGTTGGTCTTTCTGTTGTGCGGATGCTCGTCGGCGCCAAAAGACACGCCGCTCGGCACAAACGCCGAATACGACGTTTTGGGACTCGGGAACATTGCCGTAGGCATGTGGGTTACGCCTACCGACGCTTATCGCACCGAAGAACAGTTTAAGTTGCTTTCCGAAAGCGGAATAAACGTTGTGAACGGATTTTGCTATTCGGAAGACACCGATGAAAAGGTGCAAGCCGTGCTCGATTATTGCGAACAGTTCGGGCTCAAATATCTTTACAGTTCGCTTTCAATCGAGGAAAACATACGCGCCTATAAAGACGCGCCCGACGAAAAGCTTATTAGCGCCACTATGGAGCAGATAAACAAATTCGCGTCTCATTCGGCGTATGCGGGGCAGTTGTTTTTAGACGAGCCGTCGGTTGCCTACTTCGACGCGTTGAAAGCTTTTATGGGAGCGTATAAAGAAAAATATCCGAATAAGCTTGCCTACGTGAATATGTTACCCAATTACGGCGTTGCGGGATCGGGAAGTTCGGGCTACGAATCTTACGTTGATAGCTGGCTCGAAAAACTTTCGCCGAATATGTATTCTTACGATAGCTATCCGCTTATAGATTACGACCCTGCGTTGCCCGGCTACCGCACAGAAATTGAAGATTATTATTACAACCTCGATTTATTGAGAGTTAAAACTCTCAAAGCGGGAATTCCAATGTGGGCGTTTGCGGCTACTTTGGCTTATGCGCATCCCACAGAACCAAACCGCAGAGAACCCACGCGCGAAGAACTGAGGTGGCAAGTCTTTTCCGACCTTGCGTTCGGCGCTAAGGGAATTCAATATTTTTGTTACTTCACGCCGAGCCAAGATTCTTACGGAGAGGGTATGGTTACGCGCGGCGGCGTTCCCACCGAACGCTACTACCATGTGCAAGAGGTGAATAAAGAATTTTCCGCTTACGGAAATATTTTGTTAAACAGCGACGCTGTGGGCGTTATGTTTAACGATTATAGGCGCGACGGGTTCGATATTTATTCGACTCCGCTCGAAAAATTCGGCAAAATCGAAAGCGTGGAAGGCAATCGTTATGTAATAGGCTGTTTCAGCGATAAAAACACGGGCAAGAAAAGCGTGCTCATATCGCCCACGACGCCGCGCGACGACATAACGCTCACGCTAAACATGGCGAAAGGCGTTAAGAGTGTAACGGCTTATGTCGGCGGCGAAAAAACTACGCTTGCCGTGAATAACCGTCGTTTAACACTCGATGTTAAACACGGCGACGCCGTTTTGCTCCAACTGTAATAAAAGTATTTTAAATCGCAGGAAAAAGGAGAAAAAGTTATGAAAAAGAGGTTTATTGTTTTTGCTCTTGTGCTTACGATGCTTATGCCGTGCGTAGCTTGTTTGGGTTCGGGGAACGAGATAGACGAGACCAAGACCCAACTTTATGTAGGCGTGTATGACGGAGGACTCGGAGCCGACAGCGTTTACGCAATGGCGAAAAGGTTCGAAGAAAAATACGCCGAACATTCTTTCGAGGAAGGAAGAACGGGCGTTCAAGTGAAAGTTATGCTCAACACTTATAACGACGGACTTGAAAACACTATTGCCGACCTAACGGAAGAAGTATTTATCGGCACTTCGGCAAACGCGAACTATCTTGCTCGCAAAGGACTTTTAACCGATATTTCGGACGTTTACGACAAGCCGCTGAACTACGATTTCGTGACGGGCAAAACGGACGCTTCCGCGCCCGACGTTAAGCCCAAAGACAAAATACGCAACGACTTAAAATATTATTACCGAGACGACGAAGGCAAGTATTACGGCTTTCCCGGCGCTACCACGTTTTACGGACTTGTGTATGATATTGATTTGTTCGAAGAGCAAAATTTATATTTCGCGAAAGACGGCGGATTTGTGAGTTCGAAAACGGACGCGCGCTCGGCGGGTCCCGACGGAAACCTCGAAACCGAGTTCGATAACGGGTTGCCAGCGACCTACGAGCAGTTTTTCGAGTTGTGCGACAAAATAGTTTCGCTCGATATGACTCCCGTTATGTGGGGCGGCACCGTGCAAGAATACGTAAGCAGTCTTTTAACCGCGCTCGCCGCCGACAACGACGGAAAAACGCAAACGGAGCTCAATTACAACTATGACGGACTTGCGAACACTCTTGTGTCGAGCGTGAACGGCGATAGCGTGGAGATAGGTGCGAGCGAACAAATAAACTCTCGCAACGGCTACAAGCTTTATAAACAAGAGGGCAGGTACCGCGCGCTCGAATTTTTAGAGCGGCTTGTGTCTAATCCCAAATACTTTAACAAAAGCGACGCAACGAGCAACGCATTCGGCAACACCGACGCGCAAGACGCGTTCCTCACGTCGAAACATCCCGAATTTAACCGCAAACGCACCGCTATGATTGTGGAAGGCAACTGGTGGGAAGCGGAGGCTCGCGGAACTTTCCTCGAACTCAGCGCCGAATACGGCGACGAGGATTCGATGGAAACTCGCCGTTTCGGAATGTTGCCACTTCCCAAAGCGACGGCGGATAAAGTTGGAGAGCAATACACGTTTTTGGAGCGTTGCGTTGGCGACGGATTTATTAACGGCAATATAGCCGAATACAAAAAGAATTTGGCTAAGAGTTTCGTGCAGTTTATGTTCACCGACGAATCGTGCGCGGAGTACCTGAAAATAAACAGCATTTGCATGCCGATTGAATTCGATATAGGCGACGAATATGCTTCGCTCACCCCTTGGGGCAAAAACATGTACGACTTAAAGCAAAACGCCGTAACCGCCACAATGTATAGTCGCAGTAAGATTATGCAAAACTACGCTACTGATTTGTGGTATTCGCCAAACCTTTGGCTCAGTAAAGTTGGCGGCACAACCTACACATACCCGTCGTTTGCCATGATAAACAACGGCGTGTCGGCAAAAACTTATTTCGACGGACTTTCGGCTTACTGGACGGAAGACACTTGGAAGAGTAAGTTTACCGATATTTAAAGATAGTTTGCAGGAGTATTTATGGTTACGGAAGTGAAAAAACGAGCGGGCAAAAAGCGCACGCACGACAGAATATTTTTTGCGTGTTTGGTAACTTTGCCGCTGATACATTTTTTCGTTTTCTATATATGCGTGAACTTCAATTCAATTTTGCTCGCTTTTAAGAGCTACAACTCGGACAGCGGCTATTCGTGGGCGGGGTTGCAAAACTTTAAAAATTTGTTTTCCGATTTCGGCAAATTCACGTTTTATAAAAAGGCGCTCAAAAATTCTATGCTTGTGTTTTTGGTAGGCACTACCGTTTCGACCGTGCTCGCGCTCTTGTTCTCGTATTATATTTATAAAAAAGCGTCGCGAGGTAAAAACGTTTTCAAAGTGTTGCTGTTTATGCCGAGCATAATATCGTCGATTGCTATGGCAACCATGTTCAAGCAATTTGCCGACAGCGCAATTCCCAAACTTATTCAAACCGTTTTTCACAAAGAGGTGCAGGGGCTTTTGCAAAATCCCGACACCACTATGGGAGCTATAATATTTTACAATGTGTGGATAGGGTTCGGCGTGAACATATTGCTGTATTTGGGCGCAATGAACAACATATCCGAGTCGGTGGTAGAAGCGGCGAAACTCGACGGCGTAACGTTTGTTTCCGAATTTTTCAAAATAACGTTACCGCTTGTGTTCGGAACCGTTCAAACGCTACTCGTGGTTGCAATAGGCGGAATCTTTATAAATCAGGCGAGTTTGGTGTCGTTTTTCGGCACGACTTCGGAAGAGGAATTTTTTACGATAGGCTATTGGCTTTATAAAGAAACGGTTAAAAATACGCTCAATAATTCCAACGCGGGGCTTCCTCAACTTTCGGCGTTCGGATTGTTGCTCACTTTCATAACCGTGCCCGTAGTGTATTTGTTTAATTGGCTCACGAAAAAATTCGGACCGAGCGCGGAGTGAGGGATATGAAAGAAAAAACGAAACGCAAATTCTCATTATCGCCGCTCTCGCTCGTTATATTCGTAATTCTTATTCTCTACGTTATTTCGCTTTTGGTGCCTCTTTTGTGGTCGCTTCTCACTTCGGTTAAAGGACGTCTTGACTATTTGAACAATCCGTTCGGCCTTCCGAAAAAATGGCTGTTTTCAAACTATAAAACCGCCGCCGAAAATTTTGCGTCAAATATCAGCACAAATAAAGGCGTTCGCACGGTGCAAATTTGGGAAATGCTCTTAAACTCGTTGCTGTTTTCGCTCGGCTCGGCGTTTATAGGCACTTTCGTAACTTGCATAATGGCTTATGCTTCGGCAAGGTTCAACTTTTTTATGAGCAAAATCATATACGGCATTGTGATAGTTACTATGATTTTGCCGATAGTGGGAAGCTTGCCGTCCGAAATTCAGCTCGTGAAAACTCTCGGACTTTACGATTCCATGCTCGGAATGTGGCTCATGAAAGCGGGATTTCTCGGAATGCACTTTCTAATATTTTACGGAGTGTTCAAAGTGCTTCCCAAAGATTTCTCCGAAGCCGCCTATGTTGACGGAGCGTCTAACCTTGCGGTTATGCTCAAAATAATTTTGCCGCTTGTGCGCAACGCATTCTTCACTATAATGCTCATCAAGTTCATAGACTTTTGGAACGACTATTACATGACAATGTCGTTCATGCCGAACATAAAAACGCTCGCTTTCGGACTGTACGAATACAGTCAGTCGTATAAGCCAGCAATATCGAGCGCGCCGATGAAACTTGCGGGATGTTGCATTCTCGCGGTGCCCATACTTATTCTGTTTTTCTGCTTTCACAATAAAATAATGGGCAACGTTTCTATGGGCGGAATAAAAGAATAAAACGCCGAAAAATTTATTGAAAAAATGACGCACAGGAGGTCGCGCATTTATGAAAACAAAAAAGTTACTTACGGTTTTGCTTGCTCTCGTTTTGAGCTTGCCCGTGCTGTCGTCTTGCGGCGAGGTGAAATTCACTATGTCGGACGCCGACCTGCAAATGGCCATGTACGAAGAGCACGATTTGTCGTTTAAGCTCAAAGGCGCCGATAAATCGGATATAAAGTGGAGCTCTTCCGACCCCAAAACCGCGACGGTACGTAACGGCAAAATTACGGCGCTCGCCGTAGGTAACGCAGTTATAACTGGCGAAATTGCGGGTATCAAAAAGGAATGCGCCGTGCTTGTGAGCCGCAACCGCGTGGGACGAGCTCTCTCGGTGAGCGACAGCAGCGTTAAGCTCGAAGCGGGCGGAAGCAAGACCGTAACCGCTACTTTTAAAGAAAACAGCGAAGTTAAAGACGTTCCCGTAGTGTGGGAGTCGTCGCGTCCCGAAATAGCGAGCGTGAGCGACGAAGGCGTGATTACGGCGAAAGCTCGCGGCACCGCCGTTGTGTCGGCTTACACGCGCTACAAGGGGCAACGCTTCACGCGAGATATTGCAGTTCGCGTTACGGTTACCGAAAATAGCGATGCCGCGCTCGGGTTCGAAGACGAAAACCATACGGGTTCCGAGCTTACTCTTATTGAGTCGGGCAAAACCGAACTCGGTTTTAGCGAGTCCGACAAGGTGTATCGCTATCAAACTGCCGGCGGTTTCGATTCGCGAGTGTTTGTTGCTCACGCTTACGAAAACGGCAACGAGGCTAAATTCGACCGCCTGTTATTTAAGCTCAAATTCACCGAGCAACCGAGCGAGGGCACTTCGCTGTGGCTTGCGGGATATAAAAAAGCGGTGAAAGGAATGCATAACCTCGTCACACAAGACAGTTGCTTTATATTCTACGATGCAAACGGCAAAATAGCTAAAAGCTTTGACGAAAGCGTTGTGTATACCGTTGCAATAAATTTGAACAAAGCGGGTGACGGCGTAATTAAAGACGGGCAAAAAGCGTTCGAATACGGTTTTGCTTTCAATGGCACGACAACCGCTTATTTGAGCGACGCAATCCTTTGCTCCGAAGATTATTTTATAGATAACTTCGGCTTCGAGCAACCCGAAGAACTTCCCGCTCTTAATTGCGTTTATGCCGAAACGGGCACGGGGCTCAATGTTGGCACCGAACCGCTCGATGAGTTCGATAAATATTGGGTGGCGTACTCGTCGGGAACGGCTGAGGCGTGGGACAACTGTATTTGGAACAACCGTGTCGCGATAGGGGGCATAGCTTTTTCGCAATACAGAAACTATCAATATATGCGCCTCGACATAATGTTTACCGACGTGAATATTCGTCACGTTGTGATTTGGACGGGCGGATATTCGGTGCGCTACGAGCCGAGCGGCGTGGTGTCGTCGAGCGAGGGCACTCCCGAAATGGGCGACCTCAACGTATATTTGGGCGACGAGGAAGTTACGGGTACCCCTCTCGAACCAAATAAGGCTTACACTTTCCGCGTTCGTATTCAACGCGACAATCTTGAAAACGTGGCGTTCGGTTTCAGCGTGAACAGCGCGACTAAAAATCCCGTATACTTTGCCGCTCCCGCTTTCACCGACTATTGAGAGGAAAAAATGGTATTTGAAAATTCAGAATGGATATGGCTTTCCGATTCCGCCTGCGAAACGAACGAATACGGCGAATTTTTGTGCGAGTTCGTTTTGCCCGCGTCTGCGGAAATAACGTTGCGAATTTGCGCAAAGTCAGATTACGCCGCGTTCTTAAACGGCGAATTTGCGGGGTTTAATCAATATCCCGATTTTCCCGACGAAAAGATTTACGACGAGTATTCGCTTAAAGCAAAAAAAGGAAAAAACATGCTCGCGGTGTCGGCGCTGTCTAAAAATTATTCCACGTCGTCGCACATGGCGAACGGCAAGGGGATAATATTCGAAGTATTTTCGTGCGAAAAGGAAGTGGCGTGTTCAAGCGTTCGCGTGCTGTCAAGGCTTTCTAAAACTTACGCATCGGGCGAATTGCCTTATGTTACAACTCAGCTCGGAATGTCGTTTTCATACGATTTTAGGAAAGAAGACGATTGGAAGACAGGAAATGTGAAAGGATTTTCGGAAAGCGTTGTGTGCGACATTAAACGCAATTTTGCGCCCCGTCCCGTGCGAAAACTCGATACAAGCAATATTGTGCCATTTGAGAGCTTGGGAAAAGGGCTGTACGGCGCGAAACGCGAGTATGCGGGGTATTTGTGTTTCGATATAGAGAGCGACTCCGAAAAGGAGCTGACGGTTTCTTACGGCGAGCATATTCTCGACGGAAGCGTGCGAAGAAAAATACATAACCGCGATTTTTCGGTAAAGTTTATTCTCAAAAAAGGGCGCAACGTATTCCGAGAATATTTTTTGCGGTTCGGGCTTAGATATTTGCAACTCAGTCGCACCGACGTGAGCGTGAACTTTTTGGGTATAGCGGAAGCCGTTTATCCTCACGAATACAAGCGGTATTCGGGCAAAGCGGTTTCTTGCGAAATTTATGACGTAGCCATTCGCACGCTCGACTGTTGCATACACGAGCATTATGAAGATTGTCCGTGGCGCGAACAGGCGCAGTACGCTATGGACAGTCGTACGCAAATTCTTTGCGGCTATAAAGCTTTCGGCGAAACGCAAATGCCCGCCGCGTCGCTTAGAGCTATGGCGCACCGACTCACTTCGCAAAAGGTGTTGCCCATAACCTCTCCGAGCGACAGCGAGCTTTCCATACCGTCGTTTTCTCTCGTGTATCCTTTAATGCTGAAAGAGTATTATGATGAAACGGGCGACAAAAAATTACTGTTCGACGTTTTCGAAAACACGCGAGCAATGCTCGAACATTATATTTCGGTAATGAGCGACGGGCTCATTCCGACGCTTGCGGAATGGAACTTTTTCGAGTGGGAAGCGGGGCTCGACAACAGTGACGAAATTTTCGAGCAACGGGCGCAAAGCGACAAATATTCGCTTCCCGTAAACGCTTTTGCGGTGAAAGCTTTGAATAGTTTCGCTTTTATATGCGACACGCTCGGCTATTGCTCAAACGTAGGCAGTCGATATCGCGAGATTGCCGAAGGTTTGCGCGAGAGAGCGCACAAAGTTTTTCTCGCCGACGACGGACTTTTCCGAACTTATTTCGAAAAAGGAAAGCTCGAACATTTGAGCGAATATTCGCAAGTGCTCGCTCTTTATAGCGGAATAGCTGAAAATGAGGAAAGAAAAAAACTGCTTGACCTTATTACGGGCGAGAACGCGCTTGTGCCGCTTACGGTGAGCAATTACATTTTTAAGTATGAGGTGTTGCTCGAAGCGGGCGGCTATAATGAGTATATAAAGAAAGATATTGAAGAAAAATGGGGTTATATGTTAAAGCGCGGCGCCACTACGTTTTGGGAAACAATTAAAGGCGCGCAAGACTTTGACGGCGCGGGGAGCTTGTGTCACGGTTGGAGCGCCGTTCCGGTGTTTGTAGCGTGGGAATTGGAAAAAGGAGAACATAAAGAAAATGAAAAAAAACAAAATATTGCCGTTGGCGGCTCCGGTAGCGGTTCTGTTGGCGGTTCTTATGTGGGGCGCGTTGTTGCCGACCGCGCGTAACGTTGCCTATGGAGCGGAACTTATGAGCGGAGAAAAATACGTCGATAAAATCGATTCGGCGGCGAACGTCGGGCAAAGAGCAGATACTTACAACATATCGCTTTTATCCGACAATGCGGGAGCGGTAGGCGACACTTCTCGCGCAATATACGGCTCAAACCCTAACGCAACCGAGAGCTATCTCGATTACGCGCTTAAAGGGCAAGATACGGCTGTTGTGTATTTGTATGAGAAGATTTTGACGGGGAACAAGCGTCCCGAGTCTAAGTTGCCGAAATTTTCGGTAATAGGCACTAATTGGGAAACGGAGCACGCCTCAATCGAAGTCGAATTCGGAAGAAGCAAAGAGCCATTGCGTTATACGAGAATAAAGCTTACCTATAAGCTCGATTCTCCGTTCTCCGATAAAACTTTGAGAATACATATTTATCCGCAGAGCGAGCCCGAACTTTTGCAGTTGGGGCGTGTGGAACTGTATAACTCGGCGCAAACGCAAACCGAAACGGTGAAAATAAACGAAAGCGGGTTTAGCGTGTCGGGGTGGATAACTCCGCCGGAAATCGGCGAGAGCGATATTTCCGACTCGGTAGACTTCGAAAACGCAATGACCGAACTTGTCGCAAGCGGAATAAACTTTAATTTACCTAATATTTGGAGCGGCGACACGTTGTATTATCGCAAACGCCTTACCGACGCGTGTTCTAAACTCGGCATAAAAACGCTTGTATACGATGCGGCGCTCATAGATTACTTAAAAGGCGGAAGCTATAATGAGGCTACCGCGCGCGCTATGATTGCGGCTTACGCAAGCGATGAGAGCTTTGCGGGGCACTTTATAATGGACGAGCCGAACGGCAACGAACTCGACGCGCTCAAAGTGGCGGCACAGCGGTATCACGCGCTTTTGCCTAACAAAATATTCTATGTGAATTTGTTTCCCAATTACGCTATTTCGGAGTATGACGAATACTTGAACAAGTATTTCGACACTATCGGCGAAAGCAGGGTGTCGTACGACTATTATGTGCTCGAAGGCAGAGTGCCCGCCGAATACAAAATGAAAACGACGCACTTGCTGAATTTGCAAACTGCGGCTGTTTCGGCGCAGATGCACAATGCCGACCTTTACGCAATTATAGCGTCTACGGGGCACTATAACCCGTCCGACAAGGCGTATCTTCGCAACATAGGCAGTAAAGCCGATTTGGGATTTCAAGCGTATAGCGCGCTTGCATACGGCGCTAAGGGACTTACTTGGTTCACTTATCTTTCTATGGCGAACGGAGAGTTCGGCGCACAGCCCGGAATGTTCGACCTTAGCGGAAACAAAACTAAGGTATACGACTACGTTCAAGAGTTGAATGCCGATATAGCTTCGTTTGCCGACGTTTATCTTAGCTACGATTGGAAGGGCACAATGCTTATAGAAGGTTCTCTCGGCGAGAAAAACGCCAACTTCGAGGCTGTGAGCGAACCGTTGAAAGAACACGTGGCAATAAGAGGCTTTGAAACGAAGCACGACGTTATTGCGGGAACGTTCAATAACGGCAAAAACGACGCTATGCTTTTGGCGAACTATAACGACCCGTCGCTTAACGTTATGCCCGAAGTTACCGTTATTTTCGATAAGCCGTATTTGCTCAAAATTTACTCGAACGGAACGCAAAAGGAAGTGCGAATGAAGAGCAATTCCCACACGTTCTATCTTGCTAACGGCGGCGGCGCGTTTATAGAGTTTTCGGAGTTTAAAGACGAACCTACCGACGAACCGAACGGCGGAGCCGAAAAGCCGCCCGCGAGCGGCAACGAAACGCAAACGCCCGAAGCTAAAAATTCGGGTTGTTCGAGCGCCTTAAAGACTTCTTCTTCCGTAACCGCGCTTGCGTTCGGAGCCGTAATATTATCGTTAATTATCGGCATGATGCCGAAAAAAATTATAAGGAGAAAATCAAAATGATGAAGGTAAAACAAAGACTGGGTGTAGTTGCCGCGCTGATACTTGCGTTGACGCTTGTGTTCGGAGGTTTCGCGCATATTGCGGCGCGAGCGGAAGATGCGGGTGGGGGTACTATTTCGCCTATTATAGACGAATGCGATTCTACGGTAAATACAGAAGCAAAAGAATATTATTCGGTGGCAATACAAACTTCGGAAGAGGGAAAACCCGATAATCCTAATGCCGATTTGGGGTTCGGCGCGGACAGTAGATTTATATCCACTAAATCGCCGACAGCAGCACCTACATTGGCAAATATGTGGGAAGCCGATTATGGTTACTTAAATTATAAAGTGAGCGGGCACAATCTTATCAAAGTTACGGTAGATACCGCACCCGAAGCAGTCGGCGCGTTTGACCCTATATTTGTTTATGCACATAACGGCGGCGGAGTTTTGGAAGTAAATAATACGGTCAAGACGCCGTCGAGTAATTGGACGCGAATCGAATACACGTATATAATAGCGGAAGGTGCCGAGTATGTTCGCGTTATTCCGTCCGCGTATGTGGAGGGCGACGCGAAAGCTATGTGGATGCAACAAATAACCAAAGTTGAAATCACTCGCGTAGAAGAATTGCCTCCCAAAGACGAGGTTACGGTTGCTCCCGTTTATACCGATATTTGCAACGGTAATGCAATTGAAGGACAGCGCGCCAAAGACGGCGTTTATAATGTTGCCGTGAATAACGATAGGCAGGATAAAATAGGCGACCCCGACCGCATTATATTCGGCGCAAATCCCGGTGCGGACCAGTCGTACATAGACTATAATCTTAAAAGTCAGGATACCGTAATAGTAACGGCATACGAGGAAATCCTCGAAAACAATGCGCGTCCCGAAAGTGCGACAATTGTAAAATTTTCGCTTTTCGGAAAGAATTGGGAAGTTGACGCCACCGAAGTTAAAGTTGAGCTCGGAGATTACGCAACGGGGCGCTGGACTAAATTAAATTTCATATTTAAACTCGATAATGTGAGCGACGGCAAAGTGCGCGTGCATATTTACAAGCCAGCCGATGGGCAGAGCGAAATAGAACTCGGTCATGTAGATATTTACGACAGCAACACCGCGAACGTGGCTAAACTTAACGCAAAGCACGATTTGGAACGCTATTCGTACCTCAAAGGACAAAGCAATTACAGTTCCGTTAAATGGGCTGAACTTCGTAATATTTGCAACGAGGCGCTTGCGGCAATCGACGGAGCCGAAGATTCGGAAGTGGAAGCGATTGTAACTGAAGCGAAAGCGGACATGAACGCCGTTCTTACCGCCGTTGCCGAATTCGAGGCAAACAAAGCCGTTTGGAAGAAAGAAATAACCGATTTTGCCAACGAAAAAGGCGAAAGCAATTACACCGCCGAAAACTGGGCGAAAATTCAAGGATTCGTAACCGAAGCGCATGAAAAAATCGACGCCGCCACAAGCGACAATGCGGCAACCAATGCCATATTAGACGCTAAGGAAAAAATCAACGAAGTTGAGAAAAAGCAAGAGGGCGGCAACGGTGACGACGGTAATCCCGACGACAACAATCCTAACGGCGGCGACCAACAAAAACCCGAAGAAACCAAAAAGAAGAAGTGCGGCGGCGAACTTTCCGCAAGCGGCTTCGCTCTTTCGCTCGGCGCTCTCATGCTCGCAATAGCGGTATGCGCACTCGTCGCTCGCAAAAAAGCAAGCAAAGAATAAATAACAAATTGCCTAATGGCTAAGCAAAAAGGCTGTCGCTCGCGACAGCCTTTCTACTGCGTCAGTTCCATGTATGAGATTGCTTCGCTACGCTCGCAATTTTATTTTTATACGCGTGTTGGCGACTGCGTCGCAATAATGTAGTATGTGAGCCGCTCGCAACATTCGCGGCTCGGCTAAGGGTTGTCGCTGCGAGCGAGTGAAACGAGCGCGGCAGTCTCGAACATAAAACGAACGACAAGAGTAGATTGCCGCGTCACTCACTGCGTTCGTTCCTCGAAAAAAAAGCTGTCACTGCGTCAATTCCAATAAGTGTTGTTTTCTTCGCCGAGTTGAGTTTTAACTATGTTGTTTTGGTGGTTGTTGCGTCTGAATTTTCCCGGCGGTATTCCCACAAACTTCAAAAAGTTTTGGTGGAAAATAGCTTTGTTGTTGTATCCCGTTTGTTCGCGTATTTCGTCGATTGAAAGGTCTGACGAGGTGAGCAAAAGGGTGGCGCGGTTAATTCTGTATTTGTTTACATAGGTTTTCACGGTTACGTCGAAGCTGTTGGAAAAAAGCAAATTCAAATAGTTGGGCGAAACTCCGCACACGCTCGCAATGTCGTCGAGCGTTATGGCGCGGTTATAATTTTCGTGTATGTAACCCACAGCTTTATTTATGTAGCTCATTCCGGGCATGTGACTTTTGCTTTTTTCGCATTGTTTTGCCATTAAAAGAAGCGTTGCGCTTAGCAAATAACTTAGGTAGATGTCGTTTTGTCTGTTTATTTCGTTGCCTATGTATTTTTGTATCATTAAAATGTTTTGCACAAAGAGTCCGTCGTCCGAAATCCGGGTTACGGGCTTTTTCAGTTGAAAAAACTCGCGAACGCAAGAATCTTTGTTACAAAGCGCGTTTATGGTAAAGTTATAGTCGGTTGTGTTGGTGAGAGTAAGTTCGAGGTTGTAAATTTTGGTTACAATATTATCGATAGTTATTTTATGAGGAACGTTGGCGTCAATAAAAATATACGAGTTGGGGAGAATAGTATATTTTTCGGATTCGCCGCTCGTCGTCTGAAATTCTATTTGAACTTCGCCCATAGCCACATACATCATTTCTATGCGGTCGTGACTGTGAAAAATCATGTCGAAACAGTTATAGTAGTGCACATAATAGCCGCTGACCTGAAACCATTTGTTTCGGTTTGCGGCGGCAAATATCGAATAAGATTGAGGTTTTGCCGTGTTCATAAAAACAGTATACAATATTTTTTATTAAAAAACAATACATTTGGTGTGATTTTCTTTACTTTTGATACAGGAAATGAAAAAAATCACAAAAATACATCTTGAAATGCTCATTTTGCTGTGTTATACTGTATTCAGGTTTAAACGACCGACAAATTAAAATTCGCTTTCCGAAATGTGCGGAGAGCGGCAAAAAATCGCAGGAGGTTAGTGGTGATTATGAAAAAACTGTGCAAGCTTTTGAGTTCGTTGCTCGCCGTTGTGTTTGCAATGGGAATGAGCGGTTGCGGCGGAACTTTGAAAGGCGTGAAAGGAACGCTCAATATAGCGTCGTTCGAGGGCGGTTACGGAAGCACTTGGGCTACGGCGCTCAAAGACGCTTACCTTGCTCACAATCCCGAAGCTAAGGTTGTTGTAACGTGTAATCCGTTGGTGCGCGAAACCGCTGTAACGGCGCTTCAAACCAACATGACGGACGTAGACATATTCTTTATAGACGGTGTGGGAGTGGGAACTTATTGCGAAAACTACGGTTCGCTTGCCGACATAAGCGAATTGTATTCGCTATCGCCCAAAGCGGGAGCAGACGAAGAAAACACTACCGTTAAAGATAAAATTATGCCAGAAGTCGTTTCCGAAATGGCTTACGGCGGCGATTGGAAAGAGTTTGAAAACAAATATTACACCGTGCCTTCGCCGTCGGGACCGTGTGCGCTTATTCTAAACACCGACGCGCTCGACAACGCGCTCGGCAAAGGTAATTGGCGAGAACCCCGCACCACAAACGAATTGCTCGAACTGTGCGGCGCGATTTCGGCGGCGCAAGCAAAAGTTACGGTGTCGGGAGTGAAACACACCGTCTATCCGTTTATATACAGCGGCGAGGCTGTGGAGTATTGGCGGTATCTTTACTATCCTTGGATTGCGCAATACGGCGGACTCGAAACTTGGAACAATATGCAGAACGTGAAAATAAACGGCGAATATTCGCAAGGCGCCTACCGTCCCGAAGCTAAGCTGAAAGCGTTCGAAGTTCTCGAAAAGATAATAAAGAGAAGCAACGGCTATTGCGATTCGAGCAGTATGAATAACAGTTTTAACCAAACGCAAAAATATTTCTTGCAGGGAAGGGCGTGCATGTATGTTACGGGCGACTGGTTCGAAATGGAAGCGGAAAACTCGTCGGACTATAAGGCGAATATAAAGATGGTTCGCACTCCCGTAATATCCGAACTCGCGTCGGTAATACAAAGCGAAAACGGAGTTTCTCTCACCGACGAAAAACTGCGCGAAGTAATAAGCGCGATAGACGGCGGCAACGAATCCGCCGACGGAGTAAGCGGCGAAGTATTCGAACAAGTGCGCACTGCTCGCTCGTACACCTTTACGCTTGCAAACAGTTCGGTGGGATTTGTTCCCGAAGTAAGCGTGAATAAAGACATGGCAATCGATTTTTTGCGGTTTATGTATAGTGACGAGGGAATAAAAATCGTGTTGCGCGAGTCGAGAAGTTATTTGCCTGTTGTTAACGCGTCCGAAATCAACGCGGAGGGCGAATTATCGTCTTTCCGCAAATCGGTGAACGAAATCATGCAGGGCGACACGAAATATATTTATTCTTCGGCGCGCGACCCCATTCATTACCGCGCGGGGCTCGATACCTATGTTGGTAACGAAAAGCCCGAAGTTGCTATGGGCAAGAAAACGGGCGCTCTTACAGCAAAAGAATACTTTGAAAAAGAGGGCAGACTGCTTAACGAAAAGTGGGCGGACTACATGAAGGTTGTCGGATAAAGCGATGAAAAGCGAGCGAGTGAAAAGTAATTTTTTTCGTAGCAGAAAGATACGGCGAGGCATCTTTATAGGTGCTATGCTAAGCATAGGACTCATTCAGTTCGGCATTTTCTGGGTTTACGTGAATATCGACTCCATTTTGTTGGCGTTCAAGCTCACTACTCGCACGGGAGTGAGTTGGGGGTTCGACAACTTCAAAAGGTTTTTCCACGAGTTCAAAATGCCCGACATGGAGCTGTCGCTCGCCCTTACGAACACGTTTTTGCTGTTTTTGGTGGGCACCGTAATGGGACTCCCAGTGTCGCTTTTGTTTGCGTACTACCTTTATAAAAAAGTGCCGTGCTCCAAGTTCTTTCGCGTAGTGTTCTTTCTTCCGTCTATAATATCCGCCGCCGTGCTCGTGGCACTGTTTAAGTATTTGCTTGCGGTCGAAGGACCCGTAAATACCATTCTTTCGGCGCTTACGGGGCGAGAAGTGAGTATCGAATGGCTCACCGACGAAAAGTATAGCATGGGCACTATTCTGTTCTACGTTTTTTGGACGGGGTTCGGGAGCAATATAGTGCTCCTCACGGGCGCTATTCACAGGCTTCCCGTCGACGTGCTCGAATACGCGAAACTCGACGGCGTTAAAATGACGCGCGAACTCGTGCAAATTATCATTCCCATGATATGGCCGACGCTTTCCACTCTTTTGGTGTTTGCAACGGCGGGACTGTTTACGAACTCCGGTCCGATACTGTTGTTCACCGAAGGTCAATACAAAACCATGACAATAGGGTACTTTATATTCAGTGAAGTGCAAAGCAATTCCTACGAGTATCCCGCCGCCATAGGGCTTATATTCACAGTGATAGGTTTTCCGCTCGTGTTGATCGTGAAAGGAGTGCTCGGGAAAATTTTCGAGGATGTGGAGTATTAAAATGAATGTAATGTCAGACATATTATCGCATGGGAGAAGCGAAAAATGCTAAAAAGCTTTTTGAAACGTCCTAAAACCGAGAAAATAGTGCTTTCGCTCGTTTTCGTATTCTTTTTCGTATATGCAGTTACAATCATTCTTCCGTTCGTGTGGGCGTTTTTGAGTTCGCTTAAAACCGACGACGAATATTACGAAAAGGTGTTTGCGCTACCCAAGCAATGGCTTTTCAGCAATTATATAATGGCGTTCCGCGAGTTTAAGATAGGCGCCACTTCTATGCTCGGCATGATAGGAAACAGCTTGTGGCTCACTTTTGCGGGTACGTTCGTGGCGGTTATGGTATCGAGCGCTACGGCGTATATAGTTGCCAAATATCCGTTTTGGGGAAGCAAGCTCATTTACAGAATAGCGATATTCACAATGATTATTCCTATAGTTGGCAATCTTCCCGCAACGTATAAGCTCGTTATGCAACTGCAACTTAATAATCCGATAGGAATTTTGGCGCTATACGCGGGCGGGTTCGGCTTCAACTTTATAATTCTGCACGGGTTTTATAGGTCGGTTTCGTGGACATATGCCGAAGCGGGGTTTATAGACGGAGCTTCCGATTGGAAAGTGTATTGGCGAATAATTTTGCCTCAGGCTTTGCCCGCCATCGTGTCGATTGCCATACTTAGCTGTATCGGAATATGGAACGACTATTACACGCCGTTTTTGTACCTTAAAAATTCGCCTACTTTGGCGCTCGGCATTTATCAGTTCGACATTATTCAAACATACCGAAGCAACGTGCCCATTTACTACTGCGCGATACTGCTTTCGGTTCTGCCCATTTTAATCGTGTTTTGCTGTTTTCAAAACACAATTATGGAAAACACGGTTGCGGGCGGTTTAAAAGGTTGAAACGGAGCAATCCGCTAAACAAAATAAAATTATTTTTTGGAGGGACTATGAAAAAGAAAAAAAAATGGCTAATCGCCTTGCTTACCGCGCTCGTATGTTTATGCGTGGCGTTTGCAACCGCGTGCGGCACGACGACGGACAAACCGAACGGCGACGACGGGGACAAAGAGCCGGGAGGAGACACGACGACGATTATTTCGTCCGACTGGGAAACAATGCCCGAAAACAAGAACGAGAACCTGAAATACTTCGGTTATTTTCACGGCGACGGCTTCCGTTCGCAAGGCTCTTACATAAGCGAAATAGCTTCGCTTAAAAACGCCAACGTAATTATGATAAACTCGGCTTGGAGCCATGCCGCCGCGCAAGAAAGCCTTGCGGCTGTTAAAGCGGCTGGCATGAAAGCGATTTTCTCGGTTCACGGCATGTTTACGGGAGGAAAGATTACCGAAGCAAACACCGCCACGCTTGTGCCTAATCACGAGGCTGTGTGGGACGAAACCGCTACGTCTATTGCGGAATATATAGAAGACGGAACAATTCTCGGATTCTATTTCGACGAGCCCGCTTGGAACGGCGTGCCCGAAGACGCTTTCCGTACCGTAACGAAAATGTTGCGCGATAAATATCCCGATATAAAAGTTATAACCACAATGACGGGGTACGACATAGGCATTGCGAAATACGAAGGATTTCCCGAATTGAACGCGTCGTATAACGAATACTGCACCGACGTGATGTATGACAGTTACGGAAAGTGGAACGACGAAACTCGCCGCGAGTATCTTGAAAAGCTTAAATCCAAAGCGCTCCAAAATCAATGGATTTGGGGTTGCCCCAAAGGCTTCTCTGATAATCCCGAGCAGACGGGCGAAATGGTTGCCCACATAAAGGGCATGTACACCGAAGCTATTCAGGAACCTCGTTATGCGGGCATTGTTTCGTTCTCGTATGCCGACGGCATAGAGGGCGACTGGGGCTACGGGCTTCACACGTTCTTTAACAATTCGGGCGATTACTACGATAAAGCCTTAAAGAATTTATACGTTGATATAGGGCGAGAAGTAATCGGTTTGCCCGCATGGGACCACTCAAAAGACGTTGACCTTGCGCTTTTGGAGCCTACCGAAGTTTACGAGCTCGGCGACACTGTGGAACTTCCGGCGGCGGGCGCTCTCGACGGCAACGACAAAGAACTCGAAGTAACCTATTCGGTAACTTCTCCGTCGGGCAAGGCTATGGCGGCGGAAAGCTTTAAGGCTACCGAAAGCGGGCATTACACCGTTACGGTGAGCGCGGGCGAGGGCGAAAACAAACAAACCAAATCCACGATAGTGTCGGTGCGCTATCCCGACGAAATAAGCGTGTTCGATACTCCCGCATATCTTTCGGACGCCGACGGCACCGACCCCGACACATGGTGCTGGCCCCGTCAGATAGACACAACGTTCTCTCACGGCGAAACGGGGGGGGGTAGCCTTAAAATAACTCCTCACGCAAAAGACGGAACTTGGCCTCGCATTATTTTTGCGCGCAACGGTTATAGACTTTGGGATATTTCGGAATACGATTATATTTCCATGTGGGCGTATAATGCGGGCGACGAGGAAATAAAAGGATTTGCTCTGTTCGTTTCCGACGAGGACATAAACAACGGAAATAAAGTGGGCTCCACAGTGAGCTTGCCTTCTAAGGTATGGACGGAAGTTACTCTCTCGGTAGCGAAAGTTAGAGAAAATAAGCCAAACCTCGACCTTACTAAGGTGACTATTGTGTATGGTAACGACGCATCCGACTATAAGAACAGGAGTGTGTTCTACGTAGACGACGTTATGCTTAAAAATAACGAGGAACTTCCCGACCCCAATGTTATTAGCTTCGAGAAAGCCGCCGATTTGGATAGAATAGGCGGAACTGCCGACGATATTTGGCGTTGGCCGGTGTCGCTCAGCGACGAGCAGGCGCACGGCGGTAGCAAGTCGTTGAAAATAACGGTACGCCAAGAGGGCGGCGCGTGGCCTAACGTTGTGTTTCAAGGAATAAGCGCGCCCACGTTCGATTTAACAGACGCTTCCGAAATTTCGGTGTGGATTTACTTCGATTCGGAAGAGGGAATTGCAATTGACGGAACTACAAGATTCGGGTTCAAAATAAATAACGGCGAAGGGAATAAACAAGCAATAAAAATGTTTGCTATTCCCGCCCGTACTTGGACTAAATTAACCATAACAAAAGAAGAAATACTTCAGCTTGCAGGGGATATCGATTTAACGCAAGCATGTATTTCCATAGCGTCGGTTGGTAGCGATTATACGAATACTGCAAATTTTTACCTCGACGATTTTCTTATCACTGTAAATCAAGAACAGGCTTAAACTAAAAATCAAACGCGTTGCCCGCCGCGCTCGTATTCGGGCGCGGCGCGCGTTAACGCAAAAGGAACAGTATGGGACAGACTTTATTCGGTATTTTTCACAGCGCCTACGAGCGCGCGCCCTCGTATTTTTTCGAGGCGGCAAAAAGCAATTATATAAACACTTTTTTGGTGGAGTCGGACTATCGCAGTGAGGAATTCGCCGTGAGTATGAATGAAATTGCGCGCCGCTCCGATAAAAAAGCATGGCTCGGAGTAACCTATCTCGGTTTTAAAAGTATCAATAACGCAACTATTGTCGACAACGGAGAAAGCAAGTCGGAATTTAATCCGACCACCGAATTTCTTGCCGATTACCGTAAAAACGTGAACGACATGATTGCCGAACTCAAAGCGCGCGGCTGGTACGACAGCGTTGCGGGATTTTACATGGACGAACCCATGCTGTGGAATATTAAAAACGATTGGCTCGAAGAGTTTACGGGGTATTTTCGCACCGAAGCGGCGTCCGAAAAACGCTTTTTCGTTTGCTTTTCCATTGCGGGAGTTGCGCCCGAATTTTGGACGATTAACAATATCGAGCCGATAAATCCGAAATCGACGCAATATTTAACGGATATTGCGTTCGACATGTATCACAAATGGAACGCCGATTACAACGAAATTTTGCGCCTCATGCTCGAACGCACAGGCAATCGCAAAGATTTGCGGGTGTGGATGATTCCGTGCACTATGAATTACAGAGGAGACAAGAGCGAGGAATATTGCATAGAGCATTTAAACGGCTGTTACGAGACTTTAAAAAGACTTCCGTGCAAAGGCGGGCTCATGTGCTTTACTTACTACACTTTTTTGCCCAAAGAGGAAGCGCTCGGCAATATAGGGCTCGATAAACTTTCGGAAAGCGATTATAAAGACTACTGGCCCGCGCTTGTTTCGCGCATACGCGAAATAGGGCGCGAAATCGTGGCGGGCGAGTTGGGTTGAGGGTTTGACTTTCGGCTCTCGATAGAATATAATTGAAGCGGAACAAATAGGAGACGAGAAAACGTGAAAATGCAGTTCAAAGGCTTGGAGTTCGCTCTTACGGGCGGGAAAATAGTTTTAACCGACTGTTTCGGAATGGCAACGTGCAAAGACGCCGAAAAGCTTCCGAATTTCAATTTCGTTGAATTGCAAATAGCGGGTGAAAATCACGCTTCGCATTGCGGCGCGAAAATGTTCGAGAGTAGCGAATGGAACAAACTCAAATACATTTCGTATTCCGAAACTCAAAACAAGCTCGAAATAGTGCAGGCGAGCGAGCTTGTTTCGGTTGCCACTCATTTCGAGGCGTATGACGATACCGACACGCTTCGCGTTTGGAATACCGTAACGAATATGACCGACGAGCCCATTACGCTCGAACATATTTCGTCGTTCGTTTGTTGCGGATTCGGGCAAAACGGCACCGAAAGCGTAAATAATTTGTATCTGCACAAATTTTTCAACAGTTGGCACGTGGAATGTCAGCCCGTGAGAAGTTCGTTTTTCAATTTGGGATTGTTTAACGGAAACGAGCGTTGCATGAAACGTATTGCGGGTTGCAACACGGGGAGCTGGTCCACAAAGGAAGAGCTTCCGCAAGCGATTATAGAAGACGCCGACACGGGGTGCTTTTTCATGTTTCAAATCGAGGCGGCGGGAAGTTGGTATTATGAAATAGCCGACAACAAAAAGCTCGTTTATCTTAACATAGGCGGACCTAACGCCGCTTTTAACGGGTGGAGCAAAGTTTTGCAGCCGCACGGCGGATTCGTTACCGAAAAGGTTGCAATCGTGGCGGGCGACAGCATAAATAAAGTTGTGGGAGAAATTACGAAATATCGTCGTCATATTGTTAGGAAGAGTAAGCCTGACAAGCAACTCCCCGTTATATTCAACGAATATATGCACCTGAGTTGGGACAATCCGAACGAGGAGAGAACCAAAAAAGTCGTGCCGTCGGTTGCCGAACTCGGAGCTAAATATTATGTTATAGATTGCGGTTGGCACGACGATTGCCCGCATACCGAAATTTATAAAAATGTTGGGAAATGGCGCCCGTCGAGCGTTCGTTTTCCGAGCGGAATCAAAGCGATTGTCGATTATATTAAAAGCTACGGAATGAAAGCGGGGCTTTGGTTGGAACCCGAAATAATAGGTTGCGAGTGCGACGAAATGGAAGACTATTACGGCGACGACGCTTTCTTTTGGCGTAACGGCAAAAAGACGATTACGTCTAACCGCAAATTTCTCGATTTTCGCAATGAAAAAGTGCGTAAATACATGTCGGAAACTGTGGCGCGCATGGTGGGCTACGGAGTAGAGTATATCAAATTCGATTATAATCAAGATTGCGGCACGGGAAATGAGAAAAACAGCGACAGCGCGGGCGACGGGCTTTCGGAGCACGTTAACGCGTTTTTGTCGTGGCTTGCCGAGCTCACGGCGAAATATCCCGACGTGATTTTCGAGGGGTGCGCGAGCGGCGGTTGCAGGCTCGACTACAAAACGCTTTCGGCGTTCTCGCTTGCGTCCACTTCCGACCAAACCGACTATAAAAAATATCCGCATATTGCGGCGAATATTTTTTCGGCTGTTTTGCCCGAGCAAGCGGCTGTTTGGAGTTATCCCGTAGAATCGCTCGGAATGGACGTTTTCGACGCAGACACTTTCGAGACGGCTAACGCGCGAATATCCGAAGAACAAGTTATTATGAATATGGTTAACGCAATGCTCGGACGAATGCACCTTGCGAGCGCGGTTCATTTATTGAGCGACGAAAAGCGCGCTCTTATTAAAGAGGGGATAGAGTTTTGCGATTCGCTCGTCTCTTTTAAAAAGGAAGCCGTTCCGTATTTTCCTTTCGGTTTCAACGACTTTAACAAGGCTAAGGCGGCTTCGGGGTTGGTTGCGGGGAAAACTTTATTGCTTGCCGTTTGGAATATGGGCGGCGACGGCGAATTTGAAATTCCGCTACCCGATTTCACCGTTAAAAGCGCGCGCATAGCGTATCCTTCGGCGGCGCGCGAAGAAGCGATTTGCGATTCTCATTCGGTTAAAATCAAGCTCGGTAATGGAATTAAAGCGCGTTTGCTCGAAATAAAGTTATTATAGAGTAAATTTTTGACGTGTCTACAACCGTGTGGCAAATGATTTTTCGAAACATATATGTTGTTTTCTTGACAAAATATGTAAATTATTGTAAAATATCAAAAAATGGAAATGCGGCTTTACATAAATTATATTGTTAAGACGCATTTTCTATATAGCGGAGAGTGAAATGCGTCGTTTATCGGAATTAACGGGCGGTGGAATACGCCCCCTATGTTCAAAATGGTCGGAAATTAACGAGATTCATGCGACAACAGATTACGATGTAAGGAAGATGAAAAAGTTCCTTATTACAATAGGGCTTTCAAACATGCCGATAGCTATTTTCGATTCGGTTTCTTGGCTTGTTTTGCAAAACCTAAACGGGAACGGAATTCTTATGTGCGAAGCTTACGAGGAATTAGCCGAAAGAGGACGGCAAAGCGTGGATGCCGCAAGAACTCAAATGACGTATCACGTTAAAAAGGTTTACGACGAAGTTCGAGGTTCCGTGCTTGCACAATACGGATACGATATAGGCGATAATTTTGATGGGAATAAGAATTTTATTCACCGAATCAGTATTGTTTTCAGCGTTTTCGAAATGTAATCGGAAATTTGGGACAAAAACGCGTCGGGAATTGTTTTAATAGTGAGAAAAGCAAAGCGATTTTTTGCTTATTCGGGAGTTTGCGCAATGAAAAATGCCCGTCGCATAACGATTAAAATATTATTGCCTTTTTTGGCGGCGCTCATAACGCTTGTCGCTCTTTTGTTTTTGGCATCGCGTTCGGCTTCTTGCTATAATCCTGCGGGCGGCGATGCAAGTTTTACCGAAGACTTTTATTATTACGTTGTTCATTCGCGCGAATATAGTTATGTTAGCCTTGACGGGTTTACGCCTAACGCGCAAACCAAAGAGGAAGTGCTCGTTCCCGCGCAATTAGGCGGATTTCCCGTGCGCTATATGTACCGAGCGAAAGGTTGCGGTTACACGGGAACTCTTAAAAGCGAAAACTTGAAAAAACTGTTTATGCCGAAAACGAGCGTTCACAGAGGGCAATTCGCTTGCCCGAAACTCGAAAAGATAATACTTTACGATTATTCCGAAAATTTTTTGCAAGAGCTTAGCTATATAAATTCGTCTCAAAGTAACGCGAAACTGTATGTGAGCAGTAATTTTATGTTGCCGGATAATCAGCAGACCACAAATAAAGCGATTATCGGCGACGGTAAGGAAGTTTACGTTGCAAACGTGTCGTATATGTATAACTACGATTCGGCGCCAAACTACGGGTATTATTTTATAGACGATTGCGACTATTCGAGCTTAATAACGTTTGTTCCTCCCGAGCCGATTCGCGACGGGTATTCGTTCGGAGGGTGGTATCGCGAACCCGAATGCGAAACGGCATGGGAGTTCGACGCGGACGCATTGCCTAATGCGCGGGTTGACGGGGAAATCGAATGTTATACAGAAACGCGACTGTACGCCAAATGGATTCGTTGAGTTTGAACGTAATAATAAAGAGCCGCAATATTGCGGCTCTTTTGTGCGCTTTCAAGCGTTAAATCCACCAAGCGTCGGTCGTGTTTGCGTCTTTAATAATTATGTCTTTAAGATATTTGACTGCTTTTGCGAGTCCTTCTTTGGGAGGCATCAAGCTGTCTTCGTGTTCGATTGAAATCGAGCCCGTGTAACCGACGGCGGCGAGCGCGCTCACTATTTGCTTGAAATCGGCGTTGCCGTAGCCTACGGTGCGGAAAATCCATGAGCGTTCGAGAACGTTCGCATACGATTTTGTGTCGAGAACGCCGTTAATTTTTGTTTTCGCGTTGTTGATAGCCGTATCTTTTGCATGGAAGAAGTATATTGCCTCTCCGAGCGCTTTAACGGCTTCGGCAATATCGACGCCTTGCCAAATAAGATGAGAGGGGTCGAGGTTGGCGCCGAGCGCTTTTCCTGCGGCGTTTCGCAATTTGAGCATACTTTCAACGCCGTACACCGAAAAACCGGGATGCATTTCTATGCACACTTTAACGCCCTCGTCGTCCGCAATGCGCGCAATTTTTTTCCAGTAGGGAATTAGCACCTCGTTCCATTGCCATTCGAGCAGTTCGTAAAAATCGTTCGGCCATGCGCACGTTATCCAGTTGGGGCACGACGACGTTTTGTCGCCGGGGCAACCCGAAAAGGTGACTACTTTGTCGGTTCCGAGTTTGCGTGCCGTTTTTATTGCGGCAACGAGCTCGTCGGTTGCTTTTTCGGCAATCGCCTTATTCGGATGAACGCCGTTTCCGTGCACGGAGAGCGCCGACACTGTTAATTCGTTGCGCGCGAACGCGTCGTTCACTTTTTGAATTTCGGAATTGCTTTTCGAAAGAATGTTTATGTCGGCATGCGCGGTGCCGGGACAGCCTCCGCAACCGAGTTCCATTTGTTCAACTCCCAAACCGTGCAAGAACGCAAGCGCGTCGGGGAGCGACATATCCGAAAGTACGGGGCTGAATACGCCTAATTTCATATTTAATATCCTCCTTGCAATGTTTAACGTTCGAAATAATGCGGCTTACCCGTTGCCGCCGAGTCGTAAATTCCTTCGAGTATTTTGGTTACTACAAACGCTTGTTCGGGAAGAACAACAAGTTTTCCTTTTCCCGTAATTGCGTCTAAAAACGTTTTCGCTTCCAAATCGCCTTCGTTAGCGGGTTTGCCGTCGAGATAGGCAAAAGTTCCCGCAACAAAGTCGGGGCAGTAGGCGAATTTAGCGTTGTTTTTCACGCCGTTAAGTTCGAGTTTGCCCATTTGCGGCATTGTGGCGCCGCCTTTGGTGCCGCAAAGAGTTACGGACGCTTCGCGCACGTCGGTTGTGTTGAGCGCCCAAGACGACTCGAGAAAAACGGTGGCGCCGTTTTTCATAACCACAAAACCGAATGCCGAATCTTCTACCGTGAATTCTTTCGGGTTCCAATCGCCGCCCGGATTTCCCGTTTGCTTTTCGTTGTTAAGTTTATGATAAGTCGTTCCGCAAGCATAGAGCGGTTCGTAGTTGTTCATTGAATAGAGCGCCAAATCAAGCGCGTGAGTGCCTATGTCGATTAAAGGTCCGCCGCCTTGTTTTTCTTTATCGAGGAACACGCCCCAAAGCGGCACTCCGCGCCTACGCACCGCGTGAGCTTTCGCAAAATAAATTTCGCCTAATTCGTTTGCTTCGCAACATTTTTTCAAGAATAGGGAATCGTTGCGATATCTGTTTTGGTAGCCGATTGTTAGGAGTTTGCCGCTCTTTTTTTGCGCGTCGAGCATTTTTTGCGCCTCGCGCGAGTTTATTGCCATAGGCTTTTCGCACATAACATGTTTTCCCGATTCGAGCGCGGCAACCGTTATTTCGGCGTGCGACACATTCGGCGTGCAAACGTACACCGCGTCGAGTTCGAGTTTCAGCATTTCTTTGTAGTCGGTGAAAATTTTCGCTTTGCCGCAAGCGAATTTTTCGTTCATGTCGTCCGCTCGCTCGCGAATTAAGTCGCAAAGCGCCGCAATTTCAACGGTATCGCTCAAATTTTGCAAAGCGGGTAGGTGTTTTCCGCGCGCTATGAATCCGCATCCAACAATTCCGACTTTTAATTTTTTCATTTTCTTGCCTCCATTTTTAATGATTTTTTATTGAATTTTAATAGTATGCGTGACGTAATTAAAGAGTTTTTTGGTTTTCGGCTTTTATAAATCTTTTAATTCGCTTTTTATTACTTCGTTTTTTTCGCTTGAAAGCTTGCATAACTCCATAACGCGCAAAACTTTTCTTACGCTTTCGTTCGATATGCGCGGCTCTTCTTTTCCGCTTATCGCCGCCGCGAAATTTTTATAGAATGCGTCGCAATCGGGCTCGGGGTTGGGAATGTCTTGTTCGATTACGCTCGAATGGGGACGATATGCCATAGTTTTGGTAAATCCGTTTCCCGCTTCTATTCCCGCAATTTCAACTTCCGAACCGTAAACGGGAAGAATTATTTTCCCGTTCAATTCCCAATCTTCGATTACGGCTGTGCCGTCGCGTCCGTAAATAATCCAGCGGGGAAGTTTAACAAAAGTGTTTGTTTCGACGCGCACGTTCACGGCGAGCCCGTCGGCATATTCGAATTTTGCGGAAAAGCCGTCGTCTACGTCGAAGCCGAGAACTTTGCTGTAACGGCAATAAAGCGAGCTCGGTTTTTCTTTTTTAAAGTCGAATATTTGGTCTATAAGGTGAACGCCCCAATCAAGCATCATTCCGCCGCCCGCTTTTTTGGTTTTTCTCCACCCGCCGGGAATACCGTTCGCCCCGCAAACAAAAGAATCTATGCGATAAATTTTACCCAAAACGCCGCTTTTCGCTATTTCGCGCATTGCAATGAAATCTTTGTCCCAACGTCTGTTTTGGTGCACCGCCAATATTACGTTGTTTCTTTTCGCGGCAGAGGTCATATCGTCGAATTCGGCTACGCTCAAAGCGGCGGGTTTTTCGCATATTATGTGTTTGCCCGCTTTTGCCGCCGCAACGGCATAAGGCTTGTGCCAATCGTTTGGCGTGGCTATTAAAACCGCGTCGGTTTCATCGTCGGCTAAGAGCGCTTCGGCGGAGGGATAAGCTAAAAGTCCTTCTTTTCTTGCCGCTTCTTGCCTTTTTTCGTCGGTGTCGAACACGCCCGTGATTTTTGCGATTCCGAGTTTCGAGAGTCGTTCGAAATGATAATGCGCCATTCCGCCATATCCCAAAATGCTTATTTTGAGAATTTTTTCATTTGTCATTTTATCGCCTCCCGCATAAATTCAAGCGATTTTTTCAAATATTCTATTTCGTCGGTGCACGGACTTTCGTATTCCAAAATAACGCTTTCATGTTTTTGCTCTTTGGCAAATCGAAGCACGCTTTTTGCGTCGGTTGCGCCGTCGCCCACGATAGGGCAAGGGGATTGCGCGTTTTCGCCGTATTCCTTAACGTGAATGAGCGCTATATTTGCGGCGTTTTCGCGTAAGAATTTTATGGGCTCTAAGCCCGCGTCTTTCAACCAAAACACGTCGGGTTGAAGTTTTAGCGGGGGAAATTTGCTCGGTAGCTCCGAAAGCGCGTTTTTGCGCTTGAATTCGAAGTTATGGTTGTGATACGCAAGCCTAAGCCCGAGTTTCGCAGTGTTTTCGATAGCTCCCTCGATTATTTTTTTTAGTTCGTCGCAGTCGTAAAATTTTTGCGGCTCCATATACGGAATTACCGCCGTATCGAATCCGAAAATTTGTCGGAATTTTTCGAGCTCGTCGCCATTTAGCGTTACCGCATAAGGAACGTGCATCGAAAAAGAGGATAGCCCGAATTTTCGCATGAGTTTGCCGGTGTTTTCGTAGCCTATTCCGTAGTCGCAAGCGATAGGCTCCACACAGTCGAAACCGCATTCGCTTACGGTGGCGAAAGTTTTTTCTATACCCTCGCTATGCGCGTAGTTTCGAAGAGAGTACATTTGCACGCCGATTTTCATTTTCCCGTGAACCTCCGAAATTTTGTTTTTAATTTGATTTTATTATACACCGTTTTCTTAAAAAATTTCAACGCCATAAACTAGTTTTTTATTGCCAAAAATTGCGCTCAATTATTTGCATATAAATAAAAATTGCGTTATAATGAATTTATGGGCGTTTTTTACGAATCGGAGCGCGATTTGGAGCATCGCAACATAGAAATATTCAAAACGGCGGGAATCGCGCCGCACTTTCATGCGCAAGTGGAAGTGCTTTGCGTTACGAATGATTTTGTGAATGTGACGATTAACGGAGAAACCGAAAGCGTTCGAGCGGGCGGAATATGCGTGTCGGGAAGCTACGACGTGCATTCCTATGTTTTGTCGGGCGGCGATGGGATAGTCGTACTGTTTCCTCTCGATTGCTTAAAACGTTTTTTTGCTTATACCGAAAACTCTGTGATTACAAGGCACATAGTATACAACGAAAAACTGTTTTCGTCTATTATGTCTTTAATAGAATTGTATCAATCGAATTATCGTGACGCGAACGCGCTGTTCTGCGAGGGGTGGAGCAACTCATTTCTCGGGCTTTTGCACGGCTTTCTCGGCTTTTCGGATACGGGTGCGGGTGGAAGAGCGGACACCGTGCGCGAAATTCTTTCATATATTAGGGAGCATTGCGAAGAGGAGCTCACGTTGGCGGGGTTAAGCAAAAAGTTCGGTTACAGTCCGTATCATTTTTCCCGCATGTTCAATTCGTTCACAAACGTAAGTTTGAAAAAATATATAAATTCGGTGAGGCTCGAAAACGTGTTGGATAGAATGAAAAACGGCGAAAGCGTCACTGATGCGGCGTTCAATTCGGGTTTCGGCAGTATGCGTTCTTTTTACCGCGACTTTACCGAGTATTACGGAGAAACTCCGCAACGCTATGCGAGAGTTCATATTGTCGGCAAAAAATCGCGTGACAAATAACATGGTTGTGTGATATAATTATTCATATGGAAAATAGTGTTATACATACTCGCGATTCCCGCGTTAATTCTATATTGAACGCGCTTTCGGCGGCGTATCCGCAAGCGCAATGCGAATTGCACTATGACAACCCGTTTCATCTTTTGGTGGCGGTTATTTTGTCGGCGCAGTGCACCGATAAAAGAGTTAACGAAGTTACGAAAGAGCTTTTTAAGGTATATGACACTCCGCGCGATTTTGCCGAAGCGGATATTGAAAATTTGCAGCGTTTGATTTTCAGTTGCGGATTCTATCGCAATAAGTCGCAGAGCATTATTTCGGCGGCGCGTGACATTGTGGAAAAATTCGACGGCAACGTTCCGTCGTCGTTCGAAGAATTGCTTACGTTGCGCGGGGTGGGACGAAAAACCGCCAACGTGGTTATGAGTGTGGCTTTCGGCGGAAACAACATAGCTGTGGACACGCACGTTTTTCGCGTGAGCCATAGGCTTGGACTAAGCGATGGCAAAACGCCGTTCGACGTGGAAAAAGATTTGACCGAAAAGCTTTCGCCCGAAGATTATTCAACCGCGCATCATTTGTTTATATTTCACGGCAGATATTGTTGCAAGTCGCAACGTCCCGAATGCGGCAAGTGCCCTGTGGCGGCTTTTTGCACGCTTTCGCTAGTTTCGGTTAAATAAAATTCTATTATAAAAAGGGAGGCTACATAATGAACAAAATTATCAAGAAGACAAGACTTGCTGAAAACGTCACCGAATACGTAGTATCGGCGCCCGACGTCGCTCGTCACGCTCATCCCGGTCAATTTATAATATTGCGCGTAGACGAAGACGGGGAGCGTGTTCCGTTCACGATTTGCGATTACGACGCGATTGCGGGCACGGTTACTATTCTTGTGCAAGAAGTGGGGTATTCCACAATAAAGCTTTCGCAAATTCCCGAAGGCGGGTTTATCGCCGATTTTGTGGGACCTCTCGGAAATCCCACCGACTTATCCGAATTTAAAAACATATTGCTCATAGGCGGCGGCATAGGCGCGGCGGTTATTTATCCGCAAGCCAAAGCTTTGCGCGCAAAGGGAATGCCGTCCGACGTAATCGTGGGGGCGAGAACCGCGTCGCTTTTAATGTACGAAAAGGAGTTTAAAGCGGCGGCTGAAAATTTGTATCTTATAACCGACGACGGAACGAGCGGAGTGAAAGGCTTCGTTACCGACGAACTCAAAAGGCTTGCGGCGGTAAATAATTACGATTGCGTTTTTGCGGTAGGGCCCATGCCTATGATGCGTGCCGTTTGCGCGCTTACCGCCGAGCTCAATATAAAAACGGTTGTCAGCATGAATTCGATTATGGTTGACGGCACGGGAATGTGCGGAGGTTGCAGACTTACTTGCGGCGGAAAAACAAAGTATGCTTGCGTTGACGGGCCCGAATTCGACGGGCACCTTATAGACTGGGACGAAGCCATAAACCGCAGTAAAGTTTATCGCGAACAGGAAAAAGAACACCGTTGCAGACTTACGGGGGAGGTTAAATAATTATGGCAATCGAAAAGAAACCGAGAAGCAAAATGCCCGAACAGGACCCGAAAGAACGAGCCCGCAACTTTAAAGAAGTCGCGTTCGGCTACACTCCCGCAATGGCGCAAGAAGAAGCGTCGAGGTGTATGCACTGCAAAAACGCGCCGTGTATGCAGGGGTGCCCCGTGTCGGTAAACATACCCGACTTTTTGGCGGCTACCGCAAGCGGCGAGTTTGAAAAAGCAGGGGATATCATAGGAAAGACGAGCAGTTTGCCCGCGATTTGCGGACGCGTTTGTCCGCAAGAAAATCAATGCGAGAAAATGTGTTTGCGCGCTCGCGTAGACGGCGCTGTGGCAATCGGAAACGTGGAGCGGTTTGTGGGCGACTATATGCTCGCGCACGGCGGCAAACCTCAAAAGACGGCTCGCACAGGCAAGCGCGTGGCTGTAATCGGAAGCGGTCCCGCAGGTCTCACTTGCGCGGCTGAACTTAGCAATCACGGAGTCGACGTCACCGTTTTCGAAGCTTTTCATAAAGCGGGCGGGGTTTTGGTGTACGGCATTCCAGAATTCCGTTTGCCCAAATCGCTTGTTCAAGCCGAAATCGACAAGCTTTGCGGCGGCGGAGTGGAAATAAAGCTCAATACCGTTGCGGGGAAAACGTTGCCGATTGAAGAAATAGCAAAAGATTACGACGCCGTGTTTATAGGAAGCGGCGCGGGGCTTCCTATGTTTATGAACATACCCGGCGAAAATCTTAACGGCGTGTATTCCGCCAACGAGTATTTAACGAGGGTAAATCTTATGAAAGCGTATTTGCCTAATAGCCCAACTCCCGTGCAACTCGGAAAAAAGGTGACCGTTATAGGCGCGGGAAACGTGGCTATGGACGCCGCGCGCACCGCGCTCAGAATGGGAGCTGAGAGCGTTAAAATAATATATCGCAGAGGCAGAGAAGAAATGCCTGCGAGAGCGGAAGAAATTCATCACGCCGAGCAGGAGGGCATAGAATTTTGCTTGCTTACAAATCCCGTGTCGTTCTGCGGCGAAAGCGGATGGGTTAAAAGTATGCGTTGCGTAAAAATGGAACTCGGAGAGCCCGATAAGAGCGGACGCCGTTCGCCAAAGCCGGTAGCGGGGAGCGAATTCGACATAGAAACCGACATGGTTATAGTATCGCTCGGCACACGCCCCAATCCGCTCATAAAAAACAGTTTTGCTGCGTTACAAACGTCCGAAAAGGGAACAATAGTTGTAAACGAAGAAACCATGCAGACGAATGTTGACGGAATTTACGCGGGTGGCGACGCGGTGACGGGTGCGGCTACCGTTATTCTCGCTATGGGAGCGGGAAGAAAAGCGAGCAAAGCTATTCTCGAAAAGCTCGGAATGCAATCGTAATCGCGCGTATAGCGAACCCTAAGCGCTATACGATAGGAATAATAAAAAAGGATATGTCGAGTCGTAGAGTTGCGGTTGGGCAAAAGAAAATATGTTTGTAGACAGAATAAGAATTTACATTAAAGCGGGCAACGGCGGCAACGGTTGCACGAGCTTTTATACCGAAAAATACGTGAGTAACGGCGGGCCCGACGGCGGCGACGGCGGCGCGGGCGGCAATATTGTGTTCGAAGCCGATTCCCGCATGACCTCACTTCTCGATTTTAAATACGAGTCGCATTTTCGCGCGCCCGACGGCGAAAGAGGAAGCGGGAGATACTGCAACGGCAAATCGGGCAAAGAACTCGTTATAAAAGTTCCGCGCGGGACTGTTATTACCGATTATGAAAGCGGAGGCACCATTGCCGATTTGTTTACCGACGGCGAGCGCATAACCGTGCTTAAAGGAGGGCGGGGCGGCAAGGGAAACGCGCGCTTTAAAACGAGCAGAAGGCAAGCGCCGCATTTTTCGCAACTCGGCGAGCAAACCGAAGAAAAATGCGTGATGCTCGAACTCAAAACCATAGCGGACGTAGGGCTTGTTGGGTATCCCAACGTGGGAAAGAGCACGCTTTTGTCGTCGGTGAGTTCGGCAAAGCCCAAAATAGCGAACTATCATTTCACAACGCTTTCGCCAAACTTGGGCGCAGTGCAATATTACGAGCACGGTTTTGTGGTGGCCGACATTCCCGGTCTTATAGACGGAGCGAGCAAGGGGGCAGGGCTTGGCACCGATTTTTTGCGGCATGTGGAACGCACGCGCCTTATTGTGCACGTTGTTGACATATCGGGCAGCGAAGGTCGCGACCCCGTAGAAGACTATAAAAACATAAATCGCGAGCTTAAAGATTTTTCGCCAGAGCTAAGCAAGCGTCCTCAAATAGTCGCGCTCAACAAAGCTGAACTGTTGCCCGACGACCGAGCGATTACCGAATTCAAACGCAAAGTAAAGGCTCCGTGTTTTCCGATTAGCGCTGTTACGAGGCAAGGGCTCGAATCGCTTTTGCGTTGCGTGTGGGAAACTCTTTCCACGCTTCCGCCCGTTGCGCCTCTCGAATTCGAACCGTTTGTTTATCCCGAACGCGACACTACCGGCTTTTCGGTGCAACGCGACGACGACGGCGCGTTCGAAGTGGTGGGCGGCATGATTGAGGAACTTGCGCGCGGAGTGGTGCTCAATAGCTACGACAGTTTCAATTATTTTCAAAAGAGACTGCGCGATGACGGCGTGATAAAAGCGCTCAAAAAAGCGGGTGCGCAAGAGGGCGACACTGTGCGCATACTCGATTTTGAGTTCGATTTTGTGGAATAAGCGGTTAAAATACAAGTAAGAGGAATATTATGACAGACAAAGTACAAAAAGTGGCAATATTAGGCGGAAGCTTCGACCCCGTTACAAACGCGCATCTTGAAATAATTAGAAAGTTGAGCAAAAAATTCTCTCGCGTGGTTGTGCTTCCTTGCTATATATCCCCCTTTAAGCGAGAGGGGTGCGACGCGAGCGGCGAAGAGCGAGTTAAAATGCTTAGGAAAGTAACTGCCGAGCTCGAAAACGTCAAAGTTTCCAAATGGGAAATAAAGCAAGAAAAAATAAGCTATTCTATCGACGCGGTGCGGCATTACAAACAAAAGTACGAGGGAGCGGAACTCTTTTTCGTAATAGGTTCGGATTGCGTTTCGGGGCTTACCGAATGGAAAGACGCCGACGAACTTGCCGCAAGCGCAACATTCTTTTTAATTCGCAGAAAAGGATATGCGGCGTCTAAAAAATTGCTTGACAGCTTAAAAGAGTTGGGCTTTAAGTTTAAGTCCGCAGGTTTTACCGTTTCGGACGAATCTTCGAGCCTCGTTCGCGCGGCTGTCGCTTTCGGCAAAACCGCCGAATTTGTGCCCGCAGAGGTGTGCGAATATATAGAAAAGCACGGGCTGTATAAAGAATATGCGCCGTTCGTAAAGGCGTATAAAACTTTCGAACTCAAAGAGGAACGAATAGAGCATACATTCCGCGCAGTTAAAGCGGGAATAAGGCTTGCCAAAATATACGGCGAAAACGTAAACGAAGTAATTACGGCGCTTATTTTGCACGACATAGGCAAATATGCGGACGCGGAGACGCTCAAAAAACATAAAATCAAAGCCGAGCGGTATGCCGAGCTTTTAAAAAGCGCTCCCGCCGTATTGCACGCGCACGTTTCGGCGGCGATTGCCCGCGATTATTTTAAATGCAACGAGCGCATAGCGGGCGCAATCGAAAAGCATACTACGGGCGCGGCGGATATGTCGGAGTTCGACAAAATAGTGTATCTTGCCGATGCAATAGAAGAGGGCCGGGAATACGAGGGCGTGGAATCGCTCCGCCGCGTTGCCGCGAAAGATTTAAACAGAGCTATGCTTCGTTCGCTCAAAGCTACGGTTAAAACGTTGAAGCAAAGCGGCAAACCCGTGTGCGAGGAAACGATTGTAGCTTGTAAGCATTTCGCCGAAATTTGCCGCGAGGCGACCGCCGCAAAGAAAGCGGCGCCCGTGTTTGCCGAAGTCAAAAAAGTTACCGTTGTGCAAAAGCAAGAGCCTGAAAATAATAAGAAAGCGAAAGCGGAATATGACGACCTTAAAAACAAGGGCGGCAAAGTTTTGGCACATTTCATAGCGGAAAAGCTTTCCGAAAAGAAAGGACGCGACATAGTTATTATAGACGTCGCGCAAAAAACGGTGCTCGCGGATTGTTTCGTGATTGCGGGCGCGGGTTCTACAACAGCCGTTAAAGCAATGGCGGATTACGTTGACGAAAAACTCAGCAAAGAACATAAAATAGAGCCGTTGAGGAGGGACATATCGCCGAAATGGGCGGTGCTTGACTACGGCGACGTAATCGTTCACATTCAGCACGAAGAAGCGAGAGAATTTTATCGCTTGGAAAAACTGTGGGATAACGGCGATAACGTGACCCCGTTTATCGATTAAAAAATGCGCATAAAAAACGCTTGACAGCAATCTAAAAACGGTGTATGCTTATATTGCAAGCTTAGGGGCGGGGCGTGATTCCCCACCGGCGGTATAGTCCGCGAGCGCGTTTTGCGTATGACGGGGCGAGATTCCCCGACCGACGGTTACAGTCCGGATGAAATAAGGTTTTTGCGTTTTTTGCATGTTTTTTTGCCGCCCCGTAAATTTTCGGAGGCGGTTTTTTATGCGCGAAAAGTTTTTCACAACAAAAAATATTACCGTTGCGGCGGTAATGACGGCGATTTCATTTGTGCTTTACATGTTTGTAAAGTTCCCGTTGCCAATGATTTTTCCGCCGTTTCTCGACGTGCAATTTTCCGAAATGCCCGCTATGCTCACGGGATTTATGATGGGTCCCGTGTGGGGAAGCTTAATTATAGTTTTCAAATGTCTTTTAAAATTGCCGTTTACTTCAACGGCGGGAGTTGGCGAACTCGGCGACCTTTTAATGGGAATAGCATACGTGTTGCCCGCATCGCTCATATATAAGCGCAAACGCACAAAGTCGGGTGCTTTAATTGCGCTTGCTGTGGGAACCGCTTGCCAAATCGTTATTGCGTTGGTTGTAAACGGAGTTATGCTCATTCCGTTCTATGCGAAAGCTTTCGGTTGGGACGCCGTTGTGGGAATGCTTACGAATTTGTTTCCGAGCATTAGCAAAGACAGTTTTTACCGTTATTACTTGCCGCTTTCGGTGTTGCCGTTTAATTTGCTAAGGTTGTCGATTTGCTCGATAGTCACGTTTTTTGTGTATAAACATTTGCATAAACTCATAAACAAAATGTTTGCTCCTCGCGCAAAAAAAACTTGCGCTACGCAAACTGTGTCGGAGGAAGTAACGGCGGTTTCTTCGGGAGCGTCTTTGAAAAATACCGAGCTTGCTTGCGAGCCCGATTTGAATTCGGAAATAGCCGCCGACGCGCTCGTTTCGGACGCGGCGTCATCATCCGTTTCGGATTCGTTACGTAAAGAAAATTCGTAACCGATTTGTCCGCGCCGAAAATAGCGAATAAAGATTGACTTTTTGCCTATAATATTGTACAATATTTGTACGAAATGCGCGGGGAAGGCGAAAATGCAAGACAGAGAACAAATTCAAAAGGAAATCGACGCGGTAAGATTGCAAATAAGTATTGTGGATACTGCGGCAACTACCGCGCCCGCCGACGAAAAAGAGCGTTGGAGCAAAAAACGCATAGCTTTGCAAACCCGTTTGGAAGCGTTGCAAAAAGATTTGGCGGCGTGTAAGGGAATCGACAGCGGGGTGCCCGTTTTCGACGATGCCGAAGCTGACGCAATGTTTAATCAAATTATTTTTGCGGAAGAGGGAAAGCCGATGTCGGAACAAATATCTGACGCCGTGTTCGAAGCTCAACCGGAGCCCGCTTATTCTCAACCCGAAATTTCCGATTCGGAAGCGGACGAAATGCTCAATACGATTTTATATGCCGACGGCGGTTCCGACTCTGTGAAAACCGACGAATCGCAAGCGCAGCCCGACGCCGAAGCCGACGCAATATTTGAGCGAATATTTGCTACGCCCGATTCGTCTTACGGCGATTTGAGCGAGGCGCAAAACGTGATTAAAGCTGACGAACCGCCCGTAGAACAAGTTTCGCCCGAGAATAATGCGGAAGAAACCGTTTTCGTCATGCCGCCGTTCGAGTCCGAAGAAAAGAAAAACGATTTTTCTTTTGAAGAAACCGAAAACGTAATAGCGGCAATGCCCAAAGAAGAAGAGAAAACGAAAGAGGCGCAAACAGAGTCCGTAGATTCTGCCATATTTACCGAACCTATCGAAAACGAAAAGGAAGAAACCGTTTTCAAAGCCGAAGAACACACGCCGAAACGGGAAGAGAGCGAAGACGAATTATGGGAACCGTCGGTTATAAAAGTTGAGAACGTCGAAGAGAAAAAGGCGGAGCTCGAGCAACAAGCGGTTTTCGGCAACGGAAGAGCCGCAAGTCCCGTTTTCGAAAACGAGAGCGAAATCGTGCGCGCCGTTCCCGTTCGGTCGGAACCTCTCGAAGTTGACGCCGAAACTGCTCTCACAATCGAAAAACTGAAAGCCGACGCCGAAGAGGCGAACCGCAAAGCGCAAATTGCGCTCGCCGAAGCGGAGAAACTGCGTGAAGAAGCGAAAAAAATCAAACTTGCCGCCGAGACGGAACGAGCGATGTACGCCGCCGAAATGGAATTGCGCAGAGGAATAAGACAGCGCGAAGACGCTATGCGCGAAGAAGCGGCGCGCGCCGAAAAAGACAGAATAAACGAAAAAATAGCGAAGAGAAAAGCGGAGATTACCGAAATTCGCAACGGCTTGCAAGACGTTAAAGATTCCGAAAGCGCTTTCGCGTTGCGCGAGAAATTATTCGCGGTGCAACTCGTGCTCGACGAAGACGAGCGAAACAGCCCCGAAATATCGTATTTGCTCACCAAATCGCTTGACGACCTAAGTCATGTTTTGGAAGTTTCCGAACTTAAAAGGCGGCTCGCAGCTTTGGTAGCCGCAAAAAAAGCCGCGCCGAAAGCGCCGCCGAAAAAGGCCGCTCCAAAGAAAAAAGCGGCGAAAAAGCCCGCGAAAAAGAAAAAGCTCGTAGCCGCTTCGCGTCGTCGTCCGCCGCTCCGTCCTTATGCCCGCCGCCGTCCGCCGTCGCGTTATTCGGCTCCTCGCTGATAGCTTTTTAATAGAATAAAAACGAAGTTCCTAAACGGGCTTCGTTTTTTTAATTGCGAAAAACGTTGAGAAGTATAAAAGTATATTCTGTTGTTTGCAAAAAAGCAAAACATTATTTTTGTATGCCAAATTTTGAAAGAAAAAAATGTTCATGAGAAATTTTCAAAAAGCACGCCAATATGAGGGGGGGACATATGTTATAATTTTGATAAATTTTAGGGCGCATTTAATGCTCTTAAAGGAGAAAGCGATTGATGCGAAAAATATTGCGAACACTTTATATTCCAAGCAGAGCTTTTACGCGAACTGAAAGATGTTTACGATTCCGTAGTGTTAACTTCGGAAGAGTTTGAAATCGAGAAGCAAAAAATATTAAATAGATAAAATTTGTATTTTATAGAAGAGCGCCGAAAAGTGCTCTTTTTGCATGTTGAGCGGCAAGCGTTTTTTTATTGCTTTTCGGTTCGAGTGTTTCAGTCGCTTGCAAAATTCTTATATTTGTGATAAAATGAAAAGGTATGAAATACGTTAGCGAAAACGAGTTGCAAACTCTCGAACTCGGGCGCAAGCTCGGCGAAAAATTGCGCGGAGGAGAAATAGTTACTCTTTCGGGCGATTTGGGCGCGGGCAAAACCGTTTTCACAAAGGGAATAGCGCTCGGGCTCGGCATTTCAGAGACGATTGTGAGCCCCACGTTTGCGCTTATGAACGAATATGACGGAAGACTTACGCTTTATCACTACGACGCTTATAGGCTAAATAGCGGGCGCGAAGCGGTTGAGGCGGGGCTTGCCGAGTATTTCGGCGAGAACGGCGGCGTATGCGTTATAGAATGGTGGAAAAACATAGACGATGTTTTGCCGCGTTCAAACGTTATTGCGGTAAGTATAGAATATAAAGACGAAAACGAGAGGAATATAGAAATTGTTGAACAGTAAACAAAGAGCGACTCTTCGCTCGCAAGCGGCTTCGGTTGCTTCGGTCTTTCAACTCGGGAAAGACGGATTGACCGATAATTTTATCGAGAGTTGCGATTCCGCTTTGACGGCGAGGGAATTGATTAAAATTACGGTGCTCCGTTCGGCGCCGCTTTCGTCGCGCGAAGCGGGGGAGGAGACGGCGAAAAAATTGGGCGCGGAATTTGTGGCGGCAATAGGCAATAAGTTCATATTGTACCGTTACAGCAAAGATAAATCCGAGCATATAAAACTCGACGCGCGCTCATGAAAATTCTTGCGTTAAACACGGCGGGGCATTCGGTGGAAGTCGCGCTCTCTACCGGCGAATTTTTTCGCGACGAAGACGGTAAATGTGCTTCGTCGGCGCTGATGCCTCATATAGACGAACTGTTGGAAAACGCGAGAATGAGTCTTTCCGATTTGGATTATATAGCTTGCGTGACGGGACCGGGTTCGTTCACCGGAATTCGCATAGGAGTTAGCTCCGTGCGCTCTATGTGTTATGCTTGCGGTAAGCCCGCTCTCGGCATTCACGAACTTAGAATGTTGGCATATAATAAAAGAGCCGACGGTTACGGTAAAATTCTTTGCGTAACCGACGGAAGCAACGGAACCGCATATATGTGCGAATACGATGCCGACAGAAATCCGCTAACCGATTGCGTTTGCGTTTCTATGCAAGAGGCTTTGCAAAAAGCCGAGCGTTACGACGGCGTTGTTTGTGCCGACGAGCGCGTAGCACCGTTTCTTTCTAACGCCGTGCCGCCCGCGCTCGATTGTTCCGCGCTCATACGCGCCGCAAAAGAGTTGTATTCGTTTGCCGACGAATGGCAAAAGCTTGTGCCCGAATATGTGAGAGAATCGCAAGCCGAGCGCGACTTGAAAGCGAGGCAAAATGGCGATTGAACTTCGCAGAGCTTCACTTTCCGATAGTAACGCCGTTGCGCAAATGGAAAGGCAATACATAGAATGCGCTTGGACGGAAAGCATGGTGCGCGAAGCGCTTTCCGACGAAAACACCGCTATTTATTTACTGAGTGAAAATGGTCAAATAGCAGGCTACGGCGGGCTTAAAACGGTATTCGAGACGGCGGAAATATATAATATCGCGGTTTCGGAGCATTGCCGTCGAAAGGGGTACGGCAAGGCGCTCTTGCGAAAGCTGTGCGAACATGCCGCCGATTCGGGCGCGCGAGAAATTTTTTTGGAAGTAAACGAGCATAACGCGGCGGCGCGAGCTCTTTACGAATCGTGCGGGTTTAAAATATTGAACACGCGCAAAAATTATTACAAAAGCGGCAACGCGTTGGTTTTTCGAAAAGAACTGTGAGAACGCGAAATTCTTAACGGAGCGAAAACATGCGCTATAACGGAACCGACGTTTTTTGCAAAGGAAGCGGAGACGGAAAAAACGCGGTCGTGCTGTTGCATGGTTGGGGCGCGTCGAGCGACGCCATGAACGGCATATTCGATTATTTGGCTCGTTGCGGCAGAACTGTGTACGCTTTGGATTTTCCCGGTTTCGGCAAAAGCGATTTTCCGCCAGAAAGTTGGGGAATATACGATTATGCCGATTGCGTGCAGTATGCGCTCGGAGAGTTGGGGCTTATAAAGCCAACGCTCATAGGGCACAGCTTCGGCGGAAGAGTGTCGCTTATTCTCGGCGCCCGCAAAGTCGCGGGCAAATTGGTGCTCGCGTCGTCGGCGGGCTTAAAGCCCAAGCCGTCGCTCAAAAAAGCGATTGCCATACGAAAATATAAGGCGGCTAAAAGGCGGGGCAAAGCTCCCGAAAATGCGGGAAGCACCGATTATGCGGCTCTTTCGCCCGCTATGAAAAAAGTGTTTGTGCGAGTGGTGAATACTCATCTCGATTCGCTGTTGCCCAAAATAGACGTTCCAACGTTGCTGTTTTGGGGCAAAGAGGATAGAGAAACGCCGCCGTATATGGCGCGCAGATTTCACAAACGTATTCATGACAGCGGACTTATTATGCTCGAAGGGGCGGGACACTTTGCTTATGCCGAACGTAGCGACGTGTTTAATGCGGCGGTTAAGGTATTTACCGAATGATACGGAGATAAAAGAGATATGTACTATGCTTTGATATGCGGATTCAGCGTGGCGAGCGCGGTGCTTCTAACGGTTATGGGTTTCAAAATAATGCAAATCCTGCAACTGTCGTCTTACCGTGTGCGCGGGCTGTTCGAATGGTTTAAATCGACGAAAGCCGATTATATCGTCAGATATTTTTCGGTCGCATTCTTTTCGGTTGTGTGTATGCTCGTATACACTGGGTGCTTCGGAGCGGTCAAATACGCCGCTATTCGCTATCTCGGTTTGCTGTTTTACTTTTTGAGTATTGCGGTGTTTGTTTGGGTTACGGCAAAACAAAAGAAAAAAACTCCGCTTAAAATTACGCGCCGAATAGTGCGTTTGAGTATATTGTCGGCAATTCTGTTTTGCGGAGCTTCGTTCGGACTATTTATGCTCGGAGAACGCACTTTCCTTAAAAATAACATTCGTTACAGCTTGGTGGGGCTATTGCCGCTGTTTGTGCCGCTTATCGTTTTGCTCGCTTATTATATAGTGTTTCCGTTTGAAACTCTAAATAATTTGCATTACGAGGTTAAGGCGCGCAAAAAACTCGCCGCGAGAAAAGAACTTATTAAAATAGGCATTACGGGGAGTTACGGCAAGACGACCGCGAAAAACATACTTGCCGCAATGCTCGAAGAAAAGTTCAGAGTGCTTTATAGCCCCGCAAGTTACAATACGCCGCTCGGTATTGCGAGAGTGGTTAACAATGAATTGAACGACGGGCACGAGGTGTTTATAGCCGAAATGGGAGCTCGCTATAAAGGCGATATTGCCCGTTTGGCAAAGCTTGTGTCACCGAACATAGGAATTATAACCGCCGTAGGGCGCCAGCATCTTGCCACGTTCGGTTCGGAAGAAGCGATTGCGTCAGCTAAATACGAGCTTGTGGAAGGGCTTCCCGAAAACGGAGTCGCATTCTTTTCGGCGGATAACGAAGGCACGAGGCGAATGTTCGAACGCGCATCCGTAGAAAAAGTTCTCGCTGGCAGCGAAGAATACGGCGGCGTTTCGGTGAGTTATTCAAACGTCGAATTCGGTCGTTTCGGAACGGCGTTCACTCTTTCATACGAAGGGCAAAACGAACGCGCCGTAACCAAATTGCTCGGGCGGCATATTCCGTCGGTGATTTCGCTTTGCGCGGCGGTTGCGATTAAACTCGGCGTGTCGCTCGGGAAAATAGTTTCGGCGGTGGAAAAGCTCCACCCCGTAGAGCACCGTTTGCAACTGATAGAAAACGGCGACGTTACCGTGATTGACGATGCCTACAACAGCAACACGGAAGGCGCGAAAAATGCGCTCGAAGTTTTGAAAGCTTTCGAGGGGACGAGAATAGTAATTACTCCCGGTTTGGTTGAAATGGGCGACGGCGAAGAGGAAGCTAATAAGACGCTCGGCGGAGAAGTTTTCGGGTGCGCCGATTACGCTTTCTTTGTGGGAAGCAGAGCGAACTCATTAAAATGCGGCGCTATGAGCGCGGGTATGCCCGAAGATAAAATAGCGATATGCTCGTCGCTCGATGAGGCCGTGAAAAAGTCGGGAGAGATTGCGGGCAAGAAAACAGTGCTTTTCGAAAACGATTTGCCCGATAATTTAAGTTAAAAATGCTCGGCGGTTTTGCCGAGTTGCGAAAATTCTGAGGAGAAACGAATGGAAAACGAAATTGGCGCAAGGGTTGCTTTTGTTACGGGCGGCTCGGGTGCAATCGGTTCCGCAATTTGCCGAAAGCTTGCTTCTTGCGGATTTAAAGTAGGCGTAGGATATTTTAAACGTAAGCAAGAAGCGGAAGTTCTCGCGGACGAACTGTGCGGAGGCGGTAACAACGCCGTTGCGGTTAAGTGCGACGTAACCGATTATTCTTCGGTTGCAGCCGCAAAAAAGAGTTTAGGGCGTGCGTTCGGAATTATCGATACCGTTATAAATAACGCTGGTATTTCGGCATATAATTTGCTATGCGACGAAACGCCCGAAAACATAGCCCGCACCGTGAATATAAATCTTTTGGGCGCAATATATGTGTGCAACGTTTTTTCGCCGGATATGGTTTCAAATAGGTTTGGGCGCATAGTGAACATTTCGTCGGTGTGGGGAGTTTGCGGTGCGGCAATGGAAAGCGTGTATAGCGCGGCAAAGGCAGGCGTAATAGGTTTTACTAAGGCGCTTGCTTCAGAACTCGCTCCCTCGCTTATCACGGTTAACGCGGTGAGTCCCGGCTTTATAGACACTCCTATGAACGCACGTTTTTCGGAGAAAGAGCGTTACGATATAATAGACGAAATCCCCGCGTGCAGAGCGGGCGTTCCCGCCGATGTGGCGGCAACCGTGAGCTTTTTAATAAGTCGCGAAGCCTCTTACGTTACGGGGCAGAATATAGCGGTATGCGGCGGCTATAAAAACGTATAACCTATAACAAACAAGTTTATAAAATAAAAAGTCTCCCGTTTTGTTTGGGAGACTTTTTTAAAATGCTTGTAAACTTATTTAGTCGTCGAACCTATCGATGAACGAATCGTCGGGTTTGTTTTCTTCGGCAGGAGCGGGAGATTCGGCGGGGGCTTCTTCGGCGCTCGCTTTATCTTCCGTTGCCGTAACTTCTTCGGAAGCCGATTTGTTGTTTTCGCTATTTTCGGTTTGGGCTGTTTCTTCCGTGGCAGATTCGCCGTTTGCCTTTTCTTCTGCGGGAGTTTCCGCTTCGGAAGTTTCCGTTATCGTTTCCGCCTTAGGTTTAGCCGTTTCGGTTACCGTTGTATCGTCGTCGAACGATTCGTATTGTTCGTCGGTTGAGCTCGTATCGATTACGGTGCTTACCTTTTCTTCTTCGTCGGCATTCTTGTTGTGCTCTTGATTGAGTGTGGCTCTACGGTCGTAAGACACGGTCTTTTCCACAACGCCTTTTTTAGCCGCGTGCTTTTCAAGAATTTTACGGGTTACAAATCCTATAATCGCTATTAAGATTGCCACAGCGAATAGGATAGAGGGGATAAGCCACCATGCAAGTTCGCTCTTTTCGCCGCTTGTATTGTTATCCGAGTCGGTGTCGTCGGCGGGAGTGCTGAGGTCTGCGATAATGGAATATTCTTTTCCGTCTTTAACCGCCGCAACGGCTTCGTCGTAGGCAACGTTGGTTATATCGGTGTATGAAACGCTGTTTACGTAAACTTTGCCGCATGTCCACTTAGACGAGGACGAAGCGTCGCCGAGCGCAAGCGCGAGCGATACCGACGACTCCGTGCTACCCGCTTTGATATAAAACGTATACGTTCTGAAATTCTCGTTAAGCACCGTTGCATTTTCGTCGGAGCCATATCTTATGGCTGTGTCTTTAATGTTTTTAAATGAGAAGTCGGTTCCGCTTAGCGATAGGGTAGCGCCCGCAGATTTATCGTTTTCGCGTTCGGCGTCGGATAGCGATACGCGAAGCGATACGTCTACTTTATAGTATGTGTCGGCTTTAAGAGCAATCGAGCCGTTATAAGAAATCGTCGACGCCGCCGAAGCTTTGTTTTCGAGCATTAGTATTCCGTAGCCCGAACCGCCTTCCGAATTTTTAAAAGAATCGGTGACGGTGGAATCGTTGCCGGGACCTGCGGGGTCGAATATTCCGTAACGTACCGCCGAAGATTCGCCTGCGTCAACCGAAAGCTTCCAGTCGTAAGGATATTTAACGTAAGCTGTGTCGTAGGCGTCGAACGCGTCGAAATCAATTGTTTTAAAAGAATAAGCCGCTTGAGTTATTTGCGAGTTGCCATTGTGCTTTGCGTCGGCATAAGCCGTTTTAAATTCGGCAAATTTGGTTGCCGCACTCTTAGTCACCGTCGTTCCGTCGGAAGCGGTGTCGTCGGCAATGTCATGATACGACACGCGTTCCACAAACACGCGACCCGACGATGTTTTGGTGTAGTTGCTTTGTCTGTCGATATTGCCGAGCCAAATTTCAACGCTGAGAGTGGTAATATCCGCCGAATTCGGTTCTATATAGAAAGTGTATTCTTTGAAACCGTCGGTATTCTTTATGTTTTCGATAGACGCTATAATTTGCGCGTCGTTTTTGAGAACGAGGCTTGCGCCGTAACCGTCTATTCCGTAAGCCCAAAGCGACACGGTTAATGCGCCAGGCTTATCGGCTGTAACCGTGAAGTTAGAGGAGCGGTAGCAGAAAGCGGTGGGAGTTTTGCTGTATAGCATGAGAACGCTTCCGTCGCCGTTGCGGGGATTGATTATATTCTCGCCGAAATCTTTATAGTGAGCTTCGTAAGTTGCTTTGTCGGTGGGAATAATACCGCTGATTATATCTTCTGTTTTAATGTGCGAGGCGTTCGACGAATAATCGGTTGTGCCAACGTTGTCGGGGGTGTATCTTGTCCAATCGGCGGGGGCGAGGGGATATGCGAAATCGTCGTATTTGCCTATTTGATAGAATTCGCCGTTAGATATTCCCGTGTCGGTAAAGTTACGGAAAGCGTTTCCGTTTGCGCCCGCCGCAGTGTCTATATCCACCGATGAACCGTTTCCGCTGTGTTTAGTGTATAATTCGGGAGCTATTTCTTCGATTGTAACGTTGTCGAACATAGCTATACCGCTGCTTTCGCTACCGTCGGTGCCGAGCCAGCATTCCACGCTCGCTTGGTAATCTTTGAATACCGACGCTTTTACGAAGATAGAGTGGAATTCGTAGCCGCCGCGCGACTTATTTTCCGAATTGCCTTTGCAAGCGGTTTTAGTGTGGAAAAGGTTGTCGCCTTCGTATTCGTTGTCTTCTTCGTTGCGAATAACCGAAAGGGCAAGAGTTGCGCCCGCGCCGCTTCCGTCGTCTATATCTTGCGTTTTAATCCATGCCGAAACGCGGTAATAATGATAGCGTTTCAGTGTGAATTTGCCGGAGCTCATGCCTACCGCAACCGAACGAAAATCGCCGTCGCGATAAGAGGAAAGCACCAAAATTCCGCTGTCGCCTCTTCTGTATTTTCCATAGGAAGAAAGCGGGTCGGACGAAAGGTGATAAACGTTGTCTTCGTCGAACGTACTGTTAGCGTCATACACGCCTAAGGGAAGCAAGTTGGGGTTGGTGTTTATAGCCACCTGTTGCCAACCGTTTAAAGTGGGTTCTTGCGCTGCTGGATTATAAAAATCAAGGTTCGAGCCTGTTTCGTCGGCAAGCGTTTTATCCGATTTGGCGGAATAGTCGAATTTTTTAACGTGTTCGGATTCGTTGGCGTTTAAAAATTCGGAAGGGGAAATTTCAAAAATTTCCACGTTGTCGAACAGGGCATATCCCGTTGCGGGAGCGTATTTGATTTCGTCGTCTTGGGTGAAGCAATCGCCAACTTGCAAGCTAACCGTTACCGATTGCGATTCGTAGGAAGACGACGCAATGAAGAACGTGAAATCTTCCCAACCGTAGCGGTCGGCGGAATTCCAACCGTAATTGTTTGTTTCCGAAAGGGGATAAAGGTCGTCAACCGTGTTTATATTCGTAAAGGCTACGTTGTCGTCGAGTCCGTTAAGTCTTATAGCCGCGCCGCTGTCTTTTGTAAAACTTCCCGTGCGAACGGAAGCGCTCACTCTGTAATAGCGGTTTGCGTTAAACGTAACGCTACTCGAAGTGTAACCGTATGCCGTTCCCGCCGAAGTTCCGTCGGGGCGTACGTTTATGAATAAGACGTTGCGATTGGTTCCTTCGAGCTTGTCCGCGCCGAAAGGGGAATCGGGAGAAACGTTGTCGGGGAACTCTTCTGGATAATCTTCGGTAAGCTTATAGCTGTTTTTGTTACTCGGATACGAATCGAGTTCCATAACGCCGCCTATTGCGGTGCCTTCGCCTTTTCCGTTAATTCCGCCGCCCGTCCAACTGTCGGGAGTTTTGGGCGCGGAACCCGTGCTCGACGAGAATTGATTGTTCGAAGGGTGCGTTGCAACCCGTTGAAACGATAAGTCTTCGGTTTCTTCGGCGCGCGCCCACAAGCCTACCGTACTTACGGAGGCTATAACGCCGAGCGCGAGCGCCAAACTTATCAGCACGCAAAGAATCCGCGATGTGTTACGATTGAATGCTTTGTTCATCTTGTCACCTTTCAGTAGTATTTGATTCATTTAAGCAGATATGCGGGCGTCGTCAAAATTCGCCATATCGCATACATTATAATATTATATACTATACGGCTTATTTTTGCAAACGATTTTAAGCGATTTAAGCCGTTTTTTCTATTGTTTTACAGTACAAGTGAAAATGCTTATAGGCAAAAAAGAGTTTACGGCAAGTTTTGCGTAAAGCATATTTAAATTTAATGCGATACAAAAGACTAAACATGAGAGAATGAGGGGAAAATAGGGATATGCGACGAGTAGGCCCGATTAAACGCCGAAAGCCGTGATTTTTCGTTAGAATTTTCGGAGAAGTATATAACTGTGAAAAAGAAAGCTCAAACGGTTGTTAAAGTGAGCGGAGGACTGCTTATAGGGTTTATAAACGGCTTTTTCGGCGGAGGCGGCGGAATGCTTTGCGTGCCTTTACTTGAAAAAGTTCTCGGCGAGCCCACAAAGAAAGCTCACGCCACAGCTATTCTCATAATTTTGCCTATAAGCGTTGCAAGCGCCGTAACTTATCTTGTGAACGGTTATTTTTCGCTTGCGGGAACGCTCTCTACGGGAGGCGGAGTTATAGCGGGCGGGGCGGCAGGCGCTCTTTTATTAAAAAAACTTCCGCCTTTCGTCGTGGGAATAATATTCGCTCTCATGATGGTGGGAGTGGGCGCGCGGCTTGCTTTCTTTTCTTAAAAGTTTGGGAGTTCGCATCGCGATTATGTTTTCAAAATGCTTGTAATGAGGTTATGTTATATGAAAATACTTATATTTATAATAATAGGTATAGTCGGCGGGATTATAGGCGGCATGGGAATGGGCGGCGGAACACTGCTGATTCCTTTGCTCACATTGTTTACCGAAACCGAACAGCATGTTGCTCAGGCTATAAACTTAATAGCGTTTATACCGATGTCGGCGGTGGCGTTGTTTATCCATGCAAAAAATAGGCTTCTCGACTGCAAATATCTTCTCACGGTAGCGCTTCCCGCCGTTGCGGCGAGTATACCCGCGTCGTTACTTGTGAAATACGTAGGCGGGAAATCTTTATCCAGATACTTCGGCATATTTTTAATGATTCTCGGAATTTATCAACTTGTGTCTCTAATTGTAGTTAAAGTCAGGAAACGAAAGAATCAGAGCAATAAAGACAAAATAAGTCTTTACAAAAGCGTTTATAAATGATATACTTTTAAAGTATTTTTGATTTTTGCCTGTTTTTACAGGTACACGATTGAAAAATACGAAAAATATTTGAGCGACTTTGCCGAAATAATTACGGCGCGTCGCTCGCTTTTCGGTTAAAAGGAGGCAAATTTTTGAAAACTTTTCCTCACGGAATTCATCCCAAAGGAAATAAAGAGCGTTCGGCAAACGTCGCCGTTGCCGAGTTTCCCGCGCCCGAAGCGGTGAGTATTCCGCTTTTGCAACATGCGGGCAAAGCGGCGGTTGCGAAAGTGCGGAAAGGCGATTATGTGAAAGCGGGGCAAAAAATAGGAGAAGCCGAAGGAGCAATTTCCGCCGCAGTGTTTTCGTCGGTTTCGGGCGAGGTGATTGCGATTGAAAAGCGCCCTACTGCTTCGGGACATTGCGAGCACGTTATTATTAAGAACGACGGAAAATACGAAGAAGAAAAACTCGCTCCGTTAAAAAATCCCGCTCCCGAGCAAATTGTGCGCCGCCTCGCCGATTGCGGAATAGTGGGAATGGGCGGCGCGGGATTTCCTACGGCGGTTAAACTTGCTCCTCGCGATAAGGTGGACGCTTTTATTATAAACGCGGCAGAGTGCGAGCCTTATCTTACTTGCGATTATCGCATATTAAAGGAATATCCGCGCGAGTTTCTTATGGGCGCGCAATACATGGCTGCCGCTTTGGGGCTCGAAACGTTTTTCGTAGGACTCGAAGACAACAAAGCGGACGCGGCGGAAATACTCGATAAAGCGGCTTCGGACAATAATATTTGCGCAAAAATGGTACTATGTCACACAAAATATCCGCAGGGCGCCGAAAAACAACTCATATATGCCGTTACAAAACGAAAAGTTCGCGTGGGTAAGCTTCCCGCGAGCGCCGGCGTAATAGTGTGCAACGTGCACACCGCGCTTTCGGCTTTTTATGCGATAGAAAACGGAGAAAAATGCTATAAACGCATTGTAACCGTCTCGGGCGGCGGCGTGAAAACTCCCGCTAATTTTTGGGTTAGAACGGGAACGCCTGTTTCCGCTGTACTCGACGCATGCGGCGGAATAGGCGACGCCGCCGTAAAACTTCTTATAGGCGGACCTATGATGGGGTTCGCGCAGTCTAACGGAGACATTGCCGTAACCAAAACGACGAGCGGAATACTGCTTTTGACGGCTGACGAAGCGAGCGCCGAAGAATCGGGACCGTGCATAAATTGCGCGAGTTGCGTAAAAGCGTGCCCTATGTCGCTTATGCCTGTGTATATAGACGCTTGCATTCTTTCGGGCGACGTGGGAGGGGCCGAAAAGTACGGAGCCATGAACTGCATAGAGTGCGGAAGTTGCGCGTTCGTTTGTCCGGCGCGCCGTCCGCTTGTTCAGAGTATGCGGCTCGCAAAGAAGAAAATCAGAGAAAAGGGAGGTAAACGATGAAAAATCTTACCGTTTCGGCGTCGCCGCACGTTGTGCAAAAAAGCAAAACGACTCGCAGCATTATGCTCGACGTGCTAATAGCGCTTGCGCCCGCGCTTGTTATGGCGGTGTTATATTTCGGATACCATGCGCTTTTGAATGCCGTCGTTTGCATGGGAAGCTGTTTTGCGTTCGAACTATTATATACGTTGATTTTAAAAAAGGATTTTTCGCGTAAGGCGGTTAGATCGTCGTCGTGTTGGGACTGCTCATGCCTTGTAACGGGTATCATTCTTGCGTTGAATTTGCCGCGAGTTATAATAGTTAAGTCATGGGATTTGAACGTTTATAGTACTATGCCTAACGTAGAAGGCGTGCGTGCGGTGGATTATGTAGCTTTTAGCGGCGATACTCTCATACTTTGCATTATAGCGAGTTTGGTAGCCATTGTTCTAATAAAGATGCTGTTTGGCGGAATAGGCAAGAATTTCGCAAATCCCGCCGCTGCAGCGAGAGTGTTTTTGTTTCTCGCTTTCGGACTTACTTGGGCGAACACTATGGGACTCGGAAGCGCGTTGCCCGCGTCTACGGGCGCAACGTGGCTAAGCGGCAATAAGCTTACAAACGGCGACAATCTGTTTTTCAATATGTTTATAGGCAATCGCGGAGCAGCTGCGGCGGGCGAAACTTGCATGATTGCTCTAATTTTGGGATACTTGTATCTTTCCGTTCGCAAGGTAATCGATTTCAGGATTCCGCTCATAATCGTGGGTAGCGCGGCTGTGTTCGCTCTTTTGTTCGACGGTTTGCCGCATAAACTTACCGGCGCGCGCCTCGTAAACAACATGGTTGCGCACGTTATGAGCGGCGGGCTTGTGTTCGGTTCGATATTTATGGCAACCGATTATTCAACGAGCCCCAACACTTTTTGGGGAAGCGTGCTCTTCGGAGTGGGAATAGCTCTTTTCACAATGCTTATTCGCGTTTTCGGCGGTTATCCCGAAGGTATGAGTTTCGCGATTCTTATTATGAACGCAACTGTGCCGCTGATAGATAAATTCGTATATCCGCGTCCGTTCGGTTACTATAAAAAACCGAAAGAGAAGCCGTTGAAAGCTCTCGACAGTCCTCTTCCTTATAACGAAACCGAAAAAGGAGGAATAAAAGCATGACCGATTCAGTTTCGCATAAGAGCACCGAATCGGAGCTCGAAGCACGAAAAATTATGAGAGACACGGTGAAAGAACTAAGAAATAGCGAAAAGCCGTTAAGCGGGAAGAAGAGCACAATGAACAACACTCTAAAATGCGTGCTTGTGCTCGCTTTAATCGCGATAGTGTGCGTGTCTCTGCTTGCCGTTGCGAATAAGTTTTTGAAAGTGGAAATCACGCTCGATAAAGCCACGAGCGCGCTAATAAATAAAATTGCGCCTACGGGAGCTGACGACGACACCGCGTTTAACAATAAGTATATTGAAATAGTCGATTTGAGCAAAGGCGGTTATGCGGTTACTGACCTTGACGCTTATAATAAAACTTACGGAACTTCTACGCAAAAGGTTCGCGCTCTGTACACGAGTAAAAATGCGAACACTGGTAAAGTGACGCTTGTGGTGGAAGCGGAAGGCAAAGGGCATGTGGACGCCATTGTGTTGCTCATTGCCTATGACGAAGAAAATAAAATTTCGGGTGTAGCTGTAAAGTCGCAATCCGAAAGTTATTGGGATAAGCTCGAAGGGCGGCAGGACGTTTTCGACGCGTTTATAGGCATGTCGGGAAACGTTACTCATTTGCAAATAGCGACATCTACGGGCGCTACGAATTCGTTGCGCGGCATGGCTGACGCCGCGAGCATAGCCAACGGTTTTATAGCGCGTGCGCGCGGTGAGGCTGCTAATAAACCCGTCGAAGAGACCGACGAGGCTAAGCTTTCGCAGTTGCGTAAGGTGTCGGACGCGAATAAGTTTACTCGCTATACTGTGGGCGCCGCCGCAGTGGCAAACGCGTTCGTGGGCGATAACGGCGACGTTATTGTGGAAGCTCGCGGCGACGGCGGCTCTTACGGAAAAGTGACGCTTATGGTCAGAACGGAGAGCGGCAAAGTTGTTAAAGTGGCGCGCGTGCCCGGAACAGATTCTTTCGAGCCGATAGGTTCTCACGATTCGTCCGTTTTTAGAAATGACGATACTCTTAACGAAATATTTGCGGGTAAAACGCTTCAAGAGCTTGCGGGATTGCCCGCAAACGGGCTCGCGGGAACTACGGGCGTAACCGAATCGGGAAGCGGACTTATAGCCGCCGTGAAAAACGCTCTCGAATACGCCGCAAGTTTCGAGGCGGAAACAAAGGGGGAATAGCGCGAAATGGATATGAAAAAGTTTAAAGAAACCGCGCTCGGAGGGGTGCTGAATAATCCCGTGTTCGTTTTGGTGCTCGGAATGTGCCCCACGATAGGAATGTCCACAAACGTGACAAACGCGCTCGGCTTGGGGCTTGCTACGGCGTTCGTGCTTGTGTTTTCAAACGTGTTTATATCGCTTCTCAGGCGAGTTATTCCCGATAAAGTGCGACTCCCGTCGTATATCATTATAATAGCGACGTTCGTAACTCTCGTAAAAATGTTTTTGGAAAAGTTTTTGCCGTCGCTCAACGTGGCAATAGGGAGATTTATTCCGCTAATCGTTGTAAACTGCATAATTTTGGGACGCGCTGAGGCGTTTGCGAGCAAAAACAGCGTGGGATATGCCGCGCTCGACGGTTTGAGCATGGGGCTCGGGTTCACGTGCTCGCTCGTGATTTTGGGCGGAGTGAGAATGTTGCTTATTATGGCGGGCTTCGAAGTGTTTAAAACCGCAGCAGGCGGATTTATTACGCTCGGTCTTTTGATGGCGCTATTCAACTATTTGCTCGGAATTTACCGCAATAGCAGAAAAGCCAAATTACTACTTAACGGAGGCGACGCGTTATGAGTATTGCAAGCATAATTACAATCGTCATATCGGCTATTCTCACCGACAACATAGTGCTCAGTAAAACGCTCGGAATATGCCCGTTGCTCGGCACGAGTAAAAAAACGGATTCGGCGGTAGGCATGGGGCTTGCGGTAACTTTCGTAATCACCGTTTCGAGCGTTGTGTGTTACGGGCTCTTTAAACTTCTCGATTTTTGGAATATAACTTATCTTCAAACGATTGTGTTTATTCTCGTTATTGCGTCGCTCGTTCAGCTTTTGGATATTGTGCTTAAAAGGTTTAGCCCCACGCTTTATAATTCACTCGGAATTTATCTTGCTCTCATAACCACTAATTGCACCGTGCTCGGCTCGGCAAACATGGTTATAGACTACGGCTACAATCTTTTGGAAACTTTCGTTTTCGGATTTTTCACCGGAATAGGCTTTACTATGGTGCTTATTCTCATGTCGGGAATTCGTGAAAAGCTCAACCGCACGCATATTCCCAAACCGTTCGCCGGATTTCCGATTGCGCTTATTATAGCGGGAATTTTGGCTATGGCTTTCGGCGGCTTTACGGGGTTTGCTTTTTAGTTTCTTAGCCTCGATTAAAAATTCGTAACTTATTTCAAAACAAAGGAGTGCATGTTTTAAAATATGGAATTTTTCATGACATATATATTACCCGTGTTGGTGGTGGGCGTGCTTGCCGCAATATTTGCGTTTTGCCTCAGCTTTTTGGGCGAAAAGCTCGCAATCGACAGAGACGCGAGAATCGACGAGATAGAGCGAAATCTTGCGGGCGCTAATTGCGGCGGTTGCGGCTATCCCGGTTGTGCGGCGTTTGCCGAAGCGCTTTTCAAGGGCGAGGCAAAACCTGATAGGTGCAATCCCACGAGCGCGGTAAACAAAGCGAATATAGCTCGAATTTTGGGCATGAGCGAAGAAAAGAGCCGCGAGACTGTTGCCGTCGTGCACTGCATAGGTGGAAATAAATGCAGAAATAAATACGATTATCAAGGCTACGGCGATTGCGAATCGGCTCAACTTATTGCCGACGGGAACAAGGCTTGCGAACTCGGCTGTATGGGACTTGGAAGTTGTAGCGAAAGCTGTAAGTTCGACGCGATTTCGGTCGATAAAGATTTGGGCTTTGCGATAGTTGACAGCCCCAAATGCACGAGTTGCGGCGCTTGCGTTGCCGTATGCCCCAAAAAAATAATAGGGCGTATTCCCAAAGATGCCAAAGTTTACGTCGCGTGTTCCAACACGCACAGAGGCAAAGAAGTGAGTTCTGTTTGCGAACGCGGTTGTATAGGTTGCGGGTTGTGCGCGAAGAATTGCCCGACGGGCGCAATAGAGCTTTCGAATAATCTTGCGGCGATTGATTACGACAAGTGCATAGGGTGCGAAAAATGCAAAGAGGTTTGCCCCCGAAAGTGTATTTTACCGTTCGATATGCACGACAATGCGGCAAAAAGATTGAAAAATAAATAAAATCACGATTAAAAATCGATTTTAATGCCGATAATAGCAGTATGAAAATTCGTGCGTTAAAAAAATTATCGGCAATACTTGCGGCGCTTTTGGCGCTGACGTTAACCGTTTTCGCCGTAACTGGTTGCAGTGAAAAAACGGATATGAAAAAAAACTCGTCGGCTACGGCGATTGCGCTCGGACACGGTAATTGCGTAACCGAAGCTACGGTTATAACCGACGGTTTCGGAAGAGTGAAAAGAGTGCTTTTCGACGATGTTTTTCCCGCAAGCAACGTGTACAATAATACCGCGCTCGGTAACGACGCCGAAATTGTTAACGTGAGCGGAAAAGATTACTATAAATATTTGCGTATAGGCGACAAATACTTTTCGGTTGGCGAAAACGGCGTTTATTCCGAAATAGGAACTACGGGCGGAATAAGCGACCTTATGAATTACTACAAGACGCCTGCGGGAACCCGTTGGTATTACGACAGCTTTCTTTCGGGCAATCTTTATATCTGCAAGGAGTCGGAAGACGGCAAAACGGTGGGCGACGTAAAACTTGCCGACAAATATAAATTCAATACTCAATACGGCTCTATGCGCAAGCGCTATTCCCGTTATTGGAGCACACAGGGAAGCGATTTGGGGCAAGTAAGCGGGCTCGGGTTTGTCGGCAACATGGATATGCTCGAAAACTATTTGCTTGAATACGGTTTTGACGCGCTCAGCTCCGAAAACGCGATTGCGCTTCCCAAGTCGGAGAACAACGAAAGTAGTCGCAACGTTATCGGCGGCGTAACAACAGGAGCCACTTTGAGCAAAGACACCGCAATATATTTAAATACGGCGAAAGAAGCGTATAATAAGGCGATGGAAGCCGCAAAGTAAATAAGCGCGGCAATGGCGGACGGTTACGTTTGGTTAGCGCCTCGAAAATCAGAATACTTTGATTATGCGAAATATCGAACGTCGGGAATGTTTCTCGGCGTTCTTTTTTATTGCGTTTTAAAGCGAAAACTTGACACTTGCGCGACGGAGGTATATAATAACATGTGGAATTTACAAAGGAGGCGCACATAGTGTCGGAAATTGCGGAGAATAGAATTGCGTTTGAAAACGAGCGGTTAAGAATATTCAAAACCGTTAAAGCGGAAGAAGAATTTTCCGCCGACTCGGTTTGTCGCTTTGCGCTTGATTCCGAGACGGTTTTCGAGCAATACTCGAGCAATTTCTACTATGCGAGCGACAAAAAAAGTCTAATTGAGAATAAGAGTTTCGTTTCGAATTTTCCCGTCGTTCAAGACGAACTAATCGATTGTTTGCATTCGTTTGAGTCGGCAAATTTGCGCAAGTCTTTCGTAGGCAAATCGAAACTTGCCGATTGTTACGACTCCGTTGCTTGCGTTAAAAAATCGGCGCAGTTTGCAGTGTCCCGAAAAACGCTTTCGGATACTCTATTTGAGGAAAAGCGAAAAGAATTTTTGGCGTCGCGGCTTAAAGAGAAGCAAGAAGCTGCGCGCACAGCCGAAGAAGCCGCGAAAAAGCAATCGGAAACGGAACAGGCGGCTATGCTTGCTTTGAATTGCGAGCGAGACAAAAAGCGGAAACTTAGGGAAACTGTTGTAACCCTTTCAATACTTGGAATTTTAGTAGCTTTATCGATTATTTCCATAATTTCATTCTGTATTTTCAAAACAGCTAATACGGAGATATTTCTTTCAATTAGCATTGTGCTTTTGGTTTTGGCCGCATTTTATACACTGGGCGCATTTCTTTTAAGAGCGAACTGTAAATATACCGTAGATTCCGTCGGAGTAATTATTAACGGTTACGGTGATGCAAATCAGCAAACTTCTTCCGAGAAAAAGAAAAATAAGAAAGAATTGATTATTCCCACATTATGGTATGGCAATACGGTTTACGCTTTGGGTGCAAACGCTTTGAAAAATTCTTTATACACAAAAGTTACGGTGGGAACTAACGTGCGAATAATAGGTGAAAACGTTTTGTCGGGTTGTTCGCAATTAAAATGCGTCGTTTTGCCCAAAAGCGTGCAAAAAATAGGACTCGGTGCTTTTGCGAATTCTCCCGCCGTGCTCGAATATCGAGGCTCGCGCGAAGAGTGGGAGAAGATAGAAAAAGACAGTTCGGCGAATTATAACGTTCGCTTTTGCGGTTAAATATCGAAAAATTCATGAAAAGGATTCGTGCATAAATGATTAAAGACATGACTACGGGAAATCCGGCAAAAGTAATTCTCGCGTTTTCGTTGCCGATGCTGCTAAGCATGGCGTTTCAACAGCTTTATAACATTGCAGACAGCGTTATAGCGGGCAGGTTTGTTGGGAAAGACGCTTTGGCGGCGATAGGTTCTTCGTTTCCCGTCACAATGCTTTTTCTTGCCGTAGCTATGGGCGCGAGCGTGGGCAGTTCTGTGGTTATATCCCAACTTTTCGGTATTAAAAAACTTGCCAAAATGAAGTCGGCGATATGTACGAGTATAATAAGTATTATGGCAATAGCGGCGCTTTTAACGGTTGTCGGCTTAATAATTTGCAAACCTATCATAAAATTGTTGCAAACGCCGTCGGATATTTTTTCAGCCGCTAACACATATCTGTACATATATATCGCGGGGTTGCCGTTTCTGTTTTTGTATAACGCCGCAACGGCAATCTTCACTGGACTTGGCGACAGTCGCACGCCGCTTTATTTTCTCATATTTTCGTCGGTTTTTAATATCGCGCTCGATATAGTTTTCGTTACCGCTGTGAAAATGGGAGTGTCGGGTGTGGCGTGGGCAACGTTTATAGCACAAGGCATCAGCGGTGTGCTCGCTATGGGGACTTTACTAATAAAAATAGCGAAGATTAAAACCGACGAGCCGTATAAGAAATTCGATTTTTCGCTCTTGAAGAATATATCGACGGTTGCGGTGCCGAGCATTTTGCAACAGTCGTTTATATCCGTAGGGCAACTTTGCGTGCAAGGGCTCATTAACTCTTTCGGCACCGAGACGATTGCGGGCTACAGCGCCGCTATAAAGGTGAATATTTTTTGTGTCGCGATTTTCAACACTATGTCAAACGCGCTCAGCTCGTATACGGCGCAAAATGCCGGTGCGGGGAACTACGAGCGCGTCAAAAAAGGGTATCCCGCCGCCATTGCCATAATTATGGCGCTTGCGGTTATCTTCGTGCTAATTCTCGTGTTTCTCGGAAAATACCTTGTTGCGTTCTTTACCGACGGCAAAGACGACGCAAACGTTATAAAGTTGGGGCGTCGTTTTTTGTGGTTTGTGGCGTCGGGCTATCCTATTGTGGCGTATAAGGTCATTACCGACGGACTTTTGCGCGGTTCGGGATATATGTCGGCGTTCATGATTTCCACTTTCACCGACCTTGTGGTTCGCGTGGTTGTGTCGTTTGCGTTCGCGCCTTTGCTCGGTTTCACTGCGGTGTGTTTGTCTTTCCCCGTAGGGTGGGTGCTCGGCGCACTCGTGAGCATGGGATTTTATTTGTCCGGTAAATGGAAGAATAAGGCTAAGGTTTAAAGATTTTTCAATAAATTTAATTTGTTTTAAGCGGATATGCAATTCTTACGACGTTGCATATCCGTTTTGCATTTGCGTTCAAAATAAAAAGGTATAAACCGAGTTTCGCGTTCATAAACATAATTATACCGACGGAAAAGGGAATTTTGGCAAAACGCCGTAATTTCCCATAATACGACATAATCGGTCGTATTATTTCATTCGGGATATAGTAGTATAAAGGAGTCGTGAGCACGTAATGAGGTTTTTGGTCGTTAAAAGGTCGGGAATCGTAAAAACGACGATTGTCGCGGTATTGTTGGCGCTTTTATTGTGCGCTGTGGGAGTTACGGGCGCCGCCGCAGTGTACGGAGGCAAAACGACGCGCAAGCTTCCCATTTATTCGGTGGAAACCGACGAAAAGGCTGTCGCGCTGTCGTTTGACGCAAGCTGGGGCGCGGACAAAACGCAAGATATTCTCGATACGCTTACTCGCTACGATATTAAAGCGAATTATTTCGTAGTTAGTTTTTGGGCAGAAAAATATCCGGATATGCTCAAAAAACTCGGCGACAGCGGAAGAGTGGAAATCGGCACTCACAGCAACACTCACCCGCACATGCCTAAACTTTCGCGCAACCAAATAGAGCTCGAACTCACCGCTTCGGTAGACATAATCGAAAAGTGTACCGAGAAAAAGGTAGAGCTGTTCCGTCCGCCGTTCGGCGACTATAACGACACTCTTTTGGAAGAAGCAGAAAAATTAGGACTTTACACAATTCAGTGGGACGTTGACACGCTCGACTGGAAAGACATTTCGTCGCAAAAAATGGCTGAAAGAGTTTTAAATAACGTGAAAAACGGAAGCATAGTGCTCATGCATAACGACGGCAAAAATACCGTTCAGGCGTTGCCGCTCATTATCGAAGGTCTGAAAAACAAAGGCTACTCGTTTAAAACGATTGGAGAACTCATTTACAGAGACAACTATGAAATCGACCACACGGGACGCCAAATAAGGAGATGAATTACCTATGAACCCCGAAACCACTTATCTGAAAAACAACAAAGTTTATTTGAGCGGAACAGTGCATTCAACCCCCGTATACAGCCATGAGCTTTACGGCGAAGGCTTTTACGAATTTGCGCTCAAAGTTCCGCGACTGAGTACTCAATGCGATTACATACCCGTTACCGTTTCGGAACGGCTTATGAACGGCGTTGACCTTTCGGAAGGCGCCTCGCTCGCTCTAAACGGGCAGTTCCGCAGTTATAACAAAATGGAAAACGCGAAAAGCAAGTTAATGCTCACCGTGTTTGTGCGAGACTTTACCGAAGCGGTAGAGGGACAAAACCCCAACACTGTGGAATTGTCGGGATATATCTGCAAAGAGCCGATATACCGCACAACGCCGTTTAATCGCGAAATTTGCGACTTATTGCTTGCCGTAAATCGCGCCTACAATAAGTCGGATTACATTCCTTGCATAGCATGGGGGAGAAACGCCCGCTTTGTGCGCGATATAGAAGTGGGGCAACGAATATCTGTGTTCGGACGCATACAAAGCAGAGAATACACCAAAAAGCTTTCCGAAACGGAGTCGGAAGTGAGAACTGCATACGAACTCAGCGTTGGCAGAATAGTTTGCGGAGACGTTGCCGCCGAAGAATAATTTTTTAAATTGCAATTCAAATCAAAAAGGACTGCCGCATTAAAGCGATAGTCCTTTTGTAATTACAGTTTTGCTTCGCTAAGCCGTCGGGTGCGTCTTACGTGAACCATTCGGGCGATAAGTATTGCGCCGAGTATTACGGTTAAAATAATTATTACGATTGCTATGATTACGACTTTGTTCACGCCGTCGTATTTCAAGTCTTCGGTTTTAACGTAAAATTCGATTGTTCCGTCCACTTCGTTGCAATAATAGCGAACAAGAGTGAATTCCTTAGAGGAATCGAAACTTCCCACAACTTCCACGCGCGTGTCTTTTTCGAGGTTTTGCAATGCAAATTCGGGTTTTATTACGGCGAAGGGAACAAATTCGCCGTCCGCATTTTTTTCATGCGGCGCCGTTCCGTATTTTGAAACTACGGTGGCGTTATAGCGGGGGAGCACAGCTCTGCTGTCGGGAGCTTCGCCGAAAAACGAAATAAAGTCGCCCGTTATATACCCTTCGCGTTCGCCGAGAGTACCGTCGGTGTATTTCACGCGATACCATTGAGCTTTATGGTTTGCGTAATTGTCGCGGTAGCCGTAAGTTGAATCGGTGTACACGAACGGCAAGAGCGTTAGCGAAGTGTTTCTGTCGAGCGATGCGGCGGCGTTTAAGTCGAGAGAAGGATATTTATAAATTTTAACGCCGTCTTTATACGGATAGCAAGACGAGGCAGGGGGCTCGCCGTAAGTGAGCGGCTTTTGTTGTTTTATGAGCGAGGTATAAACGTAGCCGCGTATAGGTTTGTCTGTCGTTTTGTCGCCGCAATCGGCTATAACGAAATTGAATTTTTCGTTTGGTTTCCAATTCGGAACTATTACCTTGTAGCCGTCGGGAAGAAACACGAGGTTATTCAGTTCGGCGGGGCGCGCGTAAACGTAGCAATCGGACACTTCGAATATTATGCCGTCGTCCGAACTCGAAACTTCGTCGAGAACGTCGGGAACTATATTTTCTTGCTCAAAACTCGGCATTTCGTCGGAAATTTGAAAATTCTCGTTTACGTTCAATGCGTTTCCGTCGAGCGCTTTCACGGCATGAGCCGCCGTGTCTGAGAACAACAGCGAGCCGTATTCGAGCCCGAGCTTTTCGAGTTTCACCGCATTCATGAGGATTTTTTCGGCGCCCACTAAGTCCGCGTTTTCGTAAACCGAAATTTGCTTTCCATCTTTGAATTTGCGAATTTTTCCGTCAGAAAACAGCAAGTAAAAGCTGTTGTCATGGTCGGTGCAAAAATCTTTGAGTTGCAAATCAATACCGAAAGAAAATTCTATGTGGCGCGTGCCGTCGGGGGCGAGGGAATCTATTGTGTTGCCCGTTGTGGCAACGTATAGCTTATCATCGAGTTGTGCGACTGTGAGCGCGGTGTTCACGTTCGTGCCTATTGCTTCGAATTCGTCGGAGCCCGCTTTAATGCGGTAAAGCTGACGGTTTGCGCACAAAACGTAAACATTGTTGTCGGAGTCTATTTTTAAATCGGTAATCAACGTTTGTTCGGGCGGTTCGCCTGCGAGCGTTCTTTTTATAAGCAAACTGTTGCTGTCGTAAACAGAAATTTTGCCTATGCTGTGCGCCGCGTAAATGTTCCCCGTATAGTCGATTGCAACGGCTTTTGGGCGGACAACGTTGGGAATTTCGTAGTTTCCGCCGTCTCGCAAAATTTGTATTCTGTTGTTGCGCTCGTCCGCAACCGCAATAAAATCTTTGCGCGAAGCTATGCCCGCGTTGGCGTTATAAAAGCCGAGCGCGTCATGCGCCGACGCCAAAATAACCGTGCGTTTTGAAAAATCGCCGTCCGTTTTATAAACCGAATTTAAGTTGGTAATTCCGTACACAGTGCTTCCGCTTACCGCTATGGAAACGGTGTCGTAAGCCGTGTGTGTGTTTCTTTCGTAAAGTCCGCCGTTTTCGTAAGCGTAGCTTGTTATTCCCGTGCGGGTAAGACACACTATTCCGCCGTCGGCCTTTTCGCACATGCGCAGAATTTCTTGCGTAGCCGTGAGCGCTTCGGTAGCTTGTACTATTCCCGCTTTGGGGGGTGCGAAGCATAACACATCGTTTAAATGGCGATTTGCCACCGCCAAATAAATGCGTTTTCCGTCGCTTGCTATTTTTTTAGGTTGCGCAGTAACGTTTATAATTACGGGCGTTATTGAGGCGGCAACCGTCTCTTCGCTTTCGTCGGGAGAAGAAGTCGCAAGTTCGGATAAAACATATTCGTGTACCGATTCGGATTCGGTATGCACGGCATAGAGTTTTCCGTCAAGCACCGTAAAGTCGGAATATTTGTAATTGGGGAGAGTGCGAGAACCTATCGAAAGAACGCCGTTTGAAAGTGTTATGCACGAGTCTCCTACGGGAACGAATTTTTCGGTATTGTCGAAAATAGCGTTTGCAAAAACGCCGTTTAGCGCGGTTTGCGTTCCGTTGCTATCGAATGCATATGCTTTGTTGCCGTCGGCAACAGTGAAGCCGTTTCCGTCGGCATATATTGCGGTGGGATAATCAAAATAAAAATATTTTGTGTCGGAAGAATGCTTTATTACTTTTGCGGTGTCGTTAGCAGCGGTTTCAAGTTGCTCTTCGGCATGAGAAAAAACGCCCGCCGCCAAGAAGCTTGAAAGCAGTAGCGCCGCGCAAAACGCGACAAAAGCTATAAACGCTTTACGCGCATTATTTAATTTAATTTGCATAACTACTATATTATAGCACAATTCGACAAAAAAGCAAATATTTTTCGATGTGTTTTGTTGCACGTTCGCGTGCTTACTATACTGATTAAACTTTTCGAATGTAAAAAATATGTCGAAAAGGTTATTGTTTGTAAAATTTGTACGAAAGAAGTTAGTAATTTTTAGTTAATTTATTTTTAAAAAGGGTCTATACAAGGGCGCAAATCTGTGTTATACTTTATAAGGTTTAAAAATACGGCAAAATTTGCGTTTTTATTTGCATTTTGCCGTTTTGTTAGAAAATTTTAAAAGTACAAATATTTCGCAATTAAATTCAGTAGCAGGAGAGGTTAAAACAGTGGAAAGAATAGCGGTTATCGATTTGGGCAGTAATTCGGCTCGCCTTGTGATTGCAAACATATTGCCCAACGGTCATTTTGTAGTGTTCGACGAATTGAAAGAGTCCGTCAGGCTCGGGCAGGATATGGAGCGTGACGGATTTTTAAAGCCTTCGAGAGTGGCGCAAGCTGTTAAAACATTAAAAATGTTTCGCAAGTTGTGCGACAGTTACGACGTGGACAAGGTATATGCCATAGCGACTAACGCGGTGCGTCGCGCCAAAAATCAAAAGAGCTTTTTGGAAGAAATAAATTCTGTTTGCGGCTTTAAATTTAAGGTTTTAACCGAAGAGGAAGAAGCGTTACATATTTATCACGGGGTTATAAACTCGCTTGACGTTCCCAAAGCTGTAATAGTGGATATAAGCGGTAGTAGTACGCAAATAATTCAATATAATCGCCGTAATGTGCTCAACCGCGAAAATTTGCCGTTCGGCACGATTACGCTAAGCGATTTGTTCAACGACCCCAATCTTTCGCCGCAACAGCAGTCGAAAATGATTGAGACTTACGTTTACGACCAATTTTCGCAAATAGCATGGCTCAAAGAACTTGACCCCGATGTGCAGTTTGTGGGCGTGGGCGGTTCGTTTAGAAATCTTGCTAAAATTTGCAAGCGAATGAAACGCTATCCGCTCGATATGGTGCATAATTACAACATAAGCGTCAGCGATTTCAATTCCATTTACGATACCGTTAAAGTCCTCGATGCGGACAAGCGTACTAAAATCAAAGGTTTGAGCGTCGAGCGCGCCGACATTTTCAGTTCCGCGCTGGCTTGTATAAAAGGATTTTTCGACTACACGGGATTTACCAACCTTGTGGTGTCGGGTTCCGGAATACGCGAGGGCATAATGTTCAATCATGCAGTGCCCACCACAGCCGAAAAACCCATTTCCGACGTTTTGGGACATTCGGTATACACAATGATGCACTATTTCGACGTGAACATTCCTCATGCCGAGCACGTTTGCAATCTGTCCATTCAATTATATAAACAGCTGAGAGTGCTTCACAAGTTGCCCCGTCAGTATGTGAAAGTGTTGCGCGTTGCGGCGCTTTTGCACGATGCGGGAATGCGAATAAAATTTTACGACCATCCCAAACATTCGTTCTATTTTATTCTAAACAGCAACCTTTACGGAATATCGCACCGCGATTTGGTGCTTGCGGCGTTTGTGGCTTACGGGCACCGCATGGACGAGTTTCCTATTGCCGAGTGGAACAAATATAAAGATTTGCTTAGAGAAGAAGATTTGGTTGCCGTAATGAAATTGAGCGTAATCCTTCGCATAGCGGAAAGCCTCGACAGACCTATGTCGGGCGCCGTGAAAATGCTTAATTGCGACGTTTTGGGCGACAGCGTAATTATGAAAACCGAAGTGGAAGGCGACTGCTCGCTCGAAATTAAAGACGCGCTTACGGCGGGAGCCGAGTTTGCGCGTGCATATAGAAAAAATCTTGAAATTCTGTAATGTTACGCTTGCTTCCGCGTCGCCTCGCAGGGCGGAACTGATTAAAAAAATACCGTGGCTTCGTGCTACGGTTTTTCCCTCTTCGGCGGACGAAGAGCCTTTTCGCGGCGGGAGCGTGAGCGATTACGTTCAAGCGCTCGCCAAGCGAAAAGCGCTTTGGGTTCTCGAACGCACGGGAGGAATCGTTATAGGAGCAGATACCGTTGTGAGCGTTGGCGGCGAAGTGCTCGGAAAACCGCGTTCGCCGCAAGACGCCGAAAACATGTTTCGTAAGCTTTGCGGACGCACTCACGAGGTAATAACGGGGTATTGCGTGGCAAATTGTGCGAAAAATGTCGTAAATTTTGAAAAAACCTACGTTACTTTTGGTGCATTTATCGACAAAATAGTGTATAATTATATCGATTCGGGCGCTCCTTTCGATAAAGCGGGCGGCTACGGATTGCAGGATTCCGAGCTTTTTCCGCTTATAAAAAAGGTGGAAGGCGACGCCGACAACGTGGTGGGATTGCCAGTTGCGGCTTTGGAAAAAACGCTCAAGGAGTTTCTCGAATGGCTGTGATGGAAATAGCTGTCGAAATCGGAACGGGGTATACTTCGCTGTATTTGCCCGGAAACGGAATCGTTTTGCGCGAACCTACGGTTATCGCGTTTATAGGCGACCCGCGAGGTAAGCGAGTTCGTGCGGTTGGGTTGCAAGCCGAAAAAATGCTCGGCAAAACTCCCGAGCGGACGACCATAATAGAGCCCGTGACAGATGGCGTAATCACCGACGCGCAAGCGTGCGGCTTGCTTTTAAAAGAGTTCGTTAAAAAGATTTTGCCTCAAAATTACGTTTTCTTTCCGAAGATAAAAGCGATACTCGGAATACCTACGGGGCTTGGAATAGAAGAGCGCTCGGTATATGAAGACGTGTGCGTGGCGGCGGGAATAAGCGAAGTTACTATGGTTGATAATATTTTGCTTGCGGGCGTTGGGCTCGACATTCCGATAGGAACGGCGGGCGCGGGCGTGGTCGTTAATATCGGCGCGGGCGCTACCGAGATAGCCGCAGTAAGTCTTGCGGGCGTAGTGTCGGGGTGCGGAGTTACAATAGGCGGCAAAATGATGGATAAAGCCATAATAGATTTTGTCGCGGGCAAATACGATTTGAAGATAGGACTCAACACCGCGCGCAAGCTAAAAAACGAAATAGGCAGTCTCTACGAAAACGATACTTCGGAATTGCTTGTGTCGGGTAGAAACGTGAAAACAAAAAATACGGGTAGCGCTTACGTTACGGCAGTTGATATTTGCGGCGTGGTTAAGCCGTATTACCTAAGGATAGCGGACGCGGTCGAAAGCATAATAAATATGTGCCCGCCCGAAATCGTGGGTGAAATAAATAAAAAGGGCATATATGTTGTGGGCGGCGGGAGTAAGATACTCGGCATAGAAAAGCTTTTTTCGGAGAGGCTCGGCGTAAACGTTTGCACGGTTGAAGAGCCCTCGTATTGCGCCATTTTGGGCGCGGGCAAGCTTTTGGGCGACAAGCAGCTTTTGAAAGAAATATTAATTCAAAAATAGACGAGCTGTTTTTGCCGTATAAGCGCGAGTTATTTAGTCGTCAAATTTTTTTGGAACATTTCGCGGTTTTGCGGCGGTGTTTGCGATACGTCGAGTCCCATTAAAAACCCGAACCTAAAACCTTCCAGATAGTTGTTTTCCACCGCTTCTGCGTGAAGAGCTTCCAAAGATTCGGTGGTTTTTTTATGCAGTTCGAGTTGCTCGTGGGTGAGCGCTTTGCATAATTCGGCGTCGTTCTGCACGTAGGCTTTAAGTCTTTCGCGGTAAACTTCGCTTAAAGGCGTGAGCTCGTAGTTTCCTCTTTCTCCGTAATACATTTGCATAATTGCAGATTTGAGAGTCATGTCGGTTGTGCTCCTTTACTAATTTGATACCTGCATTATATACCCAAAACGGGTATTTGTCAACCCATTTTGGGTAGTTTTGAAAAATAATTTACTGTTTTTGTCTGCATGACGTGTATGGAAGCGAAATCTCATTGACATTCGGTGGGGTTGCGGAGTATAATAATCGTATGGAAGAGTTTAATAGTTCGTTAAAGCGAATACGAATAACACGAGGTTATACGCAGAAACAAATTAGCGATGCGTTGAATGTGTCGCTGAATTGTTATGCTTCGTGGGAACAGGGAAGAACGGAGCCGCCCATATCCAAAATAAAGATTTTGTGCGAAATTTTCGGCGTCACTTCGGATGAACTTTTGGGAATTAGCGACGCTTTCGATAATCATATTTTAAAAGTGGCTGAGGGGAGACGTCGCTCGCATAAAAATTTTTAACCCGTTCTTGCGCCGGTTTGTTTTTCGGCTTTCCGTGCACAATATTTAAAGAATAACTATACATACTATAATACGAGAGGCTTACGAAAATGGGAAAATATTTCGGGACCGACGGATTTCGCGGGGAGGCGAATTGCACGCTTACCGCCGACCACGCATATAAAGTGGGAAGATTTCTCGGTTGGTATTACGGGGAATTGAAAAGGCGTGCGGGCGATGAATCGGCTCCGCGCATAGTTATAGGAAAGGACACGCGTCGTTCGAGCTATATGTTCGAATATACGTTGATTGCGGGGCTCACCGCATCGGGCGCCGACGCTTATATGTTGCACGTTACCACAACGCCGTCGGTCGCGTATGTGGCTCGCGTCGATTCGTTCGATTGCGGAATAATGATTTCGGCGAGTCATAATCCTTACTATGACAACGGAATTAAACTGCTTAATTCTCGCGGCGAAAAAATAGACGAGGCAACCGTTGCGCTTATAGAAGATTATATAGACGGCAAACTCGAAGTGTTCGGTAAAAAGCAAACAGAACTTCCGTACGCCACGCGCGACAAAATAGGCAAAACGGTAGACTATGCGTCGGGAAGGAATCGTTATATAGGGTATCTTATATCGCTCGGCATGTATTCGTTTCGCGGCGTGAAAGTGGGACTCGATTGCGCTAACGGAAGCGCTTGGAACATAGCTAAGTCGGTGTTTGACGCTCTCGGAGCCACCACGCACGTTATAAACGCCAACCCCGACGGATTGAACATAAATTTAAACGCGGGCTCCACGCATATCGAGGGACTGCAAAAATATGTGCTTGAAAACAAGCTTGACGTAGGCTTTGCTTTCGACGGCGACGCCGACAGATGTTTGTGTGTCGACGAGAAAGGCAACGTTGTGAACGGCGACCATATTTTATATATTTACGGAACGTATATGAAAGAGAGAGGCAAACTTGCGGGCGACACTGTTGTAACCACAGTTATGTCTAACTTCGGGCTCTACAAAGCTTTTGACAAAGCGGGAATAAGTTATGCCAAAACCCCCGTAGGCGATAAATACGTATACGAACATATGTCCGCTCACGGTCATCGTTTGGGCGGCGAGCAATCGGGGCATATAATATTTTCCAAATACGCCACTACGGGCGACGGCATAATTACGAGTTTGAAAATAATGGAAGTTATGCTCGCAAAAAAATTGCCCCTTTCCAAACTCGCCGAACCTATGGAAATGTATCCGCAAGAGCTCGTTAACGTGCGTGTAGGCGATAAAGATTCGGCTTTAAACGATTCCGACGTGTGTGCGGCTGTGAAAAAAGTGGAAAGCAAGCTCGGCGAAAACGGTAGAATACTTGTTCGCGCGTCGGGCACCGAGCCGCTTGTACGCGTAATGGTTGAAGCTTCGGACGGCAAAATTTGCAAAGCTTGCGCGGAAGAGGTGGTAAACGTAATGCGAAAAAAGGGTTATGTTTTAAAATAAAATATTGATGGTCGGAAGTCGAGGCTAATTCTTATTTTTCGACCGTACATTCTATAATTCGACATAATATGTGTGATATAATACCCTGTAGATATGAGTAAACGCCATATCTGCGGGGTATTTTTAACGCATAAGCGGAAATTTTTGCCGAGTTTGCGATTTCGTGCGAAAAAGGAGATTTGTAGCGGTGGCAAGAGTGATAGTGGTCACGTCGGGAAAAGGCGGAGTTGGCAAAACTACCGTAACTGCGGGGCTGGGGCGCGCTCTCGCGAAAAAAGGGAAGCGCATAGTTCTTATGGACGCCGATTTGGGGCTCAATAATCTTGACGTGGTAATGGATGCCGAGAGCAGGGTTGTATACGATATACTTGACGTTGTGGAAAACCGTTGCCGCCCCCGTCAAGCTTTGGTTGAAGATTTGGTTGCGCCCGGTTTGTTCATTATGCCGGGAGCGAGTTATGACGACGGCGACAAAATAAGCGGGCAAAATTTGCGTGCTATTGTGAATGCGCTCTCGCAGTCGTTCGATTACATATTTATCGATTGTCCTGCCGGAATAGAGGTGGGATTTCACCGCGCGGTTTCGGCTGCCGACGAGGCGTTGGTTGTAACAACCCCTCACGTTTCGGCGCTGAGAGACGCCGACAAAGTGGTGGCTATTATAAAAAGCTACAAAATTAAAGCGAGTCTTGTGGTGAACCGCGCTCGCGGCGATATGATTTTGGGGCAGGAGCAATTGAGTTGCAACGATATATCGGAACTGTTACAAATAGCGCCCATCGGCGTTTTGCCCGAAGACGATTCGATAAATACATACAACTGTTTTCTCACCGACGAAAAGGGTAAAACCGACGGCGACAGAGCCATAGATATGCTTGCCGAAAATATTTTGCTCGGCACCGATAAGCTTTTCGACGTTACTAAAAAATATCGCGGCTTTTTCGGCGGGCTTAAACGTTCGCTTAAAAAAATTGTATAATAGATGTTTTTGATTAAAACGCGGCAAAAAATAGTAGTATGTCAGACATAAATAACATTAAAAGCAGGCTTGAAGGGATATTCCTTCGCGATAGAGGCAATTTGGACGAAGCTACGGCGCAATTATTGAAAAGCGATTTGTGTGCCACATTCGAAAAGTATTTCGTTGTGGAGAAGTTCGACGTTTCGTTTTCGTTGTGCGACGGTGGAAAGGTGGATATTGCCGTTAAATCTACGGGTAGAAGGTTGCGAAAAATTCAGTCGGAATAAATATTTGCGCTCGCGTTATAGCGGGCTTTTTTGTTTATATTTTTTCAAAGCTCGGCATATACATATTTCGAGGTGAAAAAATGGACAAATATGCGGGCATGAATAAGGTGGAGAGCACGCTTAGCGCCAACAATGAAATTGTGCGCAAAAAGGATAAGAAGAGCGGCGGATTTTGGAGAACTCTTTTGCTGCAAGCCGTAATAGCAACCGTTATGGGTTGCGTGCTTTTCGGAATTAAGTGGCTCGGCGGGAAAACTTGCGTTCGGGTTACCGACACCGTTAAAGACGCGGTTTGCTTTGACGCTACTGAATATGTTGCCGAGCTCATAGAGGATGCGGGTGACTAAATTCAAAGTGTCGCCGCTCGTTTTTATTTTTGCGGCGGTTATGATTATTTTGGGGAACGGACTTCCGCTTATAAGCTATTTCGTTGCGGTGGTGATGCACGAAATGGCGCATGCCGAAGTTGCCCGTAGGTTGGGTTATGCTTTGGTGGGTATAAAAATAATGCCTTACGGCGCGTCTCTCACAGGTAATTTCGAGGGAGTGAGTCCCAAAGACGAATTTTGGATTGCGGTTGCGGGTCCGGCGTCGAATGTGTTGCTTGCGGTTTTCGTATCCGCGCTTTGGTGGGTGGCGCCGTCCACGTATTTTTTTACAGAAACTTTCGCTTTTGCCAATGTGTTTACGGCTCTCACTAATCTTTTGCCTATTTTTCCTCTCGACGGCGGCAGAGCTGTTTTAGCGGTTATGTCGTGCAAGATGCCTCGTCAAAAAGCTTACAAAATCGTTCGAATTTTCGGTTTTGCGGCATGTGCGGGATTTTCCGCTCTTTTCATTATTTCTATGATTTACGGCGTAAATTTTACTTTTGCGCTCATGGCTGTTTTCGTCTTGTCGGGAACCGTTTTTCCCGATAAAAATTCAAAATACCAAAGGCTTTACAGTATGGCGTATAGAAGCGAAAAACTCAAACACGGGCTTGCGGTGCGCGAAATCATGGTTGCGGACAGCCTCACTTTGCGCTCGCTCGGCAAGATGCTTAACGGCAATTATTATCACAAATTCACGGTGGTGAACGACAAACTCGAAACGGTGGGGATTTTATCCGAAACGGCGTTGGAGAGCTGTCTTGTTTCTTTTCCGAACGACACGCTTTTATCGCGCTTGCCGCCGTCGGTTTTTAAATGAGCGCAAATATAAAACAAAAATTGTTGGTTAAGAAGCTCTAAACGGAGAAATAAACGGCAAATTCGCGTAAATAGCTTGAAAACTTTTACTTCGTGTGTTATACTGTAAAAAAGCACATAAAGAAACGAATGGCAAATTTTTGGAGCTACCGATGACGTATACGCAAATGATTGCACTGTTGCCCGAAAAAGATTCGCCCGTAGAACCTGCGGGGCGAGGCTTTTTTTCGGCGCAAACGGCTAATAACGACAGAAAACGTCTTTTGGAATTTCTGCTCGACGAATGTCGCTACGGGCAACTTTTTAAACTTATGTATTGCGGGCATATAAACGGGCATGTGAATATGCAAAATTCAAGCGCCGACTATGTTGCCGTTACGAGCGGCAAAACGAATATAAACACAAGATATTTCAGTTTGTTTATGCAACTTGCGTCCGATTGCGGGATAGCCGAAGAGAGGTTGGTGCCTTTCATGTATTGCGTTGCAACTGCGAATAAACAGAGCGAATTGCGCGCATGGCAAGTTTCGGCGGAGCGGTTTTTAACGAAAATTGCTAAAACCGACTATGAGAAAGCGTGGAAATATTTAACTACGCACGACCTCGACTTTAAGTTTGCGTCAATACTTATAAGTGTGGATAAAGAGAGAGCTTTAAAAGATTTGACCGAGCTTGCCGTGCTCGGAAAGGGAGTGAATAAGGTAGCGCTTCGAAACTTTTTACGCGTGTATAAACGAGAAGTGTTCTCTATTGTCCGCCCGATGTACGGCGAACTGAAAAACGAGGGTAAAATTACTGCGACTCGACTGCTGTTGTCTTTCAAAAACGATGCGGACGTGCTTGAATTTTTGCGCGAGCTTTACGAAACCGAAAAGTCTAAGTCGGTGCGTGCATTGCTTGAAAGTAGTTTGTTTGCGGGGCGTAAAATTAAAGAGGAGAAGGACTGCGACGGGAAGAAAGTTGCGTCGAGCTTGCTGTATGATGCAATGGTGCACGGAACTTCAATTACTTGCGAAGAGTTTTTCTCAAAGTGGCTTATGCCGCCGTATTTGAAGATTGCGGAATCGTTATTTTTCAGCGTGTACGAAAACGGCTTTATGCGCGGAATAGTAATTGTGGACGAGGGGAAAGTTTTAGACCTTGATAACGAACCTTACGAACTTCCGTCCGGTTGCGAAATTAAGGTTTTGCATCCCGTAGAACTCAATTCCTCGACCGAATATTTGCGTAGGCTCGATATAGAACAACCGTTTCCGCAAATAAAAAGAAAAATGTATTTTCCTACCGACGAAGATAAACGAAGCAACTGTTGCTTAGGACTTGCCGGCACGGTGCTCGGCGCGGGCAAATTCAAAGCGGGAATGAAAAAATTGGGATTTAAACCGCTAAATCGTAATGCCGACGGCTTTTGTTCGCAAGTCGGTCTTTCGCGCAACGGAATTTTATGCGTGCTTGCAATTGCTCCGCTTGATTTTTCTACTGTTGGCGACGATTATTCCGTTCAGGCGCAAGGGGTGCGTTTTTATGCGGAAAAAGACGTTATACGTTTGGGCGGTCAGCGTTTTGTGGACGGAGTCGCTCCTTTTTCCGTGTCTCGAATGGATTCTCGCGCGTTCAGCGAATTTATGTATGCCGTCTATGAGCTAATGGGGTGCAGATGAAATCCGAAATCAAAGATTTATTGCTTAAAGTGTCTCAACCCGCGCGGTATTGCGGCGGCGAGTTTAACACGCCCGAAATAAAGCGGAACGCGGAATTGCGCTTTTTGATGTGTTTTCCCGACGTATACGAAGTGGCGCACAGCAATCTCGGCATAAAAATACTTTATTATATGTTAAACGAGCGCCCCGATACCGCTTGCGAAAGTTGCTATATGGTGTGGAGCGATATGTTGCAAGAACTCAAGTCGCGCGGTATGCCGCTTTTCAGTCAGGAGACGCATACGCCTTTGTGCGAATTCGACGCAGTCGGGTTCAGTTTGCAGTATGAAATGTCGTACACGAATGTTCTTGCAATGTTGGAACTCGGCAACGTGCCCGTTTTACGCTCGGCGCGCGGAGAATCGGCGCCCATAATAGTGGCGGGCGGTCCGTGCGTGATAAATCCCATGCCGTTAACCGATTTTATAGACGTGTTCAGCATAGGAGACGGCGAAGAGGCGATTAACTTGCTTGCCGACACGATAATAAAAGGCAAACGCGAGGGGTGGAGCAGGAGCAAAACTTTGGAGCGCATAGCGGAAATTGACGGCATGTTCGTGCCTGACATAAGCAAAGGGAAAGTGCGCAGAGCTGTAATAGACAGTTTGGAAACGGCGTTTTTTCCCACAAAGGTGCAAATTCCGAATATAGAAGCGGTATTTTCGCGCTCCGTTCTCGAAATCTTTCGCGGGTGCACTCGCGGGTGCAGATTCTGCCAAGCGGGAATGATTTATCGCCCCGTGAGAGAACGCACTCCAAAAACGCTCAAACGCTACGCCGAAGAATTGATTGCAAACAACGGTTTCGACGAAATAACCCTTTCAAGCCTTTCGACTTGCGATTATCCTTGTTTGAGAGAGTTGCTTGCCGAAATCAAACCCGTTTGCGACGCTCGACACGTCAATATTTCTCTGCCGTCCACAAGGGTGGACAGTTTCGAAGCGGAGTTTGTGGCAACGGGCAGACTCAGTTCCATGACTTTTGCACCCGAAGCGGGCACTCAACGGCTTCGCGACGTTATAAATAAGAACGTTACCGAAGAGGACGTGCTCACGTCTTGCAAATACGCTTTCGAAAAAGGTTATCATGCGGTAAAACTGTATTTTATGCTCGGGCTTCCCACCGAAACGGACGAGGATATTCTCGGTATTGCCGACATAGTGAAGAAAATAAAATACTGTTATAAGCAACATGCCGTTTCGCGTAAGCCGCTGTCGTTGAGCGTTTCCACGTCGGTATTCGTGCCAAAGCCGTTCACACCTTTTCAGTGGGAAGAGCAGATTCCCTTGCTCGAAATCGAGCGCAGACAAGCCATTCTTAAAGCGGCTCTCAAACCTTTGAATGTTAAATATAATTATCACGACGGAAAAACGTCGCGAATAGAGGCGACTCTTGCGCGCGGCGACGAGCGAATGAACGGCGTTATAAAAGCGGCGTACGATTCGGGTTGTATTTTCGACAGTTGGACGGAGTTTTTCGATTACGATAAATGGATTGCGGCATTCGAGCATTGCGGCGTTGACCCCGACGACTATTGCGGAGAGCAAAGGCTCGACGTTCCGTGTGCATGGGAACGGGTGGAATCGGGAATTTCGCGCGAGTTTTTGTTGCGCGAGCGTGAAAAATCGCGTCGCGGCGAGCTTACGAAAGATTGCAGAAAAGGTTGCAATAATTGCGGAATAAACAAAGAATATCTTTCGGCGTTTAAGCTTAACTGTGCGGGAGGCGACAAATGTTGATTTGCAAATATACCCGCTCGGGCAATGCGTCTTTCGTTCCTCACCTCGACACGTTGCGCGCGGTTGTTATGGGGATACGCCGAATAGGCGTTGCCGCCGAATACAGCGAGGGATTCAATCCTCACATGAAAATATTTTTCGGGCAACCTTTGCCGCTCGGAATAGAAAGCGGATGCGAATATTTTTGCGCCTACGTGAACGAAGAACCGCAAGGTTTTTTGAAAAAGCTCAATAAGTCGTTGCCGTCGGGGCTTGAAATTACTGCCGCCGCGAGAGTGGAAAAAGACCCGAATGTGGCTAAAATTATGTGTTTTGCAGATTATATCGTTACTATGCGTGATAGAGTACACAATTTGAAAATCGAGAACTTTACGGAGCGCGACGAATGCGTTATAACGTATCGGCAAAAAGACGAGCTTGTGCAAAAAGACGTGAAATCGCTTATTGCTTCTATTAAAGTTACGGACGCGAGCACGGTTAATTTGCGCCTCTGTTGCGGAAATAAAAATTTGCGAGCCGACAGGCTTATGAATTCGTTATGCGAAATATACGGCATAAATTGCGGTTACGACATTGTTAAAACCAATATGTACGACTGCAATTCCGTTGATTTGGACACTATATTCTTCGGGAGTTGTAATTGAAACGTTCTATTCTGATAGATGTGGAATCGTTCATGTCGAGCGTCGCCCTTATGGAAGACGGCAAACTGATTGAGTTTCATATCGAGTACAAAGAGAATAACCGTCTTACGGGCAATATTTACAAAGGCAAAGTGGAGAATATTCTGCAAGGGCTCGAATCCGCTTTTGTTAACATCGGTTTGGCTCGAAACGGCTTTTTGAACGTCGGCGAAACTCTTTACGATCGCGACGACCTTGCGCGGGTTGTGCCGGGCTCGCTTGCGGTAAATTCGGGCGATTACGTTATGGTTCAGGTAACCAAAGAGGAAGCGGGGCAAAAGGGCGCGCGTCTTACCATGAACATATCTTTGCCGGGCAGATACGTGGTGTTTTTGCCGAATATCGATTTTATAGGCATATCTAATAAAATCGACTCTCCCGAGCGCCGCGACATGCTTATGAAATTGCTAAAAAAGCATAAGCCCGAAAGCGGCGGCTTGATAGCCCGCACGGTGTGCATAGACGCTAAAAAGAGCGACATTATAGCCGAAATCAAGCGTATGCAAGCTATGTTCGATAAAATCAAAGATTCGTTTGCGTCCGCTAACGGCGTGAAACTTTTGCACAGCGAAGATAATTTAATATATCGTTCCGTGAGAGACATGCTCAGCAACGACGTCGAAAAAATAGTTTGCAACGAAGCGAAAACGGTAGAAAGCATAAAAACGCTTTTGCAGGGCATGAACTCCGAGTTTGAGCGCAAAGTTGAGTTTTTCGATAGTAAATTCGATATATGGGACTATTACGGTATAGGCGAGCAAGTGGATAAGCTTTTGGAGCGCAGAGTGAGTTTGCCGAGCGGCGGTAGTTTGATAATAGACCGAGTGGAAGCTCTCACAGCGATAGACGTAAATACGGGAAGTTTTTCGGCGGGCGCCGACCGTGAAGAAACGGTTTATTTAACCAATATGGAAGCTTCTCACGAAATAGCGCGTCAGTTAAGGCTTAGAAACATAGGCGGAATAATAGTCGTCGATTTTATCGATATGCAAAACGAGGAACACAAAGCCGCCGTGGTGGAAACTTTGAGAAACGAGGTAATCCGCGATCGTATTAAAACCAGAGTGCAAGATATGACGCAGTTGGGGCTTGTGGAAATGACTCGCAAAAAAGTTGGTAAAGAGCTTTCCACGAAATTGCTCGAACCGTGTGCTCATTGCAAAGGCGCGGGCGTAATGCCAAACGGCGACTATGTGGCTCGCAAACTCCGAGCGGCAATAAAAAAACTTTTCGCCGAGCACGATTACGGCAGCGCCGTAATAACGGTTAACTCGCTTGTGCTCGAAAACATTCTTTCGGGGAAGTATTTTTCGGGAATGTTTGAAAAAGAATGGATGAATAAAAGAATTTATCTTGTACCGAATGCGGTACTAAAACCGCTCGACTTTATTGTTACGGGCTCTAACGACGTTTCGCTTTCGTTGCCGCCATCGGCGCGGTTACTTTACTGACGGGAGGACTAAATGCGGTATATAAACAAAGAATACGGGTTTGCGTTCCGCCCGCCGTTTAACGATAAGTTCTACGAGGAAAAGCGCGAGGGCCCCGAAATAACCGACGAAAACTATCCTTGCAGATATTTGCAAGGCGTGGGCTATGACTATGCGGCGATAAACGGAGCGATGCTTGTCGGAAAATACGGCTCTATGTGGGGCATAAAAGTTTGTTGTTTCGACGGCAAAAAATGGCTCGATAATGACGATTTCGTGAACAATCTAAGCGCGAGTTGCGCCAACACGGCAGACGGAAGCTTTGCGCATTTCGCAAGCGGAGCTCTCAGCGCAAAATGGGTTAAGCACAACGAGCAAAGCATAATACTTCAAGTTTCGGCGCGCAAAAAGCTTCGTGTCAGAGTTATTTTTTATCCGTTTTATACGACGTTCAGCGAGCTCAGCATAGAGGATTCGCACGTGCAAGGCAGGTGCCCTTATGTTGCGGTGGTTCCGGGCGATATTTCTCTCAGCGATGCGAACGCGGTGTATACGGGCAGATATTTGGCGGTAGGCGACTCAGAGCCCGAGCGCGAATACTTTATGGCGCAAAGTTTCAATAAGCCGAGCGACAGCGCGAACGGCGCGTTTAACGAAGCCATAATGGAATTCGTAATCAACAAAAATCAACCGAGCATATACGTCTATGCGGCTGTGGGCGACGAAAAAATATTTTCTTCGGACGTTCCGCGCATGGATAAAATCATAAGCCAAATAGAAACGGCGGAGCTACGGTACGGCGTTAACAAAACTATGGGAACGGGTGTGCTCGGCGCTCCCGCCGAACGTATGCTCAATTCGGTGCTGTGGTCGCGAATTTACTATCCGTATCTTTTAACCGAAATATATTCGCCGCAGCGTTCGGTGCTAAACAGTCATTTCGATATTCGCGGACTCGAAGAAAATTGTTGCGCCGTTTTGGGGTGCCTTACGGGGATAGACAAAGCCGCTAACCAACTCAATTACACAATAGAAGATAAAGTTATGGCGTCGCTTGCCGTTTGGCACGTTCTCGCTCATTCGTCGGACAAAAGCGACATGCTGAAACTATATAATAAGCTTGCCGATTTGTATCCGCCCGACCCGCGTCCCGTTGTGTGCGGTTCGGATAAAAAAGAGGTAGCATATAAATGGACGGATTCGCCTCTTAAAGAAAAATACAACACTATGCAAATGTACAGCTTGGATTTGACTTGCCTCAAATTGCTGTCGTTCGACATTTTGGAGCGAATTTGCTACATGTCGGGGCTCACCAACGAAGAGCGTTATGCCAAAGCGCGCCGCGACCTTGTGCAGGTTATAAACGATATATTCTGGAACGAGGAAGAGGGAATATATATGGAGCGGTACGTTACGGGGCAATGGGCGCACAGCTACGGCGCGAACAGTTTTTATCCGCTCATAGCGGGAGCGGTCGACACGCCTCAAAAGTTGGGCGCTTTAATCAGTAATCTTACCGACACTTCGCGCTTTTGGGGTAACTATATAATTCCCACGCTTAGCATAAACAATCGCGAATACGGTCAAAAGGGCAAACCTACAAACAACGGACACCGAAACCCGCCGTTTTTGCAATATCGCGGCAGTATTGTGCCGTACGTAAACTATATAATTTATCACGGTTTATGCCGTTACGGTTTGGATGAAATCGCGGGTATGGTCGCATACAAATCCGCACGCCTTTGGCAGAACAACGAAAACGACAACGTGGAAAACTATTCGCTGTATCTTCCGAACGGAAAACGCTACAAATCGAAAGAATATCTTTCGGCTCACGGCAATATGCTTGCCATGATAGGGTTGCAAGAATTGCTAGATTTGGAATATTTTCGTCCCGACTTAAAAACCAACTCGCTTAGATTCGGCACGTTTGTGGAAGGGAATCACTCGATTTCGAGTTTGAGAATGCTCGGACATTCTTACAGCATAGAAGCGAACGATTTGCAAACCACGCTCATAGTAGACGACGTGAATATATTTCGCGGCGAGGGCGGAAAATTCGTTGTGAGAAACTTTTTGGATTCGAGCGGCGGGTGCGAATTTATGATAGACGCTCACGCTAACGTTACCGTGCATTTGAATATGCCTTGCGATGACAAGAAAAGTACCGTAAAATACTTTTTTATCGTGCCTGTGGGGCGCTCTAAGGTGGTGGCGGATAACGGTATGGTGAATATTCAGCCCGTGTAATTTGCTTTCAAAATTAAAAAAGCTACCGTATTATTTCAGACGGTAGCTTTATATTTACGCAAGGCGCCGATTTAACGCAAAAAGTTTTAGTCGGCGCCTTTTTTCGTCTTTTATAAGACAGATGTCTTAAATTTTCGGATAATGGGGCGTCGGTATAATTTAGGGTGGAAGTTAAAAAATTTTGTGAAAAATCTTTGCCTTGTAACATTAGATTGCACGGAAATAGAATGTTTTATTCGCGGTTGAGCGTGTTTTTATATAAAAAGATATTTCAATTATTAAAAGACCGTTCAAACTTCAAACGAGTTTAAACGGTCTTATTTAAGTTAAGTTATTTTTTTACGGCTTAATACATTCCGCCCATGCCGCCGCCTGCGGGAGCTGCGGGCTCGGGTTCGGGAATATCGGCAACCACGCTCTCGGTGGTGAGGAAAGTTGCCGCCACGCTTGCCGCGTTTTGAAGAGCGGAGCGGGTAACCTTTGTCGGGTCGATAATGCCTTTGGCAACTACGTCGCAATATTCGTCTTTAAGAGCATCGTAGCCGTAGTTTGCTTTCTTAGAGGAAAGAATAGTGTTCACAACCACGCCGCCGTCTACGCCCGCATTGTGAGCGATTTGACGTATGGGCTCTTCAAGCGCTTTAAGCACGATAGTCGCGCCCGTTTTCTCGTCGCCCGCAAGAGTTTCAACATGCTTTTTGATTGAGGGTACGGCGCCGAGAAGGGCAACGCCGCCGCCGGGAACCATGCCTTCTTCAACAGCCGCGCGAGTAGCCGCGAGAGCGTCTTCTATGCGAAGTTTCTTTTCTTTCATTTCCACTTCGGTAGCCGCGCCCACGTTGATTACTGCTACGCCGCCCGCAAGTTTTGCGAGGCGTTCCGCGAGTTTTTCTTTGTCGTAGTCGGAAGTGGTGGTTTCCATTTGCGCGCGAATGGATTTAATGCGCGCTTTAATATCGGCGCTCTTGCCGTTTCCTTCCACGATGGTGGTGTTTTCTTTATCAACTTTAACTTGTTTCGCTCTGCCGAGCATATCAACTGTAACGTCTTTGAACTCTATGCCCGTTTCTTCGCTAATCACGGTTCCGCCGGTGAGAACGGCAATGTCTTTGAGCATTTCTTTTCTTCGGTCGCCGAAGCCGGGAGCTTTCACTGCAACGCAGTTGAACGTGCCGCGAAGTTTATTCACCACAAGAGTGGCAAGGGGCTCGCTCTCGATGTCGTCGGCGATAATGAGAAGTTTCGCGCCTTGATTCACGATTTGCTCGAGAACGGGGAGTATTTCTTGAATGGTGCTGATTTTTCGGTCGGTTATAAGAATAACGGGATTTTCGAGCACCGCTTCCATTTTGTCTTGGTCGGTTACCATGTATGCCGAAGCATAGCCTCTGTCGAACTGCATACCTTCCACAATGGTGAGGTTGGTGTCCATAGTTTTGCTTTCTTCAACGGTTATAACGCCGTCTTTGCCAACTTTTTGCATAGCTTCGGCTATGAGAGCGCCGACGGTTTCGTCGCTTGCCGAAATGCTCGCAACCTGCTGAATTTCCTTTTCGGATTCAACCGTTTTGGATATGGTTTTAAGGTGACTTACAGCAACCGCCGTAGCCGAAGCGATTCCTTTTTTGAGAATCATGGGATTTGCGCCCGCCGCAACGTTTTTGAGCCCTTCGCGGATAATCGCCTGAGCAAGAACGCAAGCGGTGGTGGTGCCGTCGCCCGCAACGTCGTTCGTTTTGGTGCTTACTTCGCGCACGAGTTGAGCGCCCATGTTTTCAAATTGGTCTTCGAGTTCGATTTCTTTGGCGATTGTTACGCCGTCGTTAGTGATGAGGGGGGCGCCGTACTTTTTGCCGAGCACCACATTTCTGCCCTTAGGTCCGAGTGTGATTTTTACGGTATTTGCAAGCGCGTTAACGCCCGCTTCGAGCGCTTTTCTTGCTTCTTCGCCTGTTTTGATTTGTTTTGCCATAATTGTGAACCTCCGAAATTATTCTATAACGGCAAGAACGTCGCTCTGACGCATAATCGTGACTTCTTTGCCGTCGATTTTGAATTCGCTGCCCGCGTACTTGGAATAAAGCACCTTGTCGCCGACTTTAACTTCCATTACCACTTCTTTGCCGTCAACGTTTCCGCCGGGTCCTACGGCAATTACTTTTGCCATTTGCGGCTTTTCTTGGTCTTTCGCAAGAAGAACTATGCCGCTTTTGGTCTTTTCTTCGGTGTCAACCGGCTCTATCACGATTCGGTCGAACAAAGGTCTGATTTTCATGATTTTATATCCTCCTGAATAAATTATTAACACGAACATTAAATATAATAGCTTAAAAGACAAAAAATAGCAACTGTTTTTAAGTCTTTGTCGCGCGTATTCGGTCGAAAAAAATTTTCGGCGCAAAGTCGCGGCTATTATTGCGAAAGTCGTCGGCGAAAAGTTTTTTTGACTTTCTTTGACCTTTGACTTTCGAGCATATTATAACGCCGCCAAATTAAGTTTGTCAAGGAATTTCAACATATTTTTACAACTTTTTTTACGTCTTTGCGTTGCGGCGCGTTTTTGCTTGCAAATACTCTTTTTTATATGTTACAATATATATGTAATTCAATTAAAACGAGGGACGGCTTTATGCAAACGAGCGCGGATAGCAAATGGGATAAGAGGTTTATGGAAGTGGCAGACTTGGTCGCTTCGTGGTCGAGCTGTTTTCAAGAGAACAGGCAGGTGGGGGCGGTAATCGCTCGCAACAAAAGAATACTCACAACGGGATATAACGGAGCGAGTAGCGGCGTTAAAAGTTGCAAGGAGCGCGGAGTGTGCCTTCGCAGAGAGCTGAATATACCTTCGGGAACGCGTCACGAGGTGTGTTATGCCACTCATGCCGAACAAAACGCTATAATTCAAGCGGCGAGAATGGGATTGAGCGTTGAGGGCGCAACGCTATATTGCACTCATCAGCCTTGTGTGATTTGCGCAAAAATGATAATCAACAGCGGTATATCTCGCATAGTTTACCGCGAAGGTTATCCCGACGAATTTTCGTTGCAGCTTTTGGGCGAGGCGGGAGTGCAAATCGAAAAGTTTTCGGAAAAGTAGCATTATCTTTGACGAATTTTAATGGTTTCGAAAACTCAGTAAAAAATAAATAAAAAATTTTTTGTAAACCCCTTGACAAATTTTGAAAGGGGGTTTATAATATGCTCGAAAGTCAAAGGTCAAAGAAAGTCAAACTTTTTGAGGCTTGCGACGAATTACTTGCCGTTGCGGTGCAATAATATAGTTATATAGCAGCGCTCGGCGAAGGAGGGCATTATGGCGAATATAAGCGATTTAATAGAAGCGTTTTTGCTCAACACACTCGGTGACGACGACAGTTTGAGCATAAGCAGAAATGAGCTTGCTAACTATTTTTCATGCGCGCCGAGCCAAATAAACTATGTTTTAAGCACGAGGTTCACTCCCGAACGAGGTTATACTATAGAATCGCGTAGGGGCGGAGGCGGATTTATTACGGTGGTGCGAATAAATCAACCGCCGCACGAAATGCTCGAAGAACTTATAGGGCACACGATAGCCGAAGGGCTTTCGTATAACAGAGCGTGTCAAATACTCGACCGAATGGAGTCGGAAGAACTTTTGAGCGAGAACGAGTCGCAACTGTTAAAAGTTGTGCTTAGCGACAAATCGCTCGTCGCGCCCGCGCTTGCCAAAGACGGATTGCGCGCAAGCATTATGAAGTCGGTTTTATTATATCTGCTTAAAATGACTGACGACGGCGTGCCGCCGAGAAACTAAATAGGTTAAAATAAAATATAAATGGAGGTAAGCGCATTATGAAATGCGACGAATGCGGAAAGCGCGAAGCGACTTTCCATTCAATAAAGAAAATAAACGGCGTAACCACCGAGCGACATTTGTGTAGCGAATGTCAAAAGAAGTACGGCGGAAGCCTCATGAAAATGTCGGGACTCGGTAATCTTTTCGGCGGATTGGGGAGCTTTTTCGACGAGCCGCGTCTGTCCGCCCGCAATGAATATATTTGTCCGTCTTGCGGAACGACGGGCGACGAGTTTCTAAGAACGGGATTTGTGGGATGTTCTAACTGCTATAAAGAGTTTGCACCCATTATTATGCCTGTCATAAGACGTATGCAAGGAGACGTAAGTCACGTTGGAAAAGTGCCTTTGGGGGTTGAAAACAGCGTGAGCATGGAATACGACCGACTCAAAAAAGAACTTGAAAAGGCAATAGAGCTCGAAGAATACGAGCAAGCGGGTATTATCCGCGACAGAATGCGCCAACTTAAAGGAGAATCGAGCGATGAACGGAAATTATAACGACGTTGTTGTAACGAGCAGAGTTCGGCTTGCGCGAAATGCCGACGGCTTGCCGTATCCTTATAAATTAAACGATGACAGAGCGCTCTTGCTTGCGAAAAAGGTTTGCGACGCAGTGAACAAACGCTCTTCCGAACCGTCCGACGTTGAAAACGGCGACGCCGATTACGCGCTTTATCGCATGGAATCGATAAACGACATAGACGGCGAAGTGTTGCGCGAAAAGCATTTAATCAGCGCCGATTTGCTTGAAAATAAAAAATACGGCGCCGCTATTATAAACGGTAGCGAAACGGTAAGCGTTATGGTGGGCGAGGAAGATCACATACGAGAGCAGTGCATTTTGCAAGGTTTCGATTTGCATGGCGCTTATCATAAAATTAACGCTGTCGACGACGATATATCGAAAGCTATCAAATTCGCTTATGACGCCAAACTCGGATATTTGACGAGTTGCCCCACTAATATAGGCACGGGGATGCGCGCTTCGGCGATGATGTTTTTGCCCGGTCTCGGTATTACTCGCAACCTCGAACAATGCGTGGGCGCTGTGGCGCGACTTAACATGACGATACGCGGCGTGTACGGCGAGGGGAGCGAGGCGGACGGGTATTTGTATCAAATATCAAATCAAAAAACTTTGGGCGTATCCGAACAAGAAATTCTCGGTTCCGTTCAAGCGTCGATAGGGCACATAGCCGATGCGGAATTGCACGCTCGCGAACAGTTGTTTAAAGAAAACAGCGTTGCGATGAAAGACAGAATTTTCCGCTCTTACGGTGTGCTTTGCAATGCCTACACTCTCGACAGTAAAGAATTTATGAAGTTGTTCGCTATGGTTAAGCTCGGAGTGTTCTACGAACTTTTAAAGGTGAGCGACTCTCAGCGCTTTGAAAAACTTGTAACCGACGCTCAACCCGCCAATATTCTCAACCTTAGCGGAAAGCAACTCGGAGAGGAAGAACGCGACGTGTTTCGCGCGGCATACGTCTCGAAAACGCTCAAAAGCATTTGTAAAAGATAGCTTTTGGCTATAAATTCGACTATTATGTAAGGCATACTAATATATTTTTTAAAATTTAATTTAAAAGCATATTGTTTTTAAATAAGAAACGGCGGTTTTGAGCCGCAGGAGGTAAAATTATGGCATTTCCCGTTTCAGAAAATATGAAAAAAGCGCTCGACAACGCGCGCGAAATCGCGGTGCGTTACAGTAGCCCCGTTATAGGTACCGAACACATGCTGTACGGTTTGCTTACGGTTGAAAACAGTTTTGCGGGGCAATTATTGCGAGAGGGCGGTTTGGCTCCGTTCGTTCTCGAAATGTTGTTCGACAGTTCCGACCATGTTGCGGGCGTAAATCCCGATTTGACCGACCGCGTGCAAAACACGTTTATGGCTGCACAACAAATCAGTCAGAGCAACGGCGGCACGTTTGTTGGAACTGAACATTTTCTTTACAGTATGTTGCAAGATTCCACTTCGGTGGCATACGGCATCGTTTCGAAGTACATGAACGTGAACGCCGTGTTGCAACGTTTGAGAATGGCAATAGGAACGGGGCGCGCCGACGCTTCGGGCACGGCTGCAAACGGGGGAACTTCGCTTCCCGCCCAACTTGCCGATTTGGGAATAGATATGACCGAGCGAGCCCGCGAGCATAAAATCGACCCCGTTATAGGTCGTAAAGAGGAAATCGAACGAATAATACAAATTTTGTGCCGCAAGACCAAAAACAACCCAGTGTTAATCGGCGAGCCCGGCGTGGGAAAGAGCGCCGTTGTGGAAGGGCTTTGCAATGCGATTGTCGAGGGCAACGTGCCCGAGCTTCTCAAAAACAAAATAGTGTTCAGTTTGGATTTGGGTTCTCTTATGGCGGGAACCAAATATCGAGGCTCGTTGGAAGAAAAACTCAAAAACGCTATCGACCTAATAAAGTCGCAACAGAATATAATAGTGTTTATCGACGAGTTGCACACTCTTGCGCAAGCGGGAAGCAAAGACGGAGAAGTGTCGCCCGCCGATATATTGAAGCCGTATCTTGCGCGCGGCGAAATGCAAACAATCGGAGCCACTACTACCGACGAATACCGAAAGTTTATAGAAACGGATAAGGCTCTCGAAAGAAGATTTCAGCCCATTATTGTCGCGCCTCCAAGCGTGGACGACACGATAGAAATTTTACGCGGGCTACGCGAAAATTACGAAGCTTTCCACAAAGTGAAAATTTCGGACGAAGCCCTCGTTGCGGCGGCAAAGCTGAGCGACCGTTATATTATGGATAGGTTTTTGCCCGATAAGGCAATCGACCTCATTGACGAAGCTATGAGCAAAGCCAAAGTAGGAAACAATACCGTGCCGGGAGGAGTTAAAGAACTCGAAGAGGAATTGCGTTTGCTCGAAAGGAAGAAGCAAGAAGCTCTCGGGCGCGAAGACTATAAAGCGGCTACCGAAATACGCGACCGCAAGAATGAAATCAATAAGAAAATCGAGCAGCTCAAACTAAGTTGGAGCAAAGACGCAGAGCGCGGCGGCGTTGTGATCGGAGCGGAAGAAATAGCCGAAGTGGTAAGCAAATGGACTAAAATTCCGGTAACGAAATTAACCGAAACCGAAACGGAAAGGCTTGTTCACCTCGAAGAGATTTTGCACAAACGTGTTATAGGTCAAAACGACGCCGTTGTAAGCGTGGCAAAAGCTATTCGGCGCGCTCGTGCGGGGTTAAAAGACGTCAACCGTCCCATAGGTACGTTTTTGTTCTTGGGACCTACGGGCGTGGGCAAAACGGAGCTCACCAAAGCGCTCGGCGAAGCTATGTTCGACGACGAGAACGCCGTAATTCGTTTGGATATGTCCGAATATATGGAGTCGCACTCTGTAAGCAAGCTTATAGGCGCCCCTCCGGGATATGTGGGATTCGACGACGGCGGGCAACTTACCGAGCAAGTTCGCAGAAAGCCGTATTCGGTGGTTTTGTTCGACGAAATCGAAAAAGCGCATCCCGACGTGTATAACGCGCTACTGCAAATTCTCGACGACGGCAGAATGACCGACAGTCAGGGCAGAGTGGTCAGCTTTAAAAATACCATAATAATTATGACGAGCAATGCGGGCGTTTCGGAACTCAAACAAAACAATCGCAGTCTCGGGTTCTCTTCGCAGTCTTCCGAAGCTCCCGACGAAAAACGTACCGAAGAAATTCTCACCGAAGCGCTTAAAAGGCATTTCAAGCCCGAATTTTTGAATAGGATAGACGTGGTTAGCATTTTCCATCACCTCAGTCGCGACGACATAAAGCGCATTGCGGTTATTATGCTCGGCAAGGTTGAGAAATCTCTCGCGGAGCGAAACATATCGCTTAAACTTACCGAAGGAGCTATGGACTTTATTACAAAGCGCGGTTACGACCCCGAATACGGAGCGCGTCCGCTTCGCAGGGTTATAGAGCAATATGTTGAAGATAACGTTGCCGAAGCTATTTTGGCGGGGGGCATTCGCGACGGAGGCACCGTTGCGGTTGACATAAGCGCCGACGGACAGGTTAAAATAAGCTGATTTTTCGAAAATATTTGCACAAATTCAATATTATGCCACGCATAATATTGAATTTGGATTGTAAAATTTAATTTTTTTTCTATATTGGGCATTAAATTTTAAAAACCCTATTTACATTTTTTGAAATTTATGTTACAATATGAGTAAGGTACGAAAGTGCCACAACATCTTAGGAGGACTAATTATGAGAATCGAGTTTTTAACCAAGACCTACACTCCAAGCGAAAAGCTCAAAGACGTGATTACCAAAAAGGTCGAACGGCTTGACAAGTTTTTTGAGGACGACACGAAAGTAAAAATCCTTTTGAAAAAGGCTAACGACGTTGAAACGTTGGAACTTACTATCGTGCTCGACAGCGTAGTTATGCGCGCCGAAGTGTCGAGCGGCAATATGTATGAAAATATAGACATCGCGCTTCCTAAGCTTGAAAAGCAAATAATAAAGCACCGCTCGAAGCTTGCGGCAAAATCGAAAAAAGTGCGCTCGAAAGAGCTTGACGCGGCTTATGTTCCCGCCGCCGATAAAGAAGAGAATCACGGGGTCGTTCGTAGCAAGTCTTACGAGCTAACGCCCATGACGGTGGAAGACGCGATAGAAGAACTCGAACTCGTGGGGCACAGCTTCTACGTTTTCAGCAATAAGTCAACCAAAAAAGTGAACGTTTTATATAAGCGTAACGACGGCGACTACGGTCTTATAGAAGCTTTGCCGTAGCCGAGCGTCAATATAATGTAAAAGTATAAAAGAACCGTTAAAAAAAGCGGTTCTTTTTTCTTGTCATTCGTCGCGGAAAGGAGTATAATATAAAGGCAAAAATATGCGCACGCTTCGCGCAATAAAAGGGAGGAAGCAAATAATAATGAAACTCCGTTTAGACTACAACAACATGATGGAAGAAGCTATCGGCAAAGAGGGATTCAAGCCGAGTATTTTTTCCAAAAACGCGGCTAAAATCGCGGCGGCTCAAAAAACGGTGCTTGACAATCGCGGCAAAGGCTGGCAAGAATGGTGCGAGTTGCCGTTCGTTCCCGAAAGCGAGCTCGACGAATTGATTTCATATTGCGGCGATATAGGGAAAAAAGCGGAAAGCTTTGTAATTCTCGGTATAGGCGGTAGCGCGCTCGGTCCGCTCAGCGTAGCAAGCGCACTGTTGCATTTGCACCATAACGAGCTTCCCAAAGAAAAGAGACGCGCTCCCAAGCTCTACGTTGAAGACAACGTGGATCCCGAGCGCATGGCTGCTCTGCTCGATATTCTCGACCTCAAAACGTCTTATTTCAACGTTATTACCAAAAGCGGAGAGACGAGCGAAACTTTGAGTCAGTTCCTCATTTTGTATTCCGCTCTCAAAAAAGAGTTGGGCGTCGAGGAAGCCAAAAAGCATATCATAGTTACCACAACTATCGGCAAAGGCACTCTTTATAAAGTTGCGCAAGCCGAAGGTTTTAAAATTTACGGAGTGGGCGAAGGAGTCGGCGGACGTTTTTCGGTGCTAAGTCCTGTGGGGCTCGTAGCTTTCGCCGCGCTCGGGCTCGACGTGAAAGCAATGCTTAAAGGTGCCGCTTCCGCCGCGAAATCAGCCGAAGAACCCGATGTTTGCAAAAATCCCGCGCTTATTTCGGCGTATATGCAAGTGGAAGCTATGGAGCGCGGCAAAAACGTCGGCGTTTTAATGCCGTATGCCGACAGTCTCAAATTTATGGCGGATTTTTATTGCCAACTTTGGGCGGAAAGTTTGGGCAAAGCGGTCGATTTAAACGGAAAAACCGTTCACACGGGGCAAACTCCCGCGAAAGCTCTCGGCGTAACCGACCAGCACAGTCAGGTGCAACTTTATACCGAAGGTCCTTTCGATAAGGTTGTAACTTTCCTTGCGGTCGACGAATTCCGCACAACCGTTGTAATAAACGACGATAAGTCGGTGAACGCATGCGACTTTTTGAAAGGTCACACCATGAACGAGCTTATTAACGCCGAAAGAAGAGCAACCGAGTTTGCGCTCAAAAAGGCGAACAGAATGAATTACACCGTGTATCTTCCATCAGTAACCGAAGAAGCGGTTGGAGAACTTCTCATGTATTTCATGTATCAAACGGCGTTTGCGGGCGCTCTGTTGAATATCGACACGTTTAATCAACCCGGCGTGGAAGAGGGCAAAAAAGCAACGTTTGCAATGCTCGGCAGAAGCGGTTACGAAAGCAAGCTCGAAGAGGTGAACGCCGCCGTTCATAAGAGCGACTATATTATATAAGAAAAGAAAATTCAGGCACAAAAGCCGTTTTTGCGCAAAATCACCGAAAAAACGACTTTCGTTTCTCGAATACTTGTGCGATTTTTTAATTGCCGAAATTCGGACTTTGTGATATAATGTGCCAAAACGGAGAAAGAGGTTCTTTATGAAGCTTGGAATTTCCACCGCATCTTTATTCGGAAGAGTGCAGACAGAGTCTGCGTTCGACGTTTTAAGACAGATGGGAGTTGACACAACCGAAGTTTTTTTAAATACTTTTTCGGAATACGAAAAGCCGTTTGTCGACGCTATAATACCTCGACGCGGCAATGTGAACGTGCATTCGGTGCATTGTCTCAGCACGCAGTTCGAGCCGCAACTTTTCAGCGGAAACGCGCGTGTGTGTGCCGACGCCGAAAATCTATTTAGAAAAGTTTGTTATGCGGGTTATATGCTCGGCGCCAAATTTTATACATTTCACGGCCCTACGCGCATGAAAAAGCGTGATTATAAGTTCGATTACATAAAGCTCGGCAATCGAGTGAACAGGCTTATAGAAATAGCGCAAAGCTACGGCATGAACGTCAGCTATGAAAACGTGCACTGGACATATGCGAACGATCCCGAGTATTTCCGTCAGTTATTGAAGCAATGCCCGCGATTATTCACAACGCTCGACGTGAAGCAAGCCGTGCAATCCGGGCACGACCCCGTTAAATTCCTCGACGCTATGGGAAATAGAATTTCGACTGTTCATTTGTGCGACGTGGATAAAAACGGTAACACGGCTATTCCGGGCAAAGGCAAATTCAATTTCGAGAAGTTTTTTCACGAGCTCGAAAAGCGCAATGTGAACGTTCCCGCGCTTATTGAGGCATACGCTCATGATTATAAAGACTTAAACGAATTGAAATCCGCCTACGATTATATACTAAACATAATTATCAAAGTAAAAAACAAATAACATAAAAAAATCAAAGAATAAGGCGAGCGTAACAAAAAGGCGCATTCGCCGAAAAAAGGAGAGAAAAATGAATAAAAAAAGTGTTAAAGACATTGACGTGCGCGGTAAAAAAGTGTTGGTGCGTTGCGATTTCAACGTACCGATGAAAGACGGAGTTATAACCGACGAAAACCGCATAGAGGGAGCTTTGCCCACAATTAAGTATTTGCTTGACAACGGCGCAAAAGTAACTTTGTGTTCGCACATGGGCAAGCCTCATTCGATTTTCTCGAAAGAAGTCAAGCTAAATAAAAAAGATAAGAAAAAGGTCGAGGCCGGCGAAACCACCGTCGAAGCTATTGTAGAAAAGGCTAAAAAAGACGAGCCAAAAAAACTCACTCTTGCGCCCGTAGCCAAACGTCTTAGCGAACTTACGGGCGGCAAAGTGATTTTCGCCGCCGACGTAATAGGTCCCGACGCGAAAGCGAAACGTTCCGCGCTTAAAAACGGCGAAGCCGTATTGTTGGAAAATTTGCGTTTTCACTGGGAAGAAGAGGGCAAAGACGAAGCTTTTTGCAAAGAACTCGCGTTCGATGCCGAAATTTACGTAAACGATGCGTTCGGAACTGCTCACCGCTCTCATGCTTCCACCGCCGCAATAGTGGAATACGGCATTGTGAAAACAGCTGTTTGCGGCTTCTTGATTGAAAAAGAACTGTCGGTTATGGCGGCAACGCTCGAAAATCCGCCTCGCCCGTTCGTGGCTATTTTGGGCGGGGCTAAGGTTGCGGATAAGCTCAACGTTATATCCAACTTGCTTGAAAAGTGCGACACTCTTATAATAGGCGGCGGTATGGCGTACACTTTCCTTAAAGCTAAGGGCTACGAAGTGGGCGAGTCGCTTCTCGACGAAGAAAAAATCGGTTACTGCAAAGAAATGATGGAGAAAGCCGAAAAACTCGGCAAAGAGCTCGTTTTGCCCATAGACACCGTTGTAACTTCGCATTTTCCCGACCCGATTGACGCCGCTATCGAAACGCAAACGGTGCCTTCGAATAAAATTCCCGCCGATAAAATGGGCATGGATATAGGCGAAAAAACCCGTAAGCTTTATGCCGAAAAGGTGTCGGGGGCAAAAGCCGTTATCTGGAACGGACCTATGGGCGTGTTCGAAAATCCCACGCTTGCAAAGGGCACTATCGCGGTGGCGCAAGCTCTTGCCGACGTTTATGGCAAATGCACAACCATTATAGGCGGCGGCGACAGTGCGGCAGCGGTTCAACAACTCGGATTTGCCGATAAAGTAACGCATATTTCCACAGGCGGCGGCGCGTCGCTCGAATTGTTCGAGGGGAAAGTTTTGCCGGGTATCGCTTGCCTTAACGATAAATAAAAATAAGAAACCGAGCGAACCGAAAATTGCTCGTGGTTCTCAATCCTCTTAGCGTGTGAAAAAATCCCGTTATGCAAAAAGCATAACGGGATTTTTGGCACCACCAAGGGGAATCGAACCCCTGACTTCGGCGTGAGAGGCCAACGTCCTGACCGCTAGACTATGGTGGCTTGCTCGCAAGCTTTGTAATTATAACACGACAAAGGGAAAGAACGCAAGCGATTTAACCCAAGTTTTCAATTTTAATAGAAGTCGAACGGCATGAGTGCATGGCGTGCGCCGCTTAAACGCGCTTTTTTGCAATTTGAATGAGTGTTTTTTTCATGCGAAGGGCAATTGGCATATAAAAACCGACGAAAACGGCGTAAAAAACTCGTGTATTTCGCGTAAAAAACGCTAAAACGCATGAAATTTAATTGACAACTCCAAAATTGTGGCATATAATCACACAGTACCGAAAATCTTTGGAGGTTATATGAAAACAAACACAAAACGTGCGTCGGCACTGTGCGCTGTTCTGCTGTTTGCGTCCGTCCTCTTTGCGGGTATCGGACTATTGAACGCAGTGACGGCAACTGCCAAATCGCAATCCCAAAATGTTGGGAAAACCTACTACTACGAAGAACTTAAAAACAGCGCTATGGCGCAAAAGTTCTACGGTGTAATGCAAGACATGTCTAAAAACGGAACCTTTACCGACGGAAAAGGCGAATACGACCTCGTGGGCTCGGGAGTGCTCACAGAGTCGGAAGTGTCGGCTTATGTAGACGGCAAATCGCCGAAAATTCCCGTAGCGTTCGGCGCGGCTCGCGACGCGTTTTACATGGATAATCCCGATTTGTTTTACATAGACGTGTATAAACTCTATTTGAGCGCGGGAATGCAAAACGGCAAATACGTTGCGTTCGTAAACACGGGTACGGCTGAAAGTTATTATGCCGACAACACGTTCTCTAACGCAAACGAAGTGAATGTGGCAATTCAAAAATACGACGAGGCCGTAAACAAAATCGTATCCGAAGCGAAAGCGGCGGGAACTGACGCGGTAACTCAAATAGAATTTGCGAACGCGGCAATCGCCGAAAAAGTCGAATACGACTACGGCGCTCGCGAAGACGGCGTTTCGGGTAAAGTTATTCAAGACGGAAACGTGAACAGCGCTTACGGTGCGCTCGTGAACGGCAAAGCTCTTTGCGGCGGTTATTCTCGCGCATTCAAAGCGATAATGGACGAACTCGACATTCCTTGCGTGCTTGTGCAAGGCAACGGCTATTCGGGCGCGTCTTCGGGCGACGACGAAGCGGGCTATATCGCGCACATGTGGAACGCGGTTCAAGTTAACGGGCTTTGGTACGGCGTAGACGTTACTTGGAACGATTCGAGCAAGAACCTCAAAAAATATCTTTTGGGCGGAAGCGAATTGTTCGATATAGGGCACTTCGAAGACGGCGTGATTTCTTCGTCGGGCTTCGAACTCAAATATCCGGCGCTTCGTCCGTTTAATTACGGTGTTAACGAAGACAAAAGCGGCTTCACGTTTAAAGACGAGGGAACCTTGAACGACATTGAATTCGGTTACAAAAAACTTGGCGCCGGGGACGATTCCGGCACAGGTTTAACTTTGGGCGTAAGCTATGAAGGAAAGAATTTTTTACAACTCGAAGAAGAGGGTAAATACTTAGCTATGCGCACTTGCGGCGAAGACGGCGTTTGGAGCGTATGGTCGGGAATAGCGGCGTGGTATCATTCCGAAGGCGGATTCGGATATGTGGATGAATATACTATTGAGCCGCACTATCCGTCTACTTTTAGAATTCAACAAGGTATTTTCGATTGTAATCCCGACGGAATGTTTTGTACGTATCTGCCTGAAACGGCTGAAAAACATGTTGTTGTTATTAGCTCCGCATACACCAACGATGCTTACGGCACTTATATACCCGCACCTTATGTTAAAACGAAAGTGCCTTACGAGCTCGGTTCGATTAGGAGTTTCGAGCCTATAAATATAAAACTCGTTTACAACGAAAAACTTGTTCCGATAGAAGGAAAAACTAATGCCGATGTGTCGGTTAAAGTTTTTGCGTCGGATAAAAACATAGAAAAATACGTTAAAATAGAAAACATGGTGTGGAACCCCGACGAGAACTCAATTTCGTTTACTTTCACGCCGAGCAAATATTATGCTCATAATTGCATGATGTATGATTTTGCGCCCACAAACGTTGTGAGTGAGAGGAGCGGAAAATCTCCCGAACCGGGCGGCGGCTATACTTTTAAAATGAAGCAGGTGGTTTGCTCTAAGATTTTTAACGACGGAAGGCTTTATATGCAAGTATTCGGTAACCCTAAATTCGTGGGCGCCGAAGATATGTCGCTCACCGAGTTTAAAGACCAAAACGGTCAGCCTATTGTGGGCAACCAACGCAGTCAGCTTATGCTTGTTGTGAACGAGCCGAATAAAGCGGACAATAAAGTTATGGAAGATAAGCTCCTCGCCGATTCCGAAATAGGAATTAACAAAGAAGATATAAAGGCAAGTTCTACTTACCAAATAGATTTGCAACTTTGCGGCGTAGTGCGCCAAGTTCCCAAAGGAAGCTACATGCAAGTAGGTTTCGGTTTCCCCGAAGGATACGGACCCGACGATGCCGGCGTTACATTTACGGTTTATCACTATACGCGTAAAGCCGACGGAACAATCGACACGGTGGAGGAAATTCCTTGCGTTGTGAGCGAATACGGAATTATCGCTACGGTTAGAAGTTTCAGCCCGTTCATGATTTGCGCTGTTGATTCGAACAAAGTTAAAGCCGCTAAGAATATTTATGCGAGCGTAGACGGCGTGGGCGGAACGCTTGACAGAACGACTATCGAAACCGTTACGGGCAACGAGGTAAGCTACACCGTAACGCCGGACAGCGGCTACAAAGTGAACCGCGTTCTTATTAACGGAACGGAACGCGAGATGTCTGCGGGGGGGGGTGAGCTTAAAATTGCCGCTTCCGACCTTAAAGACGGCGGCAACATAGTTGAAGTTTCGTTTATATCCGAACGCGTGGCAAACGATTGCGCGCAAAAGGGAATTGTTTTGGCTCAACCTAAAATTATTGTTACCGAAAACGATATGATTCAAGCTGTTTCGCATGAAATCGTTCCCGCATCGCCTAAAAAGAACAGTAAAGTCGGGCTTGTGGTCGGCATAATAATAGCCGTTGTGGTTGTGGCGGCGGGCGCGTGTGTGGCTGTGTATTTCGTTATGAAAAACAAGAACGACAATAGCGGCGGTTCGAATAAGAGCGGCGGCGGAACGCAAAATAAAAAGCGCGCTCAAACTAAGCCGCGCACAGCAACGGCAACGCGTACTAACCGCGCGTAAACCGTCGCCGTGAGCGATAGCGAAGAATCCCAAGCATAAAAACAAAATAAAGAAAAAGGGCGAGGCACTAATTAGGTGTCTCGTCCTTTTAAAAAGTTTTAATTTTTTATTTAACTATAAATTTGTCTATTTCGGCAACAAGGTCGTCGCATTTGTCGCTGTGAATTTCAAGCACAAGCGGCTTCGACAAATCAAGGCTGAAAATTCCGAGCAAAGACTTAGCGTCAATCATAAATCTGCCGCTGTGAAGGTCGATGTCGTAAGGGTATTTGTTCACGATGTTCACAAACGTTTTAACGCTTTCCGCCATGCTCAAAGAAATTTGCAAAGATTTCAAAATAACATTCCTCCCTAAGAATTAGTATTTGATACAGTAAGTATAAACGAAAACCGCTAAAAAGGCAATCGTTTTACAAAATATTTTTATATTTATTTTTTTATCGCAAAAAAAGTGCTTGTTTCCTATGCGAAAATATGATAAACTTGTAGGGTAGCGGAAGCGAAAAATGCTCCGTTCGGAAAAAGGGGTATAGTTATGGATAGAAAGCAGATATATGCCGCAATGGAAAACGATATAGCCGCGTCGCTCGAAAGATTTAACGCGGCGGCGAACGAGTTGATGAATGCAACTTACATAATCATTTCGGGAAAACTCTCCAAGCTTTTGCAAAGCGTGGCGGGTTCGCGTCCGCTCTACGAATTTTTGATGAGCGCCACCGAAGGCTATAATTTTATAGGGGAATTCAGAGCGGCTCAACTGCGCGACCCGAGCGGCAGGGCATATATAGCTGTGCCGACCGACCCCATAGAGCAAATTAAATTTGCATTTTGCATGTTGTTTGCAATCGACACGGGCAAACTGAACATTGAAAAGCTTTTGCATACGTATTTTTACGACGTTGACGCCAACACCGAGCTTAGAGCGTTTTTCCGAAAAATCGTTAAGCCGTTTGTGGAGAATATAAACGCCGTGTTCGAAAACGCTCCCGCCGCGTCGGTTAGCATTCCCGACTACATAGAGCAAATCGTGAATACCGATTCGGGTTCTTCCGAGCCTTTGCCGCCGCCCGAGCCGAGCCTTATAATTCCTCCTACGAGCGAGCCCGACTTTTTTGTCGACTCGCTCAGCGGCAGAACGGTGCAAGAGGACGCGCTTTTAAGAACTGGCGGCGCCCCCGTGCAAAACTCATTTAATGCGTTTTCGGGCGTGGCTTCCACAGCAACAGAGAAGCCCGGGCAAAACGGGGAAGCGGAAAGCATTGCGTCGCAAAAGAAAAGCGCAATAGACGAAAGTTTGCTCTCCTCGCTCGGAGAAGTGACTTGCGAGCTTATGGGGCTCGTGGCAAAAGACGAAAAGCTCGACATTAAAGAGCGCGAGGAATTGCTCACCGTTGCCGACGCATTTAACGCCGCTCTCGGCTTTAAGGAACTGAAATCGATAAAACTTATGTTCACGTCGCTTAAAAATACGGTTCGTTGCAGTTCGATCGCCGCAGAACTCGAAGAAAAGATGAGCAATTTGGAGTATTTGAGCAAAGGGTTATTTTAATTTTTTGTTGCCCTCTTGCGGTAACGTGTCGCTTTTTCTTTATACTAATGTAACTTTGCGAGTAACCGCCGTTTGGGATAAAACAACTTTTTTAGAGAGTAAAAGCGGGGCGGCTTTTTGGTCACAAAAAGCCTTGCAAAAATGACAAAAGGGGAAGACACTTTCGATTGTGTCTTCCCCTTTTGAAACCCTTTTCCGCAACGATAAGGGGCTCTGCCCCTTAACCCCTCTTAACGGTTG
>CAMUKG010000006.1 GCA_947089425.1 uncultured Clostridia bacterium
TCAAAGAAGAATACGGTTTCAAATATTATAGATTAGAACGGTAAATTTCAATTTATCTTACTATATATTATAGTTAAAGGCTCTCAAACAGTTTGTTGGAGAGCCTTATTTTGCTTGAAAATGCAAACGATTAAATTGCTTTTTAATCCCTATGGAAACCGCGCTTTAGTTGGGGCGCTATTTGTTTTTTACTCGCAAAAGCGGGCGTATGCGGTTGCGCGTCGGGCAAAAAAATGATATACTAAGTATGCGCGAAAAAAATGCGGCGCGAAAGAGAGAAAATATATGTTTAAAATTTGGGCTAAAACAATCAAGAACCACAAGATAATGCAAAGCTATCTTTATCACAGCGCCGACAAATTCAATCCCGACGACTTTTTGTATTATTTAACTGACATTTGCCACGACATGGATATTCCCACGCCCGTAATACTCAGCAGTCACGTGAAAAATTACATGCTTTTCAACATAGCAAAGTTCAGAGCAACCGACTTTGTGGAGCGCGTCGGATTCGATTTGTTGCAACTCGAAAACGCAAGCGAATAATATAAACGCGCGACGTTTTGCGCAAAGCCGTTTTAATTGACATTATGCGGCAAATAAGTTAAAATATAACGAAAAATAAACGTAGGCGGAACTATATGAACCTAACTCAAAAAATTATTAAAGCGCACCTAATAAGCGGCGAAATGAAAGCGGGGAGCGAAATAGGACTCAAAATAGACCAAACGCTCACGCAAGACTCTACGGGGACTATGGCTTATCTTCAATTCGAAAGTATGGGGATAGATAAAGTTAAAACCGAATTGAGCGTCGCGTACATAGACCACAACACTTTGCAGTCGGGGTTCGAAAACGCCGACGACCACGCGTACATTCAGTCGGTGGCGTTAAAGCACGGCATAAGGGTGTCTAAGCCGGGCAACGGAATTTGCCACCAAGTGCACCTCGAAAGATTTTCCCGTCCCGGCAAAACTCTTATAGGGTCGGATAGCCACACGCCCACGTGCGGAGGCATGGGTATGCTCGCAATCGGCGCGGGAGGGCTTGACGTTGCGCTCGCTATGGGAGGCGCGCCGCTTTACCTCAACATGCCCAAAGTGGTTAAGGTGGAGCTTAAAGGAAAACTTACGCATAATACTGCGGCGAAAGACATAATTTTGGAAGTGCTTCGAATTCTCACCGTGAAAGGCGGGGTGGGAAAAGTTATGGAGTATTGCGGCGACGGCGTGAAAAATTTGTCGGTGCCCGAGCGTGCCACGATAGCCAACATGGGCGCGGAACTCGGCGCCACCGCATCCGTTTTTCCGTCCGACGACACGACGCTTGCGTTTTTAAAAGCGCAAGGGCGGGAGGCCGACTTCGTGCCGCTTTGTGCCGACGCCGACGCGAGCTACGACGAAAGCGTTGTTATAGACCTCTCGAAGCTTCGTCCGCTTGCGGCGTGCCCGCACAGTCCCGACAGCGTGAAGCCCGTTCGCGAGCTTACAGATATTAAGGTAGACCAAGTTTGCATAGGGAGCTGCACAAATTCGAGCTATGCCGACATGCTTAAAGTTGCCGCAATCTTAAAGGGCAAAACGGTTGCGCCGAACGTCAGCCTCACGGTGAGTCCGGGTTCGCGCCAAGTGCTTTCGATGCTCTCGAAGTGCGGCGCTCTCGCCGACATTATAGGGGCGGGCGCGCGAGTGCTCGAATGCGCTTGCGGACCTTGCATAGGAATGGGGCAGTCGCCCAAAACGGACGCCGTGAGCGTGAGAACGTTCAATCGCAATTTCTACGCCCGTAGCGGAACGGCTTCGGCGAGCGTATATCTTGTAAGCCCCGAAACGGCGGCGTACACCGCGCTCAGCGGGAAACTAACCGACCCTTCGGAAGAACCCGAAGTTAAGGTTGAACTTCCCGAAAAATTCGACATAAACGACAACCTCATATTAAAGCCCGAAGATTTTCCGAATATAGACGTTGTGCGCGGACCGAATATAAAGCCTTTTCCCAAAGCGAAAAAGCTCGAAAAAGAAATTTGCGGAAAAGCTCTCATAGTGTGCGACGATAATATTACCACCGACCACATTATGCCGTCGAACAGTAAGTTGTTGCCGTATCGCTCCAACATTCCGTATTTGTCCGATTATTGCCTTAACCCCGTAGACTCCGAGTTTTCGGCGAGAGCGAAGCAAAACGGCGGCGGGTTTATTGTGGCGGGTTCAAACTACGGGCAAGGCTCGAGCCGCGAACACGCCGCGCTCGTGCCGCTGTATTTGGGTATAAAAGCGGTGCTTGCGGTGTCGTTCGCTCGTATACACCAAAGCAATTTAATCAACAACGGCATAATGCCGCTCGTTTTCGAGAACCCCGCCGACAAGAATAAAATCGAGCTCGGCGACGAGCTTATTATTGCGGACGCGCCAGCCGAAATTAAAGCGGGGAATAAAATAACCGTTGTGAATAAGAGCAAAGGAATTACTATTCCCACCGTTCTCGACCTTAGCCCGCGCCTTAAAGAAGTGATGCTCGGCGGCGGCGTTTTGGCGTTTATGGCGGCGAAAACATGCAAATAATTTGAATGTGCTTTCATCGATTGAGGAGTTTACGGAATGAACAAGCTGTACAATAATATTCTGTCTATTTTGCGCGACGACAGCAGAACGTCGCCCGAAACGGTGGCGGTAATGCTCGGCAAGTCGCTCAAAGAAATAACCGACGCTTTGGCGAATATGGAAAAGAGCGGCGTTTTGGCGAAATATACCGTGCTCGTAAACGAGGATAAACTCGGAAGCGAGGGCGTGCAAGCTTTGATAGAAGTCAAAGTCAGCCCGCAATTCACTCACGGGTTCGACAGCATTGCGCAAGACATATATCAATTCGACGAAGTTAAAAGCGTTTATCTTATGTCGGGAGCATACGACCTCGCGGTGTTTATAGAGGGCAAAACTTTGCGCGAAGTCGCGGGGTTCGTGAGCGAAAAACTGTCGGTTATGGATAAAGTTTTGAGCACGGCGACTCATTTCATTTTGAAAAAATACAAGGCGGACGGCGTTGTGCTCGAAGACGAAAAGAGTAAAAGACTAGCGGTGAATCCGTGACGGCGCGCACATATAGCGCTATGGAGGCGCCCTAATGAATTACGAACAAATTTTGGGAAAGACGGCGCGTTCCATTCAGCCGAGCGGCATAAGGCGGTTTTTCGAAATTGTGGAAGAAGACCCCGACGCAATTTCGCTCGGAGTGGGCGAGCCCGATTTCGTCACCGCTTGGGAAATCCGCGATGCGGCTATAAAGTCGCTTCAAAAGGGTTACACGGCGTATACTTCCAACACCGGACTCAAAAGGTTGCGCGAGGAAATTAGCGATTATCTTTTTTCGCGCTTCGGGGTGAAATATTCCCCGAACGAAGTTATGGTTACGATAGGGGCGAGTGAGGCAATCGACCTAAGTTTGCGCGCGCTTTTGAACGCGGGCGAAGAGGTGCTCGTGCCCGACCCGTCGTATGTGAGCTATTGCCCCGCAATAGCGCTCGCAGGCGGAGTGGCGGTGCCGATTGCGTGCAATTCGCAAAACGGCTTAAAGCCAACGCCTCAATCAATCGAGGCGGCAATTACCGAAAAGACTAAAGCGGTAATACTTCCGTATCCTAATAACCCTACGGGCGCGGTGCTCAAAAAAGACGAGCTCGAGGCGATTTGCGCCGTAATAAAAAAACACAATCTTATAGCAATATCCGACGAAATATACGCCGAGCTCACTTATTCGGGGCGGCATGTTTCGGTGGCGGCAATAAGCGGAATGGGAGAGCGAACGGTGCTCATTTCGGGATTTAGCAAGGCTTTCGCAATGACGGGTTGGCGTGTGGGATATGTTTGCGCTCCCGCCGAAATTCTCGGCGCAATGCTCAAAATTCATCAATACACGATAATGTGCGCGCCCACAATGAGTCAATACGCGGCTTTGGCGGCGCTTACAACGGGCAAAGAGAACGGCTTTGCGGCTGTTGAGGAAATGCGCGACAAATACGACATGCGACGCAGGTTCGTAGTGAACGCGTTTAACGAAATGGGGCTCGAATGTTCGGAACCGAGCGGCGCGTTCTACGCGTTTCCGAGCGTTAAGTCGCTCGGGCTTACTGGCGAGCAGTTCGCCGAACAGTTGTTGCGCGAAAAGCACGTTGCCGTAGTTCCCGGCGACGCGTTCGGAGCGGCGGGTAAAGAGCACGTGCGGTGCAGTTACGCGACGGGCATGGCGCAACTAAACGAGGCAATGCGCAGGATAAGCGAATTTGTGGCGGCGCGCAAATAGTTTGACAACGTTATGCCGTTTGCGGTATAATAATAAAATCGAGAAAAAATTTGTCGCGGCGGCTGCTTGCGGCACAAAAATAATTCGAAGCGTAAAAAAAAAGGAGTATATAGAAAATGGCAGAAATTTTCATGACCGCCGAAGGCAAAAAACAGCTCGAAGAGCGGCTCAAAGATTTGAAGGTGAACGGACGCGCGGAAATGGCTGAAAAAATTCGCGTTGCGCGCGAATTCGGCGACCTCAGCGAAAACGCGGAATACGACATCGCCAAAGAAGAACAGGCGAAAATGGAAGCGGAGATTATAGAAATCGAAGCTAAGCTCCGCAACGTTCAAATTATAGACGAAAAAGTGAAAGGCGACAAGGCGGACGTGGGGAGCAAAATAGAAATAAAAGACGTGAAGACGGGCGCGGTGTTTAATTACACTATTGTGGGCACCCACGAATCCAACCCTATGGAAGGGAGAATTTCAAACGAATCGCCTATCGGAAAGGCGGTTCTCGGAAAAAGAAAGGGCGCCGAAGTGATAGTTAAAGCGCCTATGGGCGACTCAGTTTATAAGATTGTCGATATAAAGTAAATTCGAATTACGGAGGACGGAAATCGTAAAAATGGAAAACGACAATCTCACCGAAGAAAATTATAACGAAATCGTAAAGGTTCGCCGCGACAAGCTTAAAAACCTTGTTGAGACGGGCAAGAACCCTTTTGAAAAAGTGCGTTTCGAGCGCTCGGCTTATTCCGCCGACGTGGTGAACGAATTTTCTAAGTTCGAAGGCAAAAGCGTGCGTCTTGCGGGCAGAATTATAAGTAAGCGTGTTATGGGCAAGGCAAGTTTTGCTCACCTTCTCGACGGCAAAGGTAAAATACAGTTATATGTGAGCATAAACGATTTGGGCGAAGAGCAATACTCCGAGTTCAAAAAGAGCGACATAGGCGACATTTTCGGAATAGAGGGCGAAGTGTTTATGACGCACAAAGGGGAAGTGAGCGTAAAAGTCAAATACGCCGAACTTCTCTCTAAGTCGCTGTTGCCGCTTCCCGAAAAGTTTCACGGGCTCAAAGACAACGACCTTAGGTATCGCCAACGCTACGTTGACCTAATAGTGAACCCCGAAGTTAAAGAGGTGTTCGAGTCGCGCGGCAAAATAATTTCGGCGATACGCAGGTGTCTTGACGAGCGCGGCTTCACCGAAGTGGAAACCCCCATTTTGAATACGATTGCCGGCGGCGCGTCGGCTCGTCCTTTCATTACTCACCACAATACGCTCGACCTCGACATGTATATGCGCATAGCACCCGAACTCTATTTAAAGCGCCTTATAGTGGGCGGGTTCGACCGAGTTTACGAAATAGGCAGAATGTTCAGAAACGAGGGAATGGACATAAAGCACAATCCCGAGTTTACCATGATGGAACTTTACCAGTCTTACGCCGACTACACCGACATGATGGACCTTACCGAAAGCATATTTGCGGCGGCGGCGAAAGCAGTTGGCAAACACGGCGTTATAAACTATCAAGGCACCGACATAAATCTTGCCGACAAGTGGGAACGCCTAACAATGATTCAGGCGGTTAAAAAGTATACTGGGCTTGATTTCGATAAATTAGACGCTCAAACGGCGGCGGACGCGGCGAAAAAAGCGGGCGTGCAAATCGACCCGAAAAAGTCGAGTTGGGGACATGTTCTCTACGAAACGTTCGACCAACTTGTGGAAAGCAAGCTCGTTCAGCCGGTGTTTATCACCGATTATCCTGTGGAAGTGAGCCCGCTCGCAAAGCGTATTCCTCACGACCCGCGCTTAACCTACCGTTTCGAATTCTTTATTTACGCGCGCGAAATGGGCAACGCGTACAGCGAGCTTAACGACCCCATAGACCAAAAGGAGCGTTTTAACGCTCAAATGGCAATGCGCGCAAGCGGCGATGAAGAGGCTCAGCAAAACGATGACGATTTCGTTACTGCGCTCGAATACGGTATGCCCCCCACAGGCGGACTCGGCATAGGCATAGACCGCATGATAATGTTACTATGCGATTGCGCGTCGATTAGGGATGTTATTTTGTTTCCCACTATGAAACCCCGCAATTAGCGGCGACGCATACGAGCGGCACGTATAGGCGCTACGCTCGGCGAGTCCGAGCGGGCTCGGCAACTGTTGCGAAAATCCGCAACCCTTCTTCGCCGCCTTAGGCAATGTTTTATGCTTGGGACTGCCACGCTTCGCTCGCAGTGACAGGTTAATAAATCGATTGTGTTCTAACAATCCTCAACCGTTAAGAGGGGTTAGGGGGCAGAGCCCCTTATCGTGGCGGAAAAGGGTTTTAATAGGCGCGACGCGTTAAGCAAACAGCACAGTGTGCTGTTTATAGCCAAAGCGGGGAGCGGCTACGCCCGCGACCCGGCAAGGACACAATCGAAAGTGTCGTCCCCTTTTATCATTTTTGCAAGGCTTTTTGTGACCAAAAAGCCGTCCCGTTTTTGGTGCTCAAAAAGTCCGGTGTTTGTTGAGATCGAAAAAAGTTGCATTAGAAGGTAAAAAAGCGATATGTTTGCCGCAAGAGGGCAACAAAAAAGAATCTTATGGATAATAAAGTAACGAAAAAGCGATTAAACGACCACTTAGAGTATGATTGGTATAAATATCTGATTATACTTGTTTTGGGCATTGTCGTGTTTTATTTCTCTTTTTCGCAAATAAATCGCACGCGCGACTACGAGGACGTAAATATTTTCGTGTCGTGTTACGAATCGGACGACAACCGCTTCACGGATAGAGTGCTTGAAGATATGGTGCGCCAAAATTACGAGACCGCACGCTACGGCGAGGGGGTGCTTCGTGAAATTGCGTTCGAAACGCAAGACCCTCTCGGCAAAGAGTATGCCACGCTTTTTCAAACTCACGGAATGGTTACGAGCGACATTCTTATTATAGGAAAGTCGCTCATAGAGTCGATGGGCGGCGGCTTTTTGGAACTTACCGACGCGATTTTAAACGACTACATTTTGCCCGGTTTGACTATGGACGGAACGCCCGACGGCGCGTCGCTCGGAATAGACGGGCTCGAATATTACAACATTGAATTCGAGAACGGCACAAGCCGTCGCGTGGGAATTAAAATAAGCAATTTTTCGAATTTGCCGTTTAAAACCGATTGGCGAAGCGTTGAGAATTACAAAGAGCAATATTCGGAAGCAAGCGAAGAGGAGCAGCCCGACGACGAGTTTTACCTCGTGATAAATCCGTCGAGCGTTAACATAGGCGGGTTCGGCAAAAAAGCCAAGGGCGCCAACCGTCAAACCTTTTACGTGGTGAATAGGTTTATAAAATATTACCGCGCGAGAGTATGAGAGAGTTCGGCGAAAAAAAAGGTTTTATTTCCGCGTCGCTCAACGAGTATGCTGCGGGCGGCTACGATTCGTATCACACGCCCGGTCATAAGGGAACGCTTTGCCCGCATGACATAACCGAGCTTGGAATGGGCGGGAAAATTTTCCCTGCCGATTCGGTGGAACGAGCGCAGGCTCGCACCGCAAAACTCTACGGAGCAAAAGCGGTACGCTACCTCGTGAACGGTTCGAGCATAGGAATAAAAGCGGCGCTGTGGCTGTTTCGCGGCAAAAAAGTTCTGTTCGCGTCGGGAGCGCACAAAGCGTTTTCATGCGGTTGCGAACTTGCGAATATAAACGCGGTGCCCATTGTGAGAAGCGGCGAAAAATGCGTAAACGGCGCCGTGTTCACATGTGGCGGCGACCACTTGCCCGCGCCGCTCACACTTTCGGAGGCGGAAGAAGCGTTAAAGCGCCATTGTGACGCGAGCGCTCTGTTTATAACTTCGCCCGACTATTTGGGAAGAGTTGCCGAGAGTGAAATAGCAAAGCTTTGTTCGTCGCGCGGAGTCGCATTGATAGTCGATTCGGCGCACGGTGCGCATTTCGCTTTTGCTCCCGAACTCGACAAATTCCGTTTCGACAACGTTGCCGACTTATGCAACATGAGCGTTCATAAAACTTTGGGCGCCTATACGCAAACGGCATTGCTCGCCGTGAACGAACCGCGCTTTTTGCCGAGCGTGGAGCGCGCGCTCGAACTGCTCGGCACCACGAGCGAAAACTATGCACTGCTCGAAAGTATCGAAAATTCGGTGCTATGCGCGGCGGAACAAAGAGAGAGTTACGCCCGTTTAAAAGAGGTCTCGCAAAAAATTCGCGAAATAGTCGACGTTTTGCCTAATGCGGACTACACGCGAATTTGCGTGAAGCCGAGAAAAGGAACGGCGGAAGAGCTGTTTTATTCGCTTTACGACGCCAAAATAGCGTGCGAGGCGGTGCTGAACGGGCGCGTTGTTTTAATTTTAACGCCTTACGATTCGGATGAAAAGCTCGAAAGACTTATAAAAGAACTTACGGAGAAAGCATGAAAGGAAAGTTCGTTACAATAGAAGGTTGCGAGGGCGTGGGCAAGAGCACTCAGCTAAGGCTTTTGAAAGAGTATTGCGAAACGCACGGAATAAACGCGATGTTCACTCGCGAGCCGGGCGGATGCGTCATAAGCGAGAAAATTCGCGGCGTAATACTCGACCCTCAAAACGCCGATATGAGCGACATGACCGAACTTTTGCTGTATTGTGCCGCGCGCAGTCAGCACACCGAAACGGTTATAAAGCCCGCGCTCGAAAACGGCGTAACCGTTTTTTGCGACAGATATTCGGATTCGACAGCCGCTTATCAAGGATATGCTCGCGGCATAGACGCAATTACCGTTGAGGCGCTCAACCGCGCGGCAATGTGCGGAGTTAAAATAGATTGCACCGTTTTTATAGACGTTCCGCCCGACAAAGGGTTCGAGCGCAAGGGCGGAGCAAAGCAAACCGACAGGTTGGAATGCGAGACGCTCGAATTTCACCGCAAAGTTTACGAAGGCTTTAAAGCCATTATAGAGAAAGAGCCCGAAAGATTTTTGCGTTTTAAAGCGGACGGCACAAAATACGAAACGCACGCGCAAATAGTGGAAGCGCTATCGTCTCGCGGCGTGTTTTAGTTCGCAGATGAATTTCAGCGAATTACAGCTCTAAACATTATGTTTGAAAGAAAGATAAAAAAGTTTGTTAGGTAATTAAAAAGAGCAGGTTAAGAAATTAAAAAAGTTGGAAAATCGTCATACACAACTTATAGCGTCGACGCACGCGTTCGCGGAACTAAGGCGCGATTGCGAAGAGAACGTATTGAAACACGCCTATATTTTTCAGTCGGCGGATTTTGCGGCGCTCGAAACTTTGGCGGCTATGTTTATTTCGTGCGCGGAATACGGCGACGTGAACGAGTTTGTGTTAAAACGTATTTTCGACGGCGGGTACATCGATATAGTGCGAGCGCCGAGCGCTGAAAAGAACGGAAAAATGGACGTTGAAGACGCCGCTTTTATTACCGACACCGCATATTTCACGCCCACCGAACTCAAAACTAAATATTATATTATGGCGGCGGAAAACGGCATGAGCGCGCCCGTGCAAAACAAGCTGTTGAAAACGCTCGAAGAACCGCCGTCGTCGGCAAGATTTATAATTTTTACGCCGGGAGGGGATTTATTGCCCACAGTTTCGTCGCGGTGCAGCACCGTGCGACTTGAAGAGTTTCCCGTCGAAAAGATAGAACGCGAACTAATCGAGGGAGGAGCGGACGAACTTACGGCGCTGTTTTCGGCGGCGGTGGCGCGCGGAAATATAGGTTCCGCCGAAAAAATCGCTTCCGATTCGGGATATAGGCAAGCCTACGAGTCGGCAATGAACTTTTTGCTAAGCGTTAAGCGTTCTCCTCAAATCTTGCCTGCGGCGGGCGCAATAGTTGCCGCAAAAGACAAATTCGGCGCGTTTTTAGACTACCTCGAACTCATATTCCGCGATATTATGGCGTATCGCGAATGCGGGGCCGGCGCGCTCGTTTTAAAACCTGCGGCGGGAGACATACTAACGCTGTCGCGCGAGTTCGACACTCGCACCTGCCTTGCGCTAATGCCGCTATTATCGCGCGCACGCGACAGAATGCGGCTATACGGCAATGCGGCAAGCATAGCCGACGAATTACTTTTTTCGATTTTGGAGGTAAAATCAAAATGCCTGAAATAGTGGGAGTCAAATTCGACTTTAATCCCAAAATTTATTACTTTTCGCCCGGAGAACTCGCTCCGCAACCGGGCGACGACGTTGTTGTGGAAACGAGCAGAGGGACCGACTACGGCACCGTAGCTATGCCGCGCACCGAAGTGGACAACAAGAAAATCGTGGGTAAGCTTATGCCCGTGACTCGCTTGGCTACGCCCGAAGACAAGGAAAAGCATAAAAAATTGCTTGAAAAGCGCAAAACCGCTTACCCGCAAATAGCCGAAAAGATACGCGAGAGCGGGCTCGAAATGAAGCTCGTGGGCGCGGAATACACGTTCGACGGCGGCAAACTTATAATATATTTCACAGCCGACGGACGCGTGGACTTTCGCAATCTCGTGCGCGAACTCGCGTCTTCTTTCCACACGAGAATAGAACTTAAACAGATAGGCGCGCGCGACGAATGCCGAATGATGGGCGGAATAGCGCCGTGCGGCAGAGCGTGCTGTTGCAGCGACCACATGTCGGACTATGCGCACGTAAGCATTAAAATGGCGAAGACGCAAAGCCTTTCGCTCAATCCCGCGAAAATAAGCGGACTGTGCGGTCGGCTCATGTGCTGTTTGGCGTATGAAAACGAATACTATGCCGAAGTCAACAAAAAGTTGCCCAAAATGGGGAGCGTCGTAACCACGTCTACGGGCGAGACAGGCATCGTTATAGGCGTGAATCAATTAAAGAAAACGGTTAAGCTCAAAATAGAAAACAAAGAAAAAGATTCGGTTACAATTTCCGATTTCGAACTTAAAGACATAAAATTCAATCCCAAAAACGCCAAGCCGCAAAAGGAAGAGCCCGACGACGAGGGCGAAGAACTTTTAAAGCTCGAAAAAGACTGAGTTTGTTGTTTAAAACAATTTACAAAATTTACGTGTTATGTTATAATTTTTGCATAGCGGATAAAACTTTGTAGGTTCGATTCCGCAATATCAACCAAAAAATAAAAAGTAAAGGAGAACACACAAATGCCCAGAGTAATCAACGACGAATGTATCAAATGCGGCAACTGCGAAGGTCAGTGCCCCGTTAGCGCTATCAGCGAAGGCGCCGACAAGTACGAAATCAATGCCGACGAATGCATCGATTGCGGAGCTTGCGAAGGCGGCTGCCCTGTGGGAGCTATCAGCGAGAAGTAATTTAAGCCTTTAAATAAAGACTTAAAAGCTCGAAAGAAAGACATGTTTTGTGTGTCTTTCTTTTTTTGTTTTGCAATGAAGCTTACGAGGTGACAATAAAACGACGAAAAATTTCTCGTTTTAACTGTCATTGCGAGGAATGAACACAGTGAGTGATGCGGCAATCTTCGTTCGATATTTGGGACTGCCGCGCTTTGCTCGCAGTGACATTTGAGAACAGCAATTATGTTTTCCATTGTTTGACTTCTACGCCGTTAGGCGTGAGGGGTGCCGGGTGCTCCCTGCTTGTTGCGGGGTGGGGAGCTAAGAGAGGGGAGGGACACATTCGAAAGTGTCCCTCCCCTCTTATCGTTTTCGCCGAAGCCTTTTGCGACAAAAAGCCGTAAAGATTTTGCTTTAAAAACTTCATTTTCGCGCATACTAACGGCGTGAAAAAGCATGACTCGAAACTGAAATTTTTGGGCGGGGCGGGAGTGTTGACTGCCGCCGCTCTTGCGGGAAAACTCATAGGGGCGCTATACCGTATTCCGCTCACTCGCATTATAGGCGCGCAGGGAATGGGCATGTATCAATCTGTATTTCCCATGTACGCTTTGCTAGTTACGTTCACGGGCGGAGGACTTACGGCGGCTGTGAGCAAGCTTGTTGCCGAAAACGAGGGAAAAGAGGCATGCGCTTTTGCAACGCTTTTTTCGCTGTGCGTGTCGGTGGCGGCGGCGCTCGTAGCGGCGGTTTTCGCTCGCAATATTGCAAATGCGGCGGGCGCTCCGCAAGCGGCTACGGCGTTATTACTCCTTTTGCCCGGCGTGCCGCTTTCAGCCGTTTGCGCCGTGTTTCGCGGCTATTTTCAAGGCAACGGCAACATGTATCCGTCGGCGTTTGGTCAACTAATCGAGCAAATCGCCAAACTTGCGGCGGGGCTTTCGCTCGCTTTGGCGCTCTCTCGCGTGTCGCTTGCCGCCGCCACCGCAGGGTGCGCCGCAGGCGTAACGGTGAGCGAGGCTGTTTCCGTTTTGTATTATTTTTTGCGCTATAAAAAGAGGGAGAGAAAAAACGCTCCCGCCACAGTTTTCGAAAGCGAATACAATGTTTCCGCGCAAGACGTGTCGGCGCTCGCCGAGCCGGTTCTGTCGGCTAATAGCGAGAACGTGTTTTTTTCCGACGCGCAGTCTGCCGAAGTTGCCGCCGAACTTTCGCCTGCGACTCTTTCCGCTCCCGCGCTTGTTCAAAATTCGCAAACCGCAGTGCGAACGCGCAAAAATTTGTTTTCGGGCAGACGAGGGGAATTACTTGCGAAACTGCTCAAAATTGCATGCCCCATAACGTTCGGGCTAATGGTTTTGCCGCTGTGCCACGTTGCCGACAGCTTCGTTATAGTCAATCTTTTAATGCGTTCGGGTGCCGAACATTCCGCCGCCGTGTCGTTCTACGGGCTTGTTACGGGACCGGTTAACGCTATCGTGAATATGCCCGCAGTGCTTTCGGTGGGGTTGTGCGGAACTCTCTTGCCCAAAGTGTCGCGCTTAATCGGAAAGGGCGAAAAGGTGGGAGGCGTCGTGCTTCGAGTAACGTTGCTTTCCGCCGCTATGGGCGCGATATGTTTTGCGGGAATTGCGGTGGGCGCGCCTATCGCGATTAAAGTGCTTTACGGAAACGAACTCGGCGTTCCTCTCGGCGAGGCGTCGGCGCTTTTGCGTTTAGCCGCCGTGTCGGTGCCCGCAACGGCTGTTATGCAAGCGGCTTCCGCCGTACTTCAAGGCGGCGGCAAGGCATACTTTCCCGCGATGTCCCTTCTCGTTGCGGCGGTAGTGAAAGAGGCGCTCAATTTTATGCTGTTGCCTCGCGCGGGAATTTACGGCTTTGTGCTCGCCACCGACGCATTCTATCTTTTGGCTTGCGCGCTCGATTGCGTAGCCCTTATATTTTTCGTGCATAAAACCGACAAAAGCAGCTTGCCGACCCGAAAGTAGGAGACGTTATGCAAGGTGCGGGCGGTGTTCGCAAGATGCGTTTTGCGTTTGAGCATAAAGGCAAGAGTAGAGGCGCAAGAGTATATATATATATATATATATATCGATTTCGAGGTCTACGAAAAAATTTATTTGCTAACGGCATATATTAAATGCGATATTTTTGCCGTTGTAAAGAATGCGATTTATTTAATCGAGTACAAAAATAAAAAAATGCGCAACCGCGCAAATGTAATAAAATAACTTGCTTTTTCTATTCGCTTGGGGTATAATAATAGGTATGAAAATTTCGTTTGACGAAAGAGAGTTGAGCGGAGCTTTGCTGTGCGGTCAGCTCGAAATGAACAATAAGCCCACGCTAATGAGAAAAACGCTTGCCGGCAAAAAGAACATGCTCGTAATAGTGGATATGGTAAAAGGGTTTTGCGAGTTCGGCGCGCTTTCGAGCGAGCGTTGCAAGGCAATAATTCCCCAAATCAAACGCGCGGCGGAACTTATGCCCGACGCCGAGAAAATTTTCGTGCGCGACTGTCATTCCGAAAATTCGGCGGAGTTCGGCTATTTTCCCAAGCATTGCGTGGGGGAAGAAAGCGAAATCGTGCCCGAACTTTTGGCGCTCGGCGGCGTTGAAGTGAAAAAGAATTCCACAGACGCGTTTATTCAGTTGTTGAGCGCGCGAAGCAATCTTTTGGACTACGACAACGTGTTTATAACCGGCGTTTGCACAGATATTTGCGTAATGCAACTTGCTCTTTCGGTGCGCGCGTATATATCAGAATTTAACGGCAACGGAAACGTGGTTACGCTCACCGACGCCGTAGAAACTTACGACAGCCCCACTCACAACGCAGATTTATACAACATGACGGCGTTAAAGCTCATGGAGCAATCGGGAGTTCTCGTGTTCAAACGTCTCGCTTAAAAATTCGTGTTCGAACGGAATTCGATTGTAAACGGAAGGATATAATTATGTTAGACTTAAAATTCATAACCGAAAACGCCGATTTAGTAAAAAAGGCGATGCAAACGCGTAGCGGCTCTTACGACGTTGACAAAGTGCTTTTGCTTAACGCTCGCCGCAAAGAACTCATATCCAAAGTGGAAGCAATGAAAGCGGAGCGCAATCGCGTGTCCGACGAAATCGCGCGTATGCGCAGAGAAAAGAAAAACGCAGACGACGCCATTGCGGCAATGAAAAAAGACAACGAGGAAATAAAGAAGCTCGACGAAGAACTCGGGACGGTGGAAGCCGATTTAAAACTTGCGGTGATGAGCATTCCAAACATTCCTCACGAGAGCGTTCCTTTGGGCGCCGACGACACGTTTAATAAAGAAGTTCGAAAGGTGGGAGAGCCGACGAAATTCGATTTTACTCCGCTCGCTCACTGGGATATAGGCAATAAGCACGGCATACTCGACCCCGTGTGCGCCGCGAAAATTACGGGAACGAGATTTACCGTGTATCGCGGACTCGGCGCAAGGTTGGAGCGCGCAATTGCCAACTTTATGCTCAACGTTCACACCGAAAACGGCTACACCGAAATTTTTCCGCCGTTTATGGTGAACCGCGACAGCATGTACGGCACGGGGCAACTTCCCAAATTCGAGGAAGACGCGTTCGCGGTGAAAAACACGAATTACTTTTTGGTGCCCACAGCCGAAGTGCCCGTAACCAACATGCACAGAGGCGAAGTGCTCGACGGAAAAACGCTTCCGTATTATTACTGCGCCTACACTGCTTGTTTCCGCGCCGAAGCGGGAAGCGCGGGCAGAGACACTCGCGGGCTTATTCGCCAACATCAATTCAACAAAGTTGAGCTCGTAAAGTTCTGCAAGCCCGAAAACAGCTATAACGAGCTTGAAAGCCTCACGGCCGAAGCGGAACTCATTCTCAAAAAGTTGGGGCTTCCGTATCGCGTAGTGTGTCTGTCGAGCGGCGATTTGGGCTTCTCGTCGGCAAAAACTTACGATTTGGAAGTGTGGATGCCGAGCTACAATCGCTACGTCGAAATTTCGTCGTGCTCGAATTTCGAAGACTATCAAGCGCGCCGAATGAATATAAAATATAAAGAGAACGGCAAAACCGCGCTTGTGCACACCCTTAACGGAAGCGGACTTGCTGTGGGGCGCACTACTGCGGCAATTTTGGAAAACTTCCAAAACGCGGACGGTAGCGTTACAATTCCCGCCGCGCTCGTGCCTTACATGGGCGTCGAAAAAATAGGATAGAGAGAGCTTTTCTCATTACAAAACTAATCGAAAAAACGGAGAACAATAAGATAAAATGCGAACGTTCGGAAAGGTTATAACCGCGATATGCGACGGAGTGGCGAAAGTATTTTCGTTTATTTTCGGCACGCTCGGATTGTGGTTGCCCACCGTTTACGCCGTTGTTTTTTTGGTTGCGTGCGGTCTTTCCGACGTGCCTATAAGCGGCAGGCTGAGCGTTCTGTTTTATTGCGGGCTTGTGCTCACCGTAGTGCTCGGGTTTGCTTTTTCGATGTGGTTGCGCTCCGTACGCAAAAAGCGCGACTTAGAGGCGGGCAATATTCCCGAACGGAAAAAGAAGAAAAAGTATAAAGACGTGGGCGCAATTTCCGAGAACAATTCTTACGCGCCTTATCAATCTATGCCGGCGTCGCGCGGCGGCGTGCCGAACGGCTACGCTAACCCCAATTCGAGCTACGGCTATTCGCAAGGCAATAATTACGCGCCGCCTCCTCCGCAATACGGCGGCAATTACTCGATGCCTCCGCAAGGCTACGCGCCGCCTCCTCCCGCTCAAAGCGGAGGATATATGCAAAATAGCGCTATGCCGCCGCAAAGTAGTTACGGGCAAGGCGGCTATTCGGGCGGTTACGCTCCGCAAAACGGATATGTTCAAAACAACGCGCAAAACAGTTATGCTCAAACCGCGCCCGCGCAATCGCGTCCCGTTCAAAACGAAGATAATTCCGACCTCGAAAGAAAATATTTTTCGAATAAACCCGCTCCCGAGCCCGAGCGTTTCGAACGTACGGTTTCGTTCGATAGCGACGACGCCGTAAAAAAAGCTTACGGAATGCAAGACGAGAAAGAGGCGCGCAAGAAATCGACCGAATACAGTTTGGGCACCGACGAGCTTTGGCGCCGTCTTACAGGCACCGACGTTCCCGACGAACAGCCGCTCGTGTTCCGCACCCGCAAAGACCCCGATTTATACGTTTACGAATATTCCGACCGCTATCAATATTGGCGGCGAACCCGTCACGGCATGGTGCTCGATAAAACGGAATTCAAAACCGAGACCAACCGTAGATAAACCGATTGACGGTTGTATCCAAAAAAAACCGGTTTTCGACAATTTGTATGTATATTTCCGCAATTCGATTACGGTATAATATAACCCGACTCATTTTAATAAGGTCGGGTTTTTTATTTGTTCAAGCGTGCTATTTTTAAATATATTTTCATGTTGTTTTCTCTGGCGGCACTGTGCGGCGCGGAGTTTTCGGGTATGCGTCCTTGCGGAGCGGGGTTTGTAGCCGCGCTCGTTTATTGCGGAATGCCGGCTATTGTAGTGCTTCCCGTATATATAGGATTTTCGCTCGTTTTCGATTTTTCGCTCGGTACGTTTTTATACGCCATTGCGGTTAGCGTCGTTTCGTTTGTGTCGGGCATGGCGGGGCTCAAATTCAAACGCGCCAAAAGAGCCGTTTTCGTGTCGGGCATAGCGGCGGCGCAACTGTCGCTGTTGTTCATGCGCGCGAGGCTCGGCTATCTTATAATTTTGGTGTGGAGCGTTTTGGCTGTGGGAATATTCGCGGCTTCGGTATGCTTTCTACGCCCCGTGCTCGTGCAAAAACTCAAATACAAATTTTTGGAAACCGAACTCGTTTGCGGTGGCGTGCTTCTCATTTGCGCGTCGCTCGGACTATGCAAAATGCAAGTTGCGGGTTTTGACGCCGCATATTTGCTTGCGGCTTTCGCGATACCGTTTGCGGCGGGTGTGGGTTCGCTTTCGGGCTCGGTGGCGGTGGCTATGTGTTTCGGGTGCGGAATGGCGCTTGGCTCCGAGCATGTGGCTCCCATAGCGTTTATGGCGTTTGCCGCGCTCGTCACCGCAATATTCGCCGAAGCTCCTCGCCCGATATCGTCGCTTTCCACCGTAGCCGCCTACGTTCTTGCCGCATATCTTTTTTCGGCGCCGCCGTTGTGGCAACAAATATTGTGCTTTGCGGTCGGGGCTTTGGCGTTCGCGCTCGTGCCCAAAAGTTTGCTCGGCAAAGTGCGCGACGTTTTGTTCGCGCCCGTCACCGCCACAGCCGCGCGAGGCATTGTGAACCGAGCGGCGGCGGAAACGGGGAAGAATTTGCTCGGAGCGTCGCAAATATTCGCCGACATGAAAATCGCTATGGAGCAAGTGCCCGAAGCGGAAGAGGCGGGCGTGCTCGAAAAGAACGTGTGTTCGCGCTGCTCGGGCTACGCGCAATGCTCGCAAGTGCAAGGCTACCGCGAAGCTCTCGATAGAATGGAAAGAAGTTCGGCAGCTAAGGGTAGAGCGAGCGTTTCGGAGGTGCCCGCGCTTTTATCGGGGTGCGGCAATCTTTCCGCTCTAATTTCGGGCGCGACCGAATCGGCGCAACTCAAACACGAACAGCTTATTGTGAGCGAGGCAAGAAAGGAAGGGCGCAATATAGTTGCAAAACAACTCGGGCTTATGTCAGAAGTTTTGAAGCAAATGGGCAACCGAGTGAAAGAGCCCGCGAAGTTCGACACCGCCAAAGAAAAGCGCATTGCCGAAGAACTTTCGTATAGGGGAGCGGTGGTGCCCGAAGTTATAGTAACCGACGAAACCGTGTCGGTGGTGTTGCAGTCCGAAGAACTCACGAGCGAGCAAATAACTTCGGCGGTGAGCAAAACGATGCGTTCTCCTTACCGTTGCATAAGAGGGGGCGCCGACGTGCTTCCGGGCTATACTCTGTTGCTTTTCGCACGCGCCCCGCGCTACGACGTGGCGTTTTCGGCGGCGGCGAGCGCCAAAGAGACGCGAAGCGGCGACAGTCATTCGTTTATAAGGCTTGGCGGCGACCGTTTTATGATGACGCTGTGCGACGGCATGGGAAGCGGCGACGCGGCTCGAAAGGCGAGCGAAACGGCAATAGAATTAGTGGAAAGTTTCTTTAAAGCGGGGCTCGATTCCATGAGCGCGGTTGAGTGCGTGAATAGGTTTTTGGCGCTCAACGAATGCGAAAGATTTTCCACTCTCGATATAACGGTTATAGACCTTAACAGCGGAGTCGCCGAAATAATAAAGCTGTCGTCGCCCGCAACGGTGCTTAAAACGAGCGATGGCGTGCGCGCGATTTCGGGTTCGTCTCTTCCTATGGGAGTGTTCGAACATGTGCGGTGCGGGCATTCCACCCAAAATCTTCACTCGGGCGACGAAATAATTATGGCGACTGACGGAGTAACCGACGCGCTCGGCTCGACCGAAAGCTTGCTTGCGGCGGCAATGAGCAATGCGTCCGACCCGCAAGCGAAAGCGCAAGATATTCTCGAATATGCTACCGCTTCGCAAAAAGGGAAACTGCGCGACGACGGCACCGTGTTGTGCGCTCGAATTTTCGAAAAAAAGTATTAAAAGCGAGTTTGACTTCAAAAAGCTTTGCTTACGGTTGACAAAACTTACAAGCGATTGTATAATAGAAAATGATGAAGTATTTGTTCGAGCATAAATCGTCTATAATATTTTGCTCGGTGGCGGCGGCGTTGGCGCTTTTGTTCGTCGTAATGTTTGTTGTTGCCGTAGCGCGGAAAAAGCGCGTTCGCAAAGGCTTCGACGTTGTGAAACTGCTGTTCGGCTCGCTTGCGTTTATAGTTGCGTTTGTGGCGGGCGCTTTTGCCATTGTGAATAAATATCAATTATTAAAACTTTCGACGGTTTCCGACGGAGGAGCTCTTTCGTTTTTATATGCGGGAAAAGAGTTGTTTTCGATTCCGAAGCTCGGATTTGCAGCGGTTGTATTCAATCGTTTGAAATTAGTCGGCGTAGTAGCGCCGTTTGCGATTTGCTTATTGAGTTTAATTGCAATGATTGCAGTGACGGCAAAGACTTATTCCAAAAAGAAAGCGAAAAAGATTGCCGAAACGAGCGTTAAGCCCGCGAAAAAAAGTTTCGAGCCAAGCGAACCCGAACCGAATGTTACGGGAGAACCCGTTGACGAGATTGAGAACGAGAGCACGCCGTCGTTTGACGAGCCCCAAACTTTTGCGCAAGAAGAAAGCGAATTCGTTTTAACCGAACCCGACGACGAAATCGATTCGGTTGAGGCGAGAAATATAGTTGATGAAATAGACAGACTCGTGACGGGCGAACACGAGCCGTTAGACGACGAAATAGACGACAGGCTGCGCAGAGCAATCAAAGAGGGATACGAGCTGACGAGCGCATTCGAAGATAGCGCGTCTATTCGTTCCGAAGAATTCAAAGAGGAGAATTTGCAAGATATTCCGTCGTCTTTTAACGAAAGCGCCGAAAAAGTCGATTACATAGAAGAGGAATCGGACGGAGAATCCGAAGAAGAATTTTCGGAGAACTCGAACGACGAGTTTTACGCCGACGAGCCCGAAGAGAACCCCTACGACGAACCGTTCGCGCAAGAAACTTTAAAAGAGACGGAAGACGAGCCGACGGAAGAAACAGAACCGAGTTACGAAGATTTTGCGTTTGCAAACGAACCCGACGGAGAGGACGAACCCGTAGAAGAAGAAACGGAAGACGCTCGCGAAAGCTATGCCGCAATGTCGGCGCGTTCTCAATTCGACAGCGTAGTAACGGCGAAAGAAAAAAAATCGGAAAAAACGCAAAATCTTTCGTCGGGTCGCAAAGCGGAACCCGTTCGCGGCGATTACGACGAATCGCTTATTCCCACTCGTGTGCGCACTATAATACGCCGTCCCACAGCGAAAAACATGGAGGAAATCGAGCGCAGAGTATCCGCGCAAACGGAGCAAGAGAAAGAACCCGTTGCGGTAGCGAAAGCAGCCGTTGCTTCCGAAAAATCCGCAGAACAGAAAAAAGAGACTTCGAGTTCGGCGAAAAAAGCCGCGCCACGCAAGAAAAACGGCGGAGCTTCGGGAAAAAGCGATGCACAAACAAAAGCTTCATCGAAGAGCGGCGCGAAAATTGCGGACTCAAAAAACGACGAAGCGAAAGCGGAAAAACCAACCGTGAGCAAATCGGTTGTTGCGGAAATCAATAATTTGCCGCTCACCCGCAAATATATAATTTTGAACAGACGCAACGCGGCGGCTGTTTTCAACGAGTATTTAAACGGCAAGCGCGAACAGGAAAAGAAAGAAATCACGGGCTCTCTTAACACCATTATCATAAAATAGAGAGAGTAAAGGAGTTTTGCAATGAAAAAATACATAGGGGTAGACGTTGGGGGCACTACGGTGAAAGCGGCGGTTGTGGACGAAAACGGAAAAATTCTTAGCAGGTCGTCAATTCCCACGCTTGCCACTCGCAAAAGCGACGAACTTATTGCCGATATAATAGCGCAAATAAAAACGCTTGCCGAAAACGAAGATTACGAGGGCGTGGGCGTAGGGTGTCCCGGCACTGTGGACAGCGAGACGGGCGAGGTCATGTATAGCTGTAACCTCTATTGGGAAAACGTGCCGCTTGTGGAAAAGCTCCGTAAGGCGCTTGGCAAACCCGTTAGGGCGTGCAACGACGCGTCGGCGGCGGCGCTCGGAGAATCGCGTTTCGGCGCGGGCAAAGGTTGCTCCGACACCGCGTTTATAACGCTCGGCACGGGAGTGGGCGGCGGAATAGTTGTGGGCGGAAAACTGTTCGACGGCTATCGCGGCATGGGGACGGAAATAGGGCACATGGTTATTCGCTACGGAGGCGTGCATTGTTCGTGCGGGCGCAACGGCTGTTTGGAAGCGTATTGCTCGGCTACCGCGCTCATTCGCGACACCGTTTTCGCAATGCAGACCGACCGCAACAGCGCAATGTGGAAATTCGTGGACGGCGACCTAAACAAAGTTGACGGAAAAACGAGTTTCGAATGCGCCAAAAAGGGCGACGAGACGGCTTTGCGCGTTGTGAACAAATTCCTCGACTATCTTGCCGAAGGCATCACCGACATAGTAAACGTGTTTAGAAGTCAGGCGGTGATTATAGGCGGGGGAGTGAGCGCGCAAGGAAAGTATATCACCGAGCCGCTTCAAGAAAGAGTTGACCGATTAAGCTACGGAGTGGGAAACAGCGGCGTGCGCACCGAAATCGTCACGGCTTCGCTCGGAAACGACGCGGGCGTAATAGGCGCCGCAAGTTTGGTAATGTAAAAAGGACAATATAAAATAAAGCAAAAGAGCCGTTTTCGTATTATCGAAGCGACTTTTGCATATAAATATTATAACGGGAGAACAAATTATGAAATCGTTGAAAGGAACCAAAACGGAAGCCAACCTCATGGAAGCGTTCGCGGGCGAAAGCATGGCTCGCAACAAGTACGACTATTACGCGAGTAAGGCTAAAAAAGACGGCTACGAACAAATTGCCGAGTTTTTCACCGAGACGGCGGCAAACGAAAAAGAGCACGCGAAAATATGGTTTAAGCTTTTGCACAACGGAATAGCCGACACCGAAACCAACCTCGTGGACGCCGCCAACGGCGAAAACTTCGAATGGACGGATATGTACGCCCGCTTTGCCGAAGAAGCGAAAGCGGAGGGCTTCGACGCCATCGCAAAACTTTTCTCGCTCGTTGCCGAAGTGGAAAAGAGCCACGAGGAACGCTATTTAAAGCTTATGGCAAATATAAAGAACGGCGAAGTGTTCGAGCGCAAAGAAATCGTGGTGTGGCGTTGCCGTAATTGCGGATACTTGCACACGGGAGAAAAAGCCCCCGAAGTTTGCCCCGTATGCGCCCATGCAAAAAGCTTCTTTATGCTCAAAGAAAACAATTATTAAACGGGTAAGAAATTTAAAGAAAAAAAGTTCTTGGCAAAAGCTAAGAACTTTTTTGTGATTTATTGACTTTTTAAATAGGATAGTTGTCGGATATCCGCTGATATAAACGAGTCGCACCCGTTTTAACGGTTTTATAAACTCCGAAAAATTCATATCCTTTATTTGTTTTTACAAAGACTATTCTATATTTTGAGTTAAATGTTGCTCCGCTGTCAACCACTTCGATAATGCTATCCCCGTTATTTTGAATAAGATTTACCACGTGGTAATCGTCTACAACCGAGTCGAGTTTTTGTGCATCGTAATTCGGATAGAATATAAACCACACTCCGCATTCTTTTTCTCTATCAACATTTGCGGCATATAACGGCGTTTGCCACCCGAATTGATTCGATTTATATTTATCCCATCCAAGTGTGTCGCAAAACTTTTCGTAAATATTGCGTGAATTACCGCCGTACACATGCCCTCGAATAATTTTCGAAAAGTCGGTTTCTATTGTTTTTGCGTGAGAAGCGATTTTGATTTGAGGTCTACACTCTTTGCAAAGTTCTTCGTCATCGGTTATGTAATTTAGTTCGCATTTCGGACATTTTTTATACTTCATTGTTTTTGCTCCTTATTAGAGTTAGTTTAGTCGTCCCAAGCGTCATTATGTTTAGGCAATGAGGGCTTTTTAGTTGGTTGTGCTAGTTGATTTACAGTTGTCTGTTGATTTTTATTTGATTGCAATTCCGACAATAACGATTTTGCTTGCGTTATTTCCGTATCATTCAAAATATCGCTATAAGATTTTAATATCTCGTTTAACGTAAACTCGGTTAAATTTAATCGATAATCTTTTTTGCGGCGAGTAATCGTTCTTCTCGTTAGGTTGAGCTGTAATTTTCCCTTATGGTCACGTCGCGCAAAAGCAATCGTTTAATTTGTTTTCAGTATTTTATAAAAAATTTAATACCGCTGATTTTTTCGTTCGTATTGTTACGAATAAATATTTGTTGCCAACATAAAAAAGCATGGCTAATGCCACGTTTCTAACTTACGCTATATAACTAAAAATTGCCTACATTAAATCGAAAAAGTTATGTTGGCGCAAAGCTTCGTAGAGCACTATTGCCACGCTGTTTGAAAGATTGAGCGAGCGAAGATTTTTGCCCATAGGTATGCGCAATGAAAAATCGGAGTTTGCCGCGAGAAGTTCTTCGGGCAAGCCTTTGGTTTCTTTCCCGAACACAAGATAGCAACCGTCGGGGAATTTTACGTCGGCGTAGCGGTTTTTTGCTTTGGTGGAAAGATAGTAAAAAAGTCCGCCCTCGTTTTTGCGGTAAAAATCGTTTAAGTCGTCGTATACGGTCCAATCGAGCTTGTCCCAATAGTCGAGTCCCGCGCGTTTAAGCGTGCGGTCGCTCAGTTCGAAGCCGAGAGGTTTCACAATGTGCAGTCGCGTGTTCGTGCAAGCGCACGTGCGCGATATATTGCCCGTGTTTTGCGGTATTTCGGGCTCCACCAAAACAATATTCAGCATAAACGCATTATATCACGAATTTGCTTTTTAATCAAGCGGTGAGGGCGAGGAAGCTCTCGCTTTCGGAGTTTTCTTTTTGAAACGCGTTCCTATTTTTTTGAAAAGACGAGTTACGAGCGCGTGCATTATAAAAAAACATAGCGCTTGCGCCGCAATCGCATACGGGAAAAAGAGCCCGTTTCCATAAAAATACATTATTGCGGCATGAGAGCCCACAAGAGCGAACGCCGTTATAACGTCGGTTATTACGGTGAATACAATGCCCGCCGATTTTCGCAAAGGCGAGAGTGCGCCCTCCGCGATTCCGCAAGCGAGCCCCGCCGCGAGGCACAAAAGAAAAACGGTGCCCGCCATTATTTGAAAAGGCGTTTGAGTAGCGGCTGTTTGGCTCCGCTGTATTTGATTGAATGAACAACGCCTTCGAAGTCAAGCGTGCCGTCGGAGGCGTTGAATTTTATTATTTTAAGCTTTTCGCCCGCGAGCAAAAGATTGCCGCAGGTGGAAATAAGATTTAACGAAGTGTCGCACGACGACACGACTTTTTCTATTCCCGTAAGGCTTCCTTTTTCGCGGCAATAGAGTTTGAGCTCGTGCCCGCTGCGCAATTTAACGTTTTCGGTGTTTTCCATAATTATATTACAAGACCTCCGTGTCGGGATTTGCAAAAAATACATAGGCGAAAATCGCCTCGACTATTTATATGCGTCAAACTTGCTAAATACCACGAAAAACGTTAAAAATTCGCGAGGCCTCGGTTGATTTCAAAAATGAAGAGTCAAACATAAAAAGGCGCGCGCACCGTGAAAAAAGTTGCTTTTTTCTCGGCTATTTGTTACAATATATCCGTGCTCGAAAGCGACTCGCTTTTCGGCAATAAATCGGCGAAAGCCGACAAGAGGTAAAAAATGGACATTGTAAAAAAGCTTAGTGAAGAATTTACCTTGCGGGCAGACTATGCCGCAAACATCGTTGCGCTACTCGACGACGGAAATACGATTCCGTTTATAGCGCGCTACCGCAAAGAAATGCACGGCGCGTGCGACGACCAAGTGCTCCGCGAGTTTGCCGACAGACTGACATACTTACGAAACCTCGACAAGCGCAAAGAAGAGGTGCAGGCGGCAATCGAGGCGCAGGAAAAGTGGAACGACGAGCTCAAAGCGGCTCTCGAAGCGGCGGTTACGCTCACCGAAGTGGAAGATATTTACCGCCCGTATAAACAAAAGAAAAAGACTCGCGCTTCGGTGGCAATCGAGCGCGGACTCGAACCGCTTGCCGACGTTATTATGGCGCAGGAAATTACCGAAGGCGACGTGCTTGCTTTGTGCGAACCTTACGTAAACGAGGAAAAGGGAGTGCTTACCGCTTCCGACGCTCTCGCGGGAGCCAAAGACATAATTGCCGAACGCATATCCGACGACGCGAACATAAGAAAGAGTTTGCGCGCGCTCATGTATGAAATTGCAACGTTGGACGCGAAACTCGATCCCAAAGACCCCAACAACGCGAAAAAGTCGGTGTACGAAATGTATGCCGAGTTCTCCGAAAAGATTGCCGCAATTCCCAGCCACAGAATACTTGCGGTGAATCGCGGCGAAGCCGACGAGTGCTTAAAGGTGTCGATTAAAGCCGACGAAGAAACCGCGCTCGGAAAGATAAAGGCTTACTATAAAAAAGAGAGCATATTCTCGCAAGTTATGGACGATATAATCGCCGACAGCTACGAGCGACTCATTTTCCCGTCTATCGAGCGCGAGGTGAGAAGCGAGCTCACCGAGAAAGCTGACGAGCAGGCGATTAAAATGTTCGAGCAAAACTTGAAACCGCTTTTGTTGCAACCCCCTCTTAAAGGGAAAGTGATTTTGGGACTCGACCCCGCTTACAGAACGGGCTGCAAAATCGCGGTTATAGACGCGAGCGGAAACGTGCTCGACCATACGGTTATATATCCTACGCCTCCGCAAAAGAAAATAGAAGAGGCGAAAGCCGCGCTTAAAAAACTAATCGACAAGCACGGGGTAGACGTTATTAGCATAGGCAACGGCACCGCGAGCAAAGAAAGCGAAATTTTCGTCGCCGAACTTATAAAAGAGTGCGAGCGCCCTCTCACTTACGCGGTTGTAAACGAGGCGGGAGCGAGCGTATATTCGGCAAGCAAGTTGGGCGCCGAAGAGTTCCCCGACCTTACGGTGGAATACCGTAGTGCGATTTCTATTGCGCGCCGTTTGCTCGACCCTCTTGCCGAGCTCATAAAAATAGACGTTAAGAGCATAGGGGTGGGGCAATATCAGCACGATATGCCGCAAAAGAGACTCACCGAAGTTCTCACGGGCGTGGTTGAAGATTGCGTTAACAGCGTTGGCGTAGACCTTAACACAGCGTCGTATAGCTTATTGTCGTTCGTTTCGGGACTCAATGCGTCAATTGCTAAAAATATAGTGAAATATCGCGAGCAAAAGCCGTTTACAACGCGCGAACAGCTTCGCGAGGTTCCCAAGCTCGGACCCAAAGCGTTCGAACAGTGCGCGGGCTTTTTGAGAATACCGGGCGGCGACAACGTTCTCGATAACACCGCCGTTCACCCCGAAGCTTACGAGGCTACCGAAAAATTGCTCGCGCGCTACGGAAAGAGCGACGAAGACGTTAAGAACGGCAACATCGCCGACGTGCGCGAAAAAGTAGCGGCGGAAGGTTCTAAGAAAGTTGCCGACGAATTGAGCGTAGGCGAGCCCACTCTCATGGACGTGCTCGAAGAAATAATCAAACCCGGACGCGACATACGCGACACGTTGCCGCCGCCCCTTCTTCGCGCCGACCTTATGGACATAAACGACCTTAAAGTGGGCATGGAGCTCACGGGCACCGTGCGTAACGTTATAGATTTCGGCGCGTTCGTGGATATAGGCGTTCATCACGACGGCTTAGTGCACATATCCGAAATATCCGAGCGCTATATCAAGCATCCGAGCGAAGCTCTTACGGTGGGCGACGTGGTGCGCGTTCGAGTAATCGGCGTAGACCCCGTGAAAAAGCGCATAAACCTCAGCATGAAGAGCCCCGACGCCGAAAACAAACCCAAAGAGCAGAATAGAGAACAGCGCCGCCCGCGCGACAATCGTCAAGATAACCGCAACCGAGACAATCGCCGCGACAACGGCAAAAGCGGCGGCAACCGCGAACGCAGTCTCGACGATATGCTCAAAGCGTTGCAAAGCAAATTTTCGAGAAAGTAAAATGACGCGTTGCGGGAGTCGTTAAAATTGTGTCAAAGTTTTCGCTCGTGTCATTTCAACCAAGCGAGGAACGAGCGCGCGGAGAAATCTATTCGTTAGACACTACTTTTCGTTTTAATAACCCATCGACTACGCTCGGGGTGACGTCCTGTGAAAGTCATTGCGAGGAGGGCGAAGCCCGACGCGACAATCTCAAAGAACAAATATGAAAAGACCCTAAACGTAAGTTTCATACGTTTGGGGCCTTTCCCTGTGTTTGGAAACACGTGGCTTTTCCGCCGTTTAAAGCAAAATTAAGTTATTTGCTGTTGCGTGCGGAAGTTGTTTTCTTCGCAGACGAAGTGCTTTTGTTCGTCGTCTTCGCCGAGCAGCATTTCTGAGCTTTGTTCTGCGCGCTCTGCGTAGTCTTACTCGAAGCAGCCTTGCTAGTCGTCTTGTTTTGAGCGGTTTTGTTTTGCGCGCTCGAACGAGTAGAAGCACTCTTGGTCTTGTTTTGCGTAGTAGCCATATTTTCCATCTCCTTCGTAACGTTTTGCGTTACGGTAGTATTATGGCACATCGCAAAATAAACTATACCTATGTGTATGATTTTTTTACAAAATAATTTTTTGCGCGGCGCGAAAAATATATGCGCGTAAAAAATAACGTTTGTTATATCGGTTGCCACAATATCACTTTTGTGTTATTTATATTGTCATGAAAGAATTTTGCGAAAGATTGAAGTTTTTGCGCGCCGAAAGAGGGCTCACGCAAAAAGACGTTGCGAAAGCAATCGGAGTTGCTCAAAGCGCCGTTACGTTTTGGGAAAACGGAAAAAGAGTGCCGAACGCTCTTGCCATAATAGCGCTTGCCAAGTTTTTCGACGTGAGCGCGGATTATTTGCTCGGACTTACGGATTTTTCCTAAGCGGCAAACTTTTAACTTTCCACTCGTAGTAGCCCTCTATGTTGTCGCGCTCGGATACGGTAAAATCCGACTTATTCAAAGCGTTCAAAATATGAAGAGCGGCGAGCGCGCCGTAGCCGATTACGCGGGCGCGGTTTTCGGTGAGAGAGGGGTAAAGCTCGCGCATGTTTTTTCCGCCGAAAAATTCGTCGGCGACTTTATTTAAAAATTCGTTTGTAACAACCGAGCCGTGAACTATTTCGGGCTCGTATTTTTTCGGGCAATGAGCCATAGAGCCGAGCGCCGTTGCGGTGCCGCCTATGCCTATTACCATTTCGGGCGTTTGTAATTTTTGGGGAATAGTCGAACTTATGAGCTCGATTGCGCGGGCTCTGTTTCCGTTCGCGCCGTCGCGCAAACGAACGCAACCTATCGGCACGCTTTGCGAGCGCTCTATGTTTCCGTTTTTGCCGTTCACGATTTCGCAACTTGCGCCGCCTATGTCGAACACGGCGACTTGTTTCGTTTTATCGGGCGAAGCACCCATAAAACCTATTTGAGCCTCTACCGTGCCTTGTATAACGTCTACGGCTATGCCCGTTTTTTCGAACACTGCGTTTGTAAACTCTTTTCCGTTTTTCGCCGAGCGCACCGCTTCGGTTGCAAACACGTAAATTTCATCCGCTTTTTCGGCGCGCGCCTGTTCGCAAAATTCGTTTACCGCGTTTACCGTGCGGGCAACGGCTTCGGGCGAAAGCTTGCCCGAAAAAAACAGCCCGTCCGCAAGGACGGTGCTTTTCAGTTGCTTTTTTGCGACGGGAGTGTTTTCGGTTAAAACTGCATACCGCACCGAATTGCTTCCCACGTCTATAACGGCGGTTTTCAAATTACTTTTTCCCTATAAAAGATATTTCGCCCTCGCCCTGCATGTCGCAGTATTCGCGAACGTACATTTCTATAAATTCTTTGCTGCTGTAATACGCTATGTTTGACTCGTTCAGTTCGAGTTCGGCGTTTATGCTTGCCAACTGTCGTTCGAGTTTGTTTTTGCGCGACGAAGCGGAAGCAAGGCTCACAAGTCCCACTATAAGCGCAACAAACATTAAAATGGCAAACACAACGCAAGACGCCACGATTATTATTTTAGCTTTTTCGCGGTTTTCCGCACGTATAGGCATTTTCAAACTCCTTTTTCTATCGCGGTTTTATTTCGCGAACCGTCGTATGTTTTAAGTATAGCACGCTATTTAGATTTTCGCAACTTTTTTAATAGGGGGTGCGCAAAATCGCATTCGGTTCGTTTAATTGACAAACGCCGCGAAATTGTTATATACTTACTAAGTGCTTTAATTATAAAGTAGAAAAGACGCAAAGTGAGGTAAGGAATATGGTAATAGAACCCAAAGTACGCGGATTTATATGCACGACGGCTCATCCCGAAGGCTGCAAGCAAAGCGTGCTCGCTCAAATAAACACGGCGAAAAAATACGAGGGAAAAATTACGGTGGCAAAACGCGCTCTCGTAATAGGCGGAAGCACGGGCTACGGGCTTGCCTCGCGTATAGCTCTCGCGTTCGGCGGCGGAGCGTCTACGCTCAACGTAATGTTCGAGCGCCCCGCGTCGGGTGTGAGAACGGCCACTGCCGGGTGGTATAACACGGCGGCTTTCGAACAAGAGACGAAAAAGCGCGGTCTTTACGCGAAGTCTGTGAACGGCGACGCGTTTTCGAGCGAGATTAAAAATCGCGTAATCGAGGCAATCAAGCGTGATTTGGGAACGGTTGACGCCGTAATATATTCGCTCGCGTCTCCGCGCAGAACTCTTCCTGACGGAACGGTTGCGAATTCCGTTCTTAAAACGGTGGGCGAGAATTTCACGAATAAGACGATAGACTTGCGCACGAACGAGGTGGGGGAAGTTACGGTTACGCCCGCCGTTTCCGACGAAATAGACGCCACTATCAAAGTTATGGGCGGCGAAGATTGGGCGGCGTGGATTGACGCGTTGCACGATGCGGGAGTGCTCGAAAATAATGCTCTTACGCTCGCGTATTCGTATATAGGCCCCGAACTTACATATCCCATATACACCAACGGAACCATAGGAATGGCGAAGCGCGACCTTTTTTACACCGCGCAAGCTCTTTCCAAAAAGTATGGACTGACCGCTCGCATATCCGTGAATAAAGCTCTCGTAACGCAATCGAGCGCAGCTATTCCCGTTGTGCCGCTTTACATATCGCTTTTGTATAAGGTTATGAAAAAGGCGGGAACTCACGAGGGTTGCATAGAGCAAATGTGCCGCCTGTTCGCCGATAAACTCGGCAAATACGACGCCGACGGATACATTCGCCTCGACGACCTTGAAATGAAGCCCGAAATCCAAAAAGAAGTTGCTAAGGCTTGGAAAGCTGTGAACACGCAAAACCTTGCCGACTACGCCGACCTCGACGGCTATTGGGACGACTTTTACCGCATGTTCGGCTTTAAGTGGGAAAACGTAAACTATTCCGCCGACACTAATCCCGACATTGTGATAGAGGAAGCGTAAAAGGTTTTTGTCGAATGTCTTCAATGGCGCGCGAATTTTGGTTAAATGGCTTATTATCTATTGCTTTTTGCTTCATAATATAGTATAATATTTTTTAGATAATTTGCTTGCTCTGTATTTATAATCTTGCAAGAGCGGGAGGAGTATAATGGCGTTCGCACAAAATAATGCGTTTGAGCCATTTGCAAAGAAGGTGTGGCTTAGTTCACCAACAATGCACGGCGAAGAGCTCGAATATATGACGGATGCTTACCGCAAAAATTGGATGAGCACCGTCGGAGAGAATATCAACGAGGCGGAGCGCTCGATTGCGAAAATAGTCGGCGTAAAATATGCGGTCGCGCTGTCGTCGGGTACGGCGGCATTGCACTTAGCAATGAAACTTGCGGGAATAAAACGCGGGGTTCGGGTGTTTTGCACGGATATGACGTTTTCGGCTACCGTAAATCCCGTAATTTACGAGGGCGGAGAACCTATATTTATAGATACCGAACGCGATACTTGGAATATGGACCCCGTTGCGCTCGAAAGGGCATTTGAAATTTATCCCGAAGTTAAGCATATCGTAGTTGCCAACCTTTACGGCACGCCGGCAAAGCTTAACGAACTTCGTGTCGTTGCAAAAAAGCACGGTGCGAAAATAATAGAGGATGCGGCGGAAAGTTTGGGCGCGACTTATAAAGGTAAGCAAACGGGCGCATTCGGCGACGTCGGAATTATAAGTTTTAACGGGAACAAAATTATAACAGGTTCATCGGGCGGAATGTTACTCGCCGACGACATAGAACAAGCGAACAAGGCTCGCAAATGGAGCACGCAAAGCCGCGAAGACGCGGCTTGGTATCAACACGAAGAAGTCGGATACAATTACCGCATGAGCAACGTTATAGCCGGCGTGGTGCGCGGGCAGTTGCCGCATTTAAACGAGCACATTGCGCAGAAAAAAGCTATTTACGAGCGGTATAAAAACGGGTTTAAAGATTTGCCCGTAACAATGAACCCGTACGACGAAAGTAACAGCGAGCCGAATTTTTGGCTGTCGTGTTTGCTTATAGACGAGAAAGCAATGTGCAAGCATGTGCGAAGCGATAATCAAGCTTGCTATATTAAAGAGAGCGGCAAGAGTTGCCCGACCGAAATTCTCGAAACGCTCGCAAAATACAACGCAGAGGGCAGACCCATTTGGAAGCCGATGCACATGCAACCTATATTTCGCATGAACGGCTTTATAACGCGCGACGGTAACGGACGTGGCAGAACCAACGCATATATTCAGGGAAGCTACGCAAACGTCGGGCAAGATATTTTCAATCGCGGATTATGCTTACCGAGCGATAATAAAATGACCGAAGAAGAACAAAATAAGATTATAGCGATAGTCAGAGCGTGCTTCGAATAGATGAAAGAATTTTTGCGCACAATGACCACCACATGGTGGGGCATAACTTTGCTTTGCATGATATGCGCGGCAATTTGGATATTGCTTTCGGCGTTATTGTATAAATGCTTTTTCAAGCGTTTCTACGATATACTGTTAAGCTTTTTAGCCATAGTAATATTTTCGCCGCTGTTATTGTTGCTTATGATATTAGGCGCGATAAATATGCGCGGCAATCCGTTTTTTGTGCAAAAACGTCCTGGAAAAAGAAAAAGGTTAAGCAAAAGAGAGTGCGCAAGACGCAATGTTTCTTACGGAACTTACGGCGAAGAAAAAATAATAAAGTTGCTGAAATTCCGTACTATGACAAACAAAAAGGATTCGAGCGGAAACTTATTGCCCGACGAAAAGCGATTGAATAAATACGGTAAGTTTTTGCGCTCTACTTCGCTTGATGAATTGCCGTCGCTATTCAACATATTTGCGGGCGGGTTGTCTATTGTGGGACCGCGCCCGTTGCTTGTGCAGTATTTGCCTCTTTACAGCGAAGAACAGCGTCATCGCCATGACGTTCGACCCGGACTTACGGGGCTCGCGCAGGTGAACGGCAGAAATGCCATTTCTTGGGACGAAAAGTTCAAATATGACATAAAGTATGTCAGTCGCATTACACTTTGGAGTGATATAACTATAATATTAAAAACAATCGGAAAAGTTTTTAAACGTAGCGGAATATCGCAAGCGGGACAAGCCACAATGGAATATTTTACAGGAAATAAACGGCATAATGTGCTTATTTTGAGCGCGGGAAGACGCGTAGAGCTTGTTAATTGCTTTAAAACGACGCGCGATAAAATGAATATAAACGGCAAAGTCTTCTGCGCGGATATGTTGGAGACCGCTCCCGCATTGCAGTTTGCCGACGGCAAATTTATTTTGCCGCGAGTAGGCTCCGACGGTTATTTGGAAGCGCTCGTTAAAATTTGTAAAGATAACGAAATAGCTCTCGTTGTGCCTACTATAGACACCGAGCTTGAAATACTTGCAAAAAATAAGCAAAATATCGAAAAAGAGTCAGGAGCTATAATACTAATATCCGATTATGAGAGCGTAGCAGTATGTTGCGATAAATTTAAAACCGCCGAATATTTTGAAACGCACGGTTTCGAATATCCGAAAGTAATAAAACAGGAAAAACTTAAAGCCGAAGATTGCAAATTCCCGCTCTTTATTAAGCCGCTTGACGGGAGTTCGAGTATAAACGCTTTTAAAGTGAATAACGAAAGCGAATTGAAGTTTTTTATGAACTACGTAAAAAAGCCGATAGTGCAGGAATACGTTTCGGGGACGGAATACACCGTAGATTGTTTTTCGGATTTCGACGGAAACATAATTACCGTTGTGCCGCGAATTCGGCTTGCCACGCGCGGCGGCGAAGTTCTTAAAGGCAAAATCGATAAAAACCCAGTTATTATTGACAACGTAAAAAATTTGTTGACTTCGTTTGGATTTATAGGACAAATTACAGTGCAATGTTTTCTAACGGGCGACGGTACAATCAAGTATATCGAAATAAATCCGCGTTTCGGCGGCGGCGCACCCATGAGTATTTATGCGGGCGCAAACAGTTGCGAAAACTTATATAAATTGCTTAAAGGCGAGAAACTCGAATATAACGAAAACTACGAAGACGGCGTCGTGTTTGCTCGTTTCGACGGTAGCGTGAGGGTGCCGACATGATAAAAGCGGTTGTTTTTGATTTGGATGATACGCTTTATTCCGAAATGGATTACGTAAGGTCGGGATTTAAGGCGGTTGCTACGGAAATAGAAAAGTTGTGCGGTGTAGTAGACGCTTACAATAAGCTTCTCGAATTGTTTGCCGAGAGCCGCGAGAAAGTGTTTGACCGTTATATTGCAAACGTTCGAGACATTACAATGACAGCAACGCAAATGGTGGAGATTTACAGAAATCACGAGCCGAATATAACGCTGTTTAAAGATGCAAAGCAAACGCTTGCGTCTTTGCGCGAGAAAGGATATAAACTCGGAATAATTACCGACGGAGAGCCCTCGCGGCAACGTAAAAAAATATCCGTGCTCGAACTTGCGGATATGGTCGACGAAATTATAGTAACCGATGAGTTGGGCGGAGAAGAGTTTCGAAAGCCTAATTCCCAAGCGTTTGAGCTGATGTGCAAAAATTTTGCAATAAATGCTAACGAGATGCTTTATGTGGGAGACAACCCCAAAAAAGATTTTGCCGTAAAAAAGGTTTTGCCGCTCAAAACGGCTGAACTGTTTACGTCAGAAAAAATTTACGGGACAGGCGATTATTTAGACAATATAAAACCCGATTTTTGTATTGCGAATTTAAGTGAAGTGATTAATATAGTAGGTTATGACGAAAGCTTGAAAAATGCTAATAACGAATTGCGCGATACTGTGCATGAAAAGCTTTTCGAACTTTTAAAGTTTGTGGATATGATTTGCAGAAAAGAGAACATTCAATATTCTCTTTGCGGCGGTACGCTTTTGGGCGCTATTCGTCATGGCGGGTTTATTCCGTGGGACGACGACGTTGACGTTGTTATGACAAGAGCCGATTTGAGTAAGTTTTTAAGTATTGTCGAAAAGTATATCGCGGGGAGTCCGTATGAGCTTTATAAAAGAGGACGCGTAGACGGTGTAACTTTTAAAAAGGGTACTGAAATTAACGGAATTCGGTTGGATAGTTTAGGTTGCGATTTGTTTGTTTTGGATAATGTTCCCGACGACGACAAACTTTATCATAAACAAATTTTTGCACTAAAAAAATTGCAGGGAATGATGAAAAAAGGCAAAATCGATTGGAAGAAGTATTCGTTAAAGGGAAAACTGTTAGTTGCTGGCACTAAGTTTTTGGGAATGTTCCATTCCGAAAAAAATATTTTGGAAAAGTATTCCAAGCTTTCACAAAAATATAACGGTAGTGCTACAAGAAGAAAATTCATTTCAAATGATATATATGCTTTTTTCGATATAGCGTATAACAATGAATTGCTCGAAAAAACCGTTATGCACAAATTCGAATCGGGTGAATTCCCGATTTTCAAAAGCTATCGCGAAATTCTTACGATGACATACGGGGGGGGGTACCTTATTCCACCGCCTCTTGAAGAACGCAAATTTTTACATGTGGAGTCAAGGTGAACGTTTTATTTTTGACAATGAGCAGATTCGTTGCTCTCTATAATCACGGCATTTACGAAGATTTGATGCGTGAATTTGTGCATAACGGACATAAGGTGTTCGTTGTTTCGCCTACGGAAAAGAGAGACGGCGGTAATACTCATATTGTCGAGTCCGATGACAGATTCGTTTTGCTTCGAATTAAAACGGGTAATCTGCAAAAGACAAGTTTTATAAAGAAGGGAATTGCGACTTTGCAAGTTTCCAAACAATTCAAAAAAGGAATTAAAAAGCATTTGCCTAGTGTGAAATTCGATTTAATTTTATATTCCACACCGCCGATTACGCTTTACGATACGATTAAATACCTCAAAAAACGTGATAAAGCAAAAACATTGCTTTTATTGAAAGATATTTTTCCTCAAAACGCAATAGATATCGGTGTCTTAAAAAAATCGGGGCTTAAAGGCATAATATATAGATATTTCCGCAAAAAGGAAAAGAAATTGTATGCCGTGTCTGATTATATCGGTTGCATGAGTAAAGCAAACGTTAATTACTTATTGTTGAACAATCCCGAACTCGACACAACGAAAATAGCAATAGTTCCCAACAGTATAGAGTTGCAAGATATATCATTGAATAGCGATGACAGAATTGCTATGAGAAATAAATACGGTATACCGCAAGACAAAATTGTTTTTGTTTATGGCGGCAATCTTGGTAAACCGCAAAACGTTCCATTTATAATCGATTGTCTTAAATCGCAATTAGACAATGAGAAAGTTTTTTTCTTAATTGTCGGCGACGGCACAGAGTATCATTTATTTGAAGAATTTGCGTCGGGTGATAATCTTTGCAATGTAAAGGTAATGAAACGTCTTCCTCGCGATGATTTTGACATGATGCTTGCCGCGTGCGACGTCGGAATGATTTTTCTTGACGATAGGTTCACTATACCCAACTATCCGTCGCGATTGCTATCGTATATGCAAGCGGGTATTCCCGTTATTGCTTGTACTGACGCTAATACCGACGTAGGGAGAGATATTGTGGACGGCGGTTTCGGATGGTGGTGTGAAAGCAATAATACGGAAAAATTTGCCGAGCTTATACAAGAAATTTGTGCTTGTGAACGTAACGCAATGGGTGAGGCGGCAAAAGAATATTTGCGCGAACATTTTAACGTAGCAGATGTATATTCAAAAATTATGGATATGATAGGAGCAAACGAATGAGTTTATTTAAAGATAGAACACTCATGATAACAGGCGGAACGGGTAGTTTCGGCAATGCCGTGCTCAATCGCTTTTTAAGAACGGATATCGGCGAAATTCGAATATTTTCACGAGACGAGAAAAAACAAGACGATATGCGCCATGAGTTTCAAGCTAAAATGCCCGAAGTTGCCGAAAAGATAAAATTTTATATCGGGGACGTGCGCGATATTCAGTCTGTAAAAAACGCTATGCACGGCGTTGATTATATTTTTCATGCGGCAGCTTTAAAGCAAGTGCCGTCGTGCGAGTTTTTTCCGATAGAAGCCGTTAAGACGAACGTTTTCGGCACAGAAAATGTGCTGACTGCCGCAATAGACGAAGGCGTAAAAGCTGTAATTTGCCTTTCTACGGATAAGGCGGCATATCCTGTAAACGCTATGGGTACGAGTAAGGCAATGATGGAGAAAGTAATAGTCGCCAAGTCGCGTGCAACGACAAAAACCAAGATTTGTTGCACGCGTTACGGCAACGTTATGTGTTCGCGCGGTAGCGTTATTCCGTTGTGGATAGAGCAAATTCGTAACGGACAAGCAATAACGCTTACGGAACCGACCATGACGCGATTTATTATGTCGCTTGACGAAGCCGTCGACCTCGTGCTTTTTGCATTCGAACATGGCAACAGCGGGGATATTCTTGTGCAAAAAGCGCCGGCTTGCACTATAAAGACGCAAGCCGAAGCTGTGTGCGAGCTTTTCGGCGGCGATAAAAAGAAAATAAAAGTAATCGGTATCAGACATGGCGAAAAAATGTATGAGACACTGCTTACAAACGAAGAGTGCGCTCATGCCGTCGATATGGGCAAATTCTATCGTGTGCCTTGCGACAAGCGCGGACTCAATTACGATAAATATTTCAAACAGGGCGACGTTGAGCGAAATACTCTGACTGAATTTAATTCAAATAATACGAACTTGCTCAACGTGGAGCAAGTTAAAGATAAGTTATTGAAATTGCAATACATTCATGACGAATTAAATAGAGAAAGCAAATGAAAATTCTTGTAACGGGTGCTCGCGGATTTATAGGAAAAAATCTTGTGGAAGCGCTTAAAAATATAAGAGACGGTAAAGACCGAACGCATGGAGAACTTGAGATTGAAGCCGTTTTCGAATACGATATCGATACGCTCGCAAGCACGCTCGATGAATTTTGTGCTACTACCGATTTTGTGTTTAATCTTGCGGGTGTTAATCGTCCGAAAGACATAGCGGAGTTCAAAGCGGGAAATTTCGGTTTTGCATCGGATTTGCTCGAATGTTTGAAAACGCATGGCAATGTTTGTCCCATAATGCTTTCTTCGTCGGTACAGGCATCATGTAGCGGAAGATTTGCAGACAGTCCTTACGGCAAAAGCAAGCGAGACGGTGAGCAACTGTTTTTCGATTACGGGAAAGAAACGGGGGCGGATGTGCACGTTTACCGTTTTCCGAACGTTTTCGGCAAATGGTGCAGACCAAACTACAATAGCGCAGTTGCTACGTTTTGCTATAATGTGGCAAACGGATTGCCCGTTTGTGTTCATGATGAGAACACCGAGTTGGAGTTGCTGTATATCGACGACCTCGTGTACGGCATGATAGAATTATTAAAAGGCAAAACGTATAATTGCGATTATAACGGTTTAGAAGTTAAGGCAAATAAAAACGGTAAATATCGCTATATTCCTATGACTTATAAAGCTACGCTCGGAGAACTTGTAGGTTTGTTGGAAAAATTCAGTGAACAACCCGTATCACTGATGTTACCCGATTTACCGAAAGACAGTTTGGCGAAGAAATTGTATTCAACATATCTTTCGTATCTTCCTAAAAGTAAAGTTAAGTTTTCGCCCAAGACTAATACCGACGCTCGCGGTAGTTTTACGGAATTGTTAAAAACTCAAAGTTGCGGTCAATTTTCAGTCAATATTTCCAAACCGGGCGTTACAAAGGGCGAACATTGGCATAACGGCAAGTGGGAATTTTTTATTGTGGTATCGGGTCACGCTCTAATTCAAGAACGGCAAATAGGAACCGAAGAAGTTTGGGAATTCGAGGTTAACGGAGATAAGATAGAAATCGTTCACATGTTGCCGGGATTTACGCATAACATAATCAATTTATCTGAAACCGAAGACTTAGTAACGCTCATGTGGGCAAACGAAACTTTTGATAAAGAGCACCCCGACACTTTTAGCGAAAAGGTGGTGAGAAAATGACAAAGACAACGAATTTTTGTGATGTTAGTTTCAAAGACGACGGGAAACTGAAATTGTTGATTATTGTCGGCACGCGCCCCGAAATCATAAGACTTTCGGAAGTTATTAAAAAATGTCGCAAATACTTCGATTGCATTTTAGCGCACACGGGGCAGAACTACGATTATAATCTTAACGGTGTTTTTTTCAAAGATTTGCATCTTGACGAGCCCGAAGTATACATGAATGCGGTGGGCGACGATTTGGGCTCGACGGTCGGAAATATTATCGATTGCAGTTATAAGTTGATGTCGCATATAAAACCCGAAGCTTTGCTGATACTTGGCGACACTAACAGCTGTCTTTCCGCAATTCCCGCCAAACGTTTGCACATTCCTATTTTTCACATGGAAGCGGGTAATCGCTGTAAAGACGAGTGTTTGCCTGAGGAAACAAATCGTCGTATAGTGGATATTATTTCAGACGTGAACATCGCATATAGCGAGCATGCGAGAAGATATCTTTTTGAGTGCGGACTTCCCAAAGAACGTACGTTTGTAACGGGCTCGCCTATGGCGGAAGTATTAAACGCAAATATTTCTTATATAGAAAAAAGCGATGTTCTCACTCGCCTTAAACTTAAAAGCAAAGAATATATACTGCTTTCGGCTCATCGAGAGGAGAATATAGATACCGAAACTAACTTTAAGTCGTTGTTTAAGGCGGTAAATAAACTCGCCGAAAAGTATGACATGCCTATATTGTATTCGTGTCATCCTCGAAGCCGCAAACGGCTTGAACAAAGTGGCTTTATACTCGATAAAAGAGTTATACAACACGAGCCGCTTGGATTTCACGATTATAACAAACTCCAAATGAATGCGTTTGCCGTAGTTTCGGACAGCGGCACATTACCGGAGGAAAGCTCGTTCTTTTTATCGCTCGGAAAACCGATTGCGGCTGTGTGCATACGCACAAGCACGGAACGTCCCGAAGCTCTCGACAAAGGTTGCTTTGTGCTTGCGGGAATCGACGAAAAATCTCTTTTGCAAGCTGTACAAACCGCTACGGCAATGAATAAAAACGGAGATTTGGGAATTCCCGTGCCTGATTACGTTGAAACCAACGTTTCAGATAAAGTCGTAAAGATAATTCAAAGCTATACAAATGTAGTTGACAAATTCGTTTGGAGAAAGTAGATATGAGTTTTATGAATATAATGCCGAACCGAATGGATAGAGGTTTTTTGAAATATCAAGATGAGTTTGAACAAAAAGCGTTAAACGTGTTACGTTCGGGATGGTATGTGCTTGGTAACGAAGTGGAATCGTTCGAGAAGGAGTTCGCTTCGTATGTAGGGGCTAAGTATTGTGTCGGATTAGCGAGTGGCTTGGACGCATTATGGATAGCTTTCAGACTATTGGGAATAGGTAAGGGCGACGAAGTTCTTGTGCAAGGCAATACTTATATTGCAAGCGTTATGGGAATAACTATGAACAACGCTACTCCTGTTATTGTCGAACCTGACGAGCATTTCGGAATTGATATTGAAAGAATTGAGTCGTTGATAACTGAAAAAACGAGGGCTGTTTTGGTTGTTCATTTGTACGGTTTGCCGAGTAATATGCGTCGTATACAGTCAATATGTAAAAAATATAATTTAAAGCTTATAGAAGATTGTGCGCAAGCGCACGGCGCGCGTTATGACGGGCAAATGGTTGGAACATTTGGAGATGTAGGGTGCTTTTCTTTTTATCCGTCTAAAAATTTGGGGGCTTTCGGCGACGGAGGAGCGGTAGTTGTAAACGACGAAGAGTTGGCGCGAGAATTCAAGATATTTAGGAATTACGGAAGCGAAAAGCGTTATTACAACAAAGTAGTAGGCGCGAATTCCAGACTTGACGAGTTGCAAGCGGGACTGTTGCGCGTGCGATTAGCTCATATGGATGATATAAATAAAGAAAGGCAATATATTGCTGAAAAATATTCTGCGAAAATCAATAATAAATTGATAAAGAAACCTCAGCCGATAGATAATTCGGTGTCGGTGTGGCATCAGTATGTTATACGTTGCGAATATAGAGACAATTTGCTTGAATATCTTTCTTACAACGGTATAGGAACTATCATACACTATCCTATTCCGCCGCATTTATCTGAGGCCTACAAGTATCTCGGATATACGAAAGGTGATTTCCCGATAACCGAACGTTATGCGAATACTGTGCTGTCAATACCTATTTATAACGGAATGACGGAAAAAGAGCAGGATTATGTTATTGAAAAGATAAATTCGTTTAAGGTGGTATAATGCGAAAAATAGATGATTGTAAAATTTTTGGTTTAACGCAAATAGGTGACGAAAGGGGTAATCTTATTGTCATAGAAGGAAAATCGCAAATTCCTTTTGAAATAAAACGACTTTTTTATATATTCGGAACAGATTCAAACGCAACACGCGGCGAACATGCTAATATAAATTCCGAGTTTATAATGATATGCGTTTCCGGAAGTTGTAAAGTAAGGCTTTTTGACGGCTATGCTGAAAGTATTATGTGTTTGAAAAGTCCCGACTGCGCGTTGTATATACCGAAAATGATTTGGAAAGAAATGTTTGACTTTTCGAAAAATTGCGTTTTGTTGGTTTTATCGAATATGCCTTATGACGCAAAGGAGTATATTCGCGACAAAAACGAATATATAAACAGGAATCGATAATGACTAATTTTTGTACGCTGTTTGACAGCAATTATTTGGATAAGGCGTTGGCATTGTATGGCTCGTTGAAAAAGACATGCAACGAGTTTTTGCTTTACGTAATGTGTTTTGACGAAAGAGCGTATAACGTTTTAATAGATTTGGATTATAGAGAAATCATTCCGTCAAAGTTAGTCGATTTTGAAACGCCGGAATTGCTTTCCGTGAAAAATATGCGTTCGAAAGCCGAATATTGTTGGACCTGCACTCCGGCTGTGATAAACTATTTCTTGGATAAATATGAATTAAGCGAACTCACTTATATAGATGCCGATTTATACTTTTTTGCTGACCCGAACATACTTATCGACGAAATAAAAACTGATAATGCTAATGTTGGCATAATCGAACATAGGTTCGAAAATTATGAAAAAAATCAGCATGCGGGAAAATATTGCGTTGAATTTAATTATTTTGATAATTCTCCTAGGGCAAGACAAGTTCTTGCATGGTGGAAAGAACGGTGTTTGGAATGGTGTTACCATAAATATGAGCAAGCAACCGACGAGCATTGCGAGAGATATGGCGACCAAAAGTATTTGGAACAATTTGAAAAATTATTCGGCGGAATTCATGTTATTGCAAATTTAGGCGGGGGAGTTGCTCCTTGGAATTTACGTCAATACAGTCTTGCGCATGCAAGTGGAGAACAAATTGAACTTACGTTAAAAAAAACAGGAACAAGCATGCCTCTGATATTTTATCATTATCAAAATTTAAAATATATATCGCAGTATAAAGTAAATATCAATTCTCAGACGAAAGATAAAAAACTTAAAAATGCTATTTATTACCCGTATTTGGAAGAAGTTACAAAAATTCGAGAAATGCTTTGTAAGCGTTATAATATAGATATGGGATTCAGAAAAAGTTATTCGAGCAATAAGGTTAAAGCGTTTATTCAAAAATATATTATGCCTTATAAAGTTAAATATTTATCGGATATAATCGATATTAAAAAATTAATGAGGAAATCGGAAGAATGATTAAAACGCTTTTAATAACAAATATCCCGGCTCCTTATACAGTCGATTTTTTCAATGAGCTTGGAAAGAAAGTAGAGCTGACCGTATTGTTTGAAGGCGAGACGTCTAAAGAACGGAATGCTCATTGGTATTCCGAAAAGGTATGTAATTTTACATGTTTCTATTTGGATAAACAAGCAAAAAATGCCGTAAAAAATTTTTTAAACGAAAACTATGACATTATTATAGTCGGTAATTATTCGTCGCCGGTAGGAAGAAAATCCATTCGATACATGAAGAAAAAAAAATTGCCGTTTTACATTCATGTTGACGGCGGAATTATCAATAATGACAGTTGGTTGAAATTTAAAATAAAAAAATACTTTCTTTCAGCTGCTGCGGGCTTTTTTTCATCGGGCGAACAAACCAACAAATATATCGAGCATTACTGTAATAATCCTAAGATACTTACTTATCCGTTTACTTCCGTTCGTAAATCCGCATTTTGCGACACAACGCTTTTACATGAGCAAAAAGCTAAGTTAAGAAACGGAGATATTTATAAAGAGGAATTTGTCGCGCTCTTTGTAGGGCAGTTCATTCACAGAAAAGGTTTGGATATCTTGATTGAGGCTGCAAAGCTTATTCGCCATGATATAGGCGTTTATTGTTTGGGCGGTCGTCCGTCGGAAGAGCTTATTGCACAAGTAAATGAAGCAAATTTAAAAAACGTACATTTTTTGGATTTTATCCCTCCTGAAAAAGTTTTAACGGAAATGAGACTTGCCGATGTGTTGGTTTTTCCAACAAGATACGATATTTGGGGATTAGTTGTAAACGAGGCATTATCGCAAGGAACTCCGGTTATATCTACGGATAAGTCGGTGGCAGCTCTCGAACTGATAAAAAACAATTATAATGGAAAAATTATAAAATCCGAAAATGCAAAAGAGTTGGCTGAGGCGCTCAATTGCGTATTTAGCAATGTAAATGCGCTGAATGAAATGAGTTCGCGTTGTGTTGAATCTGTGTCTGATTATTCCATAGAGAATATGGCTGAAATTTATTATAACAATATTCTTAAATTTATAGAGAGCAGAAAAATTAGCATAAAATGAAAAGACTTAATTTAAACGAAATAAAAAATATAGAGCTTGAAATTCTTGTGGCTTTTGATTCCGTGTGCAGAGAACATAATTTGAGATACGGTTTATCGGGCGGAACATTGTTAGGCGCAATACGTCACGAAGGATTTATACCGTGGGACGACGATATAGATGTTGTAATGCCGCGCCCTGATTATGAAAAACTTATTGTTCTTTCCGATAAGGCATTTGGAAACAAATTGTTTTTTTCCACACCTAAAACAGATTCAAGCACAGTTCATGCTTACGGGAAGTTATTCGATATGGAAACGGAGTTGATTGAATTTCCAAAAGGTAAACGACTTAAATCGCACGTTTATATTGATATTTTCCCTTTAGACGGATTACCTGCTGACGTTAAGAAAAACAGCAAACATCGAAAAAAAGTAAGAAAGCGCATGCTGACTTTGTACGCATATAAAATTGCCAAAAACAAATTGAACGAAAAAATGAATTTTTTCAAACGCCTTATGTGGCGGTGCATCTGCATTATCAATGCTTTATTGCCTAAGCAGTATTTAAACAACAGAATAAATAGACTTGTAAACAAATATGAATTTGATAGCTCCGAGTATAACGGCATGATAGTCGGGGGATATGGCGACAGAGAAGTAATGGAAAAAGATGTTTATGTTTTTGATAGAAAAGTAGTTTTCGAAGGAAAAGAGTTTTCTGCGCCTAACAAAACGGAGCTGTATCTTGAACGCATATATGGCGATTATATGAAACTACCTCCCGAAGAAGACAGACACAGTCATGATAATGAGGCGTATGTTCTCGATTCGACATTAAATGAAATATAATAGGAGACACAAATGAAAGGGATTATCTTAGCGGGCGGGAGAGGGACGCGTTTATATCCTATGACGAAAGCGATATCCAAGCAGTTATTGCCTATTTACGATAAGCCGCTGATTTATTATCCGTTGTCGGTATTATTACTCGCTTCGATTCGGGATATACTTATTATTGCCGACCCGAATTTTATAAATTTATATAAAGAACTGTTGGGCGACGGACATGAAATCGGCGTAAATATGGAATATTGTGTGCAGGACAGTCCGAGAGGGCTTGCCGATGCATTTATATTAGGCGAAGAGTTTATCGGGAAAGATAAAGTATGTCTTATTTTGGGAGACAATGTATTTTTCGGACCTGATTTGACCGAGATATTGTTGAAGGCAAAAAAACGGGAAAGCGGTGCAACTATATTCGGATATCTTGTGAATAATCCAAGCGAATTTGGAGTTGTAGAATTCGATAGTAACAATAGGGTATTGTCAATAGAAGAAAAACCGCAATTTCCAAAATCAAATTATGCGGTTCCGGGACTATATTTTTACGATAATTCTGTGGTGGAAATTGCTAAACATATAAAACCGTCTTTTAGAGGCGAAATAGAAATAACATCGGTTAATAACGAATATTTACGTCGCGGGCAATTAAATGTTGAGCTGTTTGAACGCGGAATGGCTTGGCTTGACACAGGTACGCCGTCCGGGTTGTATAAAGCGGGAGCGTTTGTAAAAACTGTTCAGGAAATGCAGGGATTTTATGTATCTTGTATCGAAGAAATTGCTTGGCGACGGGGATTTATCGATACGAATCAGTTGCTAAAACTCGGGAATGGCATGAAGCAAACGGAATATGGACAATATTTAATATCTCTTGCAAAGGGGTGTTGACATGAAGAAAACAATTATCGTTACGGGCGGCGCGGGCTTTATAGGTAGCAACTTTATTTTTTACATGCTAAAAAAGTATCCGAATTACCGCGTGGCATGTTTGGATAAGTTAACGTATGCGGGGAATCTTTCCACGCTCGCTTCCGTTATAAATAACGAAAATTTTCGTTTCGTGAAAGAGGACATTTGCAACCGCGAAGCCGTTTTTTCTCTATTCGAGGCGGAGAAACCCGATATTGTAGTTAACTTTGCCGCCGAGAGTCATGTGGACAGAAGCATAGAAAATCCGAGCGTGTTTTTGCAGACGAATATTATAGGCACCGCAACGCTTATGGACGCGTGCCGAAAGTACGGAATAAAACGGTTTCATCAGGTTTCTACTGACGAGGTGTATGGCGATTTGCCTCTCGACCGTCCCGATTTGTTCTTTACCGAACAAACGCCCATTCACACGTCGAGTCCGTACTCGTCGAGCAAGGCTTCCGCCGACCTTTTGGCTTTGGCGTATTACAGAACTTACGGGCTTGCCGTGAGCGTCAGCAGATGTTCGAATAACTACGGACCGTATCACTTTCCCGAAAAGCTTATTCCGCTCATGATTGCAAACGCTTTAAACGACAAGCCGCTTCCCGTTTACGGCAAAGGTGAAAACGTTCGCGATTGGCTTTATGTGGAAGACCATTGCAAAGCGATAGACCTTATTATTCACAAAGGCAAAGCGGGCGAGGTTTACAATATTGGCGGACACAACGAAATGCGTAATATCGACATAGTGAAAATTATTTGTCGAGAACTCGGAAAGCCCGAAAGTCTTATAACTTACGTCGCCGACCGCAAAGGTCACGACATGCGCTACGCTATCGACCCTACGAAAATTCACAGCGAACTCGGTTGGCTTCCCGAAACGAAATTCGAGGACGGCATTAAAAAGACTATACAATGGTATCTCGACAACCGCGAATGGTGGGAGACTATAATTTCGGGCGAATACAAAGACTATTACGAAAAGATGTACGGGAACAGATAGGAGACTAATTGATGAGTAATTATGCTTTGATTTTTGCAGGCGGGACAGGACAACGGATGAACTCAAAAAGCTTACCTAAGCAGTTTTTGAGTATACATGGTAAACCTATTATTATGCATACGATTTTGCAGTTTGAAAACAGCAAGAATATTTGCGGAATTGTAGTTGTTTGTTTAGAATCTTATATCGCCAAATTACGTGATTTGTTAACTGAATATGGAATAAATAAGGTTATGGGGGTGGTACCGGGAGGCAATAACGGACAACAGTCGATATATAATGGATTGAACTTTTTATTTGAAAGAATTAAGGGCGATGACATCGTTCTTATTCATGACGGTGTACGCCCGCTTATAGAACATAAGTTGATTACTGAAAATATAAATTGCGTAAAGAAAAACGGTAATGCAATTACGGTTTCGCGAGCAATAGAAACAGTGGTTTTAGTTGAAAATGATAATGTGACAGCCATAGAAAACCGCGAAAAATGTTTCTATGCAAAGGCTCCTCAATCTTTTTATTTTAAAGATATTTACGATTGCCATAATAAAGCAGTCGCAGAGAAAAGGTATAATTTTATAGATTCCGCGACAATGATGCAACATTACGGTTATAAATTATTTACTGTTTTGGGAGATTCCAATAATATAAAAATTACTACGCAAATGGATTATTTTATGTTTAAGGGGATGCTAGACTCTAAGGAACTCAGCCAAATGAAGGTGAAACTATGACTGAATTTAAACGTATTATTGCCGAAACGGTTTGTATTGAACAGTTAAAAAATAACACGATAATGATAACCGGAGCAACGGGAACTATAGGTTCGTATTTACTTGAGTTATTATTGTATTATAATGCAGAATGTAATGCAGGAATTCAAATAATTTGTCCTGTGCGTAGGCTTCCCGAAAAGTCGAATGCTTTGAGATTCCTTGACAGTGTAAAATGGATTGAGTATGATTTTACAAAAGAATTAACACTGAATTGCCATGTTGATTATTTAATTCATTGCGCAGGACCTACGCGCTCTAAAGAAATGATAGAGCGACCCGTTGATACAATAGGCGCAATAGTTTTGGGAACCGAAAATATGTTAAAATTTTTTCGTAAGAACGGGCGTAAAAGTTTTTTATATCTTTCTACCGTTGAAATTTACGGGGAGAATTTTAATACGGAAAAGAAGTTTTATGAGGATACCTTAGGTGCTGTTAATACGCTTGATATTAGAAGCAGTTATCCTGAGGCGAAGAGATTGGCTGAAACTCTTTGTATGGCTTATGCTTCACAGTACGGTCTACCTATAAAAATTTCGAGACTTTCGCAAATTTTGGGAGTTGGCAAAAATGATAACCGATTGATAGCTTATTTATGTGACTGTGCGCGTAACAAAAAACAAATTGTTTTGAAGTCTGACGGTAAAGCTATTAAAGCATATTGTTATGTTGCAGACTGTGTTTCTGCGTTAATTTATATTCTTGTAAACGGCGATAATACGGCGTATAATGTAGCCGACACTAACTTAATTTTGTCGGTACGCGCTATTGCAGAGTTTGTATCGAAACGTTACATAGGTGAAGATGTTTTAATAGAAAATACGCAAACGAAAATGTATCCTAAAAGTAGTAGTTTAATAATGAATACCGACAAACTTTGCAAATTGGGGTGGCATCCGATGTTTAAAATAGAGGAAGCGTTTGATGCCCTAATATTGAAAACGGTTTATTAACAATGGCAATATATATAACGTTTTATATAGGAATAATTATAACGGGTTTGATTTTTTCTAAAAAAAAGAATCAAAAATATTTCAGCCGTCTTTTTTGTAATTTGGTTTTCATTGTAATGTCTCTTATTACGTGTTTGAGAGGAATAAGCGTAGGAGAAGATACGGCGCATTATGTCGAGTGGTTTCAGGAGTATTGTGCAATGCCTTCAATTACGTCGTTGTTTAATTATGAACGCGACGTAGAAATAGGATACAGTTTAATCAATTATTCGATTTCAAGAATAACAGATAAACCGCAAGTATTGATAGCGGTTATGGCTCTTATAATAAATTTTCTTCATATTCGGTTTATACGACTCAATTCAAAGAACGTTTATTCAAGTATGGCTTTATATTTGTCGTTGAATTTCTTTTTTACGTCAATGAATTCTTGGCGACAGTTCATTGCTATGGGAATTTGTTTCTGGATGTTTCCGTTGCTGTTAAAACGCAAATATATTAAGTCTCTTTTAGTTTTATTATGTGCGTTTTGTTTCCATGATACTGTAATAATATTCGGATTCGCTATCTTTGTTTGTGCATTGTTTAATCATAAAAAAAATAGACTTATTTTATTGATTATTGCAGGAATAATTTCGTTTTTCGCTTTGCCGCTTTTAATAAAGATTGTTCTAAAAATTTTACCCGCATATGAGTCGTATTTTCAAGGCGAAGGAGGTGGATATTTCGGAGAATTGGAATTGCTTTTTATAATTATTCAGTTTGTTATTATTATGATGACATTGTTAAATAAATATTTACGTGAAGATAAAAGGATTACTTTGCTGTCGTCTCTTTTATTATGCAATATTTTGATTTCGTTTTATGGTTTGCGTATTCCGCATATTTTCAGATTGAATTTTTATTTTAAGTATTTTTTAATTATAATGATACCGGAATTGATTTTTAAATTTGAAAACAGCGGCAAAAAATATATGTCGTTGATAACTCGGAGAATTACACTCATAGGTTGCTGTTTATTATTCGGATACTATATTAGTACAAATCCCGGTAATGTTGTTCCTTATAAAACGTTTGTGCGCCTTTACAAGTAGGTAAGATTTAGAATATGGATAAAAAAAGAAGCATATTAAACGTTAGCGTTTCTATAGCTTTCAAAGTTGTTATTTTAATTGCCGGTATTTTGGTAAGACGGTTGGTTATTCGGCAATTGGGCAACAATACAAACGGATTAAATTCGCTGTATATTTCTATATTGGATTTTTTGGCGGTTGCGGAACTTGGTATAGGTACCGCGATTGCATTTTGTATGTATAAACCGATTGTTGACGGAGACAATACAAAAGTTTCGGCACTATACGGTTTGTTTAATAAAATGTATTGGATTATCGGAAGCATAATCGCCATATCGGGTTTAGCGTTAATGCCTGCTTTACCTTATCTCGCCAAAGACTATGATGTAAACGTGAATTTGTATATCACGTTTGCGGTAGCTTTACTTTCGGTTGTGCTGACTTATGTATACAGTGCAAAAACATCACTTATAAATGCCTATAAAAATAACTATATTACGACTACGATTTCGTCGTGTGCAACGCTTATACAGTATGCATTACAAATCATAGTAATAATTTTGACGAAATCGTTTATGTGGTATTTAGGTTGCAGAGTAATAGCTACTTTGCTTCAATGGGCGTTAACTGAACTAATTGCGCGCCGCAAGCACAAAAATATTATAGCAAATAAACAAAAAATAGACGATGTAACGAAGAAAGAAGTAACAAAAAATATAAAGGCAATGTTTATGCATAAGGTTGGCGTAGTCATTGTCAGCACTGCGGATAATATAATAATATCCGCATTTATAGGGGTTTCTGTACTTGGTAAATACTCAAATTACACAAGCATTATAATTGCTATGGTAAGCGTTATTTCTTTGTGTTTTTCACCCCTTACCGCCATTTTGGGACAAATGTGTGTTGAAGAGAGTGACAGCCGAATTCATAAATATTTTAATCTTTTTCACACGTTTAATTTTATTTTGGGATTAGTTTTTTTTCTGGGATATTATGCTGTAATAGATAATCTTATTTCAATATTATTCGACGGCAATTTGGTTATGAACAGTTCTGTGCCTTTTATAATCACAATCAATTATTTTATTGTTTTTATGGAACAGACTGTGCGCCTATTTAAAGACGCGACGGGAACGTTCTATTATGACAGATGGAAATGTTTGTTTGAAGCGATTGTAAATGCCGGATTGTCTATATTGTTTGTTTTCATTTTTCCTAAAGAATATAATGTAGTCGGGGTTATTGTAGCAACTATAATAACAAACTTGGGTATTTGTCATATAGTTGAACCTTATGTTTTATATAAGCATGTGTTTCATGAAAATATATCAAAGTTCTATTTACGTAACTATTGTTATATCGGCTTATTTGTAGGTTTGCTATTGGGTTTGCATTTTACGATGATATCAAGCAACAATCAATGGTTGGAGTTGTTTGCCAACGGTGGAATATCGCTTGCGTATTCGTTAAGTATTTCGGCTATTGTTGTATTTTGCAATAAAGATTTTAGAAATTCTATTAAAGTATATTGGAATAAATTGTTTCACCGTAATAAAGATAAAAAAACAGAATGAATTTAAGTTCGGCAAAAAACATGCGCCTTTAAACGTAGGCACATGTTTTTTGCAAATTTGCAGGAATTCTCTTTTTTACCTCATTAGTCCCTTTTTGCGCATTATGGGAAATAAAAACGCGGTAATAACGGAGTTTAGCGCAACTACGAGCGCTTGCGGGGGACGAATGGCGAGCCAGCCCCAAAATGTTTTGGTGGGAAAGTAGAGCGCCATGCCGAGCGACCACAGTCCGAATGTGCATACGGGAATGACAATCGCCGTGCCTATTAAAATTTTAAGTTTCGGGTCGAGCTTGGGAATTTTGAACACAAGCCCCATAATGAGTCCGAAAGCGGCGCACGACAACGCGAGAATCGGGTTGGGTATGCCGCCCGAAACGAGCGTTCCCAAAAGGTCGGTGGCGAACGCGACCGTTAAGCCGCCGAGCGGGCCCATAGCAATCGCCGCCAAAATCCACGGAACGTAAACGAACGTTACTTTGAAAAACGGTAGCTGAAACAGATTTCCTATAATTTTGAGCACCAGCGAGGCGGCAATGAGCATTGCAATGTAGGTAATCCGTTGGGTAGTGGTGAGTTTTCTTTTCTTGCCTTGTTTTGCTTCCGTATCTACGGTTGCAATTTCCTGTGAACTTTTGTTCATGTCGGGCAACCTCCTATTAAGTTGTTGAGTTTAGTATATACGACTTACATGTTTTTGGCAAACGATTTTAACTTCTTTTTGGGATTTTTTTTGCCGAACACAATTCCCAAATCTATTATCCCGAAAACAAGCGACATTATGAACATAAACGCGCAACTCACTATTCCGCTCACTGCAAGCGACAACAGCATGGGCGCGTAGCTTAAAAGAGAATACACCGTTTTGGTTAAATATGTTGCGGGAAGCACGAGAAGCGACGAGAGAATGAGCGGAGTAATAAAAGTGAAGCGGCATCCCGTGCGCTTTTTAATGCAAAGTAGGTCGAGTATGCTCGAAGTGGTGAGGCTTGCGCCCAAACCGAAAGTCAGAACGTCGATAGAAAAATTCTTGCAAAATGCGGCGAGGATAATGAACAGTACAGCCGAGCCGAGCATATAGTTTAAAAAACCGCGTTTTTCGAGGTCGAGCGAGTTGAGCATGCTCGAAGCGATATTTTCCACGCTTACGGGAATGAGCAACCAAGCAGAATGGGAGAGAAATCGCCCCGCATCAACGTTGTCATACACGAATTTGCCGATAGGCTTGCCGAGCGCCCAGAACGCCGGAACAAACAGTGCCGCCACCACGACCGAGAATTTTACCGCCGTTTCTATCTGTCTTCTTGCCGAAGCCATATTGCCCGACGAGTAAGCCGAACTCAAAGTGGGAATCATAACATAGGCGAGAGAGCCCACTACGGTTATGGGTATGTACAATAGCGGCATAGCCATGCCTATGCTCGAACCGAAAATATACAGAGCCTGTTCGTTAGTGTGTCCCATACCCACGAGAATCATAGGAACAACAATCGCAACCACCGAGTTTACTATGCTGCTCGACGCTCGCACAAACGTAATAGGGACCGACGAGGTTATGAGCGGCACAATCTTTCCTTTGGGCGACGCCATTTTTCCCTTATAGGCAAAATAGAACGCAATACAGCAAATTGCCGTTATGCCGCAAGACGCGCTGAGCGATACGGCTGTTACTTTGAGTTTGTTAAAGCCGAGCATGAAGAGCAAGACAGTGAGAAGTATGCGAGCCGCTTGTTCGATGACTTCCACAACGCTCATAACCGTATATTTTTGCTTGCCCCACAAATTGCCGCGAAAACTTGCGTATATGCCCGAAAACAGCACGCCGGGAAGCATGAACAAAAGTATTACCATGCTTTCGGGGCTTGCCATAAGCTTTCCTATCGGTTTTTTGAGCGCGATAGTTATTCCGCACACCAAAACGGCGCTCCCGAGACCTACGATTAGGGCGGCGGAAGTAGTGCCATGCGAGTCGCGTTTGTTTCCGCTCGCCTCGTATTTTGCTGTGAGCTTAGATACGATTAGAGGGATGCCGCTCGTGGTTGCGGTGAGCAAAAGAAAGAATATGCTCAGCGCCACTTGGTAAACGCCCATACTCACGGCGCCCAACTCGCGCGAAAGATAAATTTTGAATACGAAACCGAGCAGGCGGTCGATTACGGTAAAAAACGTTACCGTGAACACTGCCCGAAATAGAAATTTAGACGTACTTTTCACATTTCACCTCTATGTATGTATATTTGCTATATTTCGGACGTATGCAACGGTATTTTTAGTGCGAACAAAACGCATGAAAAAGAGCATAAAAAACATTTTTGAAAAATAAGTTGAAAATATCTTATAGGTGTGGTATACTTAAAACATATATGAAAAGAACTTTCGCAAAAATACAGGCGGCATTTTTAGCCTTTGTGCTTTCGCTGTCGGTTATAGCGCTTTCGGGTTGTACCGGTTGGCTCGACGTGCGCGTAAAAGATATTTCGTGGGTGTCGGGCGGTACGTCTCTGTCGCGTTTGGAACTCACGCTCGGCGAGCGCGTGGAACTCAACCGCTATATCAGCATAACGCCTTCGTCGGCGGTGAACAAAGCGTTTTCGGTGGAGAGCGATAACGATTCCGTCGTTTCGATAGAAACAGTGTCGCAGGGGAGCATGGTGTCTCGCGTTTACGCCGTAGGCGTAGGGATAGGTTCGGCTACGCTGACCGCGACTGCCGAAGACAACGGCAAAAAGGTCGAACTTAAAGCTGTGGTGTCGTATGCCGAGCCGAGCGGAATTTCGATTTCGGTGCAAAGCGACTTAGAGGTGATTGCCGACACCGTTATTATGAAAGCCGATTCGCTCGAAGAGGTTAGGTTCGGCGCGGAGCTCGGCGAAAACGTCAGTCCCGATTGCAAAATAAAATGGGAAGCGGGCTCGATAAGCGCAACCTTAACGCAAAAAGAACAGTTCGCTTTTACGCCCGACGGAGTGGGGCGCACGGCTGTTCTCGCGTCCGTTTTCGATTCTTCGGGGAAAGAATATTCGGATACTTTGTATTTAAACGTTGCCTCTCGCTTGGAGGGCGCGCTTGTGAATTACGACACTCGAAAGCTAAGCCAACAGGCGGGCAAGTATGAAACGGTGTCGTTTAATATTACTTACAACGCTCTCGCGGAAGGCGAACCCGCGCCCGTAATAGTGTGGTACGTTAACGGGGAAGCAAGCGGCTTGGGGGAGGAGTTCGGATATTTGCCGAACGCTCCCGGCGTGTATGAAATATCCGTTAAAGCCAACGGCGAACATATTGCGCTCGGAGACGGAACTTCCGTTTCGATTTTGGCGCGAGGAACTATCGTGCCCGAAAACGTTTGGCTCGATTACGATAATTGTTACCCGCAAGTTTGGGTGCGTTGGGACTCGATTCCCGCTGCGGCGGGCTACGAAGTGTCGCTCGTGAATTTGAACACGGGGCGAGCTGTGAGCACAGATATTTCGACTAAAAACATTTCTATGCGCGATAAGTTTACGGATAGCGGAGTGAACGTTACCGACTACGTTAAAGACGCGAACGGCATTTTCACCGCGCGTCTTGCCGTAAAGGTGAAAACGCTCGGCGACGCGAACGGCGTGCTCGAAGAATCGACTTGGTCGAACGAATACAAGAGCAAAGTTGTGCCGAGCGCGGCTCGCGGCTATTTGCAAAAGAAGTTTTACGACGGAGCCCGCAATTACTACGTTAAGAGTTTCGACGAATTTTACGAGTGGTTCGAATACGCCATGCTTTGGCGTCCGTCGTCGCTCTCGTCGGGCGAAACTTTGTATCTCGATTATGCGTATACTTCGGCAAGCGACGAAATAGACAAGGCTATGAGTTCGATGCATTTCACGGGCTCTTATGACTACGTCGGTTTGGACGAGGCGAAAAACATATGCAAATTTCGCATCAATTTTTATACCGACGGCACTCCGTCGAAAAAAACTTCGACGCACTCGGGGCAGGCATGGAATGCAATGCGACCTCATGTGAATTACGACGAAAGCAAGGTTCGCAACAGTCGTTACGTTTTCCCGATAGACTACAAAACTCCCGTTACGGTGCGCAATTCCGAGCAACTGTATTATATCGCGCAACTCGGCTATCGTCCCGTGCCCGAGAGCGGAAGCGTTGCCGAAAGGCTGTATAACTACGCGCGTAGAACTTTGCGCCATATCATATCCGACGACATGACCGACGTTCAAAAGCTTCATGCAATATACGATTGGATTATGTGGCGCGTGATTTACGACAGCGAAGTGCTAAAATATTCTTCGCTATCCGACGCGGTTAAGTACGAATCGTATTATCTTGAAAGCGTGTTCACCGATTCCGATTATTACGGCGTGTGCGACGCTATGAGCAAGGCGTTCGTTTTAATGAGTTGCATAGAGGGGTTCGAATGCGTGCGCGTTACCGGCTACGCGGGTTCGGCGGGTAACAGGGGCGGGCACGCTTGGAACAAGGTGAAACTTAACGGGCAATGGTATATTGCCGACTGCACTTGGGGCGACGCTTCCGTTCAACTTGTGTCGGGCGGCGCCGCGCGCGAATCGGCTAATCACGCATATTTTCTCCTTTCCGACGCCGACGTGGCGGCTACGCACGAGGAAGACGAGGGGAGCGCGTTTCCGAAAACGGCGTCAACTCGCTACGCTTGGTATGACGAAGAAATAGAATATAACGGAAATTCACTCGATTTTTATCTTGACGGACGAATTATTTCCGAAACGGCGATGAGGGCTGAACTGTCTAAACTTGTCGACTATATGTCGTATGTAACGAGCAATTCGTCGCGCGAGTATTCGGTGGGCGCCGACCCCGCAGCAAACACGGTGAGTTCTCAGTACTGCTGTTACGAGTTTATTGCCGACACAAGATGGGGAGACCCGAACAGCACGGGTTGGAACAATTCCGCGCTCATGCGAAACTTAAACGCCGAAATGCGCTCGCGCGGCTACACTGCAAACTACGATTATTATGTTGTAACCGAGAAACTCGGCAATAACGTTCATGTTTTGGTGTTTATTAAGCAGAGTATTCTATAATCGAGCCCGTTTTTCGGGGTCAAAGCAAACGAGATTGCTTTGTTAAAGTCGCTCGGAGCGCAACTAAGCACACCGTCGCGCCTTTGCCTCGCACTTCCGCTCGCTTGCTCCTTGAAAATTGCTTCGCAATTTACGCCCCCAAGCGGGCTTGAATAAAAGCTCTGCTATATTAGGCGTTTAGTTTGCTTTCGCCGTTTGCGCGTCGGTCATTTTGTTCACGATTTCATTTGTTGCGACAATGATTTTTGTGCATGTTTTTAATTGCAAAAATTTTCAGGATTTGATATAATACGAGTATGGACATCTTTATACCCGAAGCGGTAAAACGGCTTGCCGCCGCAGCAGGTACGCCCATATATCTTGTGGGCGGTTGCGTGCGCAACGCCTACGGAAAATTGGGGGACACCGACGTTGATTTGTGCGGACCTTTGATTGCCACCGCGCTCAATCTTCCGCGCGGCGCTCGCGTGAAAATAGTGAATTACAGATTAGGAACGGCGCTCATTTCGTTTATGGGCGGTAATTTCGAGTACACTCCGTTCAGACTTGAAAAATATGCCGAAGGCGGCTCGCACACTCCCGCCGAAATCAAGTTCACAACCTCGCTCGAAGCGGATGCTATTCGCCGTGATTTTACCGTAAATTCTATATACGTGAACGCCGCCACAGGCGAAGTTAAAGACCCTGTTGGCGGAATAGCCGACATAGAGCGCAAAGTTCTTCGCTCTTATGCTCCCGAACGCACTTTTTCTTCGGACGGCTTGCGCCTAATGCGCCTTGCTCGGCTTGCCGCCGAAACGGGATACAAAATAGAATCGTCGACAGCTCGCGCCGCCATAGCTTCGGCGGAAAACTTGAAAGACATTACGGGCGAGAGAAAGCGCGAAGAGCTCGATAAAATTTTAAATGCGGACACTAAATACGGCATTGCCGACGCGCACTATCGCGGAATGAAACTTCTCGTAAAGCTCGGGCTGTTGCCTTACGTGTTGGAGCCTCTTGCGGGCGCCGAAGAAATACCGCAAAATCCCGAATATCATGCCTACGACGTGCTCGAACACACGCTCCGCGCCGTGAAAGCGGCGCCTGCGGGAATAGTGCGACTCGCCGCGCTTATGCACGATTGCGGAAAACCGTATTCTTACCGCATGTACGGCAATATGCACGGGCACGAAAAAGCGAGCGCCGTAATAACGCGCGACGTACTCGGGCAACGTTGTCTTCGTTATCCTAAGGAAGTTGTGGAAAGGGTGGCGTCGCTTGTGGAATATCACATGTACGACCGCGACGGCAAAACCAAAGAGGGAAAAATGCGCATGTTTATTGCCGAGCATTTCGACCTAATCGACGACCTTGCCGCTCTTATGCGCGCCGACAAACTTGCTACGGGAAAGGTGAAAGAGGAAGAACTTCCCGTAAACCGTCTTGTGGCGTTACGCGACAAAATGCTCGAAGAGGGCGCGCCTACGTCGCTCGGCGATTTAGACGTTTCGGGCGCCGACATTACCGACATGGGCTTTTCGGGTCCCGCTGTGGGAGAAATTCTTTCGGAACTGTTGCGCGAGTGCGTGCTTTGCCCCAAGCTCAATAACCGAGAGTGGCTTCTCTCTTACGCTCAAAAGAGGCTTAAATGAGGGGCGACCTTCACATTCATTCGTATTACAGCGACGGATTGTATTCGCCCGCCGAAGTTATAAAACGGGCGGCGGAAGCGGGGTGCGAAGTCGTGTCGCTCACCGACCACGACACGTTTGACGGAGTCGACGAAGCGAACGAAGCGGCAAAGTCGCTCGGAATTAAAAACGTTACGGGCGCCGAAATATCGTCTTATGCTGGCACGAAAGTGCACATACTCGCCTACGGGTTTAGCCGCACGGATTCGCGTTTTAACTCGTTTATAAAAGAACAGAAAAAGCGGCGACGCGAGCGCGCCGAAAAGATACTCGCCAAGCTTTCCGACTACGGTATGCCCGTGCCGCCGAGCGAACTCGGCTCGTGCGTGTCGCGAGAAATTTCTCGCCCTCACATAGCCCTTGCTATGGTGCGGCTCGGCTACGAAAAAGACTTTATGAGCGCCATGAAAAAGTGGCTTTTGCGAGGCGCTCCTACCTACGTTCCCGCGAGCGGCATAGAACCCGAAGTTGCCATACAAGAAATTCGCTCGGCGGGCGGGCTTTCGGTGCTTGCTCATCCCGTGCGCATAGAGCTCGATTCTTATGAGAAAACGGCTCTTATAAAGCGTCTTGCTGCGGCGGGGCTTAACGGAATAGAGGCGGTATATAAGCGTTCGTCGCGCGCGTCGGTGAAATGGTTTCGCGAACTTGCCCGCTCGCTCGGGCTGTTCGTAACGGCGGGAGCCGACTTTCACGCCGAAAGGAACGAAATTATAGCTCGCCCGCAAAACAACCCAGTAGTTTTGCTTTAACGAATCGAAAAATATGTATAATAATATCGCACACTTCGCATAATAAAGCGTAGAAAAGGAGGTGTGCGGCATGACGAAAGAGCACGGTACACGCCTGAAACTTGCGGCGTGTTTTTTATTGCTCGCGTGTTTTTGCGCGGCTTTCGCGGCTGTTGGCGAAATAGAATATGCAAGCGCCGAGCTTGCCGAAAGTTACGAGTGCGCTACGAGTGACGAAGCGGCTGATGTCCGCGCCGAAATAATCGTTGAAGCGCCCGAAAAAACTTATGTGTACCGCGATAAAAAAATGGTTGCGCCCGACCACACGGTGTATGAGCAAATAGAACGCAGAAATATAAACGCGTCGCTCGAAGAGAAAATAAAAACGGTGGATAAATGTCTTGCGGCGGGTGCGGAATGGCGAGAAGCTTTGCGCTACTGTTTTCCTCTTTTGCCCGCATTTGTGCAAAAAGTAAAAGCGGAAACGGACTTAGAGCCCAAAGACAGCGAAATCGATTTTCGTCCGCAATGCCGCCCCATGTTTCGAATTTCCCGTTCGGAGTGCGGGCGCTCGGTTGACGAAAAGCGACTGTATCAAGATATATATCTTGCGCTCAGAAAAGACTGCAAAGCTCGCGTTACTTTAAAGCCGCAAACAATAGAGCCCGCCGTGACGGTTGAGGACAATATTAAACTTACAAAAAAAATCAGCGCTTTTTCCACGTCGTTTTCCACGTCGGCGGAGGGACGAAAGAATAACATTAGGCTTGCTCTCTCAAAAATAAACGGCGCCGTAGTGAAGCCGGGCGAAGAGTTTTCGTTTAACGGGCGAGTGGGCGCTCGCACCGAGAAAAACGGGTTTTCGCTCGCGAAAATAATAGTTGCTGGAGAATATACCGACGGCGTGGGCGGCGGAGTGTGCCAAGCTTCCACAACGCTTTATAACGCCGCTTTAACGGCGGGCATGAAAGTTACTTGCGTGCGAAACCACACCATTTTGCCGTCTTACGTTCCGCCCTCGCTCGACGCTATGGTAAATTCGGGCGCAAGCGATTTGCGTTTTATAAATCCTTACGAAACTCCCGTTTTCATAAAAGCGGAATGCGTTTCCGACACCGCGCGAATAATGTTTTACGGCGCCGAACTTCCGCACGTGATTAAAACAGTGTCGCGCGTTTTGAGCCGCACCGAAGTGCCGCAAGACAAAGAACTAATCGATTCCGACGGGAAGTTCACAACGCCCGATACTCCTGCGGGAACGCGCGTGAGAGTGTCTTACGGTCATGCGGGAGTTAAGAGCGAAGCGTATTTGAGGTATTTCTCCCGCTCGGGCAAGCTGTTGCGCGAGGAAAAAATAAGAACGGACGCATATTCTCAAACTCAAGGAGTGGTGGCGGTTAAGCCTTAGCTTTTAACCGCGAAGAGTGTCGTTTTGAGTAATAACGGTTTTATTGCGGCGTGCCGAGAATACAATAGCGACATGGAGGGTAAATAATTTATGCTGAGAGAAGATTACATTAAATTTGCCGCCGCCGTGCACAACGACGGAGCACGCACCGTGCGCGACAGCGCCGCATCGCTGTTGCCTTGTTGCACGCTGTCTTGCGTTAAAACGGCGTTCGCGCTTCAACGCATACTCGACGACGCCGATAGCATAATGCGCAAGTCCGCGAAGCTCGGAGCGGGGCTTATAGAGCGTAGCGGTTTAACTAAGCACACGGCTGTGATAGAGGCGCGAATGCGTCTTATGGGAGCTGAACTCGACGGAGCGCTCACTCAAAGTCAACTCGCCGCCGAACGGGCTGCGTCGGTGCCTCCCGGAACCCGCGCGGATATTTACGACGGTTTCAAAGAGCTGTCTCAAAAGGGCGCGCGCACGGCGGAGAGCTTTATTTCGGTTGCGGATTCGCTCGCCGCCGCAATGCGAGAGGGAAGAGTTGCGTTTGCCGTTCCCGCCGACGCGGTAAAGTTTTTGCACAGAGCTTGCGCCGACTACGGAGCCGCTTGCAATAAACTCTCGGCGGGCGAAGAGGCTTGTCTCGTGCGCCGACCCGATATGTTCGATTCTTTTAAAAGATGCCTTACTCTTTCGGCGCTCGCGAACGGCGTGGATTGCGCGTCAGCCTCCGCCGATACTTTGGCGGCGCTTGCGGCTGGCGGACTCGTTCCGTCGCTCCCTGCGGCATTATTCGACATTTTGTTGCGCTATGAAAAATTGCCGCCCGCTTTATGTTAGCGCTATTTCGTTACTTTGATTGACAAACGGCTTAGCCGCGTTATATAATAGAAGCGAGAAAAGCTTGTTTGCAAGGGCTTTTCGAACGAGATTGCAACATTCGGGTGTTTTGCTTTTAAGCAAAACGGGGCGGCGTGGCGTCGTCCGCAAAAATGAATTCTTGTACCCGTACAATGTTATAATAGAACAATGAGCGCAATAACTAAATCTTTAATAAGCGCAAGCGGTTGCGAAGGCGGATTTAACTGGTACGGCTTTTTGATAGGAAGCGCAATGGTTGTTTGCATCGTGATTGCCTACGTTATGGCTACGAAACGAGGGTATTATAAAGACCTCGTTTTCGACATTTGTATAATAAGCATTCCGCTTGCCATTGTGGGCGCTCGGCTGTATTACGTTATTTTCGATATAATAGGTAGCGGCGCAAGTTGGACTTTTAAGCAAATACTCGGAATAGGAAGCGGCGGACTTTCGGGGCTCGCAATTTACGGCGGACTTATAGGCGCGGTTATAGGCGGCGCGATAGTGCATTTGTGGAAGAGAAACAAACCGCCGCAAAACAAGGCTACCTTTTTGCAAATGGCTGACCTTGCGTTCACCGTCATAATTCTCGGTCAGGCAATCGGGCGGTGGGGAAACTTCGCCAACCAAGAGGCATTCGGCAGACTTGTGGAAAATCCGTCGCTTCAATGGTTCCCGTATGCGGTGTTTATAGAGAGTGCTGGCGCGTGGTATCAAGCCACATTTTTCTACGAGTCGTTTTTGAACCTGTTGGGCTTTGCTCTCTTAATGTGGATTTATAACGGGAAACGCAAGAGTTTCGACGGGTTTTCGTTCAGCATATACTGTATTTGGTACGGAGTCGTAAGGTTTTTTATAGAGGGACTTAGGAGCGACAGTCTGTATCTTATTCCCGGCGTGCTTAGGGTGAGCCAACTTGTGAGCGCGCTCATAGTGGTGCTCGGAATAGTTATAATACTCGCGCACATGTACCGCGCGCGGGCGGCTGGCAAAAAGCCTTTTATAATGGTGGATAAAACTAAGCTCGACGACGGCTATTTCGGATACGATGAGAGTATTTTGAGTCACCCGAATGTGTACGACAAAACTAAGAAAGAAAAAGGCTTTTTCGCAAAACTGTTCGCCAAAACCGAAGACACGCCCGACCCCGAAGATTTCGAAGAGAGCGAAAGCGACGAGGAAATAGAAGATGGCGAACTCGAAGCCGACTTGCTGTCAGTTTCCGACGGCGCGGATTTAAAAGAGAAAGCGGACGAATCGGAAGAAGCTATTGAAAAAACAACCGAATTCGAGGAGAACCCGAATGGCGAATAATGACGAGTTGGACGAACTGAAAGAACTCGGCGCGGGCAGACGCCTTGTTATAAATATATCTGCGGCGGCAATAGTATTGCTCGCGGGCTTGTTTTTATTGCTGTGCGGCGTGGGCGTGCTCGGCGTGGAAATGAAAAAAGCGGTTTGCGGCACTTTGCTTTTCGCGGTTGGACTCATATTTTTGGTGAGCGCGCTCGTGGGGAAAAACAGCGTGTCGCTTTGGCTGAGCTTTTGTTTTTTCGTTCCCGCGCTTGTGGAGCTTTTGGTTAAAACGACGAAAGCGGGGTATGCCGAACTTTATCCGCTGTATATAGCCATTCCCGCAATAGCGTCGCTCTTCACTATGCTTTTCACTCACGAATGGCTCGCTCATATTACGGTGTTCGGAGTGTTCGGAGTGCCTGCGGGAATATTCGCGCTTCAAAGCGGCGGGAACGTTTCGTGGGCGATTGTGGGCGCGGCTCTTGTTCTTTATGCGGGCTTAATAATGCTTATGCTTGCTCTCAAAAGAAGAAAGAAGGAAAACGAAAATGAAGACTGAAACTCGCAACTTAACTATGATGACAGACTTGTATCAGCTCACTATGATGAACGGATATTATCTTGACGGGAGCTATCGCAACGAAGCCGTCTTCGACCTTTTCTTTCGCGCGAACGGGCAGCTTAATTACGCGATTGCGGCGGGGCTCGAACAGGCTGTCGAGTACATAAAGAATTTGCGGTTCGACAAAACCGACCTCGAATATCTTTCGTCGCTTGGAATTTTTGCGCCCGCGTTCATAGAATATTTGCGCGGGTTTAAATTCACGGGCGACATTTATTCCGTCGAAGAGGGCGAAGTCGTTTTTCCGGGCGAGCCCATAATGGTGGTGAAAGCGCCGCTTATCGAGGCTCAACTGATAGAAACCACTCTACTCAATATAGTTAGCCATCAAACTCTTATAGCCACGAAAGCGTCGAGAATAGTGCTTGCAGCGGGCGATAAGACGGTGGTGGAATTCGGGCTAAGGCGCGCGCAAGGACCCGACGCGGGCATATACGGGGCGCGTGCGAGCATAATAGGCGGGTGCAAGGGCACGAGCAACGTGCTCGCGGGGCAAATGTTCCGCATAGACGTGAAGGGCACTCACTCGCATAGTTGGGTTATGAGCTATCCGAGCGAACTCGAAGCTTTCGAGGCGTTCGCGGCGGTTTATCCCGACAACTGTTTGCTTTTGGTCGACACTTTCGACACTTTGAAGTCGGGTGTTCCGAACGCAATCAAGGTTTTCAAAAAATTGAGGGCGGCGGGGCATAAGCCGGTGGGCATAAGGCTTGACAGCGGCGACCTTGCATATCTCAGCAAAAAGGCGAGAATAATGCTCGACGAAGCCGGCTTTAAAGACGCTATTATTTTCGCAAGCAACGACATAGACGAAAACCTTATAAGTCAGCTAAGGCTTCAAGACGCCAAAATAGACGTGTACGGCGTGGGCACAAAGCTCATAACGAGCCACGATATGCCGTCGCTCGGCGGCGTTTATAAACTTGCCGAAATAGAGCGCGGCGGAGTGCGCTATCCGCGCATGAAATTCAGCGACTCCACCGAGAAAATAACCAATCCCGGTTTTAAAACCATTTACCGCATTTACGAAAAGGAGAGCGGCAAGGCTTTCGCCGACCTTATAGCGCTGTGCGACGAGCAACCGCTTACTAAACCGCTCACGCTCACCCATGCGGTTGATAGGTGGAAGAAAACCACGCTCGAAGATTACGAAGCGAGACGGTTGCACAAGCAAATTTTTGCGCGCGGCAAATGCGTGTATTCTTGCCCGCCGCTTAGCGAATCGGTGAGCTTTGCCACAGCCGAATTCGGAAGATTTTGGGACGAATACAAGCGACTCAGCAATCCGCATATTTATAAGGTCGATTTGTCGGACAAGCTTTACGAACTTAAAATAGGACTTTTGGAGGCGAATAAGTAAGGTGGAATTTTCGGTAACGAAAAAAGGATATTCGCCCAAAGAGGTGGAAGAATATATAGCGGCAATCAAGCGCGAATACGAGAGCACGATAGTGAAGCAGCGCGAGCGCATTCAAACTATGCTCGAAGAAAAGGAAGCCGCCGAGAAAGAGCTCGCCGCCTATCGCGAAAAGAGCAGTCAGATTTCCAAAGCCATAATGTCGGCGGTTGCAAAGGCGGAAGAAATAGAAAAGCTCAGCCATATAAAATACAATCAGGAAATAGCTCGGCTTAAAGCGTTCCACGAAAAATGGACGCAATACTACGAGCAAATTTTGGACGAATATCCGCTCGACGAACGTCTTGCGGGAGTGGGCGAATTTAATCGCCGCATGGACAAAATTTTGTCGCGCGTGGGCGACGAAGGGGCGGCTACGGCGGCTCCCGCAGTTAAAACGGTAGACATTGAAAATAAGCGCGTCGAGCCCGCAAAAAAGACTCCCGAAGCGCTCAGCCCGATTGAGAAGATAGGGAAGTATTTCGAAAGCGAAAAAGAACATGAAGAAGAAAAAGCTCCCGAGCCGCGGCTTTCGCCGTTAGAGCGTGCCCGCCAAACTATGACGGCTACCGTTCCCGCGCAAAAGAAAGATTACGCCGACCGCAGTCCGTCGGGCTTTTCGTTCGAGGAAGCTCTCAATCCGACGGAGGATTTGGAGTCTATTCTCAAAGACTTAGGTCTATAAGCTGTCGTCCAAGCGCAAATCGGCGCTACGCTGACGCTTGCTTAACCCGATTTGGGCGAACTTGATAAGGAGTCCTTTCGCGGTACACGCCCGCGAAAGTCGGATTCGGCGGCGCATACGGGCACATATAGGCGCTACGTTCGGCACGCCGACTCGGTTGCGTATGTGTGAAATACGCGCCCTCATCGGCGAGCCGACTGTTGCCGCTCTCCGCACCGCCTAACTTTTGTCATTGCGAGAGAGTGAAACAAGCGAAGCATTCTCAAACATGGAGCAGAGATTGCCGCGTCGCTTTGCGGCTCCTCGCAATTTATAAAACCAATTAAAAAGCGCGCTTATTAGCGCGCTTTTTGTGTTTCAGTTTGCTTTTTTCTGTTCGGAGTTAATTTTTTCTTCCGCCTCGCGGAAATAGCGGTTATACGCCTTTTTGCAATAGTTTGCGTGTTTATCGGGCAAAGCGGGCGCGTTGGAGGGAGGCATTGCGAACGAATATGCGCCGTTCACTTTCCAACCGTTGAAAAGTCCTATTTTAATAGCGTTTTTGGGGCAGGTGAACGAGCAACGCATACACATTAGGCAATTTTTGCCGAACTTGATTTTGCCGTCGTCGGTTATTTTTATATTATTCGCGGGGCACGTTTTAGCGCACAGTCCGCAACGCACGCAATCGGAATTTACTTTGTAGCGTTTGCCGTTAAACCTTGCTCCCCAGTGCTCTATGCGCAGAAACCAAGCGAGTACGCCGCCCATAAACATGCGTTTCGCTTTTTTGGGCACGCCTTTTTTTATTTCGCGGCAATCGAGCGGTACAACCTTTTTTGCAACTTCCCACATGTGATATGCCATTTCGTCGGAATGGCGGAAAATGATATTATACGGCATTACGTACTGATATTCGTTGGTAACGAGAATATTGTGTTTTTTGAGAATTTTTATAAGCTTTAACGAAGAAACGTCGCTCATTCGCACGGGCTCGCCCGACGACTTGAAAACGAACGCGTTTTTCGGCTCGGTAAGCTCGGGAAGCATTCGGGCGAGCTTTAAGACGTTTGCGGGTGCGTTAAACGCGTGAATAGGGTAGCCGAACCCGAGCATGTCAAAGTCGTTTAGATTCGTGCCGCCGAGTTTGTGCTCGATGTCGGGTAACGCTCCCATAACAACTTCGTCGCCGTTTTCTTCAAACGCTTTCGCGTATAAATTAGCTATCTTTTCGGTGTTTCCCGTTCCCGAGAAATAGAAAATCAAAACTTTCATTCGCCGATTTTCTCCGCATGAGCGTTAAAGTTTTCGTCGTAGCTGTAACGCATGTTTTCGTCTTTTTCGTGAGAGTCATACCAAACGGACGCAAAAATCGCGTCTTTTTTGCTTAGGCGGTCGAAATCCCAAACGTTTTCTCGGTAAATAGGGTTGTGCCAATGTCCCGCGCGCAAAACCGAATACGGCGTCGCGGTGAATTTTTCGCCGTCTTGCGTTTCCCATTCGAGTTTGCGATATAGGTCGCCGTTCTCGAAACTGTCGCAAAGCACTTTGCCGCCGTGAGCTTGCGCCACGCTTTTAAGGTCGTCCAAATTTATTTGTTTGTCCGGTTTATTAAAGTCGTAGCCGTAGAAAACAGGACTATCGTTGTCGGGTTTAATGTCGGGCGACGGGCGAGCGGGCAACGCAATATCTTTCCAATTTGTGTTTTGTAACTTCTCGTATTTTTCTCTGCCGCCGAAGTAAGCTATAAGGCGCGCTTCGTCGTTGTGTTTTGCCCAATAAGCGGGAGAGTTGTGGTCTTTTAACAGGCGTTTTACCGCAAAGTGGCGTATAATCGCTTTGGGCACTATTTTGCCCATTTTGTAAACTTTATGGCTGCGCAAAACCTCTTGCCAATAGTCGTGCACGCTTTGTTTTTGGAAGTCGAACAAGTCGTTTAATGCGTCGCCGTCGGCATACCAAACGCCGTGAAAGTTGCGAACGGCGTTGTATCCGGGCTTAAAAAACTGTTTTGCGCTTCCGCCGATAAGAGCGAAGCCGTCGTTTAACGTGTCTATGCCGTAGCTTCGGTTTATTGCGCCGCCCGCAATATTGTAGCATTTTTTCCAAAAGGAGTCGGGAATGTCGTTTGCCGCTTCTTTGCGCAAAATATTTCTAATCAAAATTCCGCTGTCGTGCGCGGTTGCCCATTCGAGCGGCGCGTCGAAACAGGTGTGAAACATAAGCCCGTCGTGCACGTTGTCGGCGAGCATGTTGGGGTGGAGCATAGCCGTTTGCCTAAGCACAGCCCAATGCTTTATGTTGCTTTCGAGCACGCGAAACTCTCCGCGAAGTTTGGTTGCCGAATATATGTCGAACGGACTGACGAGCAACGGGTCGCCCACTCTGCCGAAGAGATGGGGAGCGGTGCGGTTTCCGTAGAGCGCCACAGTGGAGATATGCACGAGTTTGGGTTGCTTTTCGCCCGCTTTCTCGATTGCCGACACGAGCGCGTTCGCGCCTTTTTCGTTGCATTCGATTGCTCTTTCGGGCATTTGGTCGGATTTGGGCGGAATGACCGCTCCCATATTTATAACAATATTCACGCCGTTTATAAGCTTTGCGCAAACGTCATCGTCGGACAGACTACCCTCTATTATTTGCGTTTTGGCGCGCAGTTCTTTGTGCTTTTTGAACAGTTTCTTCGTGCGCTTTTTGCTGTGGCTCAAAAGGTTTATTTTCTCTATATATTCTTCGTGAGCTATTGCGGCAATAGCGGCTTGCCCCATGTTGCCCGTTGCTCCCGTAATTGCTATTTGCATTTTTTACTTTTCTCCAATGTAAGTTTTTTCGTGCATGGCGGGTATTATACGCCGAACTACGAAAACGGTGAGGCAAATGTGTCGCCTCACCGTTTGATTTTATCACAAAGAGAAAACTTTTGCAACAAAATTATGCTATTATGCTTTTATTACCGTTCGTTTTGTGAGCAAATAAGTTGCGGTAAAGTATAGAACGTAGAGCGCCGACATGACGAGAGCGATTAGTCCCGCCGTCGCGATAGGTCGACTCGTCGCGCTTATAAGACCGCTCAAATTCACTATTTGCGTACAAATGAGACCTGCGGGAATGCTCAGCAGAACGGGGAGCGCGAACGGTAAAAAGAAGAATGCAAACGTTTGTTTAAGCAGCGTCCGCGACTGTTCGCGCTTGCTCGCCCCGAGCTTAAACAAAGTGTCGTAGCGCAATTTGTCTTCCGATACGCCCGACAGCGTTTTGAGCGCGAGAATAGCCATTGCCATAAACACGAACACAACCGCAATATAGAGGGCGCTCACAACGAACACGGCGTTTCCGGCTCCGTAAACAAGACGTCCGTACTCTTTTATTTGAAAATCGCATCGCATAAACGTGTAATCTCCGAATGTGGACGTTTTTTGGTAGCTCAATTCTTCGCGCATTGCCATCGCGTCGAATTTGCCGTCCTTCAAGTCGAAAATCACGCAATCGCTTTCGGGAACCATATTTAATATTGCGCCGTCGGGAACCACAGCTTGAAAATAGCAAGGAGCGAGAGGGGAAACGTCGGCAAATCCTTTAAAAGCAAGCGAAGTGCCGTTCGCGTCGATTACGGCGTTTGAAAAGTCGAACGATTTAATGAAATTGCTTTCGGGAATTATTTTAAATCCGCCGTTTAGCTCTATCGGAGCAAAGCCGAGAGCGCCGTAAACGCGATTGAAATCGCTTTCCGATATAAACGTGTCGTATAGGCTTTCGTAACCGCTACCCGACCACTTGGTGAAACTGTGCAAATACGAGTTTTGCGAGGTGTAAAAATCAAAATCGTAGCGCTTTTCTATTTTTGCGTATTTGGATATAATTTCTTCGGCTTTATCCGCCGACACGGGAGAATTGCTCGTTTTATCGATTACAGCGTAAACGTCGAATGGGAAGTTGCTTTTAATCATTTCTTCGGTGGCAATTTGTTGCGTGAACGAAACGTTCGCGCCTATAATCGCAAACGCGATTAAAAACGAGAGCGCTCCCGCCATAACGGCGTTTGAGCTTAGCTTGCTCGAAAGAGAGCGCAAAGTGAAAGCGTTTGTGCCTCTGTTTTTAAACCGTTTGTTTTTAACGAGTAAATTCACTACGCTTTTTGCGAGCCCTGTGTGGAAGAAAATTATTCCCGCCGCCAAAATGAGTAACGACATGAATATGAGCCCGCTCGAACCCGCCTCGTTTTTAAATATTGTTTTCAAAGAATGAGAAAACAATATGCAAGCGGTTATTATCGCCGCGAGCGAAACGACCGTTACGGCAAGCCAAACAGCGGGGTGACGCACATTGCGCTCTTGCTTTTTCGCGCCGTGCAAAAGATTATAGATGCTCACGCGTCTTAAAAACAGCGCCGAAGTTACCGACGATAGCGCGAACACGCCGAGCACAAGCGCTACGGTGAGCAAAAGTCCTTTCAAAGAGTAGGCGCCGAACGCAAATTCCACGTCCATAACGTTGGTAATCACAGCCATTATGCCTTGATAGAACACGAGACCCAAAACTATTCCCGCCGCAAGCGATATTGCGCATAAAATGAGCGTTTCGAGCAAGAAAATGCAAACTATATTTTTGCGCGTCATGCCGAGAGTGAGATAAGTTCCGAATTCGCGTTTTCGTAGCTTTAACATAAAAGAGGTGGCGTAGCCGAGCACGAACGACACAATCAAAGACACAAGCACGGTAATGGCTATAAGTCCCATGCGCAACTCGCCTATGGTGTCGGCTTTCGCCATAAGATGTTTTTCGAAAATTGCGCTGTTCACCGCAAACATGAGAGCGACGGTGAGCGACACCGTTATAAAATAAATCACATAGTTTCCTATTTGCCTGCGAACGTTGCGAACTGCGAGCTTAGACAGCATCGGTATCACCTCCGAGCGCCGACACAACCGAAAGAATTTCGGAATAAAAATCGCGTCGTTCGCGATTGCCGCGCACGAGTTCGCTCCAAATTTTGCCGTCTTTCAAAAACAGAATGCGCCGGGCGTAACTTCCCACAACGGCGTCGTGCGTAACCGTGAGAATGGTTGAGCCGAGCGCTTCGTTCATGAGTTCGAACGTTTTCATGAGAAGCTTGGAGTTTTTGCTATCGAGCGCGCCCGTAGGTTCGTCGGCAAGCACGAGGGAAGGAGACGTGATTATGGCGCGAGCGCAAGCGGCTCTTTGGCGTTGCCCGCCGCTTAGCTCGTGCGGGAACTTTTTGAGTTGGTCGCCAACTCCGAGCGCCGCCGCCACTCTTTTTAGCTCGCGTTCGGTGTGTTCAACCGATTTTTTTTGCAGATTGAGCGGCAACACGATATTTTCTTCTATGGTGAGAGTGTCGAGCAAATTGTAATCTTGAAAGATAAAGCCGAGCTTGTCGCGCCTAAAAGCCGAAAGCGCGTCCTCTCGCATATCGCACACGTTTTGTCCGTCGATTTTTACGTCGCCGGAACTCGCGCGGTCGATTGTAGCAATCACGTTTAACAGGGTGCTTTTGCCCGAGCCCGACGCGCCCATAACGGCAACGAATTCGCCTTTTTCGAGTTCGAACGAAATGCCGTCGAGCGCTTTTGTTACCACGCTTCCGCCGCCGTAGTGCTTGGTTATGTTTTGCACTTCGAGTATTTTGTTCATTTTTTGTTTTTGTACCTCCTTATTGGGTAAGCACCGATATTTTTCGCGCTTACCTCAATAAGTATAACGCATAAAAGGGGAAAGGCGACTAACGCCGTCTTTCCGCTCTCTAACGGTTTTGTAATATATATCGCCCAAACGCAAGTCGGCGCTACGCTACGAGTAAAGCTCTTGCTTGCTTAATCCGACTTGGGCGAACTTAATAGGGAGTCCTTTCGCGGTACACGCCCGCGAAAGTCAATTTGTCGTCCAAGCGACTGTTTTCGCTCTATGTTTGGGATTGCTTCGCTCGCAATGACAATACTACAACGCTTTTTCACTTTCTTGCGGCGGCGCCGTTAAATTCGAAAGAAAACGCGGTGCCCTTATTCGGTTCGGAATCGGCTTTAAGCGTTATGTCGAGCCGCTTGCAAAGCTCCGCCGCAATGTAGAGCCCCATGCCCGTGCCCGCTTTGCGTCCGTTCGAACCCGTGAAGCCGCGATTGAATATTCGCGGAAGTTCGTGAGCTTCTATTCCCGCTCCGTTGTCCGAAACGGTGATTTTGCCGCTGTCGGCGATTATGCGCACTTTGCACCCCTCGCAATATTTGGCGCAATTTGAGAGCAACTGTTTTAATATGAACGAAAACGCCTTAGCGTCGGTGCAAACGGTGAAATCTCCGCTTGTTTCAACGCTTATCTTAGACGCGACTAACAATTCCCGTTGACTCTTTACCGCGTCGGCTATTATATTCGCTACGTTTGCCGTTGTTATCACCGTGTCTTGCTCGGCGCTGCGAAGTCGCGCGTATTGCAAAATAGTGTCGGTTAAATTGTCGGCGCGTTTTAGCTCGCGGCGCAATTTGGCTTCGTCGGCGCCGTTGTCGCATATTAGCGAACAGGCGGTGAGGGGAGTTTTAATTTCGTGAATCCATTTTTCCACATAATCGAAGTATTCTTCTTTTTCGCGCTCCGCGCGTTCTACTTCGCCTATCGCAGAGCGGGATACTTCTTTCATAACTTCGTAATATTCTCTTTCTACGGCGTCGTGCGGCTTTTCCAAAAGCTCTCCGAGCAAATATTTTTCGGAAAGACTCTCTTTGCTCTTTTTAAGCTTTTTGAGTTTGGCGTTTGCGAACGCATATCCCGCAGAATAGCGCAACAATACAGTGAAAATAAACGCCGCTTCGCTAACCCACAAAAGAATTTCGCTCGCACCGGCGAAGTGCGCGAAAATTCCCCAACACAGCGCGGCTATTCCGCAGAAGCATAGCGAAACCGCCTTAGACGATATATAGCTAAAAAATTTCATAGGCGATATCCTACTCCCCGCACGGTGCGAATAAAGTCTACCGCGCCTATGTCGCGCAATTTTTCGCGAAGTCTGTTTATGTTCACATATAGAGTGTTTTCGTCAACATACAGGCTGTTTTCCCAAAGCTCTTCGAAAATGTTTTCTTTGGTGCAAAGCTCTTTTTGCATCAGACAGTGCAAAATGCGGGTTTCGTTTTTGGTGAGTTCCGCGTTTTTGTTTCCGTAGCACACCCGCATGTCGGATAGTTCGAGGGTAAGACCGCGCACGGTTTGAGATGAAGACGGTTGCCGCTTTAAAAGCCGCGCTATTCTCGCGAGCAACACCGACGAATTATAAGGCTTGCGAATGTAATCGTCGGCACCCATGCCGAACCCGAGCAATTCGTCTTCGGCCGAATCGCGCGCCGTCAAAAATATAATAGGCACAGCCGACTGAGTTCTAAGTTTTCGGCACAGTTCGAAACCGCTCTCGTTCGGCATATTCACGTCGAGCAAAGCAAGTTCGCACGGCGGAGCGTCAACCGTGCGATAACCGTTGGCGGCAAGAAGTGTTTTCAGTTCTTCCCGAATGCTTTCGTCGTCTTCCGCAATCAAAATTCTGTCCATATTCGCGCCTCCGAATCAGTTCGAATATTTTCAGTATAATTCGCTTAGCTCTGATTTGTCAAGAAATTCGAATATAAAGATAATAAGGCATTTGACATTATTTTGTCCGTTTGCTAAAATATGTGTTATGATTACGGTTATAGGAATAGGCGTCGACAGAGGCGACCTCACGAACAAAGCGGCGAAAAAAATCGCCGAAACAAAGCGCGTTTTTTTGCGTTCGGCAAAAACCGTCGCGGGCGGCGCGGTGCTGAAAGATTTTCCGCACGTTGAGTCGCTCGACGGTCTTTTCGAAACGTCCGAAAATTTCGACGCTCTCGCGGCGTCGGTTTGCGACGCTCTTATAGCGGCGGAGCGCGAGAACGGAAACGCGGCGTATCTTACCGACGGCGACGGGGTGGACGAATACGCCGCAGCTCTGTGCTCTCGCACGAAAGACGTGGAATTTATTTTCGGCGTGGCTCAAAACAAAGCGCGAGGCGCGTCTCCTTGCGAGTTGCGCATTTCGGCGTATGACGCCGCTACGAAAAAGCCCGAGCTTGACACCACGCTTGCGTTGCACGTATTCGAAATAGACAATGCGGAGCTTGCGGGCGACTTAAAACTTTGGCTTATGCAATTTTACGGCGACGAGACCGAAGTTACCGTTTATGTAAAAAACGAAGCTCGGAAAATACCTCTTTACGAACTCGACAGGCTTCGCAATTACGATTATTCTTGCGAACTTTATATCGACGCGCAAAGCGGCTTTTATAAAGAAAAATATTGCTTCGGCGATTTGCTGAGAATAATGAGCCGACTCACCGCGTCGGACGGCTGCCCGTGGGACAAGGCGCAAACGCACGAGAGCATAAGAATAAACATGCTCGAAGAGGCGTATGAGGCGGTTGACGCGATAAACGGCGGCGATATTGCCGCAATGACCGAAGAACTCGGCGACGTGTTGTTGCAAGCCGTTTTCCATTGCAATATGGCGGAGCGTTTCGGAGAGTTCGACCGCTCCGACGTAATCACGGGGCTGTGCGACAAACTCGTGAAGCGTCACACTCATATTTTCGGCGAGAACAGAGCGCAAGACGCCGACGAGGCGCTCGGATTTTGGGAACAGGCGAAGTCGGTGGAAAAGAGCTACGTTTCCACAGCCGACAAGCTCAATCGTTTGCCCGAGAATTTTCCGTCGTTGCTCGCCGCCGAAAAGGTGTATAAAAAGCTCGTTAAAGCGGGAGCGGGCGGCGCGGAAGAGCTCAAAAAGCAAGCGTTTGCCGCCCATAACGAAAGTTCGGAACTCGCTTTCGGCAAGCGTCTTTTTGCTCTCGTCGCATTTATGGCTGACGCAGGAATAGACGCCGAAGTCTCTTTGAGCGCGTTCGTAAGCGCGGTTAAAAAGAAATTCGCAGAAGCCGAAAAAAGCGGCGAGTTCGCGGACTTTTTGAAAGAAGTATGAAAATAGGCAACATAAGTTTTGCCGAGCCGTTCGTGTCGCTCGCGCCGCTCGCGGGTTACGGCGACGTCGCGTTTCGCCGAATATGCCGCGATTACGGCGCGTCGCTAACCGTTACCGAAATGGTGTCGGTAAAGGGGCTCGTTTACGGCAACGAAAAAACGGAATGTCTTTTGCGGCTTGCGCCCAACGAGACGCCGAGTTGCGTTCAGCTTTTCGGAAGCGAACCCGAATATTTTCGTAAGGCGCTCGCGTTGCCCGAATTGAACAAATTCGATATTATAGATGTAAACATGGGTTGCCCCGTGCCAAAAGTGACGAAATGCGGCGAGGGAAGCGCTCTTATGCGCGAGTCCGAAAGAGCCGCCGAAATAGTGGCGGCGTGCGTCGAGAGCGCGGACGGCAGACCCGTTACCGTTAAGCATAGGCTTGGTTATTCGGCGAATTATATAAACGCCGTAAGGTTTGCCGAAAAGATGCAAGAGGCGGGCGCGGCGGCAATCACCGTGCACGGAAGAACAACCGAGCAGGGGTATAGCGGAGTTGCCGATTGGGAAAAAATATCCGAAGTCGCGCGGGCTGTTACCGTGCCCGTTATAGGCAACGGCGACGTTGCGGACTTTAAAGGAGTGGAGTTTGCGCTAAAAGCGGGTTGCTCGGGCGTGGCAATAGGGCGGGGCGCGCTCGGAAAGCCGCATGTTTTTGCGGAAGAGAAAAGAGAGCCGCTTTTGAATATCATATTAAAACATTTGAGCTATTCGCTCGAATATTTTCCCGAAGCGGTTGCGGTGCGCACGATGAGAAAACATCTTTGCAAATATTTGGCGGGAGTGCGCGGCACCAAAGAATTGAGAATGCAAGTAAATTCTATTTCGAGCGCCGAAACTCTCGTGCGCGCGTTGAAAGAGGGGCTTGGCGAACAATGTTGAGCGTAAGCGTTTGGGTGTTTGTTGCGCCTATTGTAGCCGCGCAATATATTTTGGCTGTTGCGGGGCTAATCGTGCTTTCACGCCGCGACACGCCGCTTAAAAACTACGTTATATGGAATATAGTTATTTTGCTCGCATTTTTTGCGGGAAGCATAATTTTCTTGATTTACAATAAAATTCGTCCCAGACCGAAAAAATAAAGAACAAATTAAAAACAGCGCGCGTTTTGCTTGACCTAAACCGTGCTTTTGTGTTATTATTATATGTGGAGTCGTATAGAGAAGGCGCCTAAACGGCAATTTCGGTTGTCTGCCTTCTATAACGGATACTAACTTGAGGAGGTACCGAAAAAATGTATGCTGTGATTTTAACCGGAGGTAAGCAATACCGCGTGCAAGAGGGCGACACCATAGAGGTGGAAAAGCTTGACGGCAATCCGGGCGACAAGGTGGAATTTCCCGTGCTCATGACGTCCGATAACGGAAACGTAGTGGCGGGCGAAAGCGTGAAAGCGGTTGTTACCGCCGAAATCGTGGGCAACGTGCGCACCAAAAAAATTGTCGTGTTCAAGTATAAAGCGAAGAAAAACGAGCGCAAAAAGAACGGACACAGACAGAGCTACACTCGCGTTAAGATAGTTAAAATAGCGTGACGAACGTAGTCGTAAAGAAGAGAAACGGCAAAATAGTTTCGGTCGAGTGCGACGGACACACCGACTACGGAGCTGAGGGCGAGGATATTGTGTGCGCGGCGCTATCGAGCGTGGTGCAAACGGCAGTTCTCGGACTTATGCGCGTTGCGGGAATATCGGTTGCCTTTAAAACCGACGACGGCTATCTTTATGCGGAGCTCCCAAAAGAGCTATCCGAAACAGAGAGGCACGACGCCGACGTGATACTCGAAACTATGGTTGCGGGAATAGCCGATTTATACGAGGGCTATTCGGACTTTATCGAATTGGAGGTTAAGTGAAATGTTTATAAATATTCAGCTTTTCGCGCATAAGAAAGGAATGGGCTCGTCCAAGAACGGGCGCGATTCTGCGGCACAGCGTCTCGGCGTAAAACGTAGCGACGGTCAGTTCGTGCTTGCCGGCAATATTCTTGTGCGTCAGCGCGGCACTGCCGTTCATCCCGGCAAAAACGTGGGAATAGGCAGCGACGACACGCTGTTCGCTCTTGCCGACGGCAAAGTGAAGTTTGAGAAGAAAGGCGATAAAAAGCAAGTCAGCGTTTATCCCGCCTAATTTTCACCTTATGTTTATTAAAGAAAAGGGTTGCAAAAGCGACCCTTTTGTTGTAAAAAATGCGAAATGTCGACGACAATAAATTCGCGGCATTTACCCGACAAAAAAGAAAAACACGGCGGAACTTATGAACGAAAGAATCACCGAGCGCGGAATAGTGTGTTCGCGCGCCGAACTGAACATAGAGCGCACCCTAAAATGCGGACAGCTTTTTCGCTTTTTTCATAATGCCGACGGAACTTATTCTGTGGCGAGCGGCGACAAAACCTGCAAGCTTTATTACGACGGCGACAATACCGTTATAGAAACGAACGAGCCCGAATATTTTGTGAAGTATTTCGATTTCGAAACCGATTATTCGTGCATTATGGCAAAGCTTTCCGAGTTCGAGGAGTTGCGAGAAGCGCTCTCGTGCGGCGGCGGGTTGAGAATATTGCGCCAACAGCCGTTCGAGGCTACCGTCAGCTTTATTATATCGGCGAACAACAACATAAAAAGAATACAAGGGATAATAGAAAGAATATGCGCGCGGCTATGCGACGGCGACGGAAATATACCGCCGTTTCCCTCTCGCGAAAAGCTTATGACGCTGTCGGTGGAAGACTTTTCCGCGCTCGGGTGCGGCTTCCGCGACAGATACCTACATAGCACCGTGCCGCTTTTAACCGACGATTATCTTGCGTCGATAGGCGCTATGCCGCAAGAGCTCGCGAAAAAAGAGCTTTGCAAGCTTATGGGGGTGGGTCCCAAAGTGGCGGACTGCATTTTGCTTTTCGCCTATAAGAAAACGGCGAGCTATCCCGTAGACACTTGGATTTTCAAGGCGGGCAGAACCGACGAGCTTGACACGCCCGAAAAGGTGCACGAATATTATTCGCGCCGCTACGGCGAAAACGCGGGCTACGCCCAGCAATATGTGTTTTACTACAATCAACAGAGAATAAGCAACTTAACTATTAACGACCTAACTATTGCCAAATATTTTTAAATATGCTATAATTCATATATCAGTTTTTGACGGTGCTTAAAAAGTCGTTTATCACATATTTGCAAACGGGCGCGAGGAGCAACAAAAAACTTGAAGTATTGCATGGCGCAATTTCGCAAGATTTAAACGAACGCTTGAACGACAAAAAGTATAGTGTGCATTCTTTGGGTTTTGGAAAAGGGAAAGAACACAAAATCAACGGACGCTACGTGGATAAAACAGTAGATATTACTATAGAGGAGAATAAGAAACCTATCGCGGGTATTGCCGTAAAATATGTGATGAGCAATTACAAACAAAATTCGAATAATTATTTTGAGAATATGCTTGGTGAAACTGCGAATATGCGTTCCGCTCAAATCCCGTATTTTCAAATTTTTGTTATTCCCGACAGTATTCCGTATTTTCAGAAAGGCGGTGAAATATCAAAACCCGAAAAGATAAACGAACATAACTTAAAAAAGTATATCGTGTTGTCGAAAGACAATGTTGCGGATTTTTACACACGCCCGTTAAAACCCTTGTTTTTATTGTACATATTCAAAATAATGACGAAAGTCACAAGTTTGTTGACAGAAAAGAATATGAGGAATTTTATTTAAATAACGACTTCGATATGACTGAATCGAAATTGAAATTTGATTTTGGGAGTAACGTGGTTTATAACGATTACGAAACTTTTATTCAAAAAGTGGCTTATGCGATTAAAAGTTTGTGACGCGAATATGCGGCTGAAAAAAGGAGACGTTTAAACATGAAAAAAGTAACGTTTAACGAAAGTTTGTGCAAGGGGTGCGGACTGTGCGTGCAGGCGTGCCCGAAAAAGATTTTAAAGCTCGGGAACAAAATAAACGCTATTGGCTATGCGGTGGCGGAATGCGTCGACGAAGCGAGTTGCATAAGTTGCTCGTTTTGCGCCACCATGTGCCCCGATTGCGTTATAGAAGTACATAAAGAGGTTTGAAAGCCGTGCGGCGCTTTCAAAACGTTTTATGACAAGGAGGTCATATACAAAGAATGAAACAACTTCTTAAAGGAAACGAGGCTGTTGCCGAAGCGGCAATCGCGGCGGGGTGCCGTTGCTTTTTCGGCTATCCCATAACTCCGCAAAACGAAATTCCCGAATATATGTCGTGGCGAATGAAAGAAGTGGGCGGGCATTTTGTGCAAGCGGAGTCCGAAGTTTCGGCTATAAACATGGTGTACGGCGCGGGCGGCGCGGGGGCGAGGGCAATGACGAGCTCGTCGAGTCCCGGCGTTAGCTTAAAGCAAGAGGGAATCAGTTACATAGCGGGCGCCGAAGTGCCCTGCGTGATTGTGAATATGATGCGCGCGGGCCCCGGTCTCGGCGGAATACAGCCGAGCCAAAGCGACTATTTTCAGGCAACGAAAGGCGGCGGGCACGGCGATTACCGTATGCTCGTTTATGCGCCCTCGTCGGTTCAGGAAGCCGCCGATTTGACGTATAAAGCTTTCTTTCGTGCCGATTATTATCGCAATCCCGTCATGATTCTCGGCGACGGTATGCTCGGGCAAATGATGGAGCCCGCGCAAATTCCCGAAGCGGTAGATGTGAATTCGCTTCCAAAAAAGAGTTGGGCGGCAAAAGGGAATAACGGCGGTAAGCAACGGGTGATAAACTCAATTTTCATGAACCCCGACACGCTCGAAGCTCATAACGCGCACCTAACCGAAAAATACGAGGAAATGAAAAAGCTCGACACAATGTTCGAGCATTACCGCACAGACGATGCCGAAGTGGTTTTAGTTGCTTACGGCATTGTGGCTCGCATTTGCAAGGCGGCTGTGGATATGCTAAGAGAGAGCGGAATAAAGGCGGGACTTTTCCGCCCCATAACGCTATTTCCGTTCCCTTACGGCGAAATTGCCAAGCTTTCGGACGGAGCCGCAAAAACTTTCGTATCGGTTGAACTCAGTTGCGGTCAGCTTATAGAAGACGTTAAACTCGGCTTGTTCGATAGCAAGAACCGCCCTGAGGTGGGTATTTTCGCTCGCGTCGGCGGCAACGTCATGAAACCGGAAGACGTCGCCGAATACATTAAGTCGGGGAGGATTACGCAGTCATGGATAAAATAGTATTTACTAAGCCCAAATTACTTAACGACACGCCTATGCACTATTGTCCCGGTTGCACGCACGGAATTGTGCACCGTCTTATTGCCGAAGCGCTCGAAGAACTCGGCGACACCGACCACGTTATAGGTATAGCTCCCGTAGGTTGCGCCGTATTCGCATATAATTATTTTACGTGCGACATGTTTCAGGCGGCGCACGGCAGAGCTCCGAGCGTAGCTACGGGAGTAAAAAGGGCAAATCCCGACAGCACCGTGTTTGTGTATCAAGGCGACGGCGACCTTGCGAGCATAGGCATGGCGGAAATCGTTCACGCCGCCACTCGCGGCGAAAATATGACCGTTATATTCATAAACAACGGAATATACGGCATGACGGGCGGGCAAATGGCTCCCACCACTCTTCCCGGTCAGAAAACCACCACTTCGCAAGGCGGCAGAAATCCTTTGGAGCACGGCAATCCCATTAAAATATGCGAAATGCTTTCAACGCTCACCGGTCCCGCTTATATAGCGCGCACTTCGGTGCACGACGTGAAAGCGGTTCGAAACACTCGCGAAGCTATCAAAAAAGGATTTAGAATGCAACGAGAAAAGAAAGGTTTTTCGCTCATAGAAATTTTATCCACTTGCCCCACGAATTTTCACATGAGCCCCGTTGCGGCGCTCGAATATGTGAAAACCGTAGGGTGCGAGGCGTATCCGCTTGGGGTGTATAAAGACGTAGAAAACGGTTTTTGAAAGGAGTTAGTTCATAATCATGAAACAAATCATAGTAAGCGGTTTCGGCGGACAAGGCGTGCTTTCGCTCGGGCTCATGCTGTCGTATGCCGCTATGAAAGAAAACAGAAACACTTCGTTTTTGCCGTCTTACGGACCAGAAATGCGAGGAGGAACGGCTAATTGCAGTGTGGTTATATCGAATAAAGAGGTGGCGTCTCCCGTTATAAGTCGCCCCGATTTGCTCGTTGCGTTCAACGAACCGAGTCTCGTGCGCTTTTTGCCCGCTTTGAACGAAGGCGGCAGATTTTTCGTTGACTCCGAAACCGCAAAAAAAGAAGTCATTTCGAGAAAAGACGCCGTTGCCGTTCCGCTCGATAAGCTGTGCGGCAACAATAAAAAGGGGCATAATATAGCGATGCTCGGGGTTATGCTCGGCTTTACGGGGCTAAAACTCGAATCCGCCGAATATGCGGTGCAATACGTGTTCAAGAACAAACCGCAATTTATAGAGGCGAATATTGCATGTCTTCATGCGGGAGTCGATTATGCCTTAAAGGCGGGGCTAAAATGATTTCGGCAGGACTTAGGCACAACTTAGTCGAGCTTTTTACGGGAATGAGCGTTGTAACGTTTATTCTCCTTTCGCTCGGGCTCATGCTCATAGTTGTGGAGTTTTTTCAGCCCGCGCATAAAATTTCGGCATATTGCGGCGCGGCGCTCACGCTTTGCGGCATAGCTGTGAGAATGCTTTCGGGCGGCACTCTCGTTATGCTGTTTTTCATGGTGTTCTTTTGCGCGGTGGTGCTGCTTGCGGCTCACATATTAAAATTGTTCACTCAAAAAAGAGCGTGGCTCGCAACTTCGCTTGCGCTCAAACTCGAACGCTCGGTTCAAGAGGAAACCGACGGTTACGAGTATATTTTGGGGCGAGAGGGCGTTGCCACTACCGATATTTCGGGCAACGGTCACATGTCGCTCGATAACGTGAATTTTTTTGTGAGTAGCCAAGAATTTATAGCGAAAGGCAGCAAGGTGCGCGTAGTGCACGTTTTCGGCGACAGCATAAAAGTAGTTCCGGTATACGACGAAGTGTAAACTCTCTTTCGCCTTTCGCTCGCGGCATATTCTCGCGGCTCGTTAAATACTATATAGTATGAGTTTTTTCGGTGAATTTGCGCGAGTGTTAGGCATGGACGAAGCGCGTTTGGCGCTCGGCTACAATTACGTGAACTACAACGGCGAAGCCGTGTATTTGGAAGGCATACAAAGCGTTCTGAGAATAGACGGCGAGGAAATCGCGTTTCGCTTGAAGCACGGGGTGCTTTACGTTACGGGCGAAGAACTTGCGGTTTCCGATCTGTGCGGCGCGAGCGTTTTGGTTCGAGGCAAAATAACTGCGGTTGAAACGGGCGAGAGCAGAAACGCTAAGGCGAAGCGCGAAAAAGAGGGCGATTCGAAATGAGGGCGGCGTGCGTTGCTTTGCGGGTGGAGAGTTTCGACCGCACGGGAGTTTTAAACGCGCTCTCGAAAGAGAACGTCGCCGTTTTCGACGCGGTTCGTTTTTCTTCGCGCGAATTCGGCTTTTCGGTAGAAAAAAAAGACCTGCGAAAAACTTTTGCTATTTTGGACGGAATGTGTTATAATTACACTGCGGAGTCTTTTTCGAGGTTTGGAAAAAGGGTTCGCGGCGTGCTTAAACGCGCGGGACTGATTGCGGGAACGATTGTTTTTTCCGTTTTGGTAGGGCTTTCTCGCGGATATATTTGGCGTATAGACGTTTCGGGAAACGAAAACGTGCCCGATAAGGTAATAGAAAAGGTTTTATCCGCCAACCATATAGCTGTGGGTAAGAAATTATCGGAATTCGATTCCGAAGCCGTAGCCGCAGTTTTGCGCGGCATTGACGGAATAAAACTTGCAACCGCGCAAAGAATAGGCACCACGATAGCAATCGAGGTTTTCGAGAGCGACGAAATCGCTCCGCCGTTGGCTTTTTCGGATACCGACATAACCTCGAACTATGACGCCACCGTAACGCGAATTGTTGCGCGCGAAGGAACCGTTCTAGTAAAAACGGGGCAAAACGTGTTTAAGGGCACGCCGCTAATCGGCGCGCACCGAATTGTGGAAGAGGGCGCCGAGCCCGTTCATACTCGGGCGAGCGGAATAGTGTACGGCAAAGTGGCTTTTACCAAAAGCGTGACCGTTGCCACCGAATGGTACGAGACCGTTGCTGAGAAAACTTACAGCCGCACTCGGTTAAAGCTTTTCGGACTGACGCTCGGCAAAAAGCCGCAAAGCGCCGAAGGCGTGGAGATTACGGAGAGCGCTTCTAAGTTCAACGCGTTTTTGCCTATAAAGGTGATTCGCTCGCGCGTTACTCAAACCAAGCGGGTAAAAAAGACTGCCGACGTCGAAGAACTAGCCGAACGGGCGCAAGAAAAAATCGTGTCGGAATTTGTGCATGAAGCCGTCTCTAACGGTTTTACGGCGAGCCGCACGGTGCGTGAAATCGGCGGCGGCTTGTGGAGAGTAAACGTTTTTATAGAGGCGGAAATGGTAATAGGCGGCGCGTAAAACAAAACAGTACGGAGAATAAACTTACGGTAAAATCGACAACAACCAAAACAATAAAATTCGGAGCCGATATGGCGGGACTCTTCGGTGAACTTGACGAAAACGTCAAGCTTATCGAAAAGACTTTCGGTGTGAGCGTGTCGCTCTCGGACGGAGGATTAGCGGTGCGCGGAGACGAGGAGGGCGTAGCCAAAGCCGCGAGGCTAATAGAGGCGCTCGAAGAACTTTCGGAGCTCGGAGAAGAACTCAACAGAAGAGTGGTTTCGCACACGGCTCGCCTAATAGAAAACGGCGAGGCGGACAACCTTTCGGAAATATACGGTTCCGTTGCGGCGGTTACTCATAAAGGCAAAAAACTTAGGGTGAAATCGTCGGGGCAACTCGACTATATCAACGCCATAAAAAAAAATACCGTAGTAATAGGGATAGGACCTGCCGGCACGGGCAAAACATTTTTGGCTGTGGCGAGAGCGGTTAGCGCGTTAAGGGCGGGCGAGGTTCAAAAAATAATTCTCACTCGTCCCGCAATCGAGGCGGGCGAAAAGCTCGGATATTTGCCTGGCGATTTGCAAATGAAAGTAGACCCGTATCTTCGTCCGCTTTACGATGCGCTCGAAGAGCTGATGGGCGAAAGCTATTTGCGGCTTATGGAGCGAGGCGTGCTCGAAATCGCGCCGCTCGCTTATATGAGGGGCAGAACTCTCAAATCGTCGTTCGTAATTCTCGACGAGGCGCAAAATACTACATGCGAGCAGATGAAAATGTTTCTCACCCGTTTGGGCGAGGGAAGCAAAATGGTGGTAGAGGGCGACCTTACGCAAGTAGACTTGCCGCAAGGAAGAAAGAGCGGGCTGTTAGACGCCGCCGAAGTGCTTTGCGGAATAGACAAAATCGGAATAATAAGGCTGAAAGAAACAGACGTAGTACGCCACGAACTCGTGCAACAAATAGTTTCGGCGTATGAAAGAGCAAGCAAAGGAGAACCGAAAAACGATGGAAAAAGCGTCAACGGTTAAAGTGCATAAGGCATCGGCGCGGGAAATAGCGCGAGCTTTTTTCGTGTTTTTTGCGACTGCGGTAGTTATAGTTTGCGCTTCCGTTTTGAAATTTGTTTTGGTGGAAGACGTTAAAACTCGATTTACCGTTGTGTCGTATATTTTGTTCGCGGTTGTTATAATCGTGATTTTGTCGGGACACTTCGTGTATGTTGCGAGCAGTCGCACTGTTGTGCTCAAAAACATTAGGTTGTTTTCGGCTATATACACGGCAATCTGTTTTACGGTAGTTGCTAACGTATGGCTTGAAAAAATCAATTCGTTTCTTATGCCCGCCATGCTCGCCGCGTTTATAGTAGCCACTTTTGCCAACGGGCGCGACGCGTTTTGCGCTAATATATTCACGAATATTTTAATTCTGTTTATTCTTCTCACGCAAAATCATCTTACGCAAAGCACTCATTATTATGCGGTGGTTTCCAAATTCGCGCAAGGGCTCACCGGCGGTTCGATTGTTGCGTATTGGATTAAAAACAGCGTTAAGCGGCTTAACTTTTTGCTCAAAGGTTTGTTCATTGCCGCGCTTTCGGTGCTTGCGGTTTTGGCTGTGGTAACGGCTTTTAACGGCAAGGCTCTTACGCTCGTTGAAATCGGATTCCTTGCGGGCGGCACGATAGGGCAGGTAATAGTTGCCGTAGTGTTGCAGCCTATTTTCGAAACGGTGTTTAATCTTGTTACCAACACCCGTCTCGTAGAACTCACCGACCACAACGCGCCGCTCATAAAGCGCCTTAAAGAAGAAGCTCCCGGCACGTTTAATCACAGTCTTGCAGTTGCAAACTTTGCCGAAATTTGCGCGAGCGCGATAGGCGAAAATCCGTATCTTGCGCGAGCGTGCGCTTATTATCACGACGTGGGCAAACTTGCGAATCCGCAATATTTTAAAGAAAATCAAGGCGACGAAAATCCTCACGACGGGCTTTTGCCCGAAGTAAGCGCCGAAATAATACGCAACCACGCCACAGAAGGAAAGAAACTTTGCGACGAATACCGTATTCCTTCCGAAGTATCGGATATAGCGGTTGAGCATCACGGCACCTTGCCCATTTATGTTTTTTACGCGAAAGCGAAACAGCTTACCGACGGCGAGGTGGATATGGATTGGTACAGCTATCACGGCAGAACTCCCGTGTCCAAAATCGCGGCTATAATAATGCTGTGCGACAGCGGCGAGGCTGCTATTCGAGCAATGGACAACCCCGACGCCGAGCGTGTTGACGCGCTTTTGAGAAAACTTATTCACGACAGAATTCAGGCGGGGCAATTCGATAACTGTTCGATTTCGCTTCGCGACCTCGACACAATCAGACAAACGATTATAAACGCTTACGGAGGTCAGTTCCACAAGCGGCTTCGCTATCCCGACGGGGGTTCTTCGCTGTGAGCGCAATAAACGTTACGGGCGAAGAAAGCGTCGAATACGAAAAAATTGCGGCGGCGGCAAGCGAATATTTTGCGCTTAAAGGGAGCGCCGAAGTCGAACTCGTGTTTGCTTCTACCGAAGAAATACGCGAGCTTAACCGTGAGACGAGAAACACCGACAGAGCGACGGACGTGTTGAGTTTTCCCGCGCTTACGCTGAATGCGGGTTGTTACGCGCCGTTTACGGCTGAAAATTTTCCGCTCGACAGCGAGCCCGAAAGCGGACGAATAGTTCTCGGAAGCATAGTTGTGTGTCCGCAAATAGCGGAGAGCCAGGCGACGGAATACGGGCACGGAACGGAAAGAGAAAAAGGATATCTTTTTTTACACGGGCTTTTGCATTTGCTCGGGTTCGACCACATGGAAGAGGCGGATAAAATAAAAATGAGAAAAGCGGAAGAAGAAATTTTGACAAAGGTGGGGCTTGAACGCTGATTGCCCGCTTTGAGGCGAAAGCGAAAAGAACAGGTTAACCGAAAGAGGTATTAAAAAATATGTTGAGCGGTTTTATTGCGATACTCGGCAAACCGAACGTCGGCAAGTCGAGCCTTATGAATGCGTTGGTGGGAGAAAAGGTGTCGATTGTGACTCCTAAGGCTCAAACTACGCGCGATAAAATTTTGGGAATAGTTACCGACGAGGATTCCCAAATGGTGTTTGTGGATACGCCGGGCGTGCATAAGCCGCAATCGAAACTCGGCGAATATATGGATAAGTGCGTGTCGTCCGCTGCCGACGGGGTTGATGCGGTGGTTATAGTTCTCGACGCGTCAAAAAAACTGACCGATTCGGAAATCGCGTTTATTGAAAAACATTTGCACACGGGCGAATCGGTGTATGTGGTAATCAATAAAACCGACCTTGTGTCTTACGAAAAAATATATCCTATGCTTTCACGTCTTGCGTACCTCACGCGCGAAGACGGCAAGCGCGGCGCTATAAAGGAAATTATTCCCACGTCGTGCTATAAGGGCGACAATATAGAACTGCTTAGGAGTTATCTCAAAGGCGAACTCGTGGAGGGGGAACTTTATTTCGACCCCGACGAGATTACCGACAAGAGCGAACGCTATATGATTTGCGAAATTATTCGCGAAAAAGCGCTATTGTTTTTACAGGACGAAATTCCGCACGGCATAGGCGTGTACATTCAAACTATGGTATACGACGGCGGGCTTGCCAACATAGACGTGGATATTATCTGCGAAAAAGAAAGCCATAAATCGATTATAATAGGCGAAAAGGGCAATAAGCTTAAAACGATAGGCGAACGCGCCCGCGCCGACATTGAAAAATTGCTCGGAACGAAAGTGTATTTAAAGTTGTTCGTAAAGGTGCGCGAAGGGTGGCGAAATAAACAAAACGTGCTTCGCGATATAGGCTACGACAAAAAGAAAAATTTGTAAAAGCGCCGCTTCGTTAAAGAATTTTCTTTCGTTTGGGTATGCTAACAACGGAGGTTTAATTCTATGATTAACGGAATTTACGAAGACGGAATGGGGAATACTTTCGGAGCGGGCGGAACGTTGCCCGCAGCCGAACTCGCTTGGCTCATGTTTGCTCAAACGGGAATGCCAGGCTTATATATGCTTTACAGCGATTTGAACAACGGAGAGCGCGAACGGACTATTTTGGACTAAACGCGCGCTCTTAAAAACAAAGGAGGTCGCTTTTATGACCGACGTTAAGGCGTTCGGCGTGTGCATAGGGTGCCGCGCTCGCGGCGACAACGACAAAATGCTCGACGTGTTTTGCGACGACGGCAACGTTTACGGCGTTTTGGCGAGAGGGGCGCTTAAACCGAAGTACAAACTTAAATTCGCGGCTCAACTTTTTTCCTCTTGTAATTATTATCTTTGCCCGTCGAAAGCGGGCTACTACATACTCGGCGGCGCCGACTTCGGCGAACTGTCGTTTTTGAGAATTTCGAGCGAACCGTCCGCTTTTGCCGCCGCATGTTTCGTTTGCGAAACGGCGAACAAATGCGTAAAGGTGGAAAACAAGCGCATGTATGCCGAAACTGTGGCGGCTCTCGGAGAACTTTCGTCGTTCGAAGACGTTTGCGCTCACGCTGTATGTTTGAGAATTTTGCTTGCTGCTTTCGTGTCGTGCGGACTCGGCGTGCAAATTCCCGCAGGCGAAAGGGGCGCTTTGTGCGAGAAAATTCTTGCCGCCGAACTTGGTTCGGTGAGTTCGTGCGCTCCCGAAAAGTCTGTTACTATGCAGCTTATAAAGCAATATGCGTCGCGGTTTGCGGCTCACTTCGGAAAATTGAACAGTTTGGATATGGCGCTTAGCTTATAGAAAGCGCTTTTTCGTATTAAATATTGCAAGTTTCGATTGCTACGCGCGCGAAAACTTCTTTCAAACAGTTGCTTTCGGTCGCCGTATTGTGTTATAATAAATTTTGGTAAAAAAATCATTTACAAGGAGTAGACAAAACATGTCCAAAAAGTACGTTTATATGTTTAAAGAGGGCAACGGCAAAATGCGCGAGTTGCTTGGCGGCAAAGGCGCGAACCTTGCCGAAATGACTAATCTCGGTTTGCCCGTTCCGCAAGGCTTCACCATTTCCACCGAAGCTTGCACGCAGTACTACGAGGACGGCAAGCAAATAAATAAAGACATTCAAGCCGAAATCATGGAAAACATAGACAAGCTCGAAAAGCTCGTAGGCAAAAAATTCGGAGATAAGCAAAATCCGTTGTTGGTTTCGGTGCGTAGCGGCGCTCGCGCTTCCATGCCCGGCATGATGGACACTATTTTGAATCTCGGACTCAACGAAGAAGTTGTTGAGGTTATTGCCGCGAAGTCGGGCAATCCCCGTTGGGCCTGGGACTGCTACCGCAGATTTATTCAAATGTATTCCGACGTAGTTATGGAGGTGGGCAAAAAATACTTCGAACAGCTCATCGACAAAATGAAGGAAAAGAAGAAAGTTACGCAAGACGTCGAGCTCACCGCCGACGACCTTAAAGAACTCGCTTCGCAATTCAAAGCCGAATACAAAGCGAAAATCGGTTCGGAATTCCCGACCGACCCCAAAGAACAGCTTTTCGGCGCAATCAAAGCTGTGTTCCGCAGTTGGGACAACCCCCGCGCCAACATTTACCGCATGGACCACGACATTCCGTACAGCTGGGGCACAGCCGTAAACGTTCAGATGATGGCGTTCGGCAACATGGGCAACGATTCGGGTACCGGTGTTGCGTTCACCCGCAACCCCGCAACGGGCGAAAAGGGACTCATGGGCGAATTCCTTGTGAACGCTCAGGGCGAAGACGTTGTGGCGGGTGTTCGCACTCCCATGCCGATTGCCCAAATGAAAGAAGTGTTCCCCGAAGCTTTCGCGCAGTTCGAAAACGTTTGCAAAACGCTTGAAAATCATTACCGCGACATGCAGGACATGGAATTCACCATAGAGAACAAAAAGCTCTATATGCTTCAAACGCGTAACGGCAAGCGCACCGCCGCCGCTGCAATAAAAATCGCGTGCGACCTTATAGACGAAAAAATGATTACCGAGCAAGAAGCGCTTATGCAAATTGACGCGAAATCGCTCGACATGTTGCTTCACCCCACGTTCGACACGAAAGCGCTTAAAGACGCCGACAAAAACAATGTTGTGGGCAAGGGCATAGCCGCCTCTCCCGGCGCCGCTACGGGCACAATCGTGTTCACCGCCGAAGACGCCGTAGAAGAGGGCAAGAAAGGCAAAAAGGTTATTCTCGTTCGTCTCGAAACTTCTCCCGAAGACATCGAGGGCATGAAATACGCGCAAGGCATTCTAACCGTGCGCGGCGGACAAACTTCGCACGCCGCCGTTGTGGCTCGCGGCATGGGCACTTGCTGTGTGTCGGGTTGCGGCGACATTAAAATGCACGAGGAAGAAAAATACTTTGAGCTTGCGGGCAAAACGTTCCGCGAGGGCGACTCTCTCAGTCTCGACGGTTCCACAGGCAATATTTACGATTGCGCTATAAAGACCGTTCCCGCCGACCCCAACTCGGGTTACTTCGGAAGAATTATGGCTCTTGCCGATAAATACAAGGCGCTCGGAGTTCGCACCAACGCCGACACCCCGTCGGACGCGAAACAAGCGGCGGCTTTCGGAGCGCAAGGCATAGGTCTTTGCCGTACCGAGCACATGTTCTTCGACGCCGACAGAATAGGCGCGTTCCGCGAAATGATTTGTTCGGATACGGTTGAGGAGAGAGAAGCGGCGCTTGCGAAAATCGAGCCGATGCAACAAGCCGACTTCGAGGGCTTATTCGAGGCTCTCGGCGGTTACCCCGTTACTATCCGTTTCCTCGACCCGCCCCTTCACGAATTTGTTCCCACCGAAGAAGCGGACATCAAAGCTCTCGCTAAGGCGCAAAACAAGAGCGTTAAGAGAATACACGAAATTATCGATTCGCTTCACGAATTCAACCCCATGATGGGTCACAGAGGTTGCCGCCTTACCGTAACTTATCCCGAAATCGCGGTTATGCAAACCAAAGCGGTTATAAAAGCGGCTATAAACGTTAAGAAAAAACATGCGGACTGGAACATTGTTCCCGAAATCATGATTCCTTTAACGGGCGAAGTAAAAGAAATGAAGTTCGTGAAAGACATAGTTGTGAAAACCGCAGACGACGAAATAAAGGCTGCTGGCGCTAAGCTCAAATACGAAGTCGGCACCATGATAGAGATTCCCCGCGCGGCAATCACTGCCGACGAAATCGCTACCGAAGCCGAATTCTTCTGCTTCGGAACCAACGACCTCACGCAAATGACGTTCGGTTTCAGTCGCGACGACGCGGGCAAGTTCTTGGGCGCGTACTACGGCGCTAAAATTTACGAGAGCGACCCGTTTGCTCGCCTTGACCAAAAAGGCGTGGGCAGCCTCATGAAGACTGCTGTCGAGCTCGGAAGAAAGACTCGCCCGAATATGCACTGCGGAATTTGCGGCGAACACGGCGGCGACCCTTCGAGCGTGGAATTCTGCCACAACATAGGGCTTTCTTACGTTTCGTGCTCGCCTTATCGCGTGCCCATCGCTCGTTTGGCGGCGGCGCAGGCAAATATAAAAAATCCCCGCAAGTAATCAAAACGAACGGGAAAACAAGAACTACACGTTGAATCCGCTAAGGACGGTGCGAAAAAGGCGCCGTCCTTAACGTGGTATTCGGGCACGGCGTTTTTTTCGCGGTGCGGAGGGAGTTATTATAGACGGAACCGATATGCGTTATTCAGACGTAACGCACGAAATCGAAAGTAAATATTTGAGTAAGTACGCCGCGAAAGCCGCCGAAACGAAAGGACGGGAACGCCCGCTCGAACCCGACGGATTGCGCACCGATTTTCAGCGCGACCGCGACCGTATTTTGCATTGCAAGGCGTTTAGGCGATTAAAACACAAGACGCAAGTTTTTCTCTCGCCCGAAGGAGACCACTATCGCACGCGACTCACACACACGCTCGAAGTAAGCCAAATAGCTCGTACCATTTCGCGGGCTTTGCGATTAAACGAAGACTTAACCGAAGCTATCGCGCTCGGTCACGATTTGGGACACACGCCCTATGGTCATGCGGGCGAAAAAGCTTTGAATAAGTTCACCCACTTCGAACATAACGAGCAGTCGCTCCGAATGGTGGATAAACTCGAATACGACGGCGCCGGAATGAATTTGTGTTTCGAGGTGCGAGACGGCATATTAAATCACACGAGCAGAGGAAATCCCGCCACTCTCGAAGGTCAAGTTGTGGCATGGAGCGACCGAATCGCATACATAAATCACGATATAGACGACGCCGTGCGTGCGGGAGTGATTAAAGAAACGGATATTCCGAGCGAGTTTCGCGAATTGTTCGGGCAACGTCATGCCGCACGTCTTAACAGCATGATTTTGGATATAATTAAAAACAGCTTTGATAAACCTTACGCGCGCCCGAGCGAAATTTTCGAGCGCGAAATTATGCGGCTGAGAAAATTTATGTTCGACAACGTCTATTCGTCGCCCGTAGCCAAAGCGGAAGAATACAAAGCGGTGGATATGATAAGCTTTTTGTATCGGTATTTCACCGAGCATCCTCAAAAAATTCCCGAAGAATTCGGGAAAATGGACAGCACCGTTGAACAGAAAACGGTGGATTACATTTCGATGATGAGCGACAATTATGCAGTGAGGTGCTTTACCGACATTACGGTGCCGAAAAATTGGAATAAATAGCGAATGGATAACGGAGAGTTTTTAACTGAACTATTAAAGCGTAGCGATATTGTAAAGCTCGTATCGCGCTACACGCCTCTAATGAAAAAGGGCGGCACATATTGGGGGTGTTGTCCGTTTCATCATGAAAAAACTCCGTCGTTCACCGTGTCGGAAACCAGAGGGCTCTACTATTGTTTCGGTTGCAAAGCGGGCGGCAACGCGATAAATTTCGTGAGCGAAATCGAGTCGGTCGATAAGAGCGAGGCGATTAGAATTCTCGCCAAAGAGGCGGGCATGGAAGTGCCGCAATTCAAAGCGAGCAATCGAGACTACGCAAGCGAGGCGAAAAAGCGTGAGCGACTGTATAAGCTGATGCGCGACGCGGCGAGGCACTATCACGAAAACTTGTATTTGCCTGCGGCGAGCGGTGCGAGAGATTACCTCAAACGCCGCGAAGTGGGCGAAAACCTCGTTAAAAGGTTCGGGCTCGGTTACAGCGTGTCGGGCACGGAAATGATAGGCTATCTTAAAGGGCTCGGTTACAGCGTGTCGGAAATGCAAGAGGCGGGAATTGCGGCGTTGCACGTCGACGAATATTACGACGTTTTTTACGGAAGACTGATTTTTCCGATTTTGAATAACTTGGGCGACGTGGTGTCGTTCGGCGGGCGGGTGCTCGCGGCAAACCCCGAATTCGCCAAATACCGCAACGGGAGTCAAACTTTTATATTCGATAAGTCGCGCAATATATATGCTGTGAATTTGCTCAAAAAAAAGAAGCAAACTTCGGGACTTAGCTATATAATCATGACGGAAGGCTATATGGACGTTATATCACTCCATAAAGCGGGGTTCGATATGGCGGTGGCGAGTATGGGCACGTCGCTCACAGCGACGCAAGCCAAGCTCTTAAAGAATTATTGCGAACGTATCTACATAAGCTATGACGGAGACGGCGCAGGGCAAAAAGCCACTTTAAGGGGGCTTGACATTCTTTCGGAGGCGGGACTGAACGTAAAAGTGGTTCAGCTACCCGAAGGACTCGACCCCGACGACGTTATAAAGAAGCACGGAGCGGAGTTTTACAAAAAATTACTTGACGAAGCCGTTACGCTCACAAGGTTTAAAATAAACGTTCTCGCCAAAAAGTATGACTTAAAGCAACCGGACGAAAAAGCGAAGTTCGCGGTTGAAGCCGCCAAAATAATAAAGGCGCTGCCTAATCCCGTAGAACACGAGGAATATCTTACGCTCGTGCATAACCTTACGGGATACACAATGGAAGCTCTTTACAAGCAAACCGAACTTGCGCCGCTTGTCGATAAAGAAGAGCCCGAAAACGCTCAGCCGAAAGCCTCGCAAAACATGGACCCGTCGCTTAAATTCGTGCTTGCGTCTATCTTGGCGCAAAAACCGTATTGCGACTACACGCTCGACTTGTTCCCGTATCTTGAAGAAGACTTGCCGCAAAAAATTTACGAGTGGGGGCTTGAGGGCTTTAAGTCGGGGCAAAAGAAAAGGCTTGCCGAGTTTTTCGAGGAGACGCCCGAAGAAACTCAGCCGCTTTTAAACGATTTAATAAATTATTCGTTTTTGGACGGAGACGGCGCCGAAAAATATCGCGAATGCGTCAAATCGTTTTCTATCGGCAGTTTAAAAACCAAAAGAGCCGAGATTGCCAAGCGTTTCGACGAGACGAAAGATGGTAAGTTGCTACGCGATATAAGCGAGCTCGATAAAAAAATCAAAGCGATTAGAGCGGGCGAAAACGCCTGAAACGAAAAGACATATTGCGGATTAAACCGCTACAAAATCATTACAAAGGCAGTACGAAGCGGCTGTGCCGCATAGACGATTTAAGGAGTGTAAGATGTCCGAAGTTCAATTAAACGAACAAATAAACGGTGTAATAGAAACCCTTGCGGAAGCGGGCGCGCGTTGCGGCGGCAAGCTCACGTATGACGAAGTTGGCGAAAAACTTGCCGACTGCAAGGCGAGCGCCGAGCAAATGGAAGAAGTTTTGCGCATTCTTTCGGAACGCAAAGTGGAAGTGGTGAAATCCATTCCGCAAGTTCAGCTCACCGAAAAAATCAACCGAGAGGTCAAACGGCTGATAGAAGCGGGCAAAAGAAGAGGTCATTTAACGTATGACGAAGTTGGCGAAAAGCTTGTGGTGGAGTGCGAAGCAAACGCAGAGCAAATGGAAGAGGTGTTCCGCATTCTCGCGCAGGCGGGCGTGGAAATTATAAACACTCAAATCGACCTTAAAAACGACGACTCGATAGAACAGCTAATCGCGGGCGAAGTGAATATAGACGACCCCGTGAAAGTGTATCTTAAAGACATAGGCAGAGTGCCTCTTTTGTCGGTGGAAGAAGAGCTTGAACTCGCTCAAAAAATGGCTAAGGGAGACGAAGACGCGAAAGCTCGGCTCAGCGAATCAAACCTAAGGCTTGTGGTTAGCATAGCAAAGCGTTATGTGGGGCGCGGCATGTTGTTTTTGGACCTCATTCAAGAGGGAAATTTGGGGCTCATGAAAGCGGTCGATAAATTCGACTACACGAAAGGCTTCCGTTTTTCGACCTATGCCACGTGGTGGATACGCCAAGCAATAACTCGCGCAATAGCCGACCAAGCGCGCACGATAAGAATACCCGTGCACATGGTGGAAACAATCAACAAACTCATTCGCACAACGCGCGTGCTCGTTCAGGAGTTGGGGCGCGACCCCACGCCCGAAGAAATAAGCCGCGAAATGGGGATATCCGAAGAACGAGTGCGCGAAATTCAGCGCATTGCGCTCGACCCCGTGTCGCTCGAAACCCCGATAGGCGAAGAGGAAGACAGTCATCTCGGCGATTTTATAGAAGACAACAACGCAACCGCGCCTCAGGACATGGCGGCGTTCACTCTTTTGAAAGAACAGCTTTTGGGCATACTCGACACGCTCACGCCGCGCGAAGAAATGGTTTTGCGTCTTCGTTACGGCATAGACGACGGGCATTCTCGCACGCTCGAAGAGGTGGGCAAAGAGTTCGGCGTAACCCGCGAACGCATTCGTCAAATAGAAGCCAAAGCGCTCCGCAAACTTCGTCATCCGTCGCGTAGCAAAAAGTTAAAGGATTATATAGATTGACGGGAAGGCTCGGCGCCGTTTGCGCGCTAATAGAAAAGACGCAAAGTTTTATAGACGTGGGGTGCGACCACGGATATACCGTGCAATACGTTTTAAATAACAATCTTGCGGAAAAAATTACGGCGTGCGATATATCCGCTCCGTCGCTCGCAAAGGCGAAAGCTTTGCTCGGAGAAAATTGCGGCGTTAAATTCGTGTGCGCCGACGGCAAAATTGCCGCGAAAGGGCACGACACCGTGCTTATAAGCGGAATGGGCGGCATAGAAATATCGAGCATAATAAAGTGTTGCAGTCCTAAAACGTTTATTCTCTCGCCGCAGTCGCATGTGCGTGAAGTCAGAAAAACGTTGCTTGAAAACGACTATCGCATAACGTTCGATAAAGCGATGCGCGACGGAAAATATTACGACGTTATAAAAGCGACTTTTGGCGGCGGAAAAGAAATGCTCGAAAACGCGAGCGAGCCGCGTTTGGAATACGGAATGTTTTTAGACGAAAAAAACGACGCGCTTATAAGTAAGCTTGTTGCGCTGAAAAAAGCGGTTGAGTCGTATCCGCCCACAGCGGAAAATTTACGAAAGCTTGAAATTATAGAGGAGGCGTTATCGTGGCAATTACGGTAGGAGAAGCTGTTAAGCTCATTAGGGATTTTGCGCCCGAAGAGTGCGAATACAAAAAAGAATACGACAACATAGGGCTCATTCTCGGCGACGAGAACATGCCCGTATCGCGCGCAATTTGCTGTTTGGACGTTACCATGAGCGTTATAGACGAAGCTATAAACTTGGGCGCCGAACTTATTATAAGCCATCACCCTATGATATTTTATCCCATAAAAAACATAAGCGCCGAAACCGTTATCGGGCGTAAGCTACTCAAAGCGGCGGCGAACGGAATAGCGATTTACGCCGCGCACACCAACCTCGATTTCGTGCGCGACGGCATAAACGACTATGTTGCGCAACTAATAGGCTTGCACAACGTTACAAGTTTGGAGCCGTACATAAACGAGGAAATCGGGTTCGGCAGAGTGGGCGAGCTTGGCAACAAAGTGTATTGCTCGGTGCTTAAAGGCGAAGTGGAATCGGTGCTACACGATTCGTATGTGCGCACGATAGGCGAGCCTTATGCGCAGGTAAAGCGCGTGGCTGTGATAAACGGCGGCGGCGGCGGCGACACAAAGTGGGTTGACGCGGCGCTTAAAGCGGGAGCCGACTGCCTTATAACGGCCGACGTTAGGCATCATGTGGCGGTGCACGCATACGAGAGCGGACTTACTATCATAGAACCGCAACACTTCACTATGGAGCATTGCTACATTTCGCGTCTTGTGCAAATTCTCAAAATAGAGGCGAAAGCGCGACATGCGGAGTTTGAAATCTTGCAGTCGCAAGTTGAGCATAATCCGCGTTTTTAAGCGAAGCCGAGAAGTAAATTTTAACCGTAAAAAAATCGAGAGGTAATATAAATGGAAAATTTGGAAAAGTTGTTGGAGTATCAAAAAATAGACATAGAGCTCAGAAAAGTGCTCGACGAAATAGAGCGTAGCGACGACAGTAAAAAACTCGAACAGGCTAAAACGGAATTCAACAACGCGAAAGCGACCGTAACCGAAACCGAAAAAGCGGCGGAGAGCATTATTTCGTTTTATAACAACGCGCTCGCGTTTATGGAAGAGTGCGATAAGCGCACGGGCGAGCTTGCCGAAAAAATGGATAAAACGGAAGATATAGACGAACAACGCGAGCTTGCGGCGCAAATAGAAAAAATACGCGATAAGCTTTCCGAGCTCGAACGCAAACTGTCGGAAAGAAGCGACCGCGCCGATAAAGCTATCGAGGCATATCGAAGCGGGCAAGAGCGCGGCAAAAAAATGCGCGCTGTGTATAACAATATTAAAGAGCGTCTCGCACAGTTCAAAAAGGAAAAGGAACCTAAAATCAACGAGCTGACGAAAAAACTCGACGCAATAAAGCCGAGTATTCCCGCCGACGTTTTCGAGATTTACAAAGCGCTTACGTCGGAGCGAAAATATCCCGCTTTCGTTCCCGCAATCGACGCCGGCGACAAAAAACATTTTCGCTGTTTTTGCGGCATCGAACTGTCGCAAAAAACTCAAAGCGAGCTTCTCGACAAAGGGCGGTGTAGGTGCGAAAATTGCAGACGCATTATATATAAATAAAAGACTTTTCGGTTCGCTTCGGCGAACCGTATTGCGTATTATGGAATATATATGGTTAGGCATAGGAGAGTCGAACCCCACAAGCCGCACGCGGCGCATTTCAAAGCGTCTTGCCCTCTTGCGTCGTCCGACGTAGGTGCCGCTACGACGGACTCCGTAAGAGCGCAATTCGCTATAAATTTCGCCGTGTGCGGTGCGCGCAGTTTTGGCGAGTCAAATCCGTGCGGCAGACGTGGCAAGCCGAGAAAATTCGTAGCAGTGCCTACCAATGACGAGGATTGGCGCGTATCCCGTGCGGATTTGCCGCCAAAACCTTATGAGTTCGACTCCCCTATGCCTAAAAGATTTTTACGTATAGCGAGGAAAACATGCAAAAACTCGGCGCTTTTTATTTTTCGGGCACGGGCAACACAAAATACGTTGTCGAAAGACTTTGCGAACTGCTTAAAAACGATTTTGTCGTTTCGGCGCACGATGTTTGTTCGCCCGATTCGGTTGAAGAGCTCCGTCGCTCGGAAATTGTCGTTATAGCTTTCCCCGTATACGGCTCGGCGCCGCCTTTGCCCATTCGCGAATTCGTTTTTTCCAACGCGCAATATTTAAAGGGGAAACGGATTATAGTTGTTGCCACTCAATATATGTTTTCGGGCGACGGTGCGGCTTCGCTCGGTCGCGTCCTCAAAAAACTCGGGGCTTGCGTCACTCATGCCGAACATTTTCGTATGCCGAACAATATTTCGGATTGCAAAATTTTTTCGATTAAAAACGGGGAAGAGATATGCGGTATGCTTGAAAAAACAAACCGCAAATTAGAAAAGTTTGCTCGAAAAATTTGCGACGGAACGGAGTTTCGGCGCGGCTTTAACTCGTTTTCCCGCGCGGTGGGATATTGCAGCCAAAGAGCTTTGTTTCGCAAACACGAAAATGAAAAACGCAGTCTTTTGAAAGTCGACGAATCGGCTTGCACTGGTTGCGGCGCTTGCGTGAGAGCGTGTCCCGTGAAAAATATGTCACTCTCTGGCGGAAAGGCTGTCCCGCTCGGACATTGCGCGCTGTGTTACAGATGCGTAAATCTTTGCCCTAATAAGGCGCTCGCTCTTTTCGGAAAAGCGCCGCCCGAAATTCAGTATAAAGGCGTGCCGAAACAAACGCTTAAATAGAAGACGGTGAAGATAATAGTAGGTTGAAATGCAAGTTAGTAAATTAAAAAAACTCCGATTTTATTTTCGGAGTTTTTTGATAGCGCTAATTTTTCTCGTCGTTTTCGCGTATTTCCACCCGTCGGATTTTTTCGGAAATCGTTTTGGGGAGCCTGTCCACAAACTCGATTACTCGCGGGTATTTATAAGGCGCCGTAGTGTGTTTAACATGGTCTTGCAATTCTTTAACAAGTTCGTCGCTCGGGAAAAAGTTTCGAGCGAGCACAACGGTGGCTTTTATTATTTGTCCGCGAACGTCGTCGGGCACGGCGGTGATTGCGCATTCCATGACCGACGGGTGTTCGAGCAAAGCGCTTTCCACTTCGAAAGGTCCTATGCGATAGCCGCTGCTTTTAATAATATCGTCGTCGCGTCCCACAAACCAATAGTAGCCGTCGGAATCTCTTGTGGCAACGTCGCCTGTGTGATAGTAGCCGTCGCTCCACACGCTACGCATTTGCTCGAACGTGTTGTAGCCCATGAAAAGTCCGATTTGCTCGGGGTCGTACTTTATGCAAATTTCGCCTTCCACGCCGTCGGGCACCGGCTTGCCGTTGTCGTCTAAAAGCTCTATTTTATAAAGAGGGCATGGTTTGCCCATGCTTCCCGGTCGAGGTTCCATGCTTTGAAACGTTCCGAGCGCCAAAACCGTTTCGGTTTGTCCGTAACCTTCGTAAATCGATTTTCCTATTTTCGATTTGATTTGCTCGTACACAACGGGATTTAACGGTTCGCCCGCAGTGCAGTAGTGCTCGATTGAGCTCAAATCGTATTTCGAAAGGTCCTCTTTAATCAAAAAGCGGTACATTGTGGGAGGGGCGCAAAAAGTCGTAACCTTATATTTTTCCAAAAGAGGCAAAACGTCGAGAGGCGTATATTTTCCGTAATAATCATATATAAAGTTAGCCGAGCCGCAAATCCACTGACCGTAAATTTTGCCCCAGCTCGCTTTCGCCCAACCTGTGTCGGCGGCGGTGAAATGAAGCCCGCCGTCTCGGCAACAGTGCCATAAATACGCTGTGGCAATATGCGCGGCGGCATAGGCATAATTGTGCGTAACCATTTTCGGCATACCCGTTGTGCCCGAAGTGAAATAGGCAATCATGGGCTCGCTTGCCGTGTTTTTGTGCTTGAAATTCAAAGTATCGCAATCGAACGGAGCCGCTTCTTTGTGAAAATCTTCGAAACCGTCGGCGCCGCCTACCGCAAGAGCGTGCTTCACCGATTTGCAGTCGGGCAAAGCGGTTTTTATATAGCCCGTAACCGACGCCGTATTGACAGATATAATACATTTTACGTTTGCGTAATTGCAACGGTATGCAATATCTTTGCTCGTGAGTTGGCTCGTTGCGGGAACGGCTATGGCTCCGAGTTTGTGACATGCCACTACGCTAAACCAATATTCGTAGCGAGACATTAGCATAATTAAAACGTGGTCGCCTTTTCGCACGCCTTTATCAAAAAGCATGTTTGCTATGCGGTTGCTCTCTTTCGAAACCTCTTTAAACGTTATGAATTTTTCTTCGCCGCTGTCGTTGCGCCACACGAGCGCGAGTTTTTCGGGTTCCGAATCGGCATACTTATCAACTACGTCGAAAGCGAAATTGAAATCGGGTTTCAAGTTGATTTTAAAGTCGCGCAAAGTTTGTTCGTACGAAGTAAATTCGGTTACGGGTAAAAAATCGGATAAGAGGTTCATAAAAATTCTCCGTAAAATTCGGTAATTGCAAATATTGTATCATATTTTAGCGAAAAACGAAAGCGTTCTACAAGGACGTTTGAAAAATAATTTTGTAAATCGCTTGAATTCTTGCGGAATATACTATATAATATTAGTAATAAGCCTTAGGCATAGGAGAAGACATGACTGAAATTACCAAAGCCGTAATACCTTGCGGAGGAATGGGAACGCGTTTTCTTCCCGTTACCAAAGCGGTTCCCAAAGAAATCTTGCCCGTTGTAGACACTCCCGTTCTCGCGTATATCGTAGACGAAGCCATAGAGAGCGGCATAACCGACGTGCTAATAGTTTTGGGACGGGGAAAAGAAGCCATAAGGCAATATTTTTCGCCGAATTCCGAGCTTGAAGACGCACTCGAAAAAGCGGGGAAAATCGATTTTTTGGAAACGGTGAAACGAACCTATTCCCGCGCGAATATAGTGTTTGCCGAGCAACCCCGTCCGCTCGGAAGCGGCGACGCCGTTATGCGCGCTCGCTCTTTTACGGGCGACGCTCCGTTTGCGCTCGCATGGGGCGACGACCTCGTGTATTCCGAAATTCCCGTTATGAAACAACTTGCGGACGTTTTCGGCAAGACGGGCAAATCGGTGCTCGGCGTGCAAACGGTGAACACCGACGATATTACTAAATACGGAGTTGCGCGGGTGGGTGCGCGCGACGGCAGAACTTACGAGTGCCTTTCGCTTGTTGAAAAGCCTACGCTCGATAAACTTCCGAGCAGACTTGCGGCGCTCGGAAGATATGTGCTCACTTCCGAAATTTACGACGAGCTTCGAAAGGTTAAACCGAGCGCTAACGGCGAAATTCAGTTTACCGACGCGCTAAACTCGCTGTGCGAGAAAGGCAAAGTTTGCGCTCACGATTTTATAGGGCGAAGATACGATATGGGCGATAAGTTCGGCGCTACGGTTGCTACTATCGAATACGGATTGCGTTCGTCGGTGTTCGGCGAGCGTCTTAAAAGCTATCTTAAAGAGCTTTCTGAGACGAAGTGAAGAGCATGTGTTGCGACGCTTTCGCGCTTATAAGCGGCGAACGTGCGGAAGCGAATTTAGCCGACTGCGAAAGAACGCTCTCATGCGCCGATTGCGGCGAGGCGGCGCGAATAACGCCCGAAAACCGTAACATGTTCGTTCCGTTTTGCAAAGAGGCAATAAGTAGCGGCGCAACGAAGTTGTATTTGCCTACACTCGACTTGCCGAATAAAACGTTCGATTTGCTCATAGAATACGCGCTCGACACTGGCGCCGAACTTGCGGCTCGGTGCGGCTCAGACCTTACCGAAACCGGCATAATAGACTCGCGGTTCGGGAAGAGCCCCGTGATGTTGTTGCACGAATTCGGACTGCTGTCGCAAACGCGCGTAATAGGCGGAGTGTACCTCGATAAAGACGATTTGGCGCTCATGGCGCAAGAGGGCGTTTCGCTCACTGTGTTGCCAAGTACCGACGCAGGCGAGGGCAACGGAATCGCGCCCGTTTGCGCGGCTTTGAACGCGGGCGTGAAGACGAGAATAGGAACGGGAAGCGGTGCGTTCAATTTTAAGCGTTCGATAATTTTCGAAGCGGTATTTTTGCGGATTGCCGTTTCGGCGCAAATGAATAAGCGCGAAGCTGTGTCTACGCGAGAGCTTGCGAAAATGTGCTCTTGCGCTCATGCGAACGACGAAAGTATAAAACGAATAGAACGGGAAATAACCGATTATTAGGAGGTAATAAAAATGAGAGTTATAACGCTTAGCAGACAGTTCGGAAGCGGCGGCGGCGAAATTGCCAAAAAGGTTGCCGAAAAACTGAACATAAAGTATGCTGACAAAGCAATTATTGCCGAAGCGGCTTCGGGAAGCGGAATTGCAAAAGAGCATTTCGAAAAGGCGGACGAGCGTCGCACGAACAGCTTTTTGTATTCGCTCGCAACGGCGCATTACGGCGGCACCGCCGCGCCCATTCAGCTCAACGACATAATAACCGACGATAAACTTTTCATTCACACAGCCGACGCGATTAAACGTCTTGCGGGAGAACCTTGCGTAATAGTGGGGCGGTGCGCCGACGACATTTTGAGCGACAGAGCAATAATTAGGGTGTTTGTTTACGCCGATATGAATAGCAGAGTGGAGAGAATTTGCAAGCTTTATGACTTAAACGAAAAGGCGGCGACTACGCTCATTAAAAAAACAGATAAAAAACGCGCGAACTATTATAATTTTTACACTTCTAAAACTTGGGGCGACGCGCAAAATTACGATATTTGCTTAAATTCCGACGCGCTCGGTATAGATGGCACCGCCGACGTGATTAAAGAATTCGCGTTGGCGTGCGAGCACGGAAAAAAGTAATAGAATTTTAAAAAAACGGACTCACGCATAAAACTTTTCGTGAGTCGTTTTTTTCGTATAAATTTTTCCTAAGAAAAATCTAATTTTTTTTACAACGGTAAGTTCTTGCATTTGTGTGGAACTTGTGATATAATATTACATAATTAAAAATATGCACGTGACTTTGCATAACGGAAGCTTAAACGAACATGACGCCCAAAGCGTTGAAATGCGCTTGGGGACGGTAAGGAAAGTATGATAAAAAACGAACGACTCGTATATTCGATGACGCCCGAACAGCGAATAAAAACTATTACGGGAGTGGAATTTTACAAAAACCGCAGCCAAGACGGTTACGCTTTTCCCGTGTTCGACGTTTGTAAAAATCCGCTTGAATCGGCGGGCGCGCGCCTTACGGCTTTTCCGTCGGATAGTGCTCTTGCGTGCGCTTGGAATAGTTCGCTTGTTGAAAAAGTGTATAAATGCGAGGGAAACGAAGCCAAAGCTTCGGTTGTGAACCCTTACTATAATATCACTAATTCGCTTGAAGACTTCGATGCGTCGAACGACGAGTTCGTTGCGGGAAAGCTGGCGGCGGGCAAAATCGCGGGGTTAAATCGAAGCGGTGCGTTCGTAAATTTCGAAGATAAGTTGCGCGTCGATTCGTCGGCGGAAGAGAAAATTGCGGGTAAGTTGCTCACCGAAGCCGTTTTTGCGAGCGGCGAACCCGACTCGGTTATTTGCACAGATTCCGAAAAAATAAATTCGTATGCCGAATATAAATTCGCGGGGCTTAAATACGGCGTTGCCGACACCAAAGAAAAAGTAGCCGCCTATTTGGCGGAGGGATATTCGTTCGTTTTTCTGAAAACGGATTTCACCGACGAACTTGTGCCTTACCTTTTGGAACTCACTATTCGCTACGATAAGGCGTTCGACGCATGCAATCGCGGCAAAATTTCTCCCGAACAACTCGAAGAATGCGTGCACGAGCTCAAAATGCTTCCTATGGAGGCAATCGACGCGGCGTGCGGAAGAGTGATTGAAACGCTTGTAAACTTGGGAAATTGCAACTCCGATTCGGTTGTGGAACGCAAGCTATCTTTGCGCGACGGCGAAAACGCGCGCTTTAACGAGAAACTACATTCCGACGTTGCGCTCGAAGCGGCGAGAGAATCGGTGGTGCTTCTTAAAAACAACGGAATTTTGCCGCTTAAACACGAATTGCGCGTGGCTGTGCTCGGCGAATATGCGAAAGCCTCGCACTACGTGGACGACGGCAACACCCGCACCGAAAGCGGATTGCCTTTCGAAGTAATAAACGATTATGAAATTCAAACCGTAGGCTTCGCATACGGGTATCGTAAAGGAGAAACGGGTAGGCAAGATTTGCTTAAAACCGCCGTTAAACTTGCGGCGGGAGCAGACGCGGCGCTTGTTTTTCTTTGCGCCGAACGCGGCGAAACCGTTTTACCCGTCGAACAAATCGAACTAATCGACGCGCTTAGTAAAAGCGGCGTTAAAATTATCGCGGTGCTCGATAGCGAAACTTCGCTCGACGTGTCTTTTTCGGAAAAATGCGATGCGGTGTTGTATTCCGCGCGAGGCGGGCAAAAGCTCGCGAACGCGACGTTTGAAATTATAACGGGGCTTGTAAGTCCGTCTGGTAAGCTCGCTCGACCGCTTACGGAGAGCGACGGCGTTTCGGTGCGCTATCCTGCGGGTTACGGACTGTCGTACACCGAATTTACTTATTCCAATCTTGTTATAACCGAGCGCGGCGTAACTCTCACCGTAACGAACGCGGGCGAATACGACGGGCACGCAACCGTCTTAATGTATGCGGGCAAAAAGCCGAAAGACGGAAGAGCGCGAGAAAGAGCGCGCTTGCGCGGGTTTAAAAAAGTTTTCGTTAAAAAGAGCGATTCCGTAAAGCTCGAAATTCCGTTCGGCGAAGAGACGTTCCGCACATACGACGCGGAAACGAAAAAATACAAAAACGAGGGCGGCGAATACGTTGTGAGTTTGTTCGACGGCTCGCCCGACCCCGTGCTTGCGGGGGAAATTACTCTCGCGCCGTATGTGTACGATTACGAGAAAGAGATAGCGGCGAATAAAAGCGAATGCTTAGACGGCGAGCAAGCGGTTAAAGATTTTGCGTTGCCCGAAGAAAAAGCGGTTTTTACTTGCCGCAAATTCGGCGGTTTCGGGGTAAAGCTCGCGCTTGCAATAATGCTTGCCGTGTATTGCGACGCGGCGGCGGTTTTGCTGCTTGTCGGCGGGCTCATAAGTTCGACGCTCGGATATATTTTAATAGGCGTAGTGGCGGCGGCTGTGAATGCGGGCGTAATAGCGTTTTGCGTGTCGCTCTCGAAGAAGAGAAAGGCGCAAGCCGTTTCTCCCGTTTACATAGGCGACGTGGTGGAAAAACTCGGCAATTATAAAGAGCTTGCCACAGTGTCGTATGAAAAACCTCTCGCTTCCGAAGAGGCGGGACTCGACGAAGAAGAAAAAACGCAAGAGACAGAAGAACAGCAAGACGGGCAAACTCCCGTGTACGAATACGACACAGGTTTTACAGAGTTAAAACAAGAGGATATTAAATTCCGCGAAAACGCATCTTTTGCCGAGCTGTGCACTAATTTCCACGAATATGCGGCGAGCTACGGCGTAGACATGGAAACTTCTTCGGTGCGCGCTCTGTTTTCGTCGCTCGCGGCGAGCAAACTCGTGTTGCTCGATATTAAAAACAAAGAGGCGTTGCCGTCGTTTATTCAAGCGCTGTGCGGGTATTTCGGCGGAGTGCAAGTTGTGGAAGCAGGTTGGGCGTGGTCTAAACCCGACGACCTTTTTTGGACGCTCGAAAACGGAAAATACGTGGCGTCGGGATTTGTGAACGCAATATATTCGGCTGTGGGAACTCCCGAAAAAAACGCGCTCGCGGTGATAACCCAAGTGCAATCCGAATCGCTCAAAGGCTATTTCGGCGACATAATAAAATACGCGCTTTTCCCGAGCGAGGAACACGTTTTAAAACTCAACGACGAAACGCAAGTAACTCTTCCGCACAACTTGCGCTATGTTCTCATAACCGAAAACGGCTTCGGCGAACTCCCGCCCGAACTTGCGGCGGCGAGCGTGCAAGCGGAGTTGCTCGTAAGCAAAATAGAGCCTACGGCGGCTGTGGAAGTAAAAAATGTTTCGAGCGCGACTTTCGAAGAGCTTGTGAAAGATTCGCGCGAAGAGCATTTCATGCAAGAAATCGTGTGGAAGAAAATAGACGATTTAATCGAGCAGATAAACGCGAGCGAAAGGTTTGCGCTAGGGAATAAGAGCGTGTTGCAATTAGAGCGGCTCACTTCCGTGCTTTTGGCGTGCGGAGCCGACGATAGCGAGGCTTTTTCGCTCGCGTTCACGGGAAAAATAGTGGCAATGCTCAAAACGCTCAAATTATATAAGCAAGACGGCGGCGAGCGAGCGTTATTCGCCATGCTCGAAAAGCTGTTTGGCGACGAAAACTTGACGAAAATACAAAAGGCGCTAATAAAAACGGCGCCCGCAGGTTCTAAGGGAGGCGTATAATGCAGATATTGAGCGCGTCCCGAATAGGCGACGCTTTCGAAAAAGTTTGGAACGTCTTAACCGGCAAAGCGGCTTTGTTGACCTATGCGGCAATCGCGTTTGTGCTCGTTGTGTTTTTGGTTGTGCGAATAATATATGTGGAGCACCGCCGCGCGAAAGAAATAGCGTATCGCGCATCCTCCGAAAACATTGCGACTCGCGACGAAACCGTGAAAGCCGTGCGCGACACGATAGCCGACACTATGAGTGCCAATCCCGGTATTATCGTGACGAACGGCGGCGGGGGATTTATTCCAACTAAGGGCACGGCTAAAAATAAGTCGGACGTAATTTCTTCCAGCGAGACCGACACAAACGGTTCGCGATTTTACATGCTGACGGAGATAGACAAAGAGTACGAGCGCTACAAGCGCCCCGCATACAACGACGAAATAGGGCTGAAAGAAGTGTGCGAGGAGTTCCGCAACTTCTCGGCGGGCAAACTCAAACTGTATTACGACATAGCGGACATACGGCGGTTCATAGGCGCGCTCGCCGTAACAAAACTAATAATTTTGCAGGGAATGTCGGGCACCGGCAAAACGTCGCTCGCATACGCTTTCGGCGAATTCTTAGACAACAAAACGGTGGTAGTGCCCATTCAACCGATGTGGAAAGAGCGCACCGACCTCGTGGGGTATTACAACGAGTTCACTCGCAGATTCAACGAAACGACACTGTTATACAAAATGTACGAGGCGAACTGCAACGAAGAAATATACGTCACCGTGCTCGACGAAATGAACATAGCGCGCGTGGAATACTACTTTGCCGAATTCCTGTCGCTCCTCGAAATTCCCAATCCCGACGGACGCAATTTGGACGTGGTGGCGGATAAGTGGGACGACGACCCGAAATTACTGCAACACAACGGCAAACTCCGACTGCCCACCAACATGTGGTTTGTGGGCACGGCGAACAACGACGATTCCACGTTTTCGATATCCGACAAAGTATACGACCGCGCAATGGTGTTGAACTTGGATAAAAAGGCGGTTCCGTTCGAAGCTCCCGACGCGCATGGCATAAAACTGTCGTCGACTCATCTCGAAAAGCTGTTCGAGAGGGCGCAGCGGGAATACGACCTGTCCGACCGCAACATGCGGCGAATAAAGAAGCTTGACGAGTACATGATACAGACGTTCCACATAACGTTCGGCAATCGAATAATGAAGCAAATACGCGCGTACGTTCCCGTGCTTGTGGCGTGCGGCGGCACGGAGTTGGAAGCGCTAGACGATATACTTTCGCGCAAGGTGTTTAGAAAGTTGGAGTCGAAGAACCCTGTGTATGTAAAGCAAATGGCGGACGGAGTGTGCGGCTACTTAGACGAGTTGTTCGGCGAGGACAAAATGCCGTTGTGCAAAGAGGCGATACGGCTGATAGAGCAGAACGTGTAAGGGCGACGAGGCGGTGAGAGACCTACCGCCCGCAACTACTTCATGAGGTACGAGAATGAGTCATTTAGACGTTTACTATCGAGCGTTTAAGGAGCTTAGAAAAGAAACCTTAGACGAAGCGTCGTGCGTGCGTAAGCGCAAAGCTATTGCGCAGGCGAATACCGACGCGGATAAGCTCGAAGCAACCAAATATCTTGTTTCCATCCAAGACGACTGGATTTCAGCCATCGAGGAAGGCTTGACTTTTGTCGAAAAAGCAGTTGCGGAAGAGCGTCAGTTCATTCGTTCCGACGGCGAAGTGGTGCCCATAGAAAAAGTTAAGAAAATTTCCAAAGACTCGGTGGAGCACCTCGCAAAGCACAGCGATATGATTACTCGCTTGCCCGAAGAGGGCGCCGACGTTGTGCCCGATAAGCTTTACATGGTTGAAAAATTGAGCGATTACGCCGTGTATGAAAACAGATTTTTATACATGATGCTTTGCTACATAAGCGACTTTATAAATTTCAGACTCGAAAAAATAGAGGCGCTACGGCATACTTACGTTGGGAACATGCACGTTCAAAAAGAAGTGGTGACGAAAAAACGCAAGCTTTTGGTGCAGTCTACGGTGGTGGAGAGCAGAGCGGACAACCGCTATCCCGTAGCCGACGAAAAAACCGAACAACTCATTAAGCGAATAAAAGACTGCCAAAGCATAGTGAATTCTTTGCTCGGTACCGACCTAATGATGCAAGTCGCTAAGTCGCCCATGTTGAAGCCGCCCATTGTGAAAACCAACGTTCTGAAAATGAACAACAATTTCAAAAAGGCGCTTGCTCTTTACGACTATATTGCGTCGTATAAAGGCGCGGGCTACACCTATGAAGAGGTGCGCTATAATTTAGCTCCGTTTAGCGAGCAAATAGCAGACGAAGTGGCGGAAGCGCTTTCGCTTACGTCGTTTCTCGCGTATAAGTTCGGCAACGGAATAAACGACGTTTTGGAACGCGAGTATAAAAAGGAAGAGCGACGGCGCAAAGACTTAGAGGCGGCGAAGCTCGAAGAGCGTTTGAAGAGGCTTAAAAAGAGAGCAAGCGAATCGAACAAGACGCTTGAAGAATATATGCTCGCCCTCGAAGAGCGCAACCGAATGCTCGAAAAAGACAGCGAGGAGTTGCAAACCGTAAGGCAGGAAATGGACGCGCTCACTTTGAAAATAGACGCGCTAAACGAAGAAAAGGCAGAACTTAACCGCAGAATAAACGAACTAAAAGAGGTAATCGAGCAAAAAGAACTCGAACTCGCCGCTCTAAATCAAAAGTATATCGAAGATATGTCGGCGGCAAAGAGGGAATACGAGCGCGAAAAGTCTGAACTCATGCAGGCGCATACCAACCGCGTGGAAGAACTCAACGCGTTGCACGCCGACGAAATCGCCGCATTAAATTCGGCGTTTGCAAGCGAGCTTCAAGAAAAGATAAGCGAGCACGAAAACATAGAGTCGTCGCTCAAAGCGGAACTCGACGAATTGCGCTCGGAGTGGAATCTTACAAAGAATAAATACGAGCAAGGTATTGCCGACGTTGAGGCGCGCGCGGCTGTGTTCGACGGTGAGCAACAAAAACTTACCGATAAATACGAGGCGAAATTGCGAGAGCTCGAAAAAACTTACGCCGAAGAATTCAACGCGCGCGACCGCGAGAACCTTTATATTCGCACCGAGCTCGACGGTTTGAGAATGAAAAACGGCGACATGAAGCCGAGCACCGACTATACTTCGCGCGAGCGTTTTGTGGAACTCGAAGCCGAGTTCGAGGCTTTTAAACAGTTTTTCAAAGGTCAATGGAAGCTTACCAAAAAGGCTATTAAAAAAGAAGTGTACGGCAATAAAAACGCCGCTACCGAAAACGAAACCGCCGTTGGAGACGGCAACTGAACGACGCAATGAAACAAGCGAAAGGAACCAAAAATTTAATAACGAAAATTTTGATTGCGATTGTATTCGTAACCGTTCTTTTCGCGCTCATTTTTTTCGCGCTTATTAAGCAATACGATAAATACGGCAATAAGAATTTCGAGCTATTTCGCTCCGACATAAAATATTTTGTGGTAGGGTTTGCGTTGCTTCTGATTATTATGCTGTTCTTTTTCGTGTGCATGGCATACACCGCGAGCAACGGCACTGCTCTTGCAACGCCCGAATATTTCGAAGTCGATTTCGAAAAAGACGAGAAAGAAAAAGAGAAACTCAAAAGCGTTGAGGCGAGCGACAGAGTGGAAAGCGCTCTCGCGTCTGTTAAGTCGGACGCCGTGCGGCTCGACGGAGAAGGACGGCATACTGCCGATTCAACTGCGAAAAAAAGCGCGGGCGTTCCAGCAAAAGATTCCAGCGAGACCGACACAAACGGTTCGCGATTTTACATGCTGACGGAGATAGACAAAGAGTACGAGCGCTACAAGCGCCCCGCATACAACGACGAAATAGGGCTGAAAGAAGTGTGCGAGGAGTTCCGCAACTTCTCGGCGGGCAAACTCAAACTGTATTACGACATAGCGGACATACGGCGGTTCATAGGCGCGCTCGCCGTAACAAAACTAATAATTTTGCAGGGAATGTCGGGCACCGGCAAAACGTCGCTCGCATACGCTTTCGGCGAATTCTTAGACAACAAAACGGTGGTAGTGCCCATTCAACCGATGTGGAAAGAGCGCACCGACCTCGTGGGGTATTACAACGAGTTCACTCGCAGATTCAACGAAACGACACTGTTATACAAAATGTACGAGGCGAACTGCAACGAAGAAATATACGTCACCGTGCTCGACGAAATGAACATAGCGCGCGTGGAATACTACTTTGCCGAATTCCTGTCGCTCCTCGAAATTCCCAATCCCGACGGACGCAATTTGGACGTGGTGGCGGATAAGTGGGACGACGACCCGAAATTACTGCAACACAACGGCAAACTCCGACTGCCCACCAACATGTGGTTTGTGGGCACGGCGAACAACGACGATTCCACGTTTTCGATATCCGACAAAGTATACGACCGCGCAATGGTGTTGAACTTGGATAAAAAGGCGGTTCCGTTCGAAGCTCCCGACGCGCATGGCATAAAACTGTCGTCGACTCATCTCGAAAAGCTGTTCGAGAGGGCGCAGCGGGAATACGACCTGTCCGACCGCAACATGCGGCGAATAAAGAAGCTTGACGAGTACATGATACAGACGTTCCACATAACGTTCGGCAATCGAATAATGAAGCAAATACGCGCGTACGTTCCCGTGCTTGTGGCGTGCGGCGGCACGGAGTTGGAAGCGCTAGACGATATACTTTCGCGCAAGGTGTTTAGAAAGTTGGAGTCGAAGAACCCTGTGTATGTAAAGCAAATGGCGGACGGAGTGTGCGGCTACTTAGACGAGTTGTTCGGCGAGGACAAAATGCCGTTGTGCAAAGAGGCGATACGGCTGATAGAGCAGAACGTGTAAGGGCGACGAGGCGGTGAGAGACCTACCGCCCGCAACTACTTCATGAGGTACGAGAATGTCGAAATTCAAAACTTCAATCTTAATATTCGGATGCTTGATGCTGTGCGTTGCCGCCGCATTGCTAACTTTTGTTTCGCTCTCGGCTACGGGGTTAATCGAGACCGACCCTATTGAAATAACTCTCATAGTGAGCGACGAATCAAAAGAATACGACGGCACGCCGCTCTCGGCGCAAAGTTACGAATTTAAAGAGGGCGACGAGCTAATGAAAGGACATACGGCGGAAGTTACTTTCACAGGCTCGCAAACCGAATTCGGAACGAGCAAAGCGGGACTAAACGTAAAAATTACCGACGAAGACGGCATAGACGTGACTAAAAAATATGCGATAAAAGTCGAGCCGGGAATACTCACGGTGTACCTGCGAAGCATAACCGTAGTGCAAGAACATGTTGAAAAAGAATACGACGGCAACATGCAGTATGCCGACGAATACAATATCGCGTCGGGCGCGCTGTGTTCGGGGCATAAGCTGCTTTTGCCCGAAAACAAAACGGGCAGAATAAACGTGGGCACCACTCCCGGCGACGAAACTCCGCCGATTATTGTCGATGCGGCGGGCGCCGATGTGAGCGCGAACTACCGCATTGCTTACACTCCTGGAAGCGTAACGGTTTTAAGACGTGAAATTACCGTAATACCGCTTTCGGACAGCAAGAGTTACGACGGAGTTCCGCTCGTGGCGGATAAATACACTATAAGCGCGGGCTCTCTTGTGGAGGGGCATAAGCTCGAAGTCAAGTTTGCGGCAAAAAACGGCGGCGATGCGAGCATAACCGACGCGGGAGAGTTAGAGTTCGTTATATCGGGATTTTCGGTAACGAGCAGCGGGCAAGACGCGAGCGTTAACTACGCAATTACGGGCGCCGCCGCGAGCGCAAAGCTGACCGTAGCGAAAAGTCCTCTTAAAATTGTGGGAAAAGACGGCGAGGGAAAATATAACGGCGAACCGCAAAAATTGCTCGACTCTAATCCGTTGAGCACCGAAGGGCTTGCTCGCACCGATAAAATCGCGTTAAATTATTCGGAGTTTACCGACGTAGGGCAGTTTGAAAATACGTTTACTTATGTCGTGACGCGCGACGGCGAGAACGTTTCGGGAAACTATACCGTTGAGGCGGAATTCGGAACGTATACAATGCGCAAGGGCGAAAAGGTTGTTACTTTAAAGCCGTGCACCATAGTTTATAAAACGGAATTCCCCGCGCTCGACACGGTTGCGAGCTATGACGGAAGCATAGACGACTTGCGCCTTTTGCTTCCCGACGGAATTTATACGGCTGACGCTCTCGGTTCGGCTAAGAATTTTGCAAGCGTGGGAACTTATAGCTATTCGGTGGAATGGGCGTTTACGGCGAGCGAAACGCTAACCGAAAGCTATGATTTGGTCGTGCGGGATGCGAACGTTACCGTTGTGCAAAAGACCGTGCAAATAAGTCTTATAAACGAAAGCAGGGAATATAGCGCCGACGCGAACTACGGCACGCTCGGCGGAATACAAGATTCGAGCGATACTTCGGTTAACGACTACATAGAGATGTATGTTCCCGAAATCAAAAACGTAGGAACATATACATATTCGGCAGGGTGGGAACACGACGCGCCGAGCGAAGTTTTCGTTAACTATTATTTGAGCGCGGGAATAGGAAGCATTATTATTGAACCGAAAAAACTGAGCGTGGAATTATATCCGATTGTAGATGATTATACTCTTGATTATACGCGCAACCCCATAACGATTACAACCGAATATTTATTTAAGCCGACCGAAGAAGGGGTCGTTTTTATCGAACTACCCGAAGAGTTGAGTTATGCCGACTTCGAAGCGAGTTCGCCCGTTATAAACGGAGCGGGTCTGTTCAATTATTCGGTCAGATACGTAGGTAGCTCTAATTATGCAGTCGAAATCGGCGGAGAGCATTACATTTTGATAAATAAAGGGAGCATTATGGCGAGCTACACCGGCAACATGTCAAAAGTTTACGATGGCAGACCGTTTGAAATCGACGTTTCGAAAATTTCTTTCGGCGAGGGGACTTTCGATTTGTTTGCGCGCTCTGCGGTGATTACAAGCGGCGAACTTATAAATGCGAAGAAAGATGGCACTGTGAACAGCGTGAGCTTTAAAGCTACTGTTTGCGACGACGTTTCGGGAAAAGACGTTACCGAAAATTACGATATAACGTATGAAAATTTTGAACTCAAAATAGAAAGACGCAAATTGCTTGTAACCGTAGGAAATCTGTATCTTGACGATGGAACCGATGTTGATAAATATATTGAAGAATATTTTTATAATACCGAAGATGGCAAGAACCTAATTAAAATTGACGGTAAAGCCGAAACGGACAATATAAATTGGCGAAGCTTGGGCGTATCTTACGAGCCGAGTTCCGACATTTTGGAAATGAGTCCGCCACAGATATTGAATGCGGAAGAAAACGACGTTTCGGACAACTACGACATTATAATGTCGCCGGGCAAAGTTATATGGAGGCAAAATCCCGCACCGTAGAGTGAATCGAGGGTAAAAAGATTTAGGTCACAAAAACGAGGAAAGATGTTTAGTTACGACGCATACAAAAACAGAATATTGCGTATCGCGGCAATAAAACGCTTTATATTCAAATTTAAAGTGCCCATTATTGTCGTGTTTTCGCTTATAGTTGCGTCGCTGACTACATTTTTATGCGTTAAGGGCACATTTACTTCAAACGTTGCCGTAATAACCGAAAATATAATATACGGCGAAGAGTACGAGCTCAAAGAGGCGAAAGCGCTTTTCGGGAAGGTGAGAGCCTACGAATATTGCGCCGACGGCGAGAATACTTGGAGCACTCGTAAGCCCACGCTTGCGGGAAAATATAGAGTGCGAGCGGTGACTCGCGGCGGCTTTGGTAATAAGCGCAGCGACGCGGTGGAATTCGAAATATTGCCGCGCCCCGTAACGTTTGCGATACTCGACGACGAAATCGTTTACGGCGCTCGACCCGCGCAAATAGAGCTTCCGCTCATTGGGTCTGATAAGGTTGCGGCGGATAAGCTAAGCTACGAATTCGACGGTTTCGAGAGCGAAAACACAGCCGTAGAAGTCAAGCTCGATTCGGTGCTTATCACCAACGCCGAAGAAACGAACGTTACGAATTGCTATTCTATTTCGTCGGCAAAAAAAGACGTTCGTCTGCTCGATAAGAACGTTACGCTTTCGGTCGCTCTTCCCGAATTTGTTTATAACGGAAAAGAGCAGCGGTTTATAAACGCTGTTGATTCCGTTACTCAATCCGAGCTCGGAGCCGACAAAGCTGAGTTCGATACCATAATACGCGACGAAAACGGGAATATAATAACCGCACCGACAAACGCGGGGAAATATACTGTTGCAATCGTGCCCGAATCGTTGCAAATCATGCACGAAAACGCGAACGTTACGTCGCGCTATAATCTTTCGCAAAATTCGTTCGAACCGCATGAATTCGAAGTAAAAAAGCGTATTGTCACCGTTAAAACGCAAAGCGCCGAAAAGGAATACGACGGCGCCCCGCTCGTTTTGAAAAGCGGCGAGCTTGCCGAAAATCTTGCCGACGGTCACGCGCTCGCTTATGCCGCTTTGAGCGAAGTTTCTATTATAGATGCGGGCGAGACCGTTAACTCCTATGAGTTTAATGTGTTTGCGGGAGAAAACGACGTAACCGCGAATTACGAAATAAATTACAAATACGGCACTCTCACCGTTACGCCGCGAAAAATAGTTCTCACGGCGGCGAGCGAAACTTTCGAATACGACGGAGAAATAAAAACAAACTTGTTTGCCGCAAGCTCTGCGGGCGCAAACGGCGGCGCCGGCTTTATAAACGCGGGAGAATGCGCGCAAGTTACTAACTTCGGAAAACTTGTGGGAATTGCCGACGCGGGCACGGTTAGCAATTATTATGCGCCCGCCGATTACACCGTGTTTAACGCCGACGGAAGCGTTAACGGAAATTACGAAATTACGGAAGTGATTGCGGGCACTCTCACCGTTACGCCGCGCAAAATAATTCTCACGGCGGCAAGCGAAAGTTTTGAATACAACGGCATAGCCAAAAGCAATTTATTCGCTGATTTGGCGGTGAGTTTAAACGGCGATATCGGCTTTATAAATGCGGGTGAATACGCTTATGTAAGCTCGAGTAAATTTATAAAGATAACCGATGCGGGCACTGTACGCAACAATTATCTTCCCGCCGATTACACCGTGTTTAACGCCGACGGAAGCGTTAGCGGCAATTATGAAATCGTTGAAGTAATAGAAGGAACTCTCACGGTTACGCCCCGACGAATAACCCTTACTTCGGCAAGTGAAACGTTTGAATACGACGGCGAAAAACATTCGGCTATTGTCGCAGAATCTTCGAGTCATGAAAACGTTTACGGTGTGGGGTTAGTCGGTAATCACCGTGCCGAAGTTTATGATGCAAGCAAAATTATATATGTTCAAAACGTTGCCGACACCGCGCGGGGAAATAACGCGTATGCGGCGACCGATTACAAAATATATGACGGCGACGGCAATGACGTTTCGGGCAATTACAATGTGCTCAGCGTTACGTCGGGCACGCTCACCGTTAAGAAACACGAGTTCACCGTTTTCACTTCTTCGGCAACGAGAATGTACAACGGGGAAGCGCTTTTTAAACATGAATTTAGCGTTTACGATTCTATAATCGCCAAAACGGGCGATTCCGTCGCGCTTGACGAGACGCGAAGCGGGGAATTTGCCGAGCTCACTAAAAAGGGAACTATTAACAACGTGTTGTTCGTTAAGGTGTTAGGTCCCGACGGCTCGGATTGCGACAACTACGAAATCAAATATTCTTGCGGCACTCTTAACGTAACCGAACGTCCCGTTACCGTAAAGACGGGAAGCGGCTCTCACGTGTATTTCGGCTCCGAATTTTACGTTAAAAATTACGAACAAATATCTGGCGAAGGGCTTGCAAGCGGCGACAGCGCCGTAGCAATCGATAGCACCGTTCGAAAAGTTTTGAACGCGACTTCACAAAGCGGAATAAACAACGACACGCAGTTTGCGATTATCAATGCGGCGGGCGAATCTGTTACCGACAGTTATAAAATTACTTACGAGTACGGCAAACTTATTGTGAGTAAGCGTCCTATTGTAATCACTACGGGAACTATTGAAGATTACAGATATAACGGGCAACCGCAATCTTATACGCGCGAATACGGCGTATCGTCTCCGAGCGGAGTTACGGACGGCGGACTTTGCGCAAAACATTATTTGAAAACCGATGAGAACAATATAACTACTATAACGAACGTCGGCACGGTTGAAAACATAGTAAAATACTTTATTTTCGATGGTGCAGATAACGAAGTTACTGCAAATTATGAAATAGAGTATTTGAACGGAACTATCACCGTGCTTCCGTGCCAAATAACTCTTATATCCGACAGCGAGACTTTCGAGTATGACGGAGAAGAGCACAGCAATTTGCGCGCGTCGGAATGCCTAAGCAACGTTTATTTGAGCGGCTTTATAAACGAGGGCGAATACGCTTATGTCGGTTCGGGCAAAGTTATAGGAATAACCGACGCGGGCACAACGCAAAACGACTACGAGCCCGCCGACTATAAGGTGTTTAACGCCGACGGAACGGAGACGAATAATTACGAGGTTACCGCCGTAATCGCGGGCACGCTCACGGTTAAGCCTCGCAGAATACTTATTCGCACGGGTAGCGCCGAAAAGGTGTATGACGGCGATTGGCTGGCTTGCCCGAGTTTTGAGAGCGTGACGCATATAGCTTCGGACGGCGGCGATATTGCGCTTGTAACGGGGCACGAGCTCGAATTGGACGAAAATAGCATTACGCGCATTTTGCACACTTGGCAATCTACGGGAAGCGAGGAAGGACGCGAAAACGAACTCGTTTATCGCGTTATGTTCGGCAGCGCTCCCGTGAGCGGCAATTACGAAATAGCTTACGAATACGGAGTGCTCACAATAACTCCGCGCCCCGTCAGCGTTACTACCGCAACTTCGAGCCGAGTGTATAACGACGAAGAATTTTTCGACGGCACAGCCGCCGATTGGACGAAGTTCGACGAAAAGCAAAAAGTAGGTTTGCTTGCGTCGCACCGCTTAGAGTCCGATGCGAGCACTCTCACAAAAATTCGACTTGCGGGAAGCGAGACGAATATTTTGGAATATTTTGTTTTTGCCGATTCTTCGCTTGACGGCGTTATCGACGTGACTCGCGATTACGCGATAAGTTATTCTTACGGCACGCTCACCGTAATAAAACGCCGCTTAACGATTGTTACGTGGAGCTATGAAAAAGAATATGACGGCTATGTGCTATACGGAGATAGGGATTTAGAAAAGACGCTTGTGCACGGCGATAATGCGAGTGCCGATGCGGGGCTTGTCGACGTTCGTTACGGACACCGCATAGAATCAGTTTACGACATGCATAACTCTATAATCGACGTGGGAAGTTTAAGTTACGAATGCGATTGCGTTATATATGGGCGAAGACTTGAAAACGGTTTACTCGAAGACGTTACCGATAGTTATGAAATAAAATACGAGAAAGGCACGCTCACAATAACTCCGCGCCTAATTAGAATTAAAGTTGACGACGTTATAGCGGAATACGACGGCAACGGTTATTTTTCCGATTACGCTTATGTATTTCACGTTAAAGAAGTGCTTGACGGAGAAAACGTGACCTACGTCGAAGATTGGCAATTTGGGCTTGTGAACGGACACCGAACCGAAAGCATAGGCGGCGAAAAGCACGTTGTAACAAATGTGTGGGATTCAACAAAATATACGGGGATTTTAAACGATTATAAGTATCGCATTGTAGATACGAATTTCGTTTGGGACGACGGCGATATAGGCGTTTGGGACGACGAGACAATCGGCGGTTTTAAAGACGTAACGCACAACTATAAAATCGTGGAAATAATTGCGGGCACGCTTGAAATCACTCCGCGCGAGGTTGTTGTGACTCGCTCGGATAAAGAAAAAGAATACGACGGCGAAAAATTGTTCGGCGACGAGGCTACGGGCGACCGATTGCTCGAAGCGCACAAATTTGTCGCTACGGGCGAAGTGACTGTTATTACCAACGTTTGGGAATCGGGCAAGCAAATTCTTACCGAATTTTCGGTTGCCGACCAAAACGGTAATTTTTACATCGGCGGACACAGAATAGACGAAAACTATTCGTTAAGTTACGAAGAAAGCGTCGGAAGACTGAGTATTACTCAACGTTGGGTCATTGTGCAAACGGGTAGCGCAAAAAAAACGTATGACGGCATTGCGCTCGAATACGACGGTTACGAGTATGTGCTCGCGTCGGGCGGAGAATGGCTTGCGGGGCATTATTTGCAGCTCGACTTGTCGAGACCGATTGTTTCTTTGACTGATGCGGGAACTGCGCTCAACGAAAGATATTATATAGTAGCGGCGGAAATTGGCAACGAAATAGACGGGCATACGATGAACGAAAACTACATTTTAACGTATGATTTCGGAGTTTTGGAAGTGGAGCAACGCAAAATCACGGTTGTTACGGCTTCCGCTGAAAAGACTTACGACGGCGAGCCGCTCGATAGACATGAATGGAGTGTTGCGGAGGACAGTCCGTTCGATTTGGTTAACGGGCATTTTCTTGTTTTGAGGGCTGGCGCCGTAACTTCGTCGATTGCCGATGCAGGTTCCATAGATAACGAGCTTGGACTTGAAATCCTTGACGTGCATAATGAGAAATATATAACCGACAATTATGCAATATCGTATCGTAACGGAAAGCTTACGGTGACTCCGCGCGACGTGTACGTAAAGCCCGCAGACATAACTTCCGATTACTGCGAAGACGGTTATACTTTGTATTACGAATATTACGGTGACTCGAAAACCGATTTTAACTTGCAATTTGTAGAGGGCGAAACTCTTATGGTAGACGCTTATGCCGACGAAAACGGCGAACGCTTCTATGGCGTAGGAGCGGGAGTGTATACCGTTTATATTAAAGCGGAATATTGCTCGATTGCTGGCGGACGCGACCGCGTATGGAACTATAATTTGATTTGCGAAGAGGGCGGCAGATTCGAGAGAACCAAACGCGCCATAACCGCGTTTGCGCCCGTTATAGAAGCGGAGTACAACGGCACGGAGCATTCGGCGGATTTATATGCGTATAGAACGGCTCATGCCAAACATCCGAGTCAAGACGGAATTATAAACGGTGATTTGGCGCTTGTGCGCCCCGTATACGAGTATTTCGATATGCGAGGAACTCGAATTTCCGCGCCCGTGCAAGCGGGAAGCTATATCGTGCGTATTATAGAGTTTGAGAACGTATACGAAGATATGGACGTGCTTGCAAACTATGAGTATGACGTTGCAAGTTTTACGGACGGAAGTATTACCGTTACGAAACGCGCCATAACGGTTAAACCTATCAACGGCGGAAAACCTTACGACGGGGAAGCCGTGCGTTTCGGCGATTGGACAGCGAACGGACTTGCTTATTCCGTTATACTCGGTTCGGTAATTCCCGGCGACGAACTCGATTTGCGCGCTTCGTTCAGAGGAATTATAGATTACGCGTCGGGCGCGGTTATGGTAACGAATGCCGAAAGCGTAACCGAAGCGGCGCAGTATTTTATTGATTTAGACGTAGAATACGCCGCAGAGCATAACTCTAACTATGATATTGAAGTTAACGAGGGAATGTACACTATTGCACAGCGCCGTCTTCGAGTTCAAAATTCGAGCCATACGGCCGAATATTGCGGCGAACCCATATTCGTTCCCTTGCTCGTGCCTAACGAAAACATAAACGTATCGGATAGAGCGCTTGTGGAAAAGTTGGGGCACAGAATAGAATTAAACGGCGAATTTAGCAAAACGGATGCGGGAGTATATAGAAATCCGCAAAGCATACGAGTGTTTAGCGGCGACGCCGATTGCACTCACAACTATGCGGTGCGATGCACGCAAGGCACGCTCACAATTCTGCCGCGCACTTTAACCGTCGCTTTCTTTTGCGACTCATACGAAAAAGAGTATGACGCCAAGCCTTTTGAAATCGGAGCGAACGATTATGAGGTCGAAGGTCTTGTGTCGGGGCAATCTTTCGACAAAACGCAATCGCGTTGGACGAATATGCTTGACGCAGGAACGTATCACTACGAGCTTGTGCGCGCCGTAATAAAGACCGAAAGCGGCAAAAACGTAAAAATCTCAAACTATACGCTTGAATATAATCGCCCCGCGCCCGTAGTGATTTCACCAAAAAGACTTATTGCCGAAATGCATCAAGAGGAGCGCGAATATAACGGAAAAGAGCAGTTGCTCAAATTGAGCGAGATATTTTCGTGCGCTCCCGATTCCGCTCCGCTCGAAGAGGTTATAAAGTCGTTCGAATGGAGTATGTATTCGAACGGCGAATTGTTTTATTTCGTAAGCGCGGGCGAGCATGTTTTAAACGCGTATAAATCGGAACTTAAATTCGACGGAATAGCGAACAATCCCAACTATTACATATCGGAAGACGAAACGTTTACGTTTAATTTTAAAATCGCGCAATACGACCTTTTGAAAGAAGGAAGAACTGTGGAACTTGCTTCTTACACCGAAAGAAGACTGTATGACGGAACGCCGCTTTTTTCAAAAGAATTTCGTAAAGTAGTTCCTCGCGATTTTCCCGAAGGGCACGAGTTTAAAATATCGTCGTATACGAGTGTGACTTATCCTCGCGATGGAGAAGTTGACAATGTTCTCGGATTTATTATTTGCGACGGAAACGGAAAAGACGTAAGTTCGAATTTTAATTTGAAAGAGTTATTCGCGTCAGATAAAGTGTCTTACGGAAAGTTGCAGGTTACGGGCGACGTAATATTGTATCCCGATTATGATGCGAACATAACATATGACGGAAGAATTCACGAGCGTGGCGGAGAAACTTACGAATGGAAAGTGAAAGGAACGCAAAGAAACGAGGCGCCGAGCGCTCATATTACTTTCAAAGCGGACATTGCGGAAATACTTTACGAGAGCGAAAGCGGATGGACTCACGTTGAGCAAACAGAAAACGCGGGCAAATATCGAATTTACTACACTAACGTAACTTTGCTTGAAAACGGGCGAGAGCTTGCTCCCGAAATTCGTAACGAATTGAATATTGTGACGTTGCCCGATTCGGAAAGCGGCTACTACATGTTTGAAAAACAAATTTATAAGCGCATTGTTTACGTTCGGCCGAAAAACAAAACAGTTGCGTATGACGGCACCGATATAATAGAAGCCGACGAAGACGTCGACGTATTTTACGGAAGCATGGCGAGCGGTCACGAATATATAGTAGAGCAGTTCAGCGACGTGCTCGACGCCACCCGCCGCTCGTATAGCAACGTTACTATTCTCAAAGGCCACGTTAAGAGTTCTAATTCTTGGAACGAAGATGCTCCCGACGTTTCCGAAAACTACGAAGCTCATGTTGCCTACGACAGTTTGCTCACTCCTCATGCGGATAAATACAGTTTTCGCGCCACGTTGCAATTCAAGTTGCAAACCGTTACGGTTCTCTTGCATTCGCCCGAAAAAAACACCTATGTATATGACGGAAATAGACACGAGATTCCGTTCGACCCCGAGAAGCGCTATTACTCGAATGCCGACGTTTTGGAAAACGGTTTCGCGCTGTTCGAATTTATAGACGTACTTTTAAAACCCGAGCATTACCTTAAAATAACTAAGGCTTATGTTTCCGCCGACCCGTACCGCTATAACAGTTGGCTCACCGTAAAAGCTTACAAGGAAATAGACGGCGTGGAGAAGGAAATCAAGGCGTACAACATAAGAACGACGTATAGCGAAAGCTCTTACGTTACCGTAGTTGCCGCAGACGTGAATATAGCCGTAGATAAAACGGGCAACGTAAGCGCGAGCGTTATGCGCAACGACGGGTTCGAAGAACTCACGCTAAACGCCGTGTCGAATTCGGACGGCGTAATTACCTACGAATGCGCGCTCACAAGCAAGTACACGCTTCGAATTGTCAATTCGGGCGGCGACGTGAGTTATAAGATTTTCAGAGTTTTGTCGGGCGACGAAATTGAAGCCGATTCAAGATATTTCAACGTAAACGTGACGGCTATTGAATAGAACGAAAGGAAGAAAAACATGAAAAACAACATGAAAGAAAAGCGTAACGGAAAAAAGGAGGGCTGCAAGTGAATCGCGGTTTCGGTTATTATTTTGTTACAAGCATAAGAACGTCGGCTAAAACGGTGTTGAAAGGCGGTAACATTTTTAAGTATTACATTTGGTTCTTCGCAAGATTGCTCGGAACGTTCATTCCGTTTTTGAACGCGATTTTTCCCGTAGCGGCGGTGAGGCAGGCTAAAATTGCCAAAACGGACGGAGAAATTGCAGTAATTCGTTCTTTCGGCGGCGTGGAGAGTTGGCGCTCGTTCGGCACGGTGCTACTCACTATGACGCTCAAAGGGCTAATTTATATCGGCGGACTGTTGGTTATTGCGGCAATCGGCGCCGTTCTCGGATTTTTGGGCGTGGTTATAGGAATAGCCGCAGACATGAAAGATTATATTATTTTGGCTGTAGCGTTCGCTGCTCCCGCCGCAATAGCGATTGTTATATATTCGTTCGCGCTCGTGTTGCTGTTTGCACCCACATCGTATTTGCTCGATTCGAATTCCGAAAAAGCGGGCGCAACAGCCACGCTTACGGCGGCGGTGGAAACTATGCGCAGAGGCGGCAAATTTACTTGCTTTTTAAACGCGTTCGTGCCATATGCCATAGTTGCGGTGTATTTGGGAATTGTTTCCGCCGTCACATTTGTGCTGTATTCGTTCATAGGCGGAGTTGCGGGAAGCCTCGCGGCTGTCTTTTGGGCGCTCATAGCGTTCGCGGCGCTCGTCGCGTTCGCCCCCGTGTTCGCGCTCACCGCGCGTTCGGCTAATAACGAGCTTTTCCGCGACATAGCGCTCGAACCCACAGCTCTCGACAACCGCGCTAAGGGCGTGTTTATAAAAAAAGTTCGCACCAACGTATTGGCGCAAAAAGGGTTGGATAGCGACTTATTGAATTTGTTCGATTCCACCGAAAAAGCGGAGTCGGTTCCGAAGTTCACTTCCTATTCAGAGCCGGGCAAGCCTAAGCGCAAAGTCAAAACATACGAAAAAGAAGAGGACGTGCCCGATAAGCAAGACATTCCAAAAGAGCAAAAAAATTCCGACGAGCCGCAACCCGCTCAAACCGACACTGGCAACGCAAACGGCGAACAATCGGAAACAGCCTCTTTTGCCGACGAGAGTTTCGAAACTATTCGAGAGGAACAAACGTTAAGCGGGTACGATTGGCTTACACGCGAGCCGACTGAGCAAGAGAACTCAAACGAAACGGAGCAAAGCGCGCAAGAGAGAGACAACGTTTTTGACGGCGTAGGGTTTAACGGCGACGACGGCGCGGATATAGAGCGGTAGGAGAAAGAAGAATGACTGTTTTTGTTTGGAGATTGTTAAGCGCAATATCGGCGGCGCTGTTTGTGGCGCTCACCGTGTTGTCGCTGTGTTTGCGTCTTTTGAAAAACGTGTATTATCAAGGTTTTCAAAACGACGAATTCGTTAAAGACGTGCAAACGGGGAGTTCCAAAAACTCCATATATTTCACTTCGGGCGAAACTCGCAAATACATAAAAAAGTACGTTGTTTGCAAAACGTTGTACGACAAATATTTGGTTTGCAATTTCACCGAAAATTTTAACAGCATATCGTATTTCGTTGTGCAGTATTCGCGCGGAAAAAAGGTGCTCGGAGTGCTTAGAGTAAACGAATACGCGACAGGCGATTCGTCTAAGGTTATCGCCCTAAATCGCGGTTGCGCCCACGTGAACGTGATTATAGGCTCTGCGGACGACGTTGTTATAAATAACGACGTTATTCGCCCTATGACTGTGAACAAAATAAGGCTGTACGCTTTTATAAAAAGCGCGCTGTTGTTTTTCGGATTGTTCGTAGTAAGGCACGCCATTATAGAGCTCGTTGCGGGAAAGGAATATATGGTGCCGTATTTGAAGAATTTATTCAATTATATAGCCGTTGCGGCGTCGGCGGCTTTCGCGGTGTTTAACTACTTTATCACCGAGAAATGTTTCCGTCGCAAAAACGTGAAAGGACTCAGCGGAGGTGCTTTGGAATATGACTTCCTATAAGAACGTCGTAAAATTCGATTACGCCAAAAATCCTACCGAACCCGTAGCGCTCAAAGAATACATAATGTTCGACGACGCGAAAGAGGGAGAAAAATACGCTCTTTTAAAGTTTGTGAACAACCTCAACCAGCAGCTTTACGGAATAAAGTTCGAGGTTTTTCAACACGACGCAGGCGGCAACGTTTTAAGAAAAACTCTTTTGGTTCATGATAAGTTCACCGCCGCCGAAAACGAAGTGTTCGTGCCTAAGGCAAAACTAAAACTCGGCGCCGATTGCGCGAGCATTTCGGTTAAGTTGATTGCCGCAAAGTTCGACCGTATACGTTGGGAGAAAGGCGAATTCGTGGATAATCACTACACGTTTGAGCGGTATGTGCACGATGCAGGCAAGAAGATCGCTCCCACTCGAACTGAAAGAGCGAGACCCGAAGCGTTTGACTCGGGCGACAAGTCGCGAAAGCACAAGTCGGCGGCGTTCGATATAAAAGAGGTGTCGCGTAAAAATATGGCGGCTTTTCCGCAAGTTATGTGCGCTATTTTCGTTGTTCTCGTTCTCGCTTTTTCAATAGGCACTACCGTGTATTTTCGTAATGCCTCCAAAGAATTTTCAATAGGCGATTACACGGTTGTGCGTTTGTCGGAAAAAACTGTGGGAGTAAGCGGCTACGAAGGAAAAGAAACTTCTCTCACAGTGCCCGCGACGCTCGGAGATTACACCGTTGTGCAAATTCGCAAAGGAGCGTTTAAAAAGTCGAAAGTTACAAGTCTTATTTTAGAAGCCGACCTTTCGATAGAGGGCGGAGCGTTCTCAGGTTCGGAGCTCGCCGAAGTATATTCCGATGCGACTGTGAACGTTCTTTCGAACGCATTTGAAAATTGCGAAAAACTTTCGCTCATTAAAATGCCTAACGCCAAGTTCACACGTTCGTGTTTTAGCGGTTCGTTCGCTTCTTCGCGTCGTCTCGAGCTTACGGCGTCGGGTGCGCTTTCGCGCGACGTGTTCGAGGGGTGCGCCAACCTTAAAGCATTGCGCCTTAAATGCGGTTCTTTGGGCGAAAGTTCTTTGAAAGGACTCGACGCAATCGAGCGGTTGGAACTCGGCGTTGTCAATGCGGGCAGTTCGTTCGTCTCCCTTTTCGGAGCGTCGCAAACTTTGCCCGAAAAATCGCTCGCAATAAAAACTTTGGCGATAAGCGCGCCGTCGGTTCAATCGGGCTATTTCGACGGTTCGGCGGATTTGGGCATAACGGTGAGCGAACTGTATTTTGTGAACGTAAATTCGTTGGGCTCTATGGCGCTTTCGGGGCTTAAAGAACTTAATAGACTTTATTTGCCGAATTCTCTGTCGTACGACGGTATGCTTTGCGAGACGGTGAACGGCGTGAGCGCAAAAGAAATTTGGTTCGAAGGCAGAGCGAGCACCGAAGGTTATAATCACGCCGAATTTAAGTTTAACGTCGGTGACGCCGAAAATTACTATAAAGCTTTTTAAAAAACAGGGAAGGGTTACGAGGTATTTGCATGATTTGTGCAAGCATAGCTAATAAAATTCATCTCGAATTTTTTAAATGGGAGTTCTCCATACTCGCGTTTTTGCTTTTGATTGCTCTTTTAATAGGGCGAGGGAAACACGTTAAAAGAGCTCTCCTGTTTTTGCTTATCACCCTTCCTCTTCTCGTTAATGTGTGCCTAGTTCACTGGGAAGCGGTACTTTTTCTCAAAAAAGAAACAACCGAATTTACTCGCATACTCATAGCGTGGGTTCCCACGCTTAGTGTTTTGCTTACGGTTTTATACAGCACGCTTTGGGGAATGTGGCGTGGTTTTCGAAAGAGCGCGATTTACTTGTTGCACTCGGTTTGCGCGGCAGGCTTGTGCATAGGGTTGTATTTCTTTTTCATAAAGAGTGCAAAATTCGACGAATGGCTTTTGAAAATCGCCGATTCGGTAACGGGCGGTTCGCTTGCGGCTAAGCTCGATGTGAGCGCCGAGTGCGCTACGCTACGCGACGTTTTGGCGGAATGGCTTCCGTCAAAACTCGATTACGGGCAAGAAATAAATTTGATTTTGCGCGATAACGGCGCATATCTCATGACGCTCGTTGATGCGGCTTACAGTATCGTATTCGCGTTCGTGGCTTGTTTCTTGCACGAAGTGCTTGTGTTCTTGCTGTTTATAGTGTATCATATCGCATACCCCGAGCGAAGATATAAAAAGCGTAAAAACAAAATGTTTGCAGAGAATAAAGTTGACCGTAGTTACAAAAAGCACGCTGCGGGAGGCGGCGTAATAGGGTTTGTTCGCGGACTTGTTGCAAGCGTGCTTGCGCTGTCGGTTACCGGTAGTGCTCTGTATATCGTGGCGGGCACGGGAAGCGGGACTATGCGCGGCTATTCGTTCGAAGACGAGCAATTCGACTTGAATTACTCTATTTACCGTTCTATCGAAGATTACGGTTCGAGCGGAATATTCAAAGTTCTCAACGCGTTTAAAGACACCGACGATACGCCGTATTATCTTTTTGCGGTTGATTTGGTCTTTTCGGGCAAACTCGTGGACGAAAACAACGATATAAACGCAAACATAAAGCTTAGAAAAGAGCTTTCGGCTTATGTGTCGTTCGCGCGCGACACTCTCGGGCTTTTGCTCAAATACGGCGAGGACGACATAAAGCCGATTATCAGCGGGCAAGACACCTCAGGCGCCACCGACAAAATAGTGAACGTTATGACGGACGCTCGTTTTCAAGCCGAATTCGAAAATCTTATTGACAACTTCGAGTCGCAAACGTACATAATAAATTTTGCTCTTTCGGCGGTAAATTCAATTGTGTGCAATCTTGACGACACGCGTTTTGCTTCCAAGCTCGGCGAAAAAAACAAAGAAATGCTCAAAGTGTTGTTTAAGCCCGGTTATTTAACTCCCGTTATTCCCGACGACAGAATAAAACTTCAAAACGGCGTTTCGTCGGATTACAAGCTTCCGAGCATTGGCGTTTCGAAAATATTCGAGAAAGAAGACGTTAAACTTTTGTACCGCATGGTTGCGTCGATACTTTCGAGCGACGAAGAGCAATCGAGCATAGAACTTGTGGATAGTTTGTTGCCTCAAATATCCGAACTCACCATGCTTCACCCCGAACGCAAAGCGGAGTTTAACCCCGTTTTGGGCAGACTTTATTGCTTTTTGGCGAACGCTTATTTATCCGACGAGGAAGGCGACGGAGTGAAGTATAGCGACGTTTTGAACGCAAACGTTTCTTGGGTTGACGAAATAAATTCGCTCGTTACGGTCGCGTCCGACGGAATAGAACTTTATCAAACGGTTCAAGCGTCGAAAGAGGACGGCGAAATGAACAAAGTGCTTTCGCTGTTCGATGAAACCGCCGAAAATTACGAACAAAATATGGCTAAATACGACGGCGTTTCGGCGGCAATATCGAACTCGAAGCTAATCGGAACGGTGCTCGCTACCGATTACGTCGGAGATAAACTCGGCGGCGTATTCGCTTCGGTTAGCGAAAACATTTACATTCCCGAAAACATAGTTTACGAAAATACTTTCGGCGCAAACGGCACTGAATACGGCGAGTTGCACAAAATTCTTAACGGTTTCCGCTTGCTCGGAAGCAAGGAAAACAGGGAATTGCTCGAAAAAGCTACGGGCGACGAGGAAATGCAATTTGCGGATATGCTCAATTTGCTTTCGCAAGCGGCTAACAGCGCCGATAAAAACGGCGTTACGCTTTCAAACTATATGACAGATTCCGTGCTCATGCGCTCGCTCATTTCTTCGGTTATGCTCGAAAATGCGGGCGAGACGCTTTATATTCCCTCATCGGTTTTGGAGCGCGATAAAAAGAACGAGCCCGTAAATATTATAGAAAAAAACACGCTCTCGCAGTTGTTTGAGTCGCTCACAAAAGAAGAAGTGAAAAATGCCATAGTGGATTTCGTAGACGGAAAAACGGAAGCGGGAGAGCTACTCAAAAATGACGCCGTGCTCGATATGCTTATGCTTAAAAACGGAATCTTGGAAGGCACAGTTTCGCAGGTATTGCTTAAAGAGCTCGAAGGGAACGAGTTCGTTATTATTCCGCGAGCGCTTGAAAACGTTGACGCATGGCTTACCGACAAAAACGTGAACGGCGAACTTTATAACCTTGCGAGAGCTGTGCGCGAATCGGGGCTTGATTTCGAAAAGTTTTTGAAAGGGCAGGAGAGCGAGGAGTCCGAAGACGAACTGTTAGACGAGCTTCTCGCCATGAAGCCCGAAGCTATGGACTCTCTGTTCGCATCCGACGTGCTTTACTACACGGTGTCGGAGCACGTTCGCACGAACGACCTCACGGTGGGCGACGGCTTCGAACTTATTATTCCCAACAGCGTAACCGAACTTTTGCAAAACGACGTTTTGGATTTGCTCATCAAACGGAAAGAGCTCAAAGCGATTTTTGTTCAAGCCTCTACTTTGCAACTCTCTTCCGAAAGCAGTTCCGACGACATTTTGCGACAGCTCGTGCGCAATAAGAGTGTTGTGAGCGAGAGCTCGGTAATTAGCGCGTCTATGGCGTATTTCCTGTCGAACCCCGACAGAGCGGAAAAGAACACGCTCGAACTTCCCGAGAAGTTTAAAAACGCGGGACAAAAGACGGCGCTTACAGAAAACAGAAATCAAGAGGTGGAAATGTGGCAGTGCGAGCTCATAGCGCTCGTGTCGGCTATGGACACCGTTTTCGGGATAAGCGCCGACGAGAATGACGAGTTTACGCTTAATTCCGAAACTCTTAACGAAAAGCTCGAACTTCTTATTCCCGACCTTTCGAAAGTGGAAAACCACGATACGGGCGCCACGAAGCTCGACGTGTGTTGCGATTCGGCGATTATGCTTTTAAACATAACCCGTCACCTCGATAAAAATTTGTTCGATAAATGGGGCTCTGCCGTTATTAAAGACGAATATCGCAACAACGCGAAAAATGCCGACGGCTGTTATCCCAAATCCGAACTCAAAGCTCTAATCGATTCCATGACCGTATTCGGACTTACCGACGAGACGGGCAATAAGACGGGAAATATAATGCACATACACGGTGCGACGTTGCGCGAAAACGCCGAAAATTCGCTTACGTCTATGAACGAAAAACGCGACGACTTGGGCGGCAAAAGCGGGCTCGACGCCGTTTATCCGTCGGTTATAATTTCGTCTATGGTAACGGAAGAACTCGACAAAGCGTTCACTGCAAGCATAATAAATTCGAGCGTGCGCGACGCAATGAAAAACGAAAAAGGAATTTATACAAAAGCGGAACTTTCGGCTTGCATAGACGCGCTCAACGTTCTCGCGCTCTCCGAAGGACAAAAGCCGTCGGAATTATTGAAAAACGTGAGCTTTGCGGATTTGAAAAATATCGCGGGCACTCCCGAAAAACTCTCTACGCTGTATAGGTCGGGACTTGTTGCGGGAAGCATCACAAAATCGATTCAGAATGCCGTGAGTAGTAATTCCATGCTTTCCGACCACGTTAAAGCTTACGAAAAACGAAACGGCGGCAATTTAAAAGAATTCAGCGTTTACCGCGAAATAGAAGTGCAAACGCTTATGAACTTATTGGGCGAAGATAAAGAAGTGGGAGCGTTCGAGCTTGAAAGCGCATCGGCAATAAAAGCGAATTTAGCCGACGAGAACGGGCGAATAAAATCATATTTGCTTGCGGCTTCGCTCACCGAAAACCTTATCGGTAAAGAGTCGCTTGCAGTGCCCGAAAGCGTAGTCGGTTTTGCCGACGGCATAATAGCTCCGAACGAGCTTAACGCGCTCTTAGACGCATTTACGGCGCTATACGGCGACGAACCGCTCGGAAGTTGGAACGCCGAGTTCGAAAGAGTGCCGACTCCCGAGCAGTATGAAAAAGTACTCGGTAGCGTTGTAATACGCGCAACGCTCACGCGCACCGTATGCACTGAAAACTCGGGCGAACTTTTGGTGTCGGCTTCGAGCGTTAATATAGAAAATCGAGTGATTAAAGATTCGGTGCTCGGTTCGCTTGCGCTTTCTCCGACCGAAAGAGTTTCGGTTGTAGCCAAAGAGCAACTGCAAGCGGTGTTAGACGTATTGAATGTGTTCGGAAAGGACGGCAGCTTCGCTCTTCCGCGTGTAACCTCTCAAACGGTGAACGAGCTTTCTGGCATGTCGGACGGCGACCTCAACATTTATTTGAAATGCGACGTGCTTCGTTTCCGCGTGAGCGGCGTAATAAAAGATATGGTCGCGTATAATCCGACATGGAACGAGTGGTGGCGTGATAGCGTAAGGTTCGAACAGGTTGTGAACATTGCGAATCAATCGAGAGAACCCTCGAAAGAAGTTCTTTCGGCGGAAAAAATCAAAGAGTTCATAAGATACTTTTAAACGCAAAAAAGACGCAAATTGTATTTGACAAATTGCGTCTTTTATAATTCAAAACAATTTCTCCTTGCGGGGCATTATCCGCTTGCACGTTCCCGAGTGGCTGAAAGCTCGAGAGCTCGAAGAACTTCGCGCGCTCGACGTTGACCGCGCAATCGGCGCGTGCAAGGCTCCGAGAACGCGCAAATATCTGCACTTTACTCTTCGCAACGCATTGCGCAAAGCGTACTGCGTTGACCTTATCCCGCAAGACATAACCGCCAAAATGGAAAGTGTGCGCTACCGTGCGAAGACGGGACGCGCATTGACCGCCACAGAGCAAACCCGCTTTCTCGAAAAGGCTAAGGATTGCAAATACGTCAACCTCTTCAAATTCTACCTGCTGACGGGCGTACGACGCTCGGAAGCGCTCTCTCTGCAATGGACGGACGTCGACTTCGAACTGCGCCAAATCCACGTTAAAGGCACGAAGACGGAGAGTAGCGACAGATTTGTGTACATTCTTCCCGAACTCGCCGAAGCGCTCGAAGAGCAACGCAAGGCAACAGGCACGGGCGCGCTTGTGTTCCCGTACAACAAGACGAACGTGTCCCACACTTTCCGCCGACTTTGCCCCGAACATCGGTTGCACGACTTACGGCACACATTCGTCACGAGGTGCGCCGAAAGCGGCATTAACATAAACGTCGCGCAACAACTTGCGGGACATTCCGACATCTCCACGACGCTGAAAATTTATACTCATATAACTACCGAATTTACTAAGACCGAATTTGCAAAATTCCGACTTACCCCGAAAGACTGAACAAACCCGCCAAGCAACGGCAAAAACTTCCCACTTAGCCAAAAGCACGAAGTGCGCCCACGAGCGCAAGCGAGTAGCGAGCGGAAGCCACCGCGAGGCAAGCGAAAGCGCGCAAGCTCCAAACCCGCCACCGCCACAGTCGAGAGACTGCGAACGCATAGACACGAGAAAAGCACCCTC
>CAMUKG010000007.1 GCA_947089425.1 uncultured Clostridia bacterium
TAGGCGGAGTTTCCAAAACATATTCTATGACGGGTTGGCGAATAGGCTACACCGCAAGTAGCGCGGCTGTTGCCAAAGCTATGGGCGGAATACAGAGCCACACTACGTCGAACCCCAATTCCATCGCGCAATATGCGGCTAGCGAAGCTTATTCGCACGACGAGGGAGAGGCGTTTTTGGCTAACATGAAAGAAACGTTCGACACCCGTCGCAAGTTCATGATTGAAACGCTCCAAAAAATACCCGAACTCGAATTCGTTTATCCGAAAGGCGCTTTCTACGTTATGCTTAACGTCGCGCACCTTTTCGGAAAGACAACCGAGGGCGGCAAAAAGCTGTCGTCAGCCTATGATGTGGCAACCGAATTGCTTGACGAAAAATTGGTTGCCGCAATTCCGTGCGAGTCGTTCGGCGCTCCCGAATATTTGCGTCTAAGCTACGCCGTATCGTTAGACGACATTAAAACGGGACTTAAACGGATAGCCGAGTTTATTTGTTCGCTCGCATAACCGAAGGCGGTTTTGTGCCTATAAAAGGCATTGCTGCATAAAATTATTAAAACGCCGCTACTTGCGGCAAAAGGAGAATAGGAATGATAGAACTCATTTTCGGAGCAAAGGGCACAGGCAAAACTCAAAGAATTATCGACAAAGCCAATGCAAGCGTTGAGAACGCGAAAGGCAACGTTGTGTTCATTACTCCCGTAGATAAATACAGCCTCGACATATCGAATAAAATCCGTTTCGTAGTTACCGACGAATACGCGGTGAAAACGGCGGAAGCTCTCGAAGCGTTTATAAAGGGAATGATTGCGGGCAACACCGATATTTGCGAAATATACATAGACGGCATTGCGAGAATAGGCTCGGTCGACCCCGTTGAATTCGTTCCCAAACTCGACGAAATCGCCACTCGCTACAACGTGAACTTTACCGTAACTTTGAGTATGGCGGAAGTGCCCGCGCCGTTGAAGCGCTATATATAAAGGCGGCGGCATAGAGCGGCACGTATAGCGGCTACGTCGGGCGAGTCGGCGCGGTTACGTACAATGAAGTACGCGTCCTTGCCGACTCGCCCGCTGTTGCCGCTCTCCGCACCACTCTATGCTGCCTTATGTTGTTGCAGTCGCGTGCTCGGCTAAGGACAACGTGCGGCGTTTTTAATATGAATAATGTCAATTCGAGCGGAGCATAGCGAAGTCGAGAAATCTTTAAAGACCTCTCCGCTACGGTCGAGGTGACAAAAAACATACATGTCACTGCGAGCGAAGCGCGGCAGTCCCAAGCATAGAACAGAAAAAGAAGATAAAAATGAAGTTTTACAGCACAAGAAATAAAAAAGCCGAAGTAAGCGGAGCGGAAGCGGTTATGCGCGGCATAAGCGAAGAAGGCGGACTTTTTGTTCCGCAATCTTTTCCCGTGTTTTCGAGCGAGCAAATAAAAGCGTTTTGCGGCGCGCCTTATGAAGAGGTTGCAACCGAAATAATAGGCGCGTTTTTGCCCGAATTGAAAAACGAGTTGCCCGAATATACTCGCGCGGCTTATTCGCGGTTCGACGGCGACCCCGCGCCTTTGGTGAAAGTGTGCGACAATACTTATGTGCTCGAACTCTGGCACGGTCCTACCCACGCTTTCAAAGATATAGCGCTCACGCTTTTGCCGCATTTGTTGCAAGGCTCCAAAAAGCTCGCGGGTAATTCGCGCACAACGCTTATTCCCGTAGCCACGAGCGGCGACACGGGCAAGGCGGCACTCGAAGGTTTTTCGGGTGTGAGCGGCACTGCCGTCGCGGTGTTTTATCCTTTCGGGGGAGTGTCCGACTTGCAACGTTTGCAAATGATTACCACCGAAGGCGACAATGTTTTCGTGGCGGCAATAAAAGGCAACTTCGACGACGCGCAAACCGCCGTGAAAAAGGCGTTCACCGACGCGGAACTAAAAGAAAAACTCGCAAAACTCGGAATAGAACTTTCAAGCGCGAACTCAATCAACTTCGGGCGTCTCGCCCCGCAAGTGACTTACTATTTCACCGCTTATGCCGACCTCGTGGAAGGCAAGCAAATACGCTACGGCGACAAAGTGGATTTTTGCGTTCCGAGCGGCAATTTCGGCGATATTCTCGCGGGTTATTACGCTCGCAAAATGGGACTTCCCGTAGGCAGACTTATTTGCGCGTCGAACATAAACAACGTGCTCGCCGATTTTATTCGCACGGGGACGTATGACGCGCGGCGCGAGTTTCACAAAACGAGCAGTCCGAGCATGGACATTTTGGTGTCGTCTAACCTCGAACGGCTCATATTCGATTTGAGCGGAGAGAACGACGAACTCACGGCGGCACGAATGGCGAGTCTCAAAGAAAGCGGCATGTATTCTGTTACGCCGAAAGAATCGGAAGACATGCGAAAGATTTTCGCGGCGGGATATGCGAGCGAAGAAGAGGCGGCAAACGCGATTGCCGAATACTTCGACGAATACGGCTATATCATGGACCCGCACACCGCCGTCGCGGCGGCTGTCGCAAAAAAGACGCGAGAGAAAAAGACTCTGTTGGTTATTTTGTCTACGGCGTCGCCGCACAAATTCGCGGCAAGCGTTTTAAAAGCGATAGACGAGAGTCCTACGGGCAACGAGCTCAAAGATTTGCAAAAGCTCGAAGACGTTACGGCGCTCGAAGTGCCCGAATCGCTTATAAATTTGCCCGCAAAGGAAAAAATATTTACCGACTGCATCAAGCTCGGCGAGGTGAACGGCGCTCTCGTGTCGTTTGCGGAAAGGTTAGGCAAAAAATGAACGGAGATAACGAAAAGAAAAAAGTAATATTCAGCGCTGTTAAGCCTACGGGAGCGCCCACGCTCGGAAGTTATGCGGGCGCGCTCAAAAACTGGCTCTCCATGCAGGAAGAACACGAGTGTTTTTATTGCGTTGCCGATATGCACAGCATTACCGTAACTCTCTCGGCGGCGGATTTTCGGAAGAACACGCTCGAAATGCTTGCCATGTATCTTGCTCTCGGGTTAGACCCCGAAAAATGCACGCTTTTCATTCAGTCGCACGTTTCCGCGCACGCGGAACTTGCTTGGGTGCTTAATTGCAATACCCTTTTCGGCGAAGCGCGCCGCATGACGCAATTCAAAGAAAAGAGCAAGAAAAATCCAGAAAACGTAAACGTGGGTCTGTTCGATTATCCTGTGCTCATGGCGGCGGATATACTGCTTTATCAAGCGGAGCTCGTTCCTGTGGGGCAAGACCAAAAACAGCACGTGGAGCTTGCGCGCAATATTGCGCAACGTTTTAACGGGCGATATTCGCCCACGTTCGTGTTGCCCGAACCCATAATTCCGAAGAGCGGCGCGAAAATTTGCGGGCTTCAAAATCCGCAAGCCAAAATGAGTAAGTCCGACGACAACGCAAACGATTGCGTATATTTGGCGGACGAGCCCGACGCGATAATGCGAAAGTTCAAAGCGGCTGTCACCGACAGCGAGGCAACGGTGAAATTCGACCGCGAGAACAAGCCGGGCATAAGCAATCTTTTAACTATTTATTCCACCTATGCGGGCGTAAGCGTGCCTGCCGCCGAAAAGGAATTTTCGGGTCTCGGATACGCCGACTTTAAAAAGCGTGTGGGCGAGGCAGTGGTTGAATTTTTAAAGCCCGTGCAAGCGGAGTATAAGCGTATTCTTGCCGATAAAACTTATTTGAGCGAGGTTATGAAAACGGGCGCCGAAAAGGCTTCGCGCACCGCTGTGAAGACTCTTTCAAAAGTTTACCGCAAGGTGGGATTTATTCAGCCGTCGTTATAATGTCATTGCGAGTATAGACGAGGGCTATCAAAGCGGAAAATAGTGTCTAACGGAATAGATTTCTCCGCGCGCTCGTTCCTCGCTTGGTTGAAATGGCAAGGTTTTGACGCAATTCGCAATAACGGCATAAATGAAAAACGAGGTAGAAAATTGTACGGTTATGTGGTTCCTGTAAAAGCCGAATTAGGGCAGGCGGATTTTTGCCTTTACAGAGCGTTTTACTGCGGAATATGCAAGTCCACAGGTAAAATGTTCGGGCAATGGCCGCGCTTTACCACCAACTACGACATGGTTTTTTTGAGCGTGCTGTTACACGACTACTCAAAACAGGAAGTAACGTTTTCAAACGAAGGGTGCGTTTGCAATCCTAAGAAAAAAACGATTGTTTGCCGCAACGAACTGTTCGATAAAATTGTGGCGGTTAACATTCTGCTAAGCTACAACAAAGCGCAAGACGACGTGTTCGACGGCGGCGGCGCGAAGAAGAAAATGGCGCGCCGTATGCTTAAAAAGCATTACTTAAAAGCCGCCGCGCTGTTACCCGAAGCCGACAAAATAATAACCGAGCAATACGGCAAATTGCTCGAACTCGAAAAACAAAACGCGAAAGGAATCGACATAGTTGCCGACTGTTTCGCTTCCATGACGGAAAAGTTGGGGCTTTTGCTCACGGGAGCTTCCGACGAGCAACTCGGCAAACTTTTGTACAACGTGGGTAAATTCGTTTACGTTGCCGACGCAATAGACGACGTGGACGAAGATTACAAGAAAAAGCGGTATAATCCTTTTCTTGCCGAATACGGCGACTGTAAAAACAGAAAACAGTTTTTAGAAGCGCACAAAAGCGAGCTCACGTTTTTGCTCGCAAGCACGGTAAACCGCGCAATCGAGTGTTTTAATAAAATGACGTTTACGGGCGCGAGCGACCTCATGCGCAATATAGTGCATAAAGGACTCAGGAGCAAGTGCGAAGAGTTGCTCGGAAGCGAAAAAAAGCTTCCGCCGCCGAAAATATAATTTTTATTAAAAATACAATGTAAATACTATTTTGTATTATAATATATATAAAAGAAAAAAATAATTTTTTACGTTCGCGAAGGAATAGCGAACTTAGGAGGTATTTTATGGGTGTGGCAGTTGTTCTCGGAATTTTATTTTTCGTCCTATTTGCGGGCGGAATAGTTCTCGGCGTGTATAACGGGGTTATAAAAAAGAAAAACCGCAATTCGGGCGATAAGAAAAAGGGTATTTTATTCGGTAGCGTTGGCGCCGTGTTCTTTTTGCTGTTTTTGCTTATTCCGTTCAGCTTTCATACGGTTGACGCGGGCGAAGTTGCCGTTGTGAAACACATGGGCGACGCGCGTCAGGTTCGCACGTCGGGCACGTATTTCGACTTTTGGATTACCGAGAAGTATCAGATATATGATGCCAAAGTGCAAAATTTGAACATAAGCACAACGGCGTACAGTAAAGACGCCCAAACTATGGACGTGAATATGACGGTGCAATATCAAATAGACTCGTCGAAAGTAATTGAAATTGCCAAACATTACGGCAACCTCGACGTGCTCGGCAATCGTATAGAAAGCGTGTCAATCGAAAAAGCTAAATCGGTGCTCTCGGCATATTCCGCTATGACGATAATCGAAACCCGCTCTAATATTTCGCCCGAAGTGGAAACGGTGATAAAAGATAACGTTAACGACAACTACTATGTGAATATAGTCGCGGTTGTGCTCACGAACATAGACTTTACCGACGCTTTCGAAAAGACGGTTGAAGATAAGATGATTGCCGAGCAAGAAAAGCTTAAAGCGGAATTCGAGAAGGAAACGGCTATTATAAACGCCGAGAAAGAGCTCGAAGTGGCTAAAAAGCAGGCGGAAGCGCGTTTGGAGATAGCGAAAGCGGAAGCGCAAGCGCAGATAGAAGTTGCGAAAGCGGAAGCCCAAGCAATTCAGCTCAAATCGATAGAGGTTGCTCGCGCTCTCGGCTTTACCATAAACGAGACAGAAGTGAAAGACAAAGACGGCAAAGTTACCGACATACTTTACGAAATCGATTTCACGGGCAAATCGGAAGCGGAAGTAAAACTTATTTCCGATTATCTTAAATATGTGGAATATCTTTCGAAGTGGGACGGCAAACTTCCGAGCGTTATGATTACCGACGGGAACGCGCAAATTTTGATTCCCACCGACCCTACAAACCCCGACGAAGGGAAGAACCCCTAACGGGATATTGCGGTAAAAAAGAAAAGAGGTAGAAATGAAAGACCCTTATAACGAGTTGGGGCTAAGCCCCGAAGCAAGCGAAGAAGAACTCCGCGCCCGCTATGAAGAGCTTAAAGCGCAATACGGCGAGCAACGTTTTAAGTCGGGCGCCGAAGGCAACGAGGGCGCGCGCAAGTTGAGCGAACTCGAATCGGCTTGGGCTATGATTTGCGCCGACTTCGAAAAGAAAAAGGCGCAGGAAACTTTCGGCGACGGCGATTACGGACTTATAGACGACCTTATTAAAAAGGGGAACTATGACGACGCGCAGGCAAGGCTGGACGCAATTTCCAACCGCACCGCGCAATGGCATTACTTGCAGTCCATAATTTTTTATAAGCGCGAATGGCTCACCGACAGCCGAAAGCAACTCGCTCTCGCTGTGGAAATGGAGCCGAGCAACGCTCAATATAAATCGGCGCTTGAAAAGCTCGATTTGGTTATGGGCAATCCGCAAGCCGACGCGCGCACTCTCGGCACCGACCCCGCAATGCCTCCGCCCACCGTTCAGCAGCAGGACGGGCAAATGTGCGGCGGCAACATGCTCAGCAACTGCTGTCTTGCATATTGCTTAACCGATTGCTGTTGCAGTATGACTCGTTGTTGCGGGTGAGCACAGTATTCAGCCGGGTATGCAAGGGGCAACCGTTTCGAGTCGAGCGGGGCAAGACGGATATTGTTCGAAGCGAACACTTTCCGTGTCCTTAGCCGAGCGCGAAGCGCGAACGCCACGAGCACGCGGTGCGAGTATTTCGACCGGAGCGAAGCGTAGCGGAGAAATCTCGGTCGAGTTGCAAGTCGTTAGAAAAAGGGATTTTGCATGAACAAAACGCGTAAAATCACATATAGCGCGGTAGGGGCGGCGATTGCCGCTCTTTGCGTATTTTTAACCAACTTCGGTTGGCTTAAAGTTTCGCTACTCATGTTCGCGGCGTTGTGCTATTATATTGTCGCGTGCAAATGCGGAATATGGTACGGAGTGGCGGGCATAGCGGTGAGTTTGCTAATTGCGTTTTTCACGGGCGGCATAACAGCGCTCAGTTCGGCGTTTTTGCTCGACGCTTTGATTTTTGCGCCGTTCGCGATTTTAAGCTATTTTATTCGCAAACTCTACTACACTAAATGGCAAACCGCTTTAATAAGGCTTGCAATAATGGCGGCGTTTGCCAACCTTGCGCTTGTCGCCGTATGGTTTTGCGCAAAATGGATTACCACAATCGATATTATCGCTATTTCCTCCAAACTCGGCGGCTATCCGCTTTTGGCTCTTGTGTTCACGCTTTTAGCCCTCGTGTTCGATTTGCTCTTTAACCAACTGAGCATAAGACTTACAAAACTTATAAAATAAAAAAAACCGTATTTATAAATAATAAGAAACAGGTATAAGCACATTGCATATACCTGTTTCTTTATTTCAAACCAACGCTAAAACAAATAAGCCGAGCTGAAATTATATACTTAACCTATTCTAATAATAGTTGGTTCTTATATATAGTTGCTTCGGAAGAGTAAATTTGCAACGTTGTTGAAATAACATTTTATGATATTTTCAGTATAACATAAGAATATTGCATAATCAAGCGTTTCCATGTGGAAACTAATTTTTTAGTAAGCGCATGTATAATTTTCATAACGTTTACTGTTGGAAACGGGAGAAGATTATGAAATTGATAGAAGCAATAGCCGTAAGAGTGGAAGGCTTGATAGAGGCAAAAGAGGGTTTAACGGCATACGAGCTTGCCAAGCAAGCGGGAATGCCTCGTTCGACTGTGTGGAAAATAATCAATCCCGATTTAACGCGGGTTAAAACGGTAAAGCTCGATACCGTTTATCAAATTGCGGATACGCTCGGACTTAGCTTGAAAGAATTTTTCGACGATGCCGTGTTTTGCGACATAAGCGACTGATTGAGAACGTTTCCGTCAATCGTAAAAACACAATAAAAACGCTTGACACCGTTGCTTGCGGTGTGCTATCATAGATAAGCACCGCAATCGGGGTGTTATTTTTCTATGGAAGCAATTAAAGGAGTTGAACATATATGGCGGCTACTACTAGGACGAGAATTACGCTTGCTTGCACCGAATGCAAACAGCGCAATTACGACAATATGAAGAACAAAAAGAACAATCCCGACAGAATAGAGCTTAAAAAATATTGCAAGTTCTGCCAAAAGCACACCGTTCACAAGGAGACGAAATAATCATGGCGAAAGACAAGAGCGCGCAGGGTGAAAAGCCCAAAAAGCGCAGTCGCGTCAAAGAAACGTTTGCCGAACTGAAAAAGGTTACTTGGCCCACTTTCGGCAAAACAATGAAGCAGACGGGCGCGGTTTTTATTGTTACCGTGTTTTTCCTCATAATACTTCTTGTTATGGACCAACTTTTGGGACTCGCTCACCGTCAGCTTATAAAGGGCTTAACGCCTCCCGCCGAAGAGACGGCGCGGCTTTTGCAAGCTGTTGCGGGCGGATTCAAAAATTTTGCCAACGCACTTTTTTCGGGCGCGCCCTCGTTGCCTTTAATCATATAACGCGAGGAGAAGGTCGTGGAAGAAGAAGCGAAGTGGTATGTGTTGCACACCTACTCGGGTTACGAGAATATGGTGCGCGACAATTTGAGAATGGTATTCGAAAAGAACAATATGCTCGACCGTCTGTTGGAAATCACCATTCCTATGGAAGATGTGGTCGAGGAAAAGAACGGCAAGCGCAAAATAGTGCAACGCCGCAAATTCCCGTGCTATGTTCTTATAAAAATGCTGTACAACAACAATATGTGGCACATGATTACCAATACGCGCGGCGTAACGGGTTTCGTGGGGCCGCAAGGTCGCCCGTTGCCGCTCACCGAAGACGAAATCAAGCGGCTCGGAATAGATAAAGGCGTTGCCGTTGAAACAGATTATCGCGTAGGCGACCGCGTTAAGGTGGTGCAAGGACCTCTCGAAGGGTTCGTGGGCGAAATCGAAACGCTCGACGCCGCCGCATCGAAGTGCCGCGTAATAGTGAGCATGTTCGGCAGAGAAACGCCGGTGGATTTGGAGTTGTACCAAATCGACAAAGCAGAATAATCGGCGGCGCATACGGGAGCATATAGGCGCTACGTTCGGCACGCCGACTCGGTTGCGTATGTGTGAATACGCGCCCTCATCGGCGAGCCGACTGTTGCGCCTCTCTGCACCCGTCTGCACCGCCTACCCCTTGTCATTGCGAGCGTAGCGAAGCAATCCCAAACGTAGAACGGAGATTGCCGCGTCATTCACTGCGTTCGTTCCTCGCAATGACAGTATAAACAGTTACAATTCGGGAGAGCGAAAAGCTCGATAGTACCGCGATTGCATAAAAAATATTTTTAGCAAGGAGAAAGAAAAATGGCAAAGAAACTACAAGCAGTAGTAAAGCTCCAACTGCCCGCCGGCAAAGCGACTCCGGGTCCGCCCGTAGGTAGCAGTCTCGGTCCGCACGGCATAAACATTCCGGGCTTTACCAAAGAGTTCAACGAAAAGACGAGAGGGCAGGAAGGCTTGATTATTCCCGTAGTAATCAGCATATACGCCGACCGTAGCTTTACTTTCGTGCTCAAAACCCCTCCGGCTGCCGTGCTCATCAAAAAGGCTTGCGGCATAGAGAGCGGTTCCGCGAAACCCAACAAAGACAAGGTGGCTAAAATCACCAAAGCTCAGCTCACCGAAATTGCAACTACCAAAATGCCCGACCTCAACGCGGCAAGTTTGGAAGCGGCAATAAGCATGATAGCCGGAACTGCCCGCAGTATGGGCGTTACGGTGGTAGACTAAGGAGGGCAAGCATAATGAGCGGAAAGAATTACAGAGACAGCGTTAAAGCTCTCGATTTAACTAAGGCATACGAGCCCGCCGACGCAATAGGCGCGGTTTTGGCGTCTGCGAAAGCGAAATTCGACGAAACTGTGGAACTCCACGTTCGTTTGGGCGTTGACCCTCGCCAAGCCGACCAACAGGTTCGCGGCACGGTTGTGCTTCCCAACGGAACGGGCAAAACCGTTAAAGTTCTCGTTATTGCAAAAGGCGACAAGGCGGACATAGCGGTAAAAGCGGGCGCCGACATAGTGGGCGCGGAAGAAATCATAGCTAAAATTCTCAACGAGAACTATCTTGATTTCGACGTGGTAATTACTTCGCCCGACATGATGGGGCAAATGGGACGCGTTGCGAGAATACTCGGTCCCAAAGGCTTGATGCCGTCGCCCAAGTCGGGAACGGTTACGCCCGACATCGAAAAAGCGATTAAAGAGACCAAAGCGGGCAAAGTGGAATACCGCGTAGATAAAACCGCGATTGTTCATTGCCCCATAGGCAAAAAGTCTTTCGGAGCCGAAAAGCTTCTCGAAAACTTCAATACTCTTATGGAAGCTATCGTTAAGGCGAAACCCGCAGCCGCAAAAGGAACCTACCTTAAAAGCGTTTATGCGGCGTCCACAATGGGTCCCGGCGTAAAAGTAAATTACAGAATATAAAAAGTTGTCGCCCAATCGCAACACGGCGCTACGCATACGTGCCATACGGCACTTGCTTGCTTAATCCGTGTTGGGCGAACTCGATAATGCGTCCTTTCGCGGTACGCGCCCGCGAAAGTCGGATTTTTGTCGCCCAATCGCAACCGGCACTTTCGATGTTACTGCGAGGAGGGCGAAGCCCGACGCGGCAGTCTCATTCATAGAGCGACTTTGCGGCAAAGATTGCCGCGCTACGCTCGCAATGACAAACCGCGTTCAACGTTAAAAACACGACGCAACCAATTAAATAACCTAAGACAACAAGCGGCGCCATGCGCTTTAAATGACTGCGGTCGGCTTGTCGAGGTGTGAAAAATCTTTAAATTCAAACGGCAACATTGCCAAGCGAATAATAAGACCTTTAAACGCCTCGTTTAATCGGGGCGTTTGTTTTATAAAATAAAACAGGAGGTAAAAAGAATGTCTAAGGAAGCAATCGAACAAAAGGCGCAACAGGTAGAAGAAATCGTAGAGAAAGTGAAAAAGTCGAAGAGCATAGTGCTTGTGGACTATCGCGGACTCACCGTTGCGCAAGACACCGAAATGCGCGTTAGTATGCGTCAGGCGGGAGTTGACTACAAAGTTCTCAAAAACCGTCTTGTGCTCCGCGCGTTCAATAACTGCGGTTTCGACGGTTTCGAGAAAGTTCTCGAAGGGCCCACCGCCGTAGCGTTCGGCTACGAAGACGCTGTGGCTCCCGCGAAAATCGTTGCGGACACCGTAGCGAAAACGAACAATAAGATTGCGATTAAAGGCGGTATTATAGAGGGCAAACAGGCTTCGGCTGAAGAAGTGAACGCGCTCTCCAAAATTCCCGCAAAGCCCGTTCTCGTCGGGCAGTTGCTCGGAATGCTCACCAGCCCTATGCGCAGTCTTGCGGTCGCTCTCAGCGAAATCGCAAAAAAACAGTCGGCGTAATAAATTTTCGCCCGACTCGGGAAACCCGAGAAAGTCGGATTCATTTTTCTGCGGAATGTCGCCAAAGCGAAAATTATTTATGTCATTGCGCTCAGCCGAGCGCGAAGCGCGAACGCCACGAGCGTATGCGAGTATCGTAGCGAAGCAATTTTATGCATGAATCGAATAATCTCGCAATAACAGTTGAAAAAACAAAAAAAGAAAAATAAAACGGCGTGAAAAACGCAAATAAAAAAAGGAGTATAAAAAAATCATGGCAGATTTGAATAAAATGTTGGAAGAAGTAAAGAGCATGTCGGTTATGGAACTCAACGAGTTCGTTAAAATGCTCGAAGAAGAGTTCGGCGTGTCGGCTGCGGCTATGGCTGTTGCCGCTCCCGCGGCAGGCGGAGCCGCCGCTCCCGCCGAAGAGGAGAAAACCGAGTTCAACCTTATGCTTAAAGAAATCGGCGGAAACAAGATTGCCGTTATAAAGGTTGTGCGCGAAATCACCGGTCTCGGACTCTCCGAAGCGAAAGCTCTCGTAGACGGAGCTCCTTCCACCGTGAAAGAAGCTATGCCCAAAGACGCCGCCGAAGAAGCAATGAAGAAATTGCAAGAAGCGGGCGCCACTGCCGAACTTAAATAAGTTCGTCGGCTTAGCCGAAAATAAAATAACCATTACAAAAAGACGACTGCGTTTTTGAGCGCGGTCGTTTTTTGTTCAACGGCATTATATCAAGCTTGACAAAAACTCTCGTATGCTTTTAAAAAAATTTTTGTAAAATATTATAATTTCGTTTGACTTATTGAGTTTACTTGTAGTATAATAACAAGGCTGTGCATTCTGTACAGCCCTTTTTTGCGGAGAAAATAGGTAAGAAACCGAAGGTTACTCGCGGAAATTTAGCGGACTGCGGGAGAACTTCGGCGGACCGAGTGCGACGGTAGGCATGTCGTGCGGCGAAGTGAGCGGCAAAAGAGGACGGCGCTAAGGTGCAAACGAATTCGGAGAGGCGAACCTCGAAAAGCGAACCGACGGACAGTTCCGTAAGGCGCGAGAGGGCAAGCTTGGGCGGTGAGAATAAAGCCGCCTATATAAAACTTCGAACGTGGACCCACCCGACGGCGTTGTAGCTTCGCGAATGCTAAACGGAGGTAAATTTATTAAGATGGCAAGCCAAAAAATCAGAATTAAATTGAAAGCTTACGACCACGACCTTATCGACCAATCGGCGGCAAGAATCGTTGAGACGGCGAAGAAAACGGGCACCAAAGTTTCGGGTCCCATTCCTCTTCCCACCGATAAAGAAGTGGTTACGATACTTCGTGCCGTGCACAAGTATAAGGATAGCCGCGAACAGTTCGAGCTTCGCACGCACAAGCGGCTTATAGACATATATAGCCCTTCGGCAAAAACGGTCGATTCGCTCATGAAGCTCGACCTCCCTGCGGGCGTAGACATCCAGATAAAGCTGTAAGACGGGTGAGGAGGTATAACGCAAATGGATAAAGCTATATTAGGAAGAAAGGTCGGCATGACCTCGATTTTCGACGAAACGGGATTGAGCATTGCCGTAACCGTCGTTGAGGCGGGACCTATGACGGTTGTGCGCAAAAAAACTCCCGAGCGCGACGGATACAGCGCCGTTCTCGTGTCGTTCGAAGACGCGCCCAAGAATCAAAACAAAGCGGAAGCGGGCGTATATAAAAAGGCGAACGTTCCCGCAGGAAAAATCTTGCGCGAATTCAAATTCTCGCAACCCGACAAATTCGAAGTGGGTAGCAAAATAAATTGCGACATCTTTGCGGGCGGCGACGTGGTTGACGTGTCGGCGGTTAGTAAAGGGCACGGCTTTTCGGGCGTAATCAAGCGTTGGAATCAACGCCGACTCAAAATGACGCACGGCACGGGACCCGTTCATCGCAGCGTGGGCTCCACCGGCGCCAACAGCACCCCGAGCAAGGTAATAAAGGGATTGCACATGCCAGGTCATTACGGACACGACAACGTGACAATTCAAAATCTTAAAATAGTAAAAGTGGACGCGGCTCGCAACGTGCTTTTGATACGCGGCGCGATTCCCGGACCCAAAGGCGCACTCGTAACGGTGAAACAGTCCGTGAAATCGAAGTAAGGCGGAGGAAGAAAAATGCCAAGCGTAAAAGTATTTAATCAAAAAGGCGCAGAAGCGGGCAGCATAGAGCTTGCCGACAGCGTTTTCGCCGCCGAATATAACGAAGCACTCGTGCATCAAGCGGTTGTGGCTCAACGCAACAACGCGCGTCAGGGCACAAAATGCACACTCACCCGCACCGAAGTGCGCGGCGGCGGCATAAAGCCGTGGCGTCAAAAGGGCACGGGCAGAGCGCGTCAGGGCTCCATTCGTTCGCCTCAGTGGGCGGGCGGCGGAGTGGTGTTCGCGCCCAAGCCCCGCGACTTCTCGCAAAAGCTCAATAAGCAGGCGCGCAGAAACGCGATTTGCTCGGTGCTCAGCGAAAAGCTTCGCGCCGACGAACTCATGATAGTAGACGAAATCAAAATCGAGCCCAAAACCAAACAAATGGCGCAAGTGCTTACTAACCTTAAAATCGATAAGCGTGTGCTCGTGGTTGTTACCGACGCCGACGAAGCGGTGGTGCGCGCGGCGAAGAACATTCCCGGAGTAAGCACTCTTAACAGCAGTCTCATAAACGTGTACGACGTCGTTGCAAACGCCAAATGCGTTATGACGAAAGACGCCGCCAAAAAAATCGAGGAGGCATATGCGGAATGAACGCCTACGACGTAATTATTAAACCTATACGCAGCGAAAAGAGCTACGAGGGCATAGCCGATAAAAAATATGTGTTCGTTGTTGACCGCAGGGCCAATAAAACTCAAATTAAAGCGGCGGTTGAAGAAATCTTCAAGGTTAAAGTAGAAAAAGTAAACACAGTAAACGTGCGCGGAAAGTACAAACGTCAGGGAAGAAGCGAAGGTTACACCTCGCAATACAAAAAGGCGTATGTGCAACTTACCGCAGGAAGTAAGTCTATCGAGTTTTTCGATAGCTTAACCTAATGGAGGCGGCAACAAGATGGCTATAAAAAGATTTAAACCCATGACGCCGGGTACTCGATTTAAAACGGTTTCGAGTTTTGACGAAATTACAACCGCGAAACCCGAGAAATCGTTGCTCGACACTTCGTACCGCACCGGCGGACGCAACAACACGGGCAGAATAACCGTTCGTCATATAGGCGGCGGCAACAGAATAAAGTATCGCATTATCGACTTCAAGCGCAATAAAGACAATATCCCCGCGCGCGTTGCCGAAATCGAATACGACCCCAACCGCACGGCGTATATAGCGCTTTTGCACTATGCCGACGGAGAAAAGAGATATATTCTCGCTCCTTTGGGACTCAATAAGGGCGACACCGTTATTAGCGGCGAGGGCGCCGACATCAAGGCAGGCAACGCTCTTCCGCTCCAAAACATTCCGGTAGGCACAATGGTTCACAACATAGAGCTTCAACCGGGAAGAGGCGGGCAGATGGCTAAGGCGGCGGGAAGCGCGGCTCAGCTTATGGCGAAAGAGGGCAAGTATGCCACGTTACGTCTTCCGAGCGGCGAAATGCGCATGATTCCGCTTTCGTGCAAAGCTACGGTCGGTCAAGTGGGTAACCTCGACCACGAGCTCGTTTCGCTCGGTAAAGCGGGACGCAAACGCCACATGGGCGTGAAACCCACAGTTCGCGGCGTGGTAATGAACCCGTGCGACCACCCTCACGGCGGTGGCGAAGGCAAGTCTCCGATAGGCCGTCCCGGCCCCGTTTCTCCTTGGGGTCAGCCGGCGCTCGGATACAAGACGCGTAAAAAACACAAGAACAGCGACCGCTTTATTGTGAAGCGTATTAACTGAGAGGTGTAGAACACATGAGCAGAAGTGTAAAAAAAGGCCCTTACGTTGAAGAAAGGCTGTATGAAAGAGTGAAAGCGCAATCGGAAACTTCCGATAAAAAGGTTATTAAAACCTGGTCGCGTTCTTCCACGATATTCCCCGAATTCGTTGGCAGCACCATTGCGGTGCACGACGGACGCAAACACGTTCCCGTGTATTGCACCGAAGAAATGGTTGGGCACAAACTCGGCGAATTCGCGCCCACGCGTACGTTTCGCGGTCATGCCGGCGAAAAAACCACAAAGGGTAAATAAGGAGCGTTCCTATGGCAAAGAGAATGAAAGAAAAGGCGCAGGCGCGCAAAGAGAACAAAGACACTCGCCCTTGCGCTCAGGCAAAATATATTCGCATATCGCCCACTAAGGTGCGCGTGGTTCTCGATACCGTTCGCGGCAAATCGGTGAACGAAGCGCTTGCAATATTGCTCGCCACTCCCAAAGCGGCAAGCGAACCCATTCGCAAAGTTATCGAATCGGCTGTGGCAAACGCCGAGCACAATCAAGGGCTCAGTCGCGCCGACTTGTATGTTGACGAAATATTCGCCGACGGCGGTCCGATTTTGAAGCGTATGAACCCCGTGTCGAAAGGCAGAGCGTATCGCATCAATAAAAGAACGAGTCATATCACGGTTATCCTTAACACCGTGAAGGAGGGCTGAAAAGCATGGGACAGAAAGTAAATCCTCACGGACTTAGAGTGGGTGTAATCGGCGGTTGGAACGCCAACTGGTACGCGGGCAAAAAAGATTTTTCCGCAAACCTTTTCGAAGACCACAAAATCCGCGAATTTATTAAAAAGAAGTATTACGCTTACGGCGTGAGCAAAGTTATTATAGAGCGCGCTCAGGGCAACGTGAGCATAAACATTCACACCTCTAAGCCCGGCATGATTATAGGGCTTAAAGGCGCGGGTATAGAAGAGCTCAAAAAGCAACTCAAAAAAGTCGTGCCCGATAAGCAGTTCCATATAAACATTATGGAAGTGAAGCGCCCCGATATGGACGCCGTCCTTGTTGCCGAGAGCATTGCGGCTCAGCTCGAAAAGCGCAGTTCGTTCAGAAGAACTATGAAACAGGCTATGGGCAGAGTAATGCGTAGCGGAGCGAAAGGAGTTAAGATTAAAGTTTCGGGTCGTCTCGACGGCGCCGAAATCGCGCGTAGCGAGGCTTATCACGACGGAAGTATTCCTCTTCAAACGTTGAGAGCCGACATAGATTACGGCGTTGCCACCGCCCGCACTACCTTCGGCGCAATAGGCATCAAGGTTTGGGTTTATAAGGGCGAGGTATTGCCTAAGGCGAAAGAGCCGCAAGGAGGACAGGAATAATGTTACTTCCCAAGAGAGTAAAACACCGCAAACAACAGCGCGGAAGAATGAAGGGTAAGGCGAATAAGGGCAACGAAATCGCATACGGCGAGTTCGGACTTGTGTCGCTCGACCCCGCATGGATTACGTCCAACCAAATAGAAGCCGCTCGTATCGCCATGACTCGTTATATAAAGCGCGGCGGACAGGTTTGGATAGATATTTTCCCGCATAAGCCCATCACGAAGAAACCCGCCGAAACCCGCATGGGTAGCGGAAAAGGTTCTCCCGAATACTGGGCTGCCGTTGTTAAGCCGGGCAGAGTTATGTTCGAAATGGCGGGAGTAAGCGAGGAAGTCGCTCGCGAAGCTCTTCGTCTTGCTTCTCACAAATTGCCGGTGCGTTGCAAAATTTGCAAACGCGGCGAGCTTATATCCGCCGACAAGGAGGAAAAAGCATAATGAAAGCTAAGCAAATACACGAAATGAAAGACGACGAGCTTATCGCTAAGCTCGGTGAGCTCAAACAAGAGCTTTTCAACCTTAGATTCAGCAACGCTACGGGTCAGCTCAATAACCCCATGCAGATGGTCGTTTGCAAAAAAGACATCGCGCGCATTAAAACGGTTCTCCGTGAGCGCGAACTTTCGAAGAAGGCGTAGAGAGGGCATTATGGAAACAATACAAAGAAATAATCGCAAGGTGCGCGAAGGAATTGTCGTTTCGGACAAAATGGACAAAACGATAGTTGTCGCCATTAAAGACAAAACGAAACACCCTCTGTACAAAAAAACCATCAACACTACCAAAAAACTGAAAGCTCACGACGAAAACAACGAAGCGGGTATCGGCGACAAAGTGGAGATTATGGAAACCCGTCCTCTGTCGCGCGACAAACGTTGGCGCCTTGTGAAAGTAGTCGAGAAGGCGAAGTAAGGAGAGGCGAATTATGATACAACCCCAAAGTTATCTTAAAGTTGCCGACAACAGCGGCGCGAAAGAAATTATGTGCATTCGCGTGCTCGGCGGTTCGTTCCGCCGCAGCGGCAACATAGGCGACGTTATTATAGCGTCGGTTAAGAGCGCGTCGACAGGCGGCGCCGTGAAAAAGGGCGACGTGGTTAAAGCGGTAATCGTGCGCACCAATAAGGGCGTAGGGCGTCCCGACGGGTCGTTTATCCGCTTCGACGACAACGCCGCCGTAATTATAGACAACCAAAAGCAACCGCGCGGAACTCGTATCTTCGGACCGATTGCCCGCGAACTCCGCGAGAAAGATTATATGAAAATCATATCGCTCGCTCCCGAAGTGCTTTAAGGAGGAATTGCCGAAATGAAAATGAACGTTAAAAAAGGCGATACCGTACTTATGATTGCGGGTAAAGACAAAGGCAAGAAAGGCAAAATTACGTCGAGCGACCCCAAAAGCGGAAGAGTGGTTGTGGAAGGTTGCAACATTATAACCAAACACACCAAGCCGAGAGGAGCCAACCAACCGGGCGGCATCAATAAAATGGCGGGTCCCGTAGACGTGAGCAACGTGCAAATCGTTTGCCCGTCTTGCGGCAAAGCCACTCGCGTGGCGCACAACGTAGACGGCGAAAAGAAAATTCGCGTTTGCAAGAAGTGCGGCGCGTCGTTAGAGCCCAAAAAGGTTGAGAAAAAGGCTAAAAAGAGCAAGACCGAAAAGGTTGAAACTCCCGCCGAAGAAGTAAAAGAAAAGAAAACGGCTAAGAAAACCGCCAAAAAATCGGACGACAGCGCCGAGAAAAAGACGGCTAAGAAAACCGTGAAGAAAGAAGCCGACACTGCGGTCGAGGCTACCGAGAACGTTGCCGAAAACGGCGGCGAGAACTAATCGGAGGAAATATGGCAGAAAAGAAGAATCAGGTTGCGGCAAAGGCGGCAACCGATACGAAGAAAGACGACAGTCCCCGTTATCGCCTCAGAAAGCGTTACGTTAGCGAAATCGTTCCCGCGCTCATGAGCGAAAGAGGATACAAGAACGTTAACGAAGTTCCCAAGCTCGAAAAAATCACGCTCAACATGCGTCTCGGCGACATTAAAGACAACAACAAGAGCATTCAGCTTGCGCAAGCCGAGCTCGAATCCATTTGCGGTCAGAAAAGCATTATAACGAAAGCTAAGAAGAGCGTCGCGAACTTCAAACTCCGCGAAAACCAACCCATAGGCGTAAAAGTTACGCTTCGCGGCGACAAAATGTACGAATTTCTCGATAAGCTCATATCGATTGCGCTTCCGCGCGTGCGCGACTTTCGCGGAATTTCCGCCAAGTCGTTCGACGGCAGAGGAAATTACTCGATGGGCGTTAAAGAGCAGATTATTTTCCCCGAAATTTCTTACGAACAGGTGGAAAAAGTACGCGGATTCGATATTTGCATAGTAACTACCGCTAAGTCGGACGACGAAGCGAAGGCATTGCTCACCAAGATGGGTATGCCGTTTCGGAATTAGCGGAGGATAGGAGAAAATTATGGCTAAGAAAGCAATGATAAACAAGCAGCAGAAGCCTGCGAAGTTTTCCACTCGCGCATACACGCGTTGCAATATTTGCGGACGTCCGCACGCTGTGCTGAAAAAGTTCGGAATTTGCAGAATATGTTTCCGCGAGCTTGCCTATAAGGGCGAAATTCCCGGCGTTAAGAAGTCGAGTTGGTAAGGAGGACAGCGAAATATGGTTACTACAGACCCCATTGCAGATTTGCTGACGAGAATCCGTAACGCGCTCACCGCGCGTCACGACACCGTGTCGGTTCCTTCTTCCAAAATGAAGAAAGCTATTGCCGACATACTCGTGAACGAAGGCTTTATAAAAAGCGCGGAAATAGGCGACGACAACGGACATCCCGTTATAAACATTGTGCTCAAATACGGCAACAAATACGAGAGAGTTATTACTAACCTCAAACGTATCAGCAAGCCCGGACTCAGAGTGTATTGCGGATACGAAGAGCTTCCCAAAGTTTTGGGCGGCTTGGGTATTGCAATCATTTCCACAAGTAAAGGCGTTATGACGGATAAGCAGGCGCGCGCTCAAAAAGTGGGCGGTGAAGTGCTTGCTTACGTTTGGTAATAAGGGAGGCAAAGCATTATGTCGAGAATAGGAAGAATGCCAGTTGCAATCCCCGCCGGCGTTAAAGTGGAGGTTGCGGGTTCAACTGTGAAAGTGAGCGGACCCAAAGGAACGCTCGAACGCGAAATCGCAAGCAATAAAATAGAAGTTAAAGTTGAAGGCGCCGAAGTGCACGTTACGCGTTCCGACGAAAAGAAAGAAACGAAATCGAAGCACGGGCTTTACCGTCAGCTTATTGCCAACATGGTGGCGGGCGTGGTTACGCCGTTTAGCCGCACGCTTATAGTTCAAGGCGTAGGCTATAAAGCCGCAGTTTCGGGCAACAAGCTCACAATGAACTTAGGATACAGCCATCCAGTAGAGTTCACCGCTCCCGAAGGCATCACAATCGCTTGCCCCGACATTACTACCATAGTGGTTTCGGGCATAAGCAAAGAGCTTGTGGGGCAGACGGCGGCGACCATACGCAGTAAGCGCCCTGTGGAGCCTTACCACAACTACGGACTCCATTATTCGGACGAAGTTCTTGTGAAGAAAGAAGGCAAGACGGCGGGCAAGTAAGGAGCAAAGCGATATGATAAACAAACAGAATAAAAATCAAGTTCGTGTTAAGCGTCATTTGCGCGTTCGTCACAACGTGTCGGGAACCGCCGAGTGCCCGCGTTTGAACGTGTATCGCTCCACTTCGCACATTTACGCGCAAGTTATCGACGACGTTGCGGGCGTGACGCTCGCTTCGAGTTCGACGGTTGCCAAAGACGTGAACGTGAAGGGCAAGACAAAAACCGAAGCGGCCGCGATTGTGGGCGCGAAAGTAGCCGAAAAGGCGAAGGCGAAAGGAATTGAGTGCGTGGTTTTCGACCGCGGCGGTTACCTTTACACAGGCAGAGTGAAAGCTCTTGCCGACGGCGCTCGTGAAGCGGGCCTCAAATTTTAGCGGAGGAATGCAGAAATGGCAAGACGTGAACGTGAAGAAATGAAGCCCGACGACGGCTTTAAAAGCAAACTCGTAGCGGTTAACCGTATCACAAAGGTTGTTAAAGGCGGACGCAACATGCGCTTTTCGGCGCTTGTTGTGGTGGGCGACGGCAACGGAAGTGTGGGAATCGGCACGGGCAAAGCGGCTGAGGTTCCCGAAGCGATTAAAAAGGCAGAGGGCGTGGCTCGCCGCAGTTTGGTGAAAATCGCTATGTCGGACGGCACAATACCGCACGAAATTATAGGCAAATTCGGAACCTCGCAGGTTCTCATGCGTCCCGCTCCCGAAGGTACGGGCGTTATAGCCGGCGGAAGCGTGCGCGCGGTGGTGGAGCTCGCGGGAATTAAAGACATCACCACGAAGAGCTACGGCAGTCGCAATCCCATAAACAGCGTTAAGGCTACTTTCGGAGGGCTTACCGCGCTCCGTTCGCCCGAGCAGGTTGCGGCTCTCAGAGGCAAGACCGTAGAAGAAATTTTAGGATAGGAGAGGCGATATGGCTACGAAAAAGACAGAAAACGCCGAAACCAAGAAGCTGAAAGTCACTTTGGTGAAAAGCACAATCGGCAGCCTTGAAAAGCATAAAAGAACGGTGCAGGCGTTAGGCCTCAAAAAAATTCGTTCCAGCGTGGTAGTGAACGATAATCCCGCAATGCGCGGCATGATTTTCGTTGTGAAGCACCTCGTTAACGTAGAGGAGGTATAAAAACTATGAACATGCACGATTTATCGCCTGCGGTAGGCGCGAAAAAAGCTACCAAACGCTTGGGGCGCGGCATCGGTTCGGGCACAGGCAAAACGAGCGGCAAAGGTCACAAAGGACAGTGGGCGCGTAGCGGAGGCGGGGTTCGTCCCGGCTTCGAGGGCGGACAAATGCCGCTTTCGCGCAGACTTCCCAAAACGGGATTTGACAACCGCTACAAGAAAGTATACTCCATAGTTAATCTCGGCGACCTCAACGAATTCGAAGACGGCGCTGTGGTTAACCTCGAAACGCTAATTAAAAGCGGAATAGTCGGCAAAGAGGAACCTTACGGATTGAAGGTGCTCGCAAACGGCGAGCTCACCAAAAAAATAACCGTGCAGGCTAAAAAATTCTCGAAATCCGCAATGGAGAAAATCGAGAAAGCCGGTGGTAAAGCAGAGGTGTTGTAATGTTTCAAACACTCGTTAACGCGTTTAAGAATAAGGAAGTGCGAAACAAAATCCTTATCACTTTGGCGCTGATGTTTGTTTACCGCTTGGGTTGTTGGCTTCCCATTCCCGGCATAACGGGCGAAACGTATGCTGGACAAGTTGCAAACGACTCCGGCAACATACTTTCGTTGCTCAGTATGATTACGGGCGGCGCGCTTACTAACGGCGCGTTCTTGGCAATCGGTATTTCGCCGTATATCAATGCGTCGATTATTATTCAGCTTTTAACCGTTGCCATTCCGCCTTTGGAGCGTTGGAGCAAACAGGGTGACGAGGGCAGAAAGAAACTCAACAAGCTCACAAGGGTATTCACTCTTGTGCTTGCCGTAGCTCAGGCTATCGGCATTGTGATTAACTTTTCACGCGGCGACCAAATAAGCACTACGGTGTTTAACGTGAGCATGAAAAAGTGGCTTGTGTGCATGTTTGTGGGCGCTATTTTGATTGCGGGCTCTATGTTCACAATGTGGCTCGGCGAAAGAATTACAGAAGTTGGCGTTGGTAACGGTATATCGCTTCTTATCTTCGTTGGTATCCTTTCGACGGCGGGCATAAGCATTGTGTCGGTTATAACCGCTTGGGTTAAAGGCACCGACCAAAATGCCCCTTGGCAGTTGCTCGCATTCTTGTTGCTTGTTGTTATAATATTTGCGTTCATAGTGTTCGTAGACCTTGCCGAGCGCAAAATTCCCGTGCATTACGCCAAACAAATAAAAGGGCGCAAGCAATACGGCGGACAAACCACCTATATTCCCATTAAAGTAAACGCGAGCGGCGTATTGCCCATAATCTTCTCTACGGCAATACTTTCGTTCCCTCAGCTCATTATGTCTATGTTCAATATGGACTCTACGAAAGGCTTCTATAAATTTTGGACTAATTGGCTCGGAACGGGCAAGCCGATATACAGCGTGCTCGTGGGACTCTTAATTTTAGGTTTCAGCTTCTTCTATGCGCAAATTCAGTTTAACGCCGAAGAAGTGGCAAGGAATATTCAGCAATACGGCGGAAACATTACGGGTCTCCGTCCCGGCAAGCAGACGAGCGATTATCTTAAAAAAATAAACAAGCGTCTCACTTTGTTCGGAGCGATTTTCCTTGCGATTATAGCAATAGTGCCTTCGATTATATTCAACTTCGTGTTTAGCTCCGGCACTTCGATTGCGCTCGTTAACGCGTTCAGCTCCACAGGTATGCTAATCGTTGTTTCGGTGGCGCTTGAATTCGAAAAGCAGTTGCAGAGTCAGTTGATGATGAAGCAGTATCGCGGCTTCTTAAAGTAAATTAGCGGCGGCGCATACGGGCACATATAGGCGCTACGTTCGGCACGTCGATTCGGTTACGTATGTGTGAAATACGCGCCCTCATCGGCGAGCCGACTGTTGCGCCTCTCTGCACCCGTCTGCACCGCCTTAGGCGTACATGTCATTGCGAGCGTAGCGAAGCAATCTCAAACATAGAGTTGTAAAAGCTTTCGAACCATAAAAAAGGAAAAAATATGAAAATAGTTTTGTTGGGTGCGCCCGGTGCGGGCAAAGGCACGCAGGCAACGAAAATTGCAGAGAAGTACGGAATCACTCATATCTCTACGGGAGACATATTCCGCAAAAACCTTAAAGAGGGAACGCCCGTAGGTTTAAAAGCCAAAGCGTATATCGACAAAGGGCAACTCGTGCCCGACGAAGTTACTTGCGAAATAGTTGCCGAGCGTTTGAAAGAGAGCGATTGCAAAAACGGTTTCATGCTCGACGGCTTCCCGCGCAACGTCTTTCAAGCGAAAGCGCTCGACGAAATGAGCGAAATCGATTTGGTGCTCGATATAGCGGTGGAACTCGATAAACTCATGGCTCGGCTCACGGGCAGGAGAGTTTGCGCTAAATGCGGCGAAAGCTATCATGTGTCTACGTTTTCCGAAAAGAAATGTCCTAAATGCGGCGGAGAGATAATTCAGCGCGCCGACGACACCGAAGAAACGGTGGGCAAGCGTTTGAATGTTTACACCGAGCAAACAAAGCCGCTAATCGATTACTATGCGGCAAAGGGCAAACTTAAAAGCGTTAACGGCATGAAGCAGATAGACGAAGTGTTCGCCCAAATAGAAAAGGTGCTCGACTCCTTGAAATGAGGCTCGCGAAGTAGAATGATTACGGTAAAAAAACCGAGCGAAATCAACAAAATGCGCGTTGCGGGTAAGCTCACGGGTGACGCCCTCAAATTTATTGAGGAGAAAATCAAGCCCGGAGTCACAACCGCAGAAGTGAACGCGGCAATACAAGAATTTATCGTGGCGCATGATGCAAAACCGTCGTTTCTGCATTACAGAGGTTATCCCGCGTCCGCGTGCGTTTCGGTGAACGACGTCGTTGTGCACGGCATTCCGAGCGGCTACGTTTTGCAAGAGGGAGACATAGTTTCCATCGACGTGGGCGTGGTTAAAGACGGTTGGCAAGGCGACGCGGCACGCACGTTCGCAGTCGGAAAGATTTCGGACGGCGCGCAAAAACTTATAGACGTAACGCGCGAATGCTTCTTCGAAGGCATAAAACATGCGCGCGACGGCAAAAGATTGGGCGACCTTTCGAGTGCGATTCAGCGCCACGCCGAAAGTCACGGCTACGGAGTCGTGCGTGAAATGGTGGGGCACGGAATCGGCAGAGATATGCACGAGGAGCCCAATGTGCCCAACTTCGGAAAAGAGGGAACGGGCGTGTTGCTCAAATCGGGCTATACGATTGCGGTCGAGCCTATGATTAACGCGGGCACGTTCAAAATAAAATTCGACCCTGACGGTTGGACAACTCGCACGGCTGACGGAAGTCTGTCGGCGCACTACGAAAACACAATTCTCGTGCGCGACGGAGAACCCGAAATTTTAACGCTTTAAGTTCGTTTAGGCGCTTTGTGCGTCAAAAATGTTCGTTCTTCGACAGAGTTAGGTGTGTTAAGCCGCTTTACAAAAAGGAATTTATGTGCTATAATAAAATGTACGCCTTTGAGTTTCCGAGTGTCGGCACAGCGGTGCAAAGCCGAATGGGACACGACGGAGGAAGAATTTATTTAATAGCGGCGGTGCTCGGTAATGATTTCGTGCTTTTAACCGACGGCGACAAGCGACCGCTCGCAAAACTCAAAACCAAACGCGTTAAGCATTTAAAGCCGCTCGGCGAGAGCGAGCAAGCGAAAAAGGCGTTTGCAGACGGTACCGCGACCGATTCGGCGGTGCGAAAAATACTTAAAGAATTTTCGGAAAACGTTAAAAACTGAAAACGTTTTGCGAGTTCGCTCGGGCGTCCGAGCCCGCATATATAAGGTTACGGCAAATAACTCGCTTTTATAAGCGCAAAAAAAGAAAAGGAGAATTTATGCCAAAGTCCGACAATATCGAAGCAGAAGGCGTAGTAGTAGAGTGCTTGCGCAATGCTGTGTTTAAGGTAAAGCTGTCGAACGGTCATATTGTTACGTGCACGATTTCGGGTAAAATTCGTATGCACTATATCAAGATTTTGGAAGGCGACACCGTTAAGATAGAAATGTCGCCCTACGATATCACGAAAGGCAGAATAACTTACCGTAACAAAAATTAAGAAGTCCGAAAAATCGGGCGGATACATTAAAAGAAGAGGTATTTGAAAAATGAAAGTAAGAGCTTCGGTAAAGCCCATGTGCGACAGATGCAAAGTTATAAAGCGTCATGGCAAAGTTATGGTTATTTGCTCCAAGTACGCCAACCATAAGCAGCGTCAGGGCTAAAAGTTTTAATAGGCAAACGCAATGCGTGCGGAATCCTTGGATAGTAAGGAATTGTCCGCGCGCAGTTTTCGCGTTTAAATACCTTTTATTTGAGCGCTGAAAAGCACAAATAGCGCTGAAAAGCACAAATACGGCGATGTTCGCGGAGTAGTCGAAAAGCTTAACATTCCATAGGCTTTCGGGAAAACGCGTTTTATATATTCACCCTGTTGCCGCGCGTCGGGACTACGGTAAAAAGGGATACGAAAAGTTCCGAATAATTTTCACACATTCAAAGAAATCAAGGAGAAAAAAGAAAGTGGCAAGAATAGCCGGAATAGATTTGCCCCGCGAAAAGCGCGTGGAAATCGGATTAACGTATATTTACGGTATCGGCAAGCCCACCGCCCAAAAGATTTTGGCGGAAACGGGCGTGAACCCCGATACGAGAGTTAAAGACCTTTCGGAAGAAGAGGTTAACAAAATCCGCAACTATGTGGAGCACAACCTTCGAGTGGAAGGCGATTTGCACCGCGAGGTTGCTCTCAACATAAAGCGTCTTATGGAAATCGGATGCTATCGCGGAGTTCGTCATCGCAAGGGTCTTCCCGTGCGCGGACAGAACACCAAACAAAACGCTCGCACGCGCAAAGGTCCGAAGCGCACCGTTGGCAGAGCTAAGAAAAAGTAGGAGAGCATAACAATGGCAGTTAAAAAGACTTCTTCCAGAAAGAGCAGAGTAACAAAAAATATAGATAAAGGGCAAGTGCACATTCACGCTTCGTTTAATAACACGATTGTAACCGTTACCGACGAGCAAGGAAACGCGATTTCGGCGTGCAGCGCAGGCGCTCTCAACTTTCGCGGTAGCCGCAAGAGCACTCCGTTTGCGGCACAGCAGGCTTCCGAAAAAGCTGCGGCTGCGGCAAAAGAGCACGGTCTTAAATCGGTAGACGTTTTCGTGAAAGGACCGGGAAGCGGAAGAGAATCGGCAATACGCGCGCTCGAAGTGGTGGGACTCAACGTTACGAGCATAACCGACGTTTCGCCCATACCTCACAACGGTTGCCGTCCGCCCAAACGCAGAAGAGTTTAATAGGAGAAAGAGATTAAAATGGCTAAATATACATGTGCAGATTGTCGTCAGTGCCGCCGCGAGGGGCAAAAACTTTTCCTCAAAGGCGAGCGTTGCACCAGCAAAAAATGCGCTATGGAGCGTCGCCCCGTTCCTCCCGGACAGCACGGCATGGGACGCAAAAAGGCGAGCGAATACAGCGTTCAGCTCCGCGAAAAACAAAAGGCAAAGCGCGCTTACGGTTTGCTTGAAAAGCAATTTCATAGCTATTACGAAGAAGCCGAGCGTATGCGCGGCGTAACGGGCGAAAACATGCTTGCTCTCATAGAGCGTCGCCTCGATAACGTTGTGTATCGCATGGGAATAGGCGCAAGCAGAGCGCAGTGCCGTCAGATAGTTAATCACGGGCACGTTACCGTGAACGGAAAGAGCGTGGATATTCCGTCGTATCAAGTTAAAATCGGCGACGTAATCGCAATCAGCGACGCAAAGAAAGACAACGCTATTTTCAAGGAATTGCGCGGCGCAAGAATAGTAATGCCCAAATGGCTCGAATTTAACACCGAGACTCTCGTGGGCAAAATCATCGACAGCCCGAAGCGTGAAGACATCGACCTCAACATAAACGAACAGCTCATAGTAGAGTTGTACTCCAAGTAATAACGGAGTGCCGCGCTCGGCGGAAATAGATACCGCTAATGGCGGCTTGAATGCGAGGCAATATAAAGTAAAAAGTGTTTTAAGGCAAACGCCGACTGTTACGGCGGCGAGTTGCCGCCATAGGAGAATTGAATGAATATGATGGAAATCGAAAAGCCACGTATCACGCTTGAGGAAAGCCCCGATTTAAGGGCGGGAAAATTCGTAGTGGAACCTCTTGAGCGCGGTTATGGCATCACGCTCGGCAACGCGCTCCGCAGAGTTCTTTTGTCGGCTCTGCCCGGCACCGCTGTGGTGGGGATTCGCATCGAAGGCGCAAGCCATGAGTTCACAACCATCAAGGGCGTTAAAGAAGACGTAGCCGAAATTATCCTCAATCTTAAAGGGCTTAATCTTAAAGCAAACTATTCGGATAAGACGCTCAAAAAGGTATTGAAAATCGAGCGCAACACTCCGGGAATAGTTACCGCTAAGGATATAGAAATCGACCCCGAAATAGAAGTGCTCAACCCCGACATGTATATCTGCACGCTCGACGAGGGCGGAAAGCTGTTCATGGAAATGACGGTTGCGCGCGGCAGAGGTTATGTTGTGGCTGTAAACCACAAAGACGACACTCAGCCCATAGGGTATATTCCCATCGACGCTATTTTCACGCCGGTGAAAGCGGCGAGCTACTCGGTGGAAGCGACCCGCGTCGGGCAAAATATCGACTACGATAAGCTCACACTCGAAGTTAAAACGGACGGAAGCTTATCGGCAAAAGACGTTTTGAGTCTTGCGGCAAAAGCGATTGAAGACCACATCCGTTTGTTCGTGAATTTGTCGGACGTTATATCGGGTATGGACATTCTCGTTTCGCGCGAGGAAGACAAACAGCAAAAAGTTCTCGAAATGAACATCGAAGACATGGATTTGAGCGTGCGCAGTTACAACTGCTTGAAACGCGCCGCCATTCACACGGTGGAAGACCTCACCAAGAGAACGGAAGAAGATATGCTTAAAGTTCGCAATCTGGGGCGCAAGTCGCTTGACGAAGTAATCGGAAAGCTTCACAGCTACGGGCTCGACTTGAAAAGCAACGACGATTAAGGAGTAAAGTAAACAGTATGGAACAGAGAAAATTGGGAAGACCCACCGACCAAAGAATGGCTCTTTTGAGAAATCAAGTTACCGAGCTCCTTTGGAACGGCAAAATAGAAACCACTTACGACCGTGCCAAAGAAGTTAGCCGTATGGCGGACAAAATTCTTACAATGGCGATAAACAGCTACACCGACACTTATAAAAAAGTGGAAACCCGCAAAACCGACAAGGGCGAAATCAAGGTGGAACTCGTGAACGACGGACCTAAAAAACTTGCGGCTCGGCGCAGAATTATGAGCATTGTATACGACCGCCAAGAGCAACGCGGCGATAAAGAGTCCGCTCTCGCGTTTAAGCAACGCACCGAGCATATTCAACATCCGCTCATTGAAAAAATCTTCAACGAGTATGCGCCCAAATACACGAAGCGTGCCGCCGATTTGGGTCAAAAAGGCGGCTATACCCGCGTGCTCAAAATGGGATTCCGCAAGGGCGACAGCGCGGAAACGGCTCTCATCGAATTAGTGTAATATGTAACAAAAGTTTACGAAGGCGAACCTACCGACGAAATTCCGACATGGTTCGCTTTTTGTATAGAATTTTTTGCGCGGAACAAAATTCCCATAGAAGTAACGCAAATAAAGTACGGAACGGCAAGAAAAACAAAAAATTCGGGAGGAATAGGATATGAAAAGAGCGGTTAAATCGACGATTTCAAGCGTGGCGCTTATTTTGGTTTTCGCTTTTGTTCTCACGGGGTGCGGACTTACCGACCCTGCGGCAATAAAGGGCGAGGGCGGAATTGCGCCCGAAGGTTACGAGTGCATAGAATATGCGGGAAGCTCGTTTTATCTTCCGCCCGATTGCAAATTCGAAACTACGCAAAACGGAGTTGACTTGTATAGGTTTTCGGACGGCACTTTTAACGTAAACTCGGTGAGCAGCAGCGGAAAAGTGCAAAGAATAAAGCAATCGACTTTTGAGAAAGAGCTCAAACAGGCGCTTTCGGCAAGCGGGTTCGATTGTGAAGTAGACTCGTTCAAATTCTATAAACTCAGCGATTTGTGGATTCTTGCCGACGAACTTACACTCACCGAGCGAGGAACGGGAAAGGTAGTTAAAGAATATCAATTCTGCTACAATTCTTCGGGCAAGCAAGTTACGCTCACTATTGCTTTTAACAATCCCGACGTTGCCGTAGAATCGGATTTTCCCGCCAAACTTTTGTATTCGATATCGCTCTTGTAAATTTTACTTGTCTTGCGGGGCGAAAACCGCAAAGAAAGTTTTTTGTCGGAAAAAGAATGCAAACGGAAGAAAAGACAACCGAACTTAATGAAAAATCCGTTTCGAGAGAAAAAGCCGAGACGGATTCTTTTGCTTTGAGTACGGGAGAAATTGTCGCCAAAACTCCGCTCGAAATTTTGAGAGAAGAGCGCGAGCGTCGCAAAAATCTTGTGCGCCCCCATATAAGCGTTTGGCGCTCTCTCGCGAATATCTTGTTACCTGTCGCCGTTTCGGCAAGCATATTTTGCGCGCTGTTTTTTGCCGTGCAGAAACATAAACTTGCGTTTTCGCTCGGAATAAGTTCGGTTGTGCTCGCGCTTTACGTTATAGCGAGAATGCGTGCAATTCTTATTTGGTGTATTCGGGTTTATCAAGCTATCGCGCCCGACGAGGTGCGACTGCGGTGCGTGTTCACTCCGTCATGCTCTGAGTACGCGATTGAAGCATTGCAAAAATACGGCGTTATTCGCGGTGTTCCGAGAATAATAAAAAGATTGTGCAGGTGTCACCCGCCCAACGGCGGAAAAGACGAGCTGGAATAATTTTTGTTTTGAAGACCAAATAAGCATGATAAACATAAAAAAGCGGCGCAAAGCGTATTTCCCATAGGGAATTAAAAAATGAATAACGAGAAAGAACTCTCGAACAAATTTGTTCGAGAGTTCTTTCTGCTTGTAATTAAGTAAGCTAAATTGAAATTTATAGCTTGTTCATTTCATCAACGAATTTGCTCTTTTTGGCAGTCATCTCGACCCAAGCGGGACGAAATCCGCTTTTGATAGCGTTGCGCACCGATTTTATATTTGACCACGCTGCGCAATAAAACGGAACTTTACCGCGATTCAATATTTCCAAAGCCAGCTCCGACGTAAGAGCGGTAGCAATCCCTTTGCGCCGATATTCGGGTAAAACGTCTATACCTATCTGCCACATATCTTCACAATCCGCGCTGCAAGCGGCAAGTCCTATTAACGTGCCGTCATCATATGCGCCCACGCCGAGAACATCGCGCTCTTTACGTTTTTCGCAAAGAGCATTACTCCATTCGTGCGTATATAAATCGGTAAAATCTTTACGGCTTAAAATTCGGGTTGCATATTTACAAACTTGCTTTTTCAAAATATTTATATCGGGCAGAAAATACTCTGCCATAAAACAAATTTTCAAATTATACTTTTTTAAAGCGTCGCTAAAAACATTCAAATTCGGCGTTTCAAAACAATGCTCGATTTGATACCGCTCGATATAGTCTTTTACCGTATTCTTAATATCCTCGCGAACCGACGCTACAATATTATTTCCATACGAAACAAGGTCGCACGCAAACGGAAGTTCGAGATATTTACGTGCCGCGCTGTTTTGTTTTGAGATTACGATTTTATTTTGGTTGTTCAAAAAATCTTCTGCATTACACCCCAAATCGACAGCCGATTGGCGCATTGCAACTTGTAATATATCTTCATTCGTCATTCGTTTTCTCACCTCCAAATTGAAATTTATCGCTCAACCACAACGGTTATTAAAACCAAATCTTCATTCCCAGTATTTATGATAGTGTGTTTAGAGCCTTTTTTGCAAATATGACAACACCCCGCCGTAAGCAATTCTTCATTTTCATCACAAATCGCTTTACCCGTTCCCGAAATCACATAGTTAATGTCATCACTTGTTTTATGGCTATGTAATCCGATTGAGCTGCCTGAATGAATAGAGCAAGGAATTATCTTACCTCCTTTATCGGCAAACATTCTTGCGGTCATTTCACCCGTACCGTTATTCATTCCTTGTATTGTTATTGCCTGTACTTTATTAAAATCAATGAGCATTTTTGCACCCCACACTGTTTATCCCTCTGTGATTATACAACAAGTAAATGAACAAGTAAAGCAAAAGCGCACTGCCATTGCTTGCAAGGTATAGTGCGCTATACTTATCAATTCTACCCTACTGTGAAAAAACTCTCTATGGGAATTGCGGCGCAATATCGCGGTAGGTTTTTTAAATTCGGGAGAGTGTTTTTGCTTGTAAATTCAATTAAATGCCAGTGAGTTTTGCCAAGTTTTCAAGCGACTGAACGCCTACGGCGCGAGCGACGACTTCGCCGCCTTTAAACACTATAATAGTGGGAATGCTCATAATGCCGAATTTTTGCGCGAGGTCGGGGTTTTCGTCTACGTTGACTTTTCCCACGTTGACTTTTCCCGCATACTTTGCGGCAAACTGTTCGAGTATGGGTGCTTGACTGCGGCAAGGTCCGCACCACGAAGCCCAAAAGTCAACCACAGCGGGGAGTTCTTTGTTTGTTTCTTCCGAAAAGTTCGTTGCGTTTAGTTCTTTCATTTTATTTCTCCTTTTTATGTTGCAAACCCGCGACGCACCCAAAACTGAAAGTTTTGGAGAGATACGGACTTGCTGTATTTACTTATAAAATTTGCAATTTTTTCGTTTTAAATACGCTGCTAATCTTTGTACGCTTCGTCAAGCTTTAAAATCGCGGCTTCGTAAATTTCGGGAAGCTTGTTGAATAGTTCGACGGGGAACGATTCGTCTATGTTGTGAATGTTTGTTTCGAGGTCGGGGAACGTTGGACCGAACGCTACGGCGTTTGGCAGTTCGCGCGCATAAGTGCCGCCGCCGCAATACAGGCATTTCTTTTCTCCGCCCGTAGTTTCGGCGTATGCGCTCAAAAGGGCTTGCACGAGTCGGCTGTCTTCGGGAATATAAAGGTTGGGAGACCAACGGTTTTCCGTAAGTTTTGCGGTGGGGAAGCAGTCGCTTATTTTTTGTTTGACCTCTTTATAATTTGCGCGCACGGGAAGCCTAAGGTCGAGCGCCAACGAAAGAATGCCGTCTGAAAGCGACACAATTCCCGTGTTTACCGTGAGGTTGCCCGAAACTTCGTCTTGCGCTTCTATGCCCAAGAGCGCGGCGGGGTTTGGCGCGTACAAATATTTTTTTACCGCAACAAATTCTTCGGGAGTTTCTTCGCCCTCGATTCCGCACAGCAACGCGAGCATTTTCATTGCGGCGTTTTCGCCTTTTTCGGGGCACATTGCATGTCCCGCAACTCCGCGCGCTTCGAGCACGATTTTGTCGGGGAAGAAATGCGCGGAAAAGTCTTGCGTGCGCATACCGCCGCTTATTATTATTTTGGCGACTTTGGGATTGAGAAAGAGCGAGCTGTCGGAGCCGAGCGAGCTAATCGCGTCGAACAGTTTGCTTTCTTTTGGCACGACAACCGTGCAAAGGTCGGGCACGATATTGTGGCGCATTCCCGCTTTAATCGAAACAAAGTTTTCGGCAAGCCGCTGTGAGCGGGGAAAAGTAAGCGTGAGGTGCAGTATGCCCTTTTCGCTGTTTATGATTGGAAAGTCGGCGTCGGGCACAAAGCTTGCTTTCGGAATTTCGCAATGCTTGCGATAATATTCGATACATTCCGAGCCGTTTTCCTCGTTGCACCCCACAATGAGACGAATGCGGTGGTTGAGCTTTTTGCCGCTTTCTTTCAGCCGTTTCAACGCGTGCAACGCCGCAACGGTGGGACCTTTGTCGTCGGCAACGCCGCGCCCTTTTATGAGGCCGTCTTCGCACACCATAGAATAGGGGTCGTGGCTCCACCCGTCGCCCGCAGGCACAACGTCGAGATGCCCGAGTATGCCGAGCATGTCTTTGCCGTCGCCGAGCTCCGCCCAACCGCAATAGCCGTTTTCGTTATGCGTTTTCAGCCCGTAGCCCGCCGCAATTTCCAAAAAGCAATCGAGCGCGGCTCGCGGCGCTTTGCCGAACGGCGCTCCCTCTTCCGCCTCGCCCATAACCGATGGAACGGCGATAAGCTTCTTTAAATCGTTTAGCATGTTTAAAATCCTCGCGAATATTCTACCTAATAAATATACTACAATTACCGATTTTTGTCAAGAGGACTCAAAAATATGTGAAAGCAATGGTTTTTCGGTTTGTTATGGTTTGATGAAATTTTTGAAAAAGGTATTGCCAAAAAATGTTAAATAGTGTATAATGTAGTTAGCATTTGAATATAGCTATAATTTTCAGTAAATGGGATTAGCTTTGCAATTTAGGAAACAAATATTTTCGGGAGGGATAAAAGAATGAAGAAGGCAATAACGTTTTTGGGAGCAGCCATATTGTTTTTATTTTCTTTCGGGACTGTATACGGTTGCGGAAATAATGAAGATAAAACATCTGATATAAAATCGTCGGATATAAAGCCGTATATAATATTTACCGATAAGGCAACAAACGCAACATATAAAAGAGATTACAGTTTTGCGGGCGGTGCAGACGTGCATATTCCTTACGACGGAGTAGCGCACTGTTTCGAATATAAATTTTATAACAGTGAGACCGACGAACCGATAGGAGAAGCGGGGTGGATTAGCAAAGATTACAAAGGGAGAACGATACGCGAACCTAACTATTATTTAATACGAGTGACTCTTAATTACGACGACGGAAAAATTCGCGATTTCGATTTGCGATTTTATATAGACGAATTGCCGAAATTGCAACCCGAAATGAAATTCGACCCTAACGGCGCTATCGATTATATTGACGGTGAATATTACAAGTATAAATATACAGGAGATAAGTGTTATCCAAAAGCTTATGCCGAATATGAGGGGCATAAAATCGAAGTTGACGATACGCCAGATGCGTTAATAATGGGTTGTCATAATCTTGCTATATCGGGAATATCAATAGCTGCTCCGATAGACGTGGGAATTTATTCTGTTGAATTTTCTATTGTGCACTATAAAAATGATGAGGATTTAGAAAAATATTACTCAGTTAAAAAAACAATTACCGTAGAGGTGGTTGAATAAAAAAATAAAGGGAGGGTTAGTGTTATGAAAAGGTCTCGAAGCTTTAAAGGGCTGGGTGTACGGTGCGCATTGATTTGCGTTATGCTTGCACTTATTGCAAGCGGTTCGGTTTTGGGTACAAGAGCGTTTGCCGAAGAAGTTTCAACACGCTCAAACGTGACTGCTCAATGCGAAAGAATGACGAATTCCGACGCAATCGAAACTACGGGCAATAGCTTACAAAATTTTCTGGACAAGTTAAGCTCGGGATATTATACTTACAGAGAAACACTTGCGGGAGAAGCGTGGCTCGAAAGATGCCGTGAGTGCGACGCTAACTTACGCGGACTCATTCCGTCCGCTTTATTGGAACAAGACGGGCAATTTGCTTATGTGGGGAATGAGTATTCTTTTGCATTGACAAATGGACGAGCCTTGACGGAACACAAAATGCAAACGTGCTTTTTGTAAATAATATATATACTTATGATGAAGCAATAGGCGAAGTTGGGATAAAAGTCGAGTGCTTCAAAAGAAGATTCGCAATAAACTTTTATGACGAATATAGACTGTGGCAAGATAAGGGCGAACCTTACGATGTGGATTGGTATCTGAAAGACGTGAATTTCGGTTGCTACATATCGAACGAGCATGATAAAAATTCGTACGATATCGATTACAGCAAACATACGGACAACGGAATTATAATAAGGCAAGCGCGTACTAATTACAGCGGAGCTATGCTGTATGACAGTAAATTTAATTTTACGCCGCTTGCCGAATATGCGGCTAAAAAAGTTTTGGGAGACGCCGTTAAAATGATTCCGGGCTTATCCGAAATATGCGGAGTTTTAAACACGGTAAAAAGCACGTGCGAACTGATATCGAGTTGTATCGTAAATGAATCGTATAATATTGCCGTAAATCATGAAAACGGAATTTTTAACGAACAAAGCAAAACTGCACAGATTAACGACCCGCAAATAGAATACTTGTCGAAGTCTGCGGCTATATCGCCCAACGATAGCGAACACTTTTTTATAAGCGATTATGCCGAAGCAAAATTCCTTTTTAACGATACCGACGAAGAGACGCATTGTTTGCTGAGTGCGGTATATGATATTGTGTGGAAGGATTTCGGTGTGGAAGCTGTTACATTAAATGAAAATTCCGTTGCGGCAGCCGAAAAAGTTTTGTTTGAAACTGTTGAGCAGGCTTCTGAGGGCGAAAATATCGGATACAATCGAACGGAGAACAGCGAGCAAGTGTGGGAATTTGTCCCGTCATGCAACGGAGAATATAGTATTTCGGTTCCTCATGGATTTGTGAAATTATTTAATGAAGAAACAAGGAATGAAAAATATTCTGATTCTATATATATTTCAAAGCTAACGCAAGACAAGAGGTATTATATTGCAGTAAGAGGCGTAAGCGCTAAAAATTATACTTTGAATATAAAATTTACGCCGCCGATTCTCAGTGCGGGACTACATAATATTACATTGCAACCGCAAACCGAAACATATTATACTTTGCATTCGGATTCGCTACAACCGTATAATTTTACCATATCGGGAATAGGAAGCAATAGGTCGGCTTATGCTTGGCAAGGTGAAAATATCATTTTTGAATTAGACGAGGATACAACATGCGGCTATGTTCTCAACGGAGACGCAATATTGAAGTTAAGCAATTCTTCGCCGATAGAAAACAATTTCAGTTTTAGTGTAGAGCCTGCTTGTGAAATGACGTATAACGAAAGCATTAGCACGCATATCGGAAAAAGCAAGTATTTTGTATTCAAACCTAAATTCGACGGACAGTATTCATTAAAAATCGAATGTGACATAGCAATAAATTTAAAGCTGACTGATGGTACATTTGAATGGTCTGATTTGCGAGAGGACTGTTCGGCAAGCGAATCATTTGATTTGCGTGGTGGAACTACTTATTATCTATGCGCTTATTCCGACGTAAATTTTGACGTCGAATTAAAGTGGTCAATGGTTGCCGATGTTATAAATAGGGGCAAAAATTCGGTGAGCGTTATGCAAGGCAGCGCTAAAACATACATATTACAGCAAACGCCGTTTTCCGCATATTATGATTTGCAATTCAACGGATTGAATGCGAGCATATTCGATATTGATATGAAGCCTGTCGTTCAGTCGGATAACGGTTTAAGCTTTTATATGGAAGCCGATGGAACATATTATCTTGTTTTGCAAGGCGAAACACAGATATATGAAGTGAGCTTTGAGTTAGTTACAACCGAATTGCTTTCGGGACGCTTTGACGAACACGGCGGAGTTGTAATTGGATTTGTCCCGAAAGTTACGGCTTCGTATACTGTTTCGGAAAATTACGAGTATGTTATTTACAATGAAAATTTGGGAAGCGTGAACGACCAACTCGAAGTCGGGAAACAATTTTATATTCATTTAAAAGGAACGCCCCAAGAGAATTATTCGATTGTTGTTAAACCGAACGTTGTTATTTTATCGCATAACACGAGCCATAATGTAAAAAATGAATTATACGGGTTGAATATAGACGGACCGCTTTATATTTGCATGTACACAAGCGACGGCAAAGCGGGAAGAGTAACGCTTTATGACAGTACGCTTTCTAATATAATCATGGAAATAGTAGCCGATAATAAGCAACATGCTGTATCTGCTCCGTCGGGAGTTTATTATTTAAAAGTAGAAATACAAAGCGGACTTGTGAACCGACTTGAAATTATGGACGGTAATCCGTCGTCGCAACATACGTTAAATGCAGGCGAGCGTAGTACGGTAATATTAAATAGTAATGCCCCTACTTACTTTGTATTTAATTGCAATATTACCGATGATTATCGATTGCGTCTTACGTATACAAAAGATATTACTTTTCGTGTGACTGTTGTGGAACAAGGCTCGAGTTCTATTGAATGCGAATTTTTGGACACAATGGGGAGCACGGAATCGGCGCCTTGTAAGAACTATGGTTTAAAGCTTTTTGCAGGAAAAACATATATTTTCAGCATATCTTGCGAAAAAGATGATAATGTAGAAGCAAGCATATGGTTTGGAATTCCCGCAAGATTGCAAAAAGTTACTTTATCGGGAAACGTTATTTATAAAGTCGGCGACGTTCAAACAAAAACAGTTTCCGTAGGATTAGGGCAATCATATAACTTTGCGGGCGAATTTAATAAAAATGCGTCGGTTAAAACATTCGATTGGTGGATTGTACCGAATCATAGTTTGGAGAATGCCGCAACAAAAACGGGCAACACAATACAATTTAATTCCGATGCAAAATTCGAAGGAAAAGATTTGGAGATTATCTTTTCAGATGATTATGGCTTTTATACCGTAACATTTAGAATGGAGTTGCCTATTAAAGCCAGGCTTGTAATAAGCGATGACTACATTTTAACGATAAAACTATCGGACAATAACGGTGTTGAGGTTCAAAATTCGGGCAATATAAAGAATACAATATTATATCGCGGTAATGCCGAATTGCGAGAGTTCGAAGGCACTACTTGCAATATTGCCGATTTGCTTATTTTTGAAGACACAAATATTCGTGCGCAAGTTACGGTTTCTATAAACGGAGCACAATACAAATGTAATACCGCTGAGGTTTTGTATAAAGTAATAAAAACCGATTTTAAAAATTATAATCAAAATAATTACCGCTATATAAACAGACTTGTATTTGATTTACGCAATCAAACGCGTATAATTGGTGGAGATGTTACATTTGAAGCAAACATAAAGTATTTGTTTATTTTAAGCAATATAGATGTTACTCATGGATTGAGTATAACCATTGCTAATGCTGATATGGTTTATGTTCAGGATTTAAAAGTTGCAATTTCTAATGTTTCAATAGGTTCGGATAATGTTTGCATGTACACGAAAGGAGAGGTGGTATTCGGTGGTAATACTAATTCAAATGCTGCATTTACAGCAAATAATATTGAACTTAATATAAACGGAACATTCCAAGTCTTGGCAAGAGCTGATTTGCTTGGCGATGGTACAACGGGAATGGAATGCGGGATTATAAGCGTTCGTGGAAATTCGCTTAATGATATATTTCAAGTACGCGGCGGTGATGGTGAAAACAGATATGCTTATGGTGGAAGAGGTGGTAACGGCGGTATAGGTTTGTCATGTAGAATGCTAAGTTTAAGTAATTGCAGTTATGAATTTTATGGTGGCAACGGTGGTCGTGGTGGTGTTGGAAATAGTGGGCATAGCGGTAACTATAATAATGGGAATACAGGAGTCGGCGGCAACGGAGGTAATGGTGGCAATGGAGGTAATGGTGCTGCACAGGTGTTTGCTGAAATTTCCATTAGCGGCATTGTGGCGAAAGAACACGGTAGCAAAGGCGGCGACGGTGGCGACGGCGGTCGTGGTGGCAACGGAGCTGACGGTAACTCTGCGGGAAGCAACGGACAAGACGGAGGACAAGGTGGAAATGGAGGCACGGGTGGTCGCACAGCATATTATATTATCATAAATGAGCCTGATTATAGAGTGCGATTGATACATGGGATGCCCGGCTGGGGTGGACAAGGCGGCAATGGCGGCAATGGCGCAAACGGTGCCGATGATACTTCTGTTAGCGGAAAAGCTACTGCGGGCGGTAATGGCGGCAACGGTGGTTTAGGCGGTTTAGACGGTAGTGGTATAGTACGTGCTCAAAGAGGTAACGGTGGTAATGGCGGTCATGGCGGAGACGTCGGGTCATACGGTAACGGCAAAAATGGCGGGCACGGCGGAAGCGGACTTTTTGGCGGTAATGGCGGCAACGGTTCTCGCGGCAGAAAGTTAGGCAAAGACGGCGGCAATGGCGGTAACGGTGGCGACTGTTATGTGTATATCTATAAAGATTATCCCCAAAAGAATGTTGAGTACGCAACGGGAAAAGGCGGTAGCGGTGGTGCAAAGGCATCGGGTGGCAAAAACGGAGCTAACGGTAGTGATGGAAATTTATATAAAACAAATCACCAAATAAAAGGCGTATTAAATTAAATAGAAAACCGCAAAAAACCGATGCGAATAATTTAGCGTCGGTTTTTTCTCTTTTGCGTTGTTTTTGTTGCTTTATTTTGAGAATTTTATTATAATAGTATTTACGGGTGCGCAAAGACAGAGCGGTTAAAGTTGCGTGCCCGTATTGCGGCAATAAAAGAGCCGTTTGCTATGAAAGAAAACGGTTTTCGCGTTAAGCGGAATTTGTTTGTATGCACGGGAGGTTAACACTCGATATTATGGTTAGAACAAGATTCGCACCCAGCCCTACTGGATTTTTGCATGTGGGGGGCTTGCGCACGGCGCTTTATGCCTATTTGTACGCCAAAAAAGCGGGCGGCAAATTTATACTCAGAATAGAAGACACCGACTTGGAACGCACCGTGCCGGGAGCGGTGGAGCTCATTTACCGTACTTTGCGCGAAACGGGTCTCAAATACGACGAGGGTCCCGACGTGGGCGGGGAATACGGACCGTATATTCAAACCCAACGCAAACAAATATACCTCGACTATGCGCAAAAGCTAATAGAGAGCGGCGACGCATATTATTGTTTTTGCACCAAAGAGAGGCTCGAACAGCTTCATAAAAACGGCGCTACAAAATACGACAAGCACTGTTTGCATATACCGCGCGAAGAAGCCGAAAAACGTATAGCGGCGGGCGAGAAATATGTTATTCGCCAAAATATTCCCGCCGAAGGGGTTTCGAGCTATGTCGACCTCGTGTTCGGCGAAATAAAGGTTGACTATAACGACCTCGAAGACAATGTGCTCATAAAATCTGACGGCTATCCCACGTATAACTTTGCTAACGTAATCGACGACCACCTCATGGGTATTACGCATGTAATTCGCGGAACAGAATATCTTTCGTCTACGCCCAAATATAATTTGTTGTACGACGCGCTCGGGTTTGAGCGTCCGCAATACATTCATTTGCAGCCCATAATGCGCGACGCGCATCAAAAGCTAAGCAAGCGTCACGGCGACGCAAACTACGAAGATTTTATTGCAAAGGGCTTTTTAAAAGACGCGATTGTGAACTACATTGCGCTTCTCGGTTGGAGCCCAAAAGACAATAGGGAAAAGCTCTCGCTCGAAGAAATGGAACAACTTTTTTCGCTCGACGGCGTGAGTAAGTCGGCGTCCATTTTCGACGAAACCAAAATGCGTTGGCTCAATTCGCTTTACGTGAAAGAACTTTCCGAAGAGGAGTTTTATAAGCGCGCTTTGCCGTTTTATGCGCCATATAAATACTTGAAAGGGCTCGACCTCGAATATTTGAGCACGTTGTTGCATTCTCGCACCGAAGTGTTTACCGACGTGGGCAAACTCACGGCGTTTATAGAGAATTTCGAGAATTTCGACGCCGAACTTTTTACTAACGCAAAGTGGAAAACGGACGCGGCGCTTGCGAAAAAAATGCTACCCGATTTAATAAAGGTTGTCGAAACCGAATGGGAAAATTTGCACGACGCATTAAACGCCTATGCCGAGCGTGCGGGCTTTAAAAAAGGACAGGTTTTGTGGATATTCCGCATAGCTCTCACTAATGCGGCGTCCACTCCGGGCGGAGCGAGCGAAATGGCGCGACTTTTCGGGAAAGACGAAAGCTTGCGCCGATTGAATTACGCGTTTGGTAGAGTGAACGCATAGCCTAACCGAACGCGGAAAACGCAAACGCATAAGAACTGTTAAAGAAAAAGGGAGGAACTTAGCGGTGCAATATAAAAAAGAAGCGGTAAGAGAAAAAATTTTGGAAGCCGCTCGAAAAGAATATTTGGAACGCGGGTTTCGCGGCGGAAATATTAGCGCAATCGCGGAGCGAGCGGGCGTGCCCGTAGGGAATTTATACAGATATTTCGACGGCAAAAACGGAGTGCTTGACGCAATCGTAAAGCCCGCCTACGAAGCTTTGCCCAAGCTTATGGCTGAACTCCAACAGGTTGCCATTCTCGATTCGGTCACTCTTTCGCAAACCATGCCGCTGTTAAGCAACGGACTTCTCAAATTTTTCGACGCGTTCGGCGACGACATTCTTATTTTAATGGATTGTTGCGACGGGACGCGCTACGAAGATTTTTTCGACGACATAACGCGCGAAGTATCGGCGGTTATTCGCCACAAACTGTATCCGAACGGCGCCGACGAGCGGGAAACACAGTTTTCGGACGTTATAAGCAAAGCGTTTTGCGGCTCGCTGTTCAACATGCTGAGAATGGGGCTAAACCATGAGCAAAAGCAGGAAATGGTTGAAAAACTTTTAAAATTCTATTTTTACGAAGTAGACAAACGCAAATAACAAGCGAAAGCGAAACTTGATTTTTCGGAGCGCCTAATGAACAACGCCAAAGAGCTATGGGATAAAATGCTTACCAACCTTGAAATAGAGGTGAGCGCAGTAAATTTCGACGTGTGGATAAAAACGCTCGAACCGATTAGCATAATAGACGGTCGGCTCGTTCTCATGGTGCCCACCGAAGGAAGCAGACAGTTTGTTGCCGACAAATTTTCGGAACAGCTAACGAGTTCTATGAAAGAGGCGAACCCTCTAATGACGGGGCTTTTAATCATAGGACCGAGCGACGCCGACACCTATCGCACCAAAGAGGAAACCTACGTTATAGAGGAAGAAGAACCGCTCCCCAAAGTGGAAGCCAACGTTATAAATCCCAAATACAATTTCGAAAATTTCGTTGTGGGAAAATCAAATCAATTCATGTATGCGGCGGCGCGCGCGGTTGCCGACGAGCCGGGCTCGCGATATAATCCGCTGTTTATTTACGGCGGCGCGGGGCTCGGCAAAACTCACATTATGCACGCCATAGGCAACAGCGTGCGACTTAGCCATCCGCATTTGAAAGTGCTCTATGCGTCGAGCGAAAAGTTTGTGAACGAGTTCATAGAGTCAATTCGCACCACGAAAGGCAAAAGCACCAACTTCCGCGACAAATACCGCAGTGTTGACGTACTCATGATAGACGACATTCAGTTTATCGCCGACAAAGCGGGCACGCAGGAAGAAATGTTCCACACGTTCAACGACCTTTATCAAAACAACAAACAAATCATTCTAACGAGCGACCGTCCGCCCAAAGAAATTTCGCCGCTCGAAGAACGTTTGCGCTCGCGGTTCGAGTGGGGGCTTATAGCCGACGTTCAGCCGCCCGACATAGAGACGAGAATTGCCATTTTGCAAAAAAAGGCGCAAATCGAAAAATACAATATTCCTTTCGAAGTTCTCTCGTTTATGGCTGAAAAAATGTCGAGCAATATTCGCGACATGGAAAGCCTATTGAACAAAGTAATCTTTTTGAGTAGGCTGTATAATTCTACGCCGAGCATAGAGCTTGTGCAAGAAGCTCTTAAAGATTACAGCGACAAGACGGAAGAAAGCGTTTCGGCGGATATTATAATCGACTGCGTTTGCCGCTATTTCAACGTTAGCAAAGACGAACTCGTGGGCAAAAAGAAAAACAAAGAAATCGTGGAGCCTCGCCAAATCTGCATATATTTAATCACCGACATGCTCGCGTTGCCTCTTGCCACGATAGGCGCAATGTTCGGCGGACGCGACCACACCACAATTATGCACGCCCGCGATAAAGTCGCCGAAAAACTGCAAACCAACGCCAAACTAAAAGTATCCGTCTCCGACATTAAAGATATGGTGCTGAAAAAGTAAAAAAATTGCAAAAAACAACGCATTAAACGGCGTTGTTTTTGTGTATTAAATGCTAAAAATATTTAACTATTTTTGGAAAAGGTATTGACTTTTAAAAAAACGTGATATAATTGAATTATGAATGTTGCCATACGCAACGGGCTGACTTTTGTTGCTTCAAGTTTGATTTTATCTAAATGCGGGAGGGATAAAATATGAAAACAAAAGAGACGAGAAGAGCGATTATTTTCCCGATGTTTGTTTTGTGCGTTTTGTGCGCGGTCGGGTGCCTTACATTCGGCTCTAAAACGACCGCAAGCGCGGAACAAAGCTCGCAGTTGCGAACACAAGAAGTTCAACTGCGCGCGGCGACCGCGACGGAAGACTTCGATTTTAACAGTGCCCAAACTCAACGTTTTTGTGCCGAACTTACGGATAGCGATATAATAGAGGGCGAAAACATTACAATAGGCGATTATATTGCTCGCGTGAAATCGGGATATTATAAGAGCATAAACAGCGAGGAGCACGGCAGAGTTTTGGCTAAGGTTTTGCCGATTGAAATTTTTTATAATATAGGGGAATACAAATATATAGGTAAAGAATATTTATTTTATGCAAATACGGAGTGCAGTTCATGCGGCGACACTTGCATAGAAGAAACGCATACGAATTATATAACGAAAGCGATTTTTGTTGATTATAGCAGTTTGTTTGCTCCCGAAATCGAAATGGCTACGTTAAGGCTTAACGTGCTGTCAGCCGATTATAGAGTAACGGATACGAACGGGCAACATTATGCGAACGCGACTTTAAACCATAACGGATATGCGCTTAATCCCGTTATAAGCGGAACGGTGCAAAATTTGCACGATTTGAACGAGTTCGATTCGGAATATTCCAAGCATACCGACAATGGCGCTGTTTTTAAACAAATTCGTTTAAATTACAGCGGTTCGTATACGAAAACGAATTTGGATGCGGAGCCGCTAATAAGTTTCGGATTGTCGTTTGTTTTCGATAAAATTGCTGACCGTGTGCCCGGATTGTCGGAATTGAAATTAGTGTATGACTTTATGGACGCTTTATATAATACCGTTAGCGTTTCCAAAACCGAAGTTTCAGCGAATAACGAAGAAAATATTTTGGATAACGTTAAAAGGAGCGAACAGCTTGCCGACCCTACGAGGGATAGGCTAACTAAGGTTTTCACGTTTAAGTCCGACGGCATAGACCTATATATAAACGACTATATCGAGAGCAAAATTTTGCTTTCCGAAGAAGACGTGCCCACTCAACTGTTTTTAGACGTGAAATTCGATTTGGTTGACTATTACGGCGAAAAAATATTCGACGAGCCTGTACATATTCCTTTCTTTAAAAACATTTACGAACACGAATATATGCACAATTACTATGAGAAATCGCAAGTATATATTTTGCCGTCGGGGAAGCAAGCGTTTAATTTCAGAAATGAACTTACCGCAGATTACAAAATTTTTGCCGACAACGATTGCGGGATAAAACTGTATCGGAAATACGACGCGAACAATTACGTCGGCACGGAAGAAATAGAAAATAACGCGGGAATATACAGGCTCGAACAGGACGAAATTTATTATATTGAAATTAGCAATCCGAGCGACAGTCAAGTTTTGCGCACGGCGTTGCACTCCGAGCTCGTCGCTCCCGAATTGCAAATAGGCGAAAACGTTCTTTCGAGCGAATATAATGTTTTCAAATTGCCTGCCGAACAGCGTTTTTATAACCTAACCGCCTCTAACGGTGACGCGAGAATAGTTGCATACCGTTTGCAACCCGGCGAGACGGGCGACGCATATTTGCAACTTGCGGATAGTGCTACGGGCGAATTGCGCGTTGAAAAACCAAACTCGAACGAAATGTGGGTTGTTGTATACGGTAGCGGAACATTGCAAATGAGTTCGGAAATGCAAGTGAGTTTCAATTCCGTTAACGCCGTAGACCCCGTTATTATTATAGACGGTATTTGTTCCGAACTACCCGAGCCCGAACCGCAACTCGGCTATCGCTTTGCGGGTTGGTTTTTAAACGAAAACTATGAGGGTGAGGCTGTAACCGCGCAAAATATTGCACAAATAAACGGCTCGCACATTACGCTCTATGCCAAAGAAATTCCCCAAGTTTATACGCTTCATTTTGAGGCGGGCGGCGGCACGGAGCTACCAAACCAAACTTTCACAATTCACGACGGAATAGATTTGCCCATACCCGAGCGGCAAGGCTTTGTTTTTGCGGGATGGTACGAGAGCGAAGACTTTTCGGGTAACGCGATAGAACGATTGCCCATAGGCAGTGCGGGCGATAAAACTTTTTATGCGCGGTGGGCGCAAAAAAGCTATGTGCTCGAATTGAACGGAAACAGCGAAGAAGCCGACAATAAGCAAGTGACAATCGCTTCTGGAAGCCGCGAGGTGATGTACGGAGAGCACTTTACTTTGCCCGTAGCCACAGCCGAAGGTTTCGTATTCGACGGTTGGTATTACGGCGAAACCAAAATAACCGACAGCGAGGGTAATTCGCTTGTTCCCTATTCTTACCCCTGCAAAATCGATTTGAAAGCAAAATGGAGCCGCGAATACTTCGAATTTAAGCTGAACGGTTCGAGTTGGACTTTTATGGTTAAAAAGGGCGATAAATATTGGGACTACACTCCCAACGGCTTGCTTGCCCAACTCTTAATAGACGAAGACACAAAAGACGAAGCCTTTAAAGCCGTTTATAAAAAGGGACATATTTATAAAACGCTCACCGTTGATGAAGAAGGCAAAGAAATTGCCGACAATAATGCGGCGAGGGAATATGCGGATGCAAGCGGCAAAGCGCTAATGTATCCTCAATACGAAAAAGAGATTTACACGCTCTATCTTAACGATTATTTCGGAGAGCAACAAGAACTTCGAGTTCAATACGGTGACGTTTTGCCGTTTGTTTCTTGCTCTAAGCAGGGCTATACGGTAGACGGGTGGTACGATACAATTACGGGAATAAAATTTACATACACCGCAATGCCCGATATAACCGAGAACGAAGAAAGAGACGGCTCGCTTTGGCTCGAATTGCGATACAGCGCGATAGTTTATTCCATAACGTATATAGCTATTCCAAAAACCGCAACGGGCGAAACGGTTGTTGCAAAAAATTATTCGTTCGTGAACAAGAAAACAACCTACACCGTTGAAGATTCGGTTGTATTCCCCACGATTTCGAGCAATTATTATACGGTTGACGGTTGGTATACGAATTCCGCCGCAACGGTTAAAGCCTCGCCCATATCCGTTGGCACGGTGGGGAACAAAACGTTTTATGTAAAATTTTCCATGCGAAAATACACCGTAAACTTTAATAGCAATGGTGGAGGCAGCGTTGCGCCTATTACGTTGAACTATGGCGAGTACATAACATTGCCGACGACCGAACGAAAAGGGTATTTGGGTACTTGGAGCCATTGGGGATATTTAACATCCGATGTAAATACAAGTAATTTCGGAATGCATTATAAAGTTACGGGTACTGTGACGTTGACCGCGCAGTGGAAAAAAATATATAATATATCATACGAAAATCTTGTGTACGGAGAATTGAAAGCAACCGTGAAGTTTGGCAGTCAAGATGCTCCTAAATATTACTTCGAAGGAGTGGGGCTCGATTTAACCAAAATATATGCTCAATTTGAGAGCAATCGCAATTTGGAATTTTTAGGTTGGTATACAAATATGGACTTTACAACCCGCAGAGAGAAAATAGCGTCGACTACAAGGTCGGATATTACTGTATATGCAAAATGGAATAATCTTAACATTTATCTTAGGTCGGGAGAATATACGATTACCGACAGCGGGAGATTTAATCAAAGTTATGATACTATAAATATTTTCGGTAATTACACATATGAAGAATTAAAAGCACTTGGCGTAAAGCAGATTAAATTGGAGATGGTTTTTAATATGTGGAAAGTGAACGACGGTTATCAACATGTAATTTTGTATGATGAGTCGGACAGTGTGTGTCTGTTTGAAGAAAAATTCGATATAGGTAAAGGTATATATTACAAGCAGATAAGTTATATATTTGATTTAGAAACGCTTAAAAATTACAATAAATTGCGAATTCGTTACAGCGCGAGCGGTGTTGGTGCCGACACTTGGAAAAACAATAATATGAAGGTAGCAACAATTTACGAGTATTAAGGTGAGATGAATATTAAAAAATACCTCGCTCAAACCGCTTGACATTGTTGCGCGTTTGGTGATAAAATAGATAAGCTAAGGGTTTGAGCGCTTTGTTGGCGCGAATACGGCAAGAACAGCGGCGAGTCGCAAGTGCGGCGGGAATGCCGAGAAATAAAAAAGGAGAAACGCGGAATGAAAGAGAATTTACATCCCGATTACCACGAGGTAACTATGGAATGCGCTTGCGGAGCGAAATTCGTAACGGGTTCCACCAAAAAAGGCGACGTGGTTAAGGTGGACGTTTGCAGTCAGTGCCACCCTTTCTACACGGGCAAGCAAAAGCACGTTGACACGGGCGGACGTATCGACAAGTTCAACAAACGCTACAACAAGAAGTAGATATTTAAAAAGCAGCAAAAAAAGACCATGTTTCCTTTTGTGTTTTTAAGGCATGGTCTTTTTGTATTCTTTTGAAAAGGAATTTTTAAGGTGTCGGAAAAGAAAGTGAAATCGCAAAAGCCGAAGCGCACGATGATAGGCGGTCAGGCTCTTATGGAAGGCGTGATGATGCGCGGGCGCACGAGCATGGCAATGGCTGTGCGAACGCCCGACGGCGGCATTGCGCTTGAAACAACTCGTCTCGGCGGACGCAAATGGTATCATAAAGTTCCCGTGCTTAGAGGCGTGGTGAGTTTTGTTCAGAGTTTGGTGGGCGGCATGAAAACGCTTATGCGTAGCGCCGAAGTTTCCACGCCCGACGAAGACACGCCCGGCAAAGGTTGGATGGCTTTCGCCGTCATTCTCGGAGTGGTTCTCGCGGTAGGACTGTTTATACTGTTGCCCGGCGTACTTAACGATTTGCTTCTCGGAAAGGCGGTAAAGCTGTATAAATACGTCAGCCCCAAAACGCTCATATTGCTCGAAAGCTTATTCGAGGGCGTGCTTAGAATATTGATTTTCGTACTCTACCTACTAATTGTGTCGAGAATGAAAGACATTCGCAGAACGTTTATGTATCACGGGGCGGAGCACCGCACTATCAACTGCTACGAAAAAGGTTATAGCATGACTGTGGAAAACGTGCAAAAGTGTTCCACTCGGCACAACCGTTGCGGCACTACGTTTTTGTTTTTCGTAATGCTCGTGTCAATTCTCGTGTTCGCGCTGGCGCGTTGGGCGCTCAGCTACGTTCCGCTCGGTAACGGAACTTGGAGCGACAACCGTTTTATTCTCACGGGTGTGCGTCTTGCAATGTTGCCGCTTGTGGCGGGGCTAAGCTACGAACTTTTGCGCGGGCTCGCTTGCTTGCCCGATAATTGGTTCACTAATATTTTGCGCGCGCCGGGACTTGCGCTCCAACGCCTAACCACATATCCGCCGCAAGACGAAATGGCGGAAGTGGCTTTAAAGAGCTTTTTGGCTGTGCTCGATATGGACGCCGACCCGTCGATTAAGCCCGTAAAGTTTTACGAACACAATATGCCCGACGTGAAAAAAGAGTTTCGCACGGCTTTGAGCGTTTACGGACTCGAAGAACGCGAGGCGGAAGCGGAAACGGACTGGATTTTGTGCAGTGTAGCCGAAGTTCGTCGCAACGAGCTTGCGGGCATGAAAATTCTCAACGAAAAGCAGTATAAAACCGCAGTGGGTATTTTGGAGAAACGGCTTGCGGGTGCGCCGCTTGACTATGTTTTGGGCGAAAGCGAGTTTTTCGGGCACAAAGTTAAGGTAAACGAAAACGTGCTCGTGCCGCGCATGGAAACGGAGACGCTTGTAAACGAGGCTATTCGCCGAATAGGAGAGAACGAAGCCGACGTACTCGACCTTTGCACGGGGAGCGGCTGTATTGCGCTCGCGGTGGCGAAAGCGACGCGTGCAAAAGTTACGGCGTCCGACATATCCGACGCGGCTTTGTCTGTCGCGCGAGAAAACCTTAAAGACACGGGCACGGCGGTTGTGCAAAGCGACATGTTTTCGTCGCTCGACGGGAAATTCGACTTTATAATAAGCAATCCGCCTTATGTAGCAAGCTCCGAACTAGAGTCGCTTTCGCCCGAAGTTAAGGCGCAACCTCATGCCGCGCTCGACGGCGGCGCCGACGGGCTCGAATTTTATCGCCGAATACAAAAGGACTATCGCGAGCACTTGAAAGAAAACGGAGTTCTACTCATGGAAATCGGCTATAATCAGGCGGCGAGCGTGAAAGAGCTTTTCGAAGGCGGCGCAACTGTGGAAATATTGCGCGACCTCGACGGTAACGACCGCGTGGCAATAGTAACTCCCAAGAACTAAATTAAAAAAAAGACGACAAAAAATGAATATAGAAAAATTAAAAAGCGTAAAAGAAAAATACGAGGCGCTCGGCGCGCAAATAGTGAAGCCCGAAATAATAGCCGACAATAAAGAGTGGACAAAGCTTGTTAAAGAACATTCGTCGCTCGAACCGATTGTTTCGGCATACGACAGGTTTGTGAAAACGCAAGCGGACATAGACGGCGCGCTCGAAATGCTTAAAAACGAGCACGACCCCGAACTTCTCGAACTTGCAAAAGAGGAACTCGAAGAGAAAAAGAGCGAGCTCGAAAAAGTTACCGAAGAGCTTAAAATTTTGCTTTTGCCCACCGACCCCAACGACGAGAAAAACGTTATTGTGGAAATTCGCGGCGGCGCGGGCGGCGAAGAGGCGAATCTCTTTGCGGCGGAACTCGTGCGCATGTATAAGATGTGGGCGGCGGCTCACCGCATGAAGGTGGAAGATATAGACGTGAACGAAACGGAGCTCGGCGGCATAAAAGAGGCTGTGTTTCAAATATCGGGCGACAGCGTGTATCGCGTGCTCAAATACGAGAGCGGCGCGCATCGAGTTCAGCGCGTGCCCGAAACCGAAACGCAGGGACGCATTCACACGTCGACCGCTACCGTTGCGGTGCTTCCCGAAGCGGAAGACGTTGTTGTGGAAATAAACGAAAAGGATTTGAAAATAGACACCTATCGCTCGGGCGGCGCGGGTGGTCAGCACGTGAATAAAACCGATTCCGCCGTGCGCATGACGCATTTGCCTACGGGAATAGTTGTGCAGTGTCAAGACGAACGCAGTCAAATAAAAAATCGCGAAAAGGCTATGCGCGTGCTAAAAAGCAAGCTCAACGATTATTACCGCTCGCAAGCGGACGCCGAATACAGCGAGAACCGCCGAATGCAAGTGGGCACGGGCGACCGTAGCGAACGCATTCGCACGTATAACTTTCCGCAAGGGAGAGTTACCGACCACCGCATAGGCATGACTATTTACAGCATAGGCACTTTTATGGACGGCAACATAGACGAAATGTTAGAGGCGTTGCGGCTTGCCGACCAAACCGCGAAACTCGAAAGTTCGCAAGAATGATGAAAAAGAATTTGTCGGATTATAATAAGCTCATGAAAGAGTTTCCGCGCGGCGGCAAGCTATTGTTGCACGTTTGTTGCGCGCCGTGTTCGGCGGGGGTGTTTCCGCGCTTAAACGGTTTCGAAATTCTGCCGTATTATTACAATCCGAATATAGATACCGAACAAGAATACGTTTTGCGAGCGGAACAGTTTGGTAAGCTCGGCATCGAGCCTATTATAGAAAAATACGAGCACGGCGAATTTTTGCAAATCGCTCGCGGTCTCGAAAACGAGCCCGAAGGCGGCTCGCGTTGCAAAGCTTGCATTGCGCTAAGGTTGGAGCGCGCGGCTCAAAAGGCGGTGGAACTGAAAGCCGATTTGTTTTGCTCCACTCTAAGCGTGAGCCCTCACAAAGACGCCCGCTTTATAAACGAGACGGGAGAAGCGCTCGCTGAAAAATACGGCGTTCCTTTTTTGCCAAACGATTTCAAAAAAGAAAACGGCTTTTTGCTGTCGGTGCAAAGGAGTAGGGAATTGGCGCTCTATCGCCAAGCCTACTGCGGTTGCGAGTACGGCGGCGAATAATGGCACATATAGCGGCTACGTTCGGCACGCCGATTCGGTTGCGTATGTGCAAAATACGCGCCCTCATCGGCGAGCCGACTGTTGCCGCTCTCTGCACCCTTTTTCGCCGCCTTAGGTGATTGCGTTTTGCGCGACTGTGCCGCCAAACCTATGAACCCGCAACCCTTCTTCGCCGCCTTAGGGTGTACATGTCATTGCGAGCGTAGCGAAGCAGTCCCATATAAATAAACCCAAAATGAACAGGTAGAAAAATGACGGAACGTAGCGAACTGCTTAAAGAAAAAATAAAAGCGCTTCCCGAAAATCCCGGCGTGTATATCATGAAAAATGCGGCGGGGGAAATTATTTATATCGGGAAAGCTGTGGTTTTGCGCAACCGTGTGCGGCAATACTTCAACAATTCGCCCAAATTGCCAAAAGTTCAGGCAATGGTGGATAATATTGCCGACTTCGAATATATAATAACTCTCAGCGAAAAAGACGCTCTCACGCTCGAAGCTAACCTCGTTAAAAAGCACAAGCCGAAATACAACATTCTTTTAAAAGACGACAAGCACAGCCCTTATATAAAAATAGACGTTTCGTCGCCGTTTCCCACGCTCGAAATTACGCGCAAACTGAAAAAGGACGGAGCCCGCTATTTCGGACCGTATTTCAACGGCATAAGCGTGCGCGACGTTGTGAACATAATCAAAACCGCTTACGGAATGCGCACTTGCAGTAACAAAATGAAAGTGAATAAAAATTCGCGCGAGTGCCTCGACTATTTTATAGGGCTGTGCAAAGCGCCTTGCACCGAGCGCGTAACCCAAGAGGAATACCGCGAAACGGTTAACAGGGTGCTCGCGTTCCTCGCGGGGAAAGACGACGGAGCCGAAAAGCTAATCGAAGAGCGCATGGCTCGCGCAGCCGAAAACGAGGACTTCGAACGAGCCATAACCTATCGCAATCAACTTGCGGTTTTGAAAAAACTGAACGAGCGCACCGTTGCAAATCTCGGCAACATATCTGACATAGACTTATTCGGCTATGTGTCGGACGGCGCGGGCGCCGCCGTGAGCGTGTGTATTGTGCGCGGCGGAAAAATGCTCGGCGTGCGCAATTTCTACGTTACCGACGCGGGACTCGGCTATTCCGATACAATGCTCGGCTTTTTGGGTCAATACTATCGCAAAGATTCGTTCGTGCCGCCCGAAGTGTGCTTGCCCGAAGAAATAGAATCGGCGGCGGCGCTCGGCGAGTCGCTCTCCGCTCTGTGCGGGAGAAAGGTGGAAATACTTTTTCCCAAAATAGGAACGAAAAAATCGCTTCTGCTGTGCGCCGAACAAAACGCGACCGACTTCTTATCAAAGTGTTCGGCGGAAGAAAAGCGCAAAAACGATATGACGGCGGGCGCATGTGAGCGCCTTGCCGCAGTGCTCGGAATACCGTCGGCTCACCGAATGGAGTGCTACGATATAAGCAACATCAGCGGAGTTGATAAAGTTTCGAGTCAGGTGGTGTTTATAGGGGGAGCGCCGAGCAAATCGGACTACCGCAAGTATAAAATAAAGACGGTGGAGGGAGCGAACGACTTTGCGAGCATGGAAGAGACGCTCAAAAGGCGGTTCGAGCGCGCCAAAGCGGGCGACGAAAAATTTTCCGATTTGCCCGACCTCATAGTAATAGACGGCGGCAAGGGTCAGCTTTCGTTCGCTCACTCGGCAATGACTTCGCTCGGATACAACATTCCTATGGTTGGGCTTGCCAAGCGTGAAGAGGAAATTTTTACCGTAGGGTCGAGCGAGCCGATTTTGCTTTCTAAGTCGGACAACGCGCTCAAACTACTTCAACGAATTCGCGACGAAGCGCACCGCTTTGCAATAACGTATCACCGCACGCTAAGAAAATCGCGCTACATTTCCATGCTTGAAAAAATTCCGCTCGTGGGACCCGCAAAAGCCAAAATTTTGCTTGCGGCGTTCCCCAATTTCAACGACATAAAAGAGGCTGACGAGGCGACGCTCACTGCAATAGAGGGAATAGACAAAGGGGCGGCGAGGAACGTGGCTGAATATTTCAGGACTCATAAATGACGTGCGCATACGTTTTTTGCGTATTACTCCGTATGCCTAAAAGATTGACAAATTTTTACGAACGGAGTACAATATGCTAAGCGGAATATATGTTCCCGCTTAGTTTTAAAATAATTCAGGACAAGTATTGCTTGTTCGAATAAGAGAAAAGGAGAATAAAAATTATGGCTAAAATTACCGAAGATATGCTTATTTACGAAGTGTTGCAACTTGCGCCCGACATCGGACCGGTGTTTTTCGAATTCGGAATGCACTGTCTCGGTTGCCCCGTTTCGCGCGGCGAAACGGTAGCTCAGGCGGCTGCCGCTCACGGCGTTGACGTGCAGGAAATGCTCGATAAGCTAAACGAGTTCGTGGAAAAGAACGCGTAAATTCAATGAAAATAGTAGTGGGGCTTGGAAACTTCGGCGATAAATACGCCTATACGTTTCACAACATGGGCTTTTTGGCGGTGGATTGCCTCGCGGACAGGTTGGGAATAAAGCTTAAAACGAAAGAATGTTCGTCGCTTACGGGAGTGGGTTCTCGCGGCGGCGAAAAAATAGTGCTTGCAAAACCTCTCACCTATATGAATTTGTCGGGGCGCGCCGTGAAAGAACTTATGGCGCGTTACCGTGCGAATAGCGAAGACGTTACCGTTATTTTCGACGATATAGACATTCCGAGAGGGACGGTTCGCGTTCGAAATAGCGGAAGCGGAGGAACTCATAACGGAATGAGAAACGTTGTTGCGGAATGCGGCACCGAGAATTTTCCGCGCGTTCGAATAGGAATAGGGCGTCCGCCCGAAAACGTGCCGCTCGTTGATTACGTTCTTGCCGACGTGCCTCGCGACGAACGCCCCGCGATCGCCGACGCTATCGAACACGCTTGCGACGAGATAATGAAAAGGATATAGGGTTGTTGCCCTCTTGCGGCAAAGTATCGCTTTTTTCTTTATACTAATGTAACTTTGCGAGCAACCGCCGCATTTTCTTCTTATGAAACTTTATTTGTAAAAGCACGACGGTTTTTTGGTCGCAAAAAGCCTTGCAAAAACGATAAAAGGGGACGACGCTTTCGACTGTGTCTTCCCCTTTTGAAACCCTACCCCGCAACGATAAGGGACTTTGCCCCTTAACCCCTCTTAACGGTTAAGGTGTATAAGACGAAAGCAAAACGTTCAAGTGTCATTGCGAGGAGAAGCGTTAACTTCGTTCGGCTAAGAATAACGTGCGGCGTTTAAGCTTTTAAAAGTTAATAATTCGATTGTGTTCGCAATCCTCAACCGATTAAAAGCCGTCAATGGGCGCGACGCGGCGGCGAAGCCGCAAGCACAGCACAGTGCACTGTGCTTAGCCAAAGCGGTGCAGTAGCTATGCTACAAACGCAGCCTTTGTCGTTGCGGGGTGGGGAGTTAAGAGGGGCGGGACACAGTCGATAGTGTCCCGCCCCTCTTATCGTTTTCGACGAAGCCTTTTGCGACCAAAAGGCCGGTGTTGCAATATGATGCAAAAGTTACATTTTGAAGAGATTGCCACGTCGCCTACGGCTCCTCGCAATGACAAGCGCCCCGTTGCTCGCAAGGCAACAATAGGTGCAACAAGAGGGAAAAACTTGAAAACCGAAGAGTTGTTTGTTCCCAAAGGGGAACTATTCGAAATGATGAATATTGTGCGGGACGGCGGAAAGGCGTCCGCTTTCGGCATACGCGAATACGGCAAAATGATTGCCGCCGCAACTCTCGGACGGTTTGTTTACGTTTGCTCCGATATATCTTCGGCAAGAAACGCCGAAGAAGAATTTTCGTCGCTCGGACTCAAAACCGCGTTTATGCCGCAAAAAGACGACATGCTTTCTTGCGCGGTGAGTCGCTCCAAAGAAAACGATTTTGCGCGTTTATCCGCCGCCGCGTCATTTCTCTCGGGGAGCGCGGACGCGCTTGTTGCTACGAGCGCCGCGCTCATAGAGTTGTTCCCGCCTAAAAAAGAATTCTTGGGCGGCGCGCTTGTAATAGAAAAAGGCAAAGAGTACGATTTAAGCGAATTGGGGCGCAAGCTTTTCACACTCGGCTACGAGCGTTGCGAGCAAGTTACCGCTCGCGGCGAATTTGCGGTTCGCGGCGATATTCTCGACGTTTGGAGCATAGGCGACGAACGAAGCGTGAGAATAGAGTTTTTCGGCGACGAAGCGGAATCGGTGAGAGAGTTTGACCCGTCGGAGCAACGGGCTCGCACCGAGCTCGAACGCGCTCGAATATTTCCCGCCACCGACGTGTTTGTGCCGCTCGGAACGGAGAAAAATATAATAAAAAAACTTGCTTCGAAAGAAAAGTCGCAACGGATTGAATCGGTTGCGAGCGTAACCGAACTTATGCTCGGCGAAGGAGACCGCTCGGCGCGTTTTTCGTATTTGTTGCCGCTTTGCCCGCACGAGAGTTTCGGCGAATTTTTTTGCGGCGAACTGATTGTGTTCGACGACGCCAAGAGCATAGCGGACAATGTTGCCGTGTTGCGTAGCGAACACGTCGCGCGGTTCAAAAGTTTGCTTGCGGGCGGCGATACGTTTTTGTTTTGCGAAAAGGCGTTATATGAGAGCGCGCAAATAAATTGCGGGGCGGGGCTGTTGGCATTTCACCGCATAAGCGGCAATAACAGACTTTTCAGTCCCGAAAAACTGTTTAATTTCAAATCGGCAGATATTCCCGACTATTCCCGCGACTTGCCCGCGCTTGCCGCCGACGTCGAAATGTGGACGCGTCGCGGCTACTCGGTGAGCATAATGTGCGGCTCGGTTGCCACGCGCGAAAAATTGCGCGACATGTTCTCCGAGCTGAATAAAGGCGGCGGGGCAAAACTGTTCGACGAATTTTTGCCGCACGGCGGGACGTTTTTCGAGAGCGACGCCGTTGTGGTCGGCACTCTCGACATAGGCAAGCGCACCGCAAAAAAAGTTATTAAGCGCAGCGGTCGCGACGCGTTCGTGTTGCCGGAAGTGGGCGATTACGTTGTGCACCGAGTGCACGGCATAGGGCTGTGCGAAAATATTTGCAAACTCGATTTCGGCGGAAGCGAGCGCGACTATGTGGTGGTGCTGTATGCGGGCGGCGACAAACTGTATTTGCCGATAGAGAATATTGACAGCCTTAGCAAGCTTGTTGCGAGCGAACACCCCAAACTCAGCAAAATAGGGGGCGCCGAGTTCGCCCGTCTGTGCGAAAAAGTTAAGCGTTCGGTCAAAGATATGGCGCTCGGGCTCGTGGAGCTTTACGCAAAACGCGCCGAAGCTAAGGGGCACGCCTATTCGCAAGACGATTCGCTTTTAGACGAGTTTTGCGCCGATTTTCCGTATACCGAAACCGAAGACCAAATAATTGCCACTCGCGAAGGACTTTCCGACTTAAAAGCGGGCAAAATTATGGACAGACTTTTGTGCGGCGACGTTGGGTTCGGAAAAACCGAAGTGGCTATGCGCATAGCTTTTAAGGTTATTTGCGAGGGCAAGCAAGTGGCGTTTATTTCTCCCACTACCATTCTCGCGAGTCAACATTACGAAACCGTCGCGGCGCGCATGGAAAAATTCGGAATAAAAGTGGCGAGCCTTACGCGAATGAACTCGTCGTCGCAAATAAAAGAAGCGTTAAACGGCTTGAAAAGCGGGAAAGCAGACATCGTTTGCGGCACTCACCGAGTTTTGAGCGCCGACGTGGAGTTTGCCGACTTGGGACTTTTGATTCTCGACGAAGAGCAACGTTTCGGCGTCGCCGACAAAGAAAAAATCAAAAAACTGAAAGTGAACGTAAACGTTTTGAGTTTGTCGGCAACTCCCATTCCGCGCACTCTTCACATGTCTATGACGGGCATACGCGACATATCGGTGCTCGACACTCCGCCTGCCGACCGTCTTCCCGTGCAAACGTTCGTAACCGAATACAGCGAAGCGCTTGTTGCCGACGCAATCAACCGCGAAATAGGCAGGGGCGGGCAAGTGTTCGTGGTGTATAACCGCGTCGCCGACATAGACCGTTTCGCCGCGTCGGTGCTCGCGCTCGTGCCAGATGCGAAAGTGAGGGTAGCTCACGGGCAAATGGACGAGGGCGCGCTCGGGCGGGTTATAGAAGAATTTGCGTCCGGCAAAGCGGATGTGCTCGTGGCGTCCACCATTATAGAAAACGGAATCGACATGCCGCGAGCGAACACCATGCTCGTTATAGATTCCGACAGACTCGGGTTGTCGCAAATGTATCAACTTCGCGGCAGAGTGGGCAGAAGCAATCGCCTTGCGTATGTATATTTTACTTACGAGCCGTCGAAAATACTCAGCGAGGCGGCGTATAAACGGCTTGACGCTATTACGCAGTTCACCGAGCTCAGCAGCGGTTTTAAAATCGCCATGCGCGACCTCGAAATACGCGGCGCGGGCAACATTCTCGGCAAAGAACAGCACGGGCACATAGAAAAAGTGGGCTACGATATGTATTGCAAGATTTTGCAGTCCGCCGTAGACGAGCTTCGCGGCGAAAAGGCTACGGCGGAGAAAAACGACGTTGTCGTAACGTGCGACTTCAACGCGTTTGTGCCGGAAAGTTACGTTGCCGATAAAGACTGGCGAGTGCGACTGTATGCCCGCATAGCCAAACTTTCGAGCGAAAGCGAGTGCCGCAGTTTGCTCTCCGACGTTGCCGACATATACGGAGCGCCTCCCCAATCGGTTTCGAACCTCGTGCGGCTTGCGCTAATCAAAAACCTTGCGGCTAAGGCGGGAGCGTCGAGCGTTAATATTCGCGGCAATGCGGCGCAACTCACATTTTCGTCGGTTAAAGATTTGCCCGAATACGTCTCAACCTATATTGCGTCGGGGAAAGGAGTGTCTTTTTCGGCGAAAGACGTGAGAATAAAATTCACAGGACGGGACGCCGCCGAAGAGCTCATGAAATTTTTGCTCGATTGCAGTAAAAAGTAAGCTTATTTAATTGATTTTTCTTGCCGTTTCCTGTATAATTAGAGTTGATACTCGGAAAGTGTCATAATTTTTCCCATTCACTCGGAGGATTTAACATATAATATGCGAAAAAAAGTAATAGCTTTAATTCTCGGCATACTTATGTGCTGTTCGATGTTCGCGGGGTGCTCGCTTATAGAGCATAACGACGAAAAGGACGCGCGCCAAGTCGTGGCCGTAATAAATTCGATAGAAGATACGTCGAACGGCGTAAAATATACGAGCGAAACGAAATACATTTACAAGAGCGACCTTATTCGTTCGATGAACACTTACGCTCAGCAGTATATGACTAACTACAATTTGTCGCTCAAAGAAACTACCGAACGTTTGCTCGACGAGCTCATTACGCGCGAATTGCTTTTGATAGAAGCCGACCGCATAGAAAAGCAAGGGCTGATAGACTGGACGCAAAAAGACACCAACGAGCAAATGCGCAATATTTATTCCACTATCGACAGTCAGCTTGCAACCATTCGCAAAGAAATTCTCGGCGACTACGACGAGTCGGCTCCGAGCGATGCGGAAGAAGAGAGCACTTCAACCACATATCCCGTACCCGACGCCGAGAAAGACGACGACGATAAATCGGACTATGAGCTCGACAAATACGGCAATATTCAATACGAGCCCAAAAAGGACGAACAGGGCAACGTTGTGAAAGAGCAAGCGGTGGATTCCAACGGTTATCCCATGTATGAAAAGAAGAAAGACGAACAGGGCAACGACGTTGACGATCTAGACAAACCTATTATGGTGGACGTTATGGTTCCCAAATATAGGAACTGGTATGATGAGTTAAAGAAAAACGAGAACGAATGGCCGGCAACGAGCGGCACCGAGGAGCAAAAGAGTCTCGACCGCGAGGCCGTGCGCCGTTTCGTGTCTTTAATTAAAGAACTCGCCGACTCGGACATTAAAGCCACAAAGCAAGATAAAAGCAAGTTTGCCGCCGATTTGAAAGAAATAAACAACGTTATGAACTCCAAAGGCGTGGAACACGTTTATCCCATGCTCGGCGGAACTTATATTATGGAATATCTTGTGGGAGAATCGGCTCGCCAAAGTATTCTTATAAACAAATTGCGCGATTATATTGTTGGCGACGTGAACGTTACCGACGAAGAAGTGGTTGACGCGTACACCAAGCAACTAACCGACCAAGTGGAAAAATTCACCAACGACCAAAGCGCGTATCAAACGGCGCTTTCGGGCGGGAACACCACAATGCTCTACATGCGCGACGACAGTTACTTTTATGTGAAGCACATTTTGCTTCCGTTCTCCAAAGAGCAAACCGATGCGCTCACCGCCTATAAGAACGACCCGAAGAATGCGGGCAAAGATTACAAAATAATGCGCGACACTCAAATGGTGAACGAGACTGTTGTGTATCCGCACGTTAACGGCGAAAACGATTTGAGTAATCCCAAAACTGTGAAAGAAGTGTTCGACGAAATATACGGCGCTATGGCGCTCGTTGCGAGCAACCCCAAAGAGGCGGAGCGTAAGTTCGACGAACTTACTTATAAGTATAACACCGACACGGGCGCGTTTGGTTACGGTAAGGCGTATGCGGTTAAGCGCAACGACGACGAAGGACATTCGGGCTACATGGAAGAGTTCTACGACGGCGCTATAAAGCTTTATGACGGCGAAAATAAGTACGGTGAAAAATACAAAGTAGGCGACGTTTTGGACGAAATCGTTGTTACCGATTACGGCGTGCATATCATGTATTTCTCGCAAGCGGTAGTTCCCGGCACAATTCGCACTCTCAACGATTACCTCACTCCCGGCGCATATAAAACGGTGCGCGAGTCGTTTGCCGAAGTTATTCGCACAACAAAAGAAAACAACGCGTTTACTTCGTGGCAAAACGAGCGAATCACATACTATCGCGAAAAGCCCGGCGTTGTAAAGACTTACGAAAAACGTTACAAGAGCTTATACAAAGATTGAAAAACATGAATTGCGTTTCGTAAAAAGAGAAAAATAATTTTCGCGGCAAACCGCGAAACAGCTTGCGCGGTCGAACATTTTTCGACCGCGTTTCGCTATTTAAATTGAAAGTTTGCAAGTTGCTTTCGGTTTTTAAAAGTCTGCGAGTGAAATAAAAGCAACAAAAATACGACGGGCTTCTACATTATTTCGCATTTATTCGCCGTATAGCCGTGTTATACTGTTCTTTTCGGAGGACGGCACAAATATGAGAATTGAAGATTTTGCGCTGAAAGAATTTGCGTTCGAAAACACGGTTGAATGCGATTGCGGAGGACATTCGCTCATAACGCGTGTGGCGGCGGGCGACGGAGTAGCCGAAATAGCCGCGCTATTGCCCAAAGGTTCGGTGGCGGCTGTAATTTCCGAAAGCGAAGATTTTGTCCGCGATTTTACCCGCGCGCTTAGGCGGCAAGGTGTGGGAGTTCGTTTCGTGCCCCCGCAAACGAGCGAGAGAGAACTGCAAGCTACCGAAATCGGCGACGAAGTGCGCCTAATAATTGCTTATGGCGGCGAACTCGAAGCCGATTGCGCCAAACGACTCGGAAAATTGCGCGAATTGCCAGTGTTCGTTTGTGTGTGTTCGCCCGATGCGGTTACCGTGCTCGACGACTATTGCGAACTTTGGGAAAACGGCTTGCTTGTGCTTAAAGAGGGCGTCGTTCCCGTAGGAGTGGCGCTCGAACGAAATAAGCTTATTGAATCGCGTCGCTTGCCGTCTTCGTTCGGCGGCATTTGCGCGGTCGCGTCGGGATTATTCGACCGCGAGGCTTGCGCTCGCGCGACGGGCAAAACGCGCTGCCCGTATGTTAGAGAGACTGCGTTTGACCTATTGTATTCCGCCCTCGACGTTGCGGCGAAAAAAGAGCGCACGGGTGCGGACTTGCCGCTCTCTTTCGCCGAAATAGCTTTAAAGTTGGCGCTTCTCTCTCAAGCCGACGGCGGCGGCTTTGTGCGGGGCGCCGCCGACGAATGCGCTTGCGCGGCAAGCTCGCTATTTAAGCATGAGGAGAGAAAACCTCTTTCGCGCGGAGAGTTTGCGTATGTGTTCGGTGCTGTGCTTTCAAACGTTTATTGCGAATTTGCGCGTATGCCGCGAGCGTTTACTCCTCCGCCCGACAATAATCTGCGAGCGGAGAGAATTAGCGAGTATTTCGGGCTAGACGAGCTTTCGGCTGCTAAGCTTGCAGTGGGTAGGATGAAAAACTTGGGGCTCGCCGTCTACCGAGTGCACGAATACGCCGATGAGCTTTGCGAAGTTGCCGAAGAGTCGGCGCGAATGTTTGCCGACGCGAAACGGCTTTTCAAGCGTATGTATTCAGACGACGGATACGGGCTAACAAGCATTATAGACGCGTCCGACGTTAAAACGGCGCTCGCGCTTGCGCCCGACCTATATCCCGTGCGAGGGAGCGCTCTCGCTTTAATGCGCGAGTTCGGACTTTTGGAAAGATATTTATAAAATCGAGCAAAAACGAAAAGAATTTGAGAATATAGTAGCAAATAGTAGAAGATAGTAGCAAATAGCGGATAATCGAAGAAAAACAAACAAAAACGAAGAAAAAAGAAGAATTACGGAGAATAACGAATAAATTAGAGCGTGGTGAAATGATAGGGTTGAACATTGCGCAGTGGCGGGCGACAGACTTTCCGCCGATATGGAGTTTGCAATGCGCGGCGGCATGACTAGCGTTTTAGTGCTCACCGGCTACACTACCAAGTCGGACGCTCGAAAATATCATAGAATGCCCGACTATGTTTTCAGCGACATAGGCGAGTCCGGCGACGCGGTGATAAGCGATTCCGAAAAATTTTAATACAATTTTAATCTTCTGCTAATTGCCTTAAAATGACTTTCTTTTATTATATAAGCAGAGTATTCTATACTTGAACCCGATTTTCGGGGGGCAAAGCAAACGAAATTGCTTTGTTAAAGTCGCTCGGAGTGGAGAGCACACCGTCGCGCCTTTGCCTCGCACTTTCGCTTGTTTGCTCCCCGAAAATTGCTTTGCACTTTGGGGCAATAAATTGCGAGCTATTTGCGGTGGGAGCACCCGAAGACGTACTAATCGGTACTTCGAGGGTGCTCACGGCGGAAAGAGCCGCAATTTACGCCCCAAAGCGGGTTCGAATATAAAATGCTCTGCTTAGTGAGGTTGAAAGCGCGAAGAGGATTTGCGCACCGAAGAGGATAGCGCGATAGCGAGCGCGTCGGCGATTTCGGCGGCAAGGGCGTACACGAGCCCGAGTCTTACCGAATAGAGGTTGTCCGAACTTCCCGTGGTTACCGTTGCGGTCACGCTCACGTCTCCCACTTTGGGAAGAGTCTTTCCGCAGGCAAGACCGGGACGCAAACTTCCTTTTTTAACGCGCACGGTGCCGAGTTCTTCTATGTCGCCCACGCAAGAATCTACCGCTATAATCTTGCGCCCCGCATACATGCGTTTTATATTGAGCATGGTGTCGGACAGATTTAGCGCCGTAACGGGCTCGCGGAGAGTCCCGAACACAGCGCAGTCTTCTCGGCGGGAAGAAAGCATGTGCCCCACGAGCGGACCTATGCAGTCGCCGGTGACGCGGTCGGAGCCTATGCACAGCACAACGGGCGGACGGCGAAGCGAGCCGAGTGCGTCGCATAAATCGGCGACGGTTCGGTTGGGGCTAATCGGTTTAACGTTTTCTTTTTTCATACGGGTTGATTGTTGCCCGCAAGCAAAGCCTTTATACGTTTAAAAAGCGAAAATAAGGCAATATTTATTTAAAAGTTCAGTGCCGCAAAATGCGGCGGGAGGTTGCCTCGTTATGTCTTGGCTCGATTTGGCAATAATAGTCGTGGTGGTGCTCGGCGCTTTAATAGGATTATGGCGCGGGTTCTTTAAATCGGTGATTTCGCTGTTCGGTTGGCTCGTATCGTTCATTATAGCGTTTTTTATCACGAAGCCGATTGTGGGCGCTCTTTTAGATGCCGAAAAGGTGAAAAATTTTGTTGTGGGTAGCGGAAGCGGCTGGTCGCTGTATAATTGGATATATCGCAGTTTGCCCGACCTTTCGAGCGGCTTTTGGAGCAAGCTCTTAAAATCGCTTATAAATGTGGCTACCGACATGGCGGCGAGCGGCAACGGCGACGTGAACACAAACGTGGCTTTGATGCTTGCAAACGGCGTATTCAGCGTAATCGTTTGCTTGGGAATCTTAATTGTTATACGCTTTCTGCTTCTTTTGTTCACAATGTTTGCAAACGCAATGACGAAAGATAAGCTTGCGGGCGCGGCTAACCGCTTGTTCGGGCTATTGATAGGCGCGGTTAAGGGTTTCGGCTTTGTTTGCGTTATGATGGTGTTCATGACATTTTTAATGGGAGTCGGCTTTATGGCTCCCGTGCGCGAACAGCTTGATAAGAGCGTTATAGGCGCTCCGCTGTATAAGCAGATTTCCCGCGCCACCGACAGCGTTATTTCGGGCGGCAAGAACAGACTCGAAACGCTTTTGAGAATTTGGGCGAGAGGAAACGAGAACACGGGCGGCGACGAAGAGAACAACGGCGGCGATACGGAAGAAAAACCGTATGCGGGAGAATATTCCGCCACCGAACAGAGCGGCGAAAACAAAGTGAAAACTTATAAACTCGAACTCAAAGCCGACGGGACGTTTGCGTTGCAAATCGCTATTGACGGAATCGTTGATGCCGATAGCACACGCAACGGCAATTACGCCGTAAACGGCGAAAACGTTATGCTGAACTTTTCGGACGGAGACGAAGACACTATTCTTTTGGGCGACGGTTGGCTCTATATGTGGGAAATGTTCTTTACTAAGCCGGGAGTAACTCCGCCCGCTCAAATCGAAAACGGAGACGAAGAGCAGACTCCGCCTACGCCCGAAACTTCCGCAAGACTTGCGTTCGCTTTTTGATTGAAAATAAATTGAGAAATAAAAACGCGACTTATTTTCGAGTCGCGTTTTATGGTTATCTTTTAAAAGGCAAAAAGTCTTCGTCGTCGTTTTTGTCGTATATAAAGTCGGCGCCCGGAATGCCCGCGCGGTAAATGGCGTCTTCGCCGTACTTTTTGCGAATCGCGTCGATTGCTTTTTCGAGGTTTTCGGATTTAACCGATTTTTCTTCGTCGAACATTCCCATTTGAACGGCGCCCTCGCCTGTTAAGTCGAAAACGCTAACCGTGATTGTGCGCAATGCCGTGTCTTCATGCCAATTAGCGTGCAAAAGTTCGAATGCGGCGGCTCTTATGTCGGCACTCGCGCACGTTGCGGAGCCGAGCATTCTTTGTCGGGTTATGTGTTTTAAATCGTAACTTCTAAGCCCGAGCGCCACGCCGTTTCCGCGTAACGACGCTTTTCGCAACCTATACGCAACTTTGTCGGCAAGATAGGTTATGAGCGCTTCGGCGTCGGCGTAGCAAACGAGGTCGCGGGTCGCCGTCATGCCGTGCCCCATAGACTTCTCTTCGCGGGCTTCCACATATTCGCGCACGGGTTCGTCGTCGTTTCCGTTAGCGTATTCGCGCAATTTTTCGCCGACTATTCCGAAATGCGATTTCAGCAGTTTCGCGTCGGCGGCGGCAAGGTCGCCAACCGTGAATATATTCAGTTTTTTGAGTTTTTCGGCGGTGCGTTTTCCCACCATAAGCATATCTGAAACGGGAAGAGGCCAAAGTATCTTTTGGTAGGTTACTCGGGTTACGACCGTTGTGGCGTCCGGCTTTTTTAAGTCGCTCGCCATTTTCGCGAATACTTTATTAAAGCTCACGCCCGCGCTGCACGTGAGCCCCGTTTCCTTTTTAATCGCTTCGCGCACCGTGTCGGCAATGTTTTTGCCCGTTCCGAATATATTTGTTGAAGCGGTAACGTCCAGCCAACATTCGTCGGGTCCGAACGGCTCCACTTGGCTCGTAAAGCGGGTGTACACCTCGAACGCGAGTCGGGAATAGCGCATATATTCGGAGAAGTGTGGCGGCACGCATTTGAGAGCGGGTTCTTTTTGAAGCGCTTGCCAAATCGTGTCGCCCGTTTTTATGCCTTTTTTCTTGGCAAGCTCGTTTTTAGCCAAAATTACGCCGTGCCGCTTTTCGGGATTTCCCGCTACGGCAAGAGGAAGCTCTCTCCATTCGGGGTGCTCCACGCATTCGACCGACGCATAGAAATTATTGAGGTCGCAATGCAAAATAAGTCTGTCGGACGGCTTAAACATGGAAATAGTATAACACAATGAAAAGGAATTTTCAAGAGTAAGCAGAGCATTTGAAACAACTTTACGAAATTGTAATTTTCTTATAGCTTTTCAAGCGTATTCAGTGCTTGCGAAATTTTCGTTATTGTGGTAGAATATAAGTATGGATTTTAAGTTATGCGCGCCGTATGCTCCTACGGGCGACCAACCCGAAGCAATCGACAAGCTTTGCGAAGGACTTCGCGACGGGCTTAGAAGTCAGGTGCTTTTGGGCGTTACGGGCAGCGGCAAAACCTACACGATGGCGAACGTTATAGCAAGAATGGGGCGACCCGCTCTTGTGCTCGCTCACAACAAAATTCTCGCGGCGCAACTTTGCAACGAGTTCCGCGAATTTTTTCCGCACAACAGAGTGGAATTTTTCGTGTCGTACTACGATTATTACCAACCCGAAGCGTATATCGCGTCTACCGACACATACATTGAAAAGGACATGCAGATAAACGACGAAATAGACAAGCTTCGCCATAGCGCCACTTGTTCGCTTTACGAGCGGCGCGACACTTTGGTGGTTGCGTCCGTTTCGTGCATATACGGACTCGGAGCTCCCGAGCAATATTATAAGCTTGCGGTTTCGTTGCGTCCCGGCGACGCAATAGGGCGCGACGAACTTATTCGTCGTTTGGTGGAAATAAACTACAAGCGCAACGACACTGCGGCTGAGCGCACGAATTTCAGAGTAAAAGGCGACACTGTGGACATTTTTATAGCGTCGTCGAGCGACCTCGGGGTGCGCGTGGAATTTTTCGGCGACGAAATAGAAAGCCTGAGCGAGTTCGAAATTGTGTCGGGGCGGGTGGTGAACCGATTGAAACACGCGGCTGTTTTTCCCGCAAGCCACTACGCGGTTGAGCAAGCCACGTTAAACCGCGCGCTTGCCGAAATTGAGCGCGACATGGAAGCGCAGGTTAAATTTTTCACCGATTCGGGCAAACTTATAGAGGCGCAACGAATAGGGCAACGCGTGAAATACGACATGGAAATGATGCGTGAAATGGGATATTGCACGGGAATAGAGAACTATTCGCGCTATTTCGACGGGCGTAGCGTTGGGCAACCGCCGTTTACTTTGCTCGATTATTTTCCTCGCGACTTTTTGTTGTTTGTTGACGAGAGCCACATGACGCTTCCGCAAGTTAGAGCAATGAATGCGGGCGACAGGAGCAGAAAGCAAAGCCTTGTGGACTACGGGTTCAGGCTTCCCGCCGCTTACGACAACCGTCCGCTCACGTTCGACGAGTTTAACGAGCGCATAGGGCAAACGGTTTATGTTTCGGCGACTCCCGCGCCTTACGAACGCGAAAAGGCGGGCGGATTTGCGGCGGAGCAAATTATTCGCCCCACAGGTCTTTTAGATCCCGAAATTACCGTGAAGCCAACCGAAGGGCAAATAGACGATTTGCTAACCGAAATAAAGCGCACGGTGGAAAAGGGCGGGAGAATTTTGGTGACGACGCTAACCAAGCGCATGGCGGAAAGCCTAACCGACTATCTTGCCGACCACAGCGTGCGGGTCAACTATCTGCATTCCGACATAGGCACTATGGAGCGCATACAGATTGTGAATTCGTTGCGAGCGGGTGATTTCGACGTGCTCGTGGGAATAAATCTTTTAAGAGAGGGGCTCGATATTCCCGAAGTTCAACTCGTGGCGATTCTCGACGCCGACAAAGAGGGGTTTTTGCGAAGCGAGTCGGCGCTCATTCAAACGGTGGGACGCGCGGCTCGAAACAGCGAAGGTCGGGTTATTATGTATGCCGACACGCGTACTGGCTCTATGGAGCGAGCAATAGGGGAAACCGAGCGGCGGCGACAAAAGCAAAAAGCTTACAACGAGCGTAACGGAATAATTCCCAAAACCATAGTGAAACCCATTACCAACACTTTGGAGATATCGCAAAAAGAAGAGGAGAAAATAGACGAGGACGACATACCGCGCCAAATCGACAAGCTTCGAAGCTTGATGAGCGTCGCGTCGTCGTCGCTTGACTTCGAAACCGCTATTCGTTTGCGCGACCGAATAACCGAGCTGAGAAGACTGCAAGGCAACATAAAGCGGGCGAAAAAGTAATGTTGCCCTCTTGCGGCAACGGGTCGCTTTTTGACATATTGAAAGTTGATTGCCCTCTACGAACGCCAGCCTTTTGGTCGCAAAAGGCTTAGGCGAAAACGACAAAAGGGCGGGACACTTTCGGCTGTGTCCCTTCCTTTTTGAAACCCTACCCCGCAACGACAAGGGGTTGCACCCCTTGACTGCTTTTTTGCAAGGCTTTTTGTGACCAAAAAGCCGTCCCGCTTTTACAAATAAAGCTACATTAGAAGTAAAGCGGCGGTTGCCCGCAAAGTTACATTGGTATAAAGAAAAAAGCGAATAGTTGCTACAAGAGGCAACAAAAAAGGAACCACAAATGGAAAATATAGTAATTAAAGGCGCTAATGAAAATAACTTAAAGAACGTTGACATAACTTTGCCGCGAAACAAGCTAATCGTGTTCACGGGATTGAGCGGAAGCGGCAAAACAAGTTTGGCGTTCGACACGATATTTGCGGAAGGACAGCGGCGATACGTCGAGTCGCTGAGCAGCTATGCGCGTCAGTTCTTGGGGCAAATGGACAAACCCGACGTGGAGAGCATCGACGGGCTTAGTCCCGCAATATCAATCGACCAAAAGACGACGGCGCGAAACCCGCGTTCCACAGTGGGCACCGTCACCGAGATATACGACTATTTGCGCCTTTTATACGCCCGTTTGGGGGAGGCGCATTGCCCTAAGTGCGGCAAAAAAATAGAACAGCAATCAATCGACCAAATAGCCGACGCGATACTCGCTTATCCCGACGGTAGCAAAATTTTGTTGCTTGCTCCCACCGTTCGCGGGCGAAAAGGCGAATTCGGCAAACTGTTCGAAAGCTACCGCAAGCAGGGTTTTTCCCGCGTTTGGGTTGACGGAAATACGTATACGCTCGACGAAGAAATTCCGCTCGATAAGCAAGTTAAGCACAATGTGAGCGTTGTGGTAGACCGCCTTGTGATTAAAGAGGGAATAAACAAACGCCTCACCGACAGTTTGGAAACCGCTTTAAAACTTGCCGAAGGAACGGTTGTGGTTGAGTGCGACGGCGAGCAAAGGCTGTTCAACACAAAATACGCTTGCACAGATTGCGGCATATCGCTTGCTGAAATCGAGCCGCGCCTTTTTTCGTTCAACAGCCCGTTCGGAGCTTGTCCCGAGTGTTTGGGACTCGGCTACAAGCAGGCAATCGACCCCGAACTTATTTACGGCGACGGAAGCAAAAGTTTGCGCGAGGGCGCTCTTACCATAACGGGGTGGAACTTCGACAGCGGCGCTCAAACGCAGCTTTATTTCGAGGGGCTAAGTAAGCGCTATGGGTTTTCGCTCGACGTGCCGTTTAAGGATTTGCCCGACAATATCAAAAACATACTGTTGTACGGCAACGGCGGCGAGAAAATCGAAATGCAGTATAATTCGTACAACTTCAAAGGAAGTTTTAACACTTCGTTCGAGGGAATCGTAACGAATCTTGAAAGACGCTATCGCGACACGACTTCCGACTACGTTAAGAGCGACATAGAACGATACATGCGCACCAGGCCTTGCGACGCGTGCGGCGGCAGACGTTTGAAAAAAGAGGCGCTCGCCGTTACGCTCTTCGGCAAAAACATAGAGGAAATCGCGCGGCTGAGCATTGTGGATTTGCTTGCGTTTATCGACACTTTCAAATTCACGCAAAGTCAAGACATTATAGCGAAACCGTTGCTTAAAGAAATTCGCGCCCGTCTCGGCTTTTTGAAAGACGTGGGGCTCGGTTACCTCACGCTTTCTCGCGGAGCGGCTACGCTTTCGGGCGGCGAGGCACAGCGAATTCGCCTTGCCACGCAAATAGGCTCGGGACTTCAAGGAGTGCTTTACATTCTCGACGAGCCGAGCATAGGACTTCACCAGCGCGACAACGAAAAACTTTTGGGCACGCTCACGAAATTGCGCGATTTGGGCAACACTCTCATCGTTGTGGAGCACGACGAGGAAACCATTCGCGCCGCCGACTACGTTGTGGACGTGGGACCGGGAGCGGGAGTGCACGGGGGCGAGATTGTGGCGGCGGGAAGCATACCCGAAATTATAGCGTCGCCGCGTTCGGTTACGGGCAAATTTTTGAGCGGAGAGCGCAAAATACTCGTGCCGAGCGAGCGTAGAATAGCTACCGACAAATTCATAACTCTTCACGATTGCAAGCAAAACAATTTAAAAGGCGTGAACGTGAGTTTTCCGCTCGGGCTGATAACCGCCGTAACGGGAGTTTCGGGAAGCGGGAAATCGAGCCTTGTGAATCAAATACTTTATCCCGCCGCCGCCAACGCCGTAATGGGCAGCAGGCTTACGGTGGGCGCGCACAAAAAAATAGATGGCTTGGAGCATATCGACAAAGTTATTTGCATAGACCAAAGCCCGATAGGGCGCACGCCGCGAAGCAATCCCGCGACGTACACGGGAGTTTTCGGAGCTATTCGCGAGCTGTTCGCCAAAACGCCCGACGCGCAGGAGCGCGGCTATAAAGCGGGAAGATTTTCGTTCAACGTGAAGGGCGGCAGGTGCGAGAGTTGTAGCGGCGACGGCATAATAAGGGTGGAAATGAACTTTTTGCCCGACGTTTACGTGCCGTGCGAAGTGTGCGGCGGCGCGCGATACAACCGCGAAACTCTTACCGTGAAATATAAAGGGAAGAGTATTGCCGACGTTCTCGACATGACAATCGAAGAGGCATATGCGTTTTTCGAGAACGTGCCGCAAATAGCGAACAAAATACGCACGCTTTATGAGGTGGGACTCGGCTACATTAAAATGGGACAGCCCGCAACCACTCTTTCGGGCGGCGAGGCTCAACGCGTGAAATTAGCCACCGAGCTCAGCCGTAGGTCAACTTCGAAAACGCTGTATATACTCGACGAACCCACAACGGGTTTGCACGTTGCCGACGTTGAAAAGCTAATTACCATTCTCGACCGTTTGGCGAAAGGCGGGAATACCGTAGTGGTTATAGAGCACAACCTCGACGTAATTAAAACTGCCGATTATATAGTGGACTTGGGGCCCGAAGGCGGCGACATGGGCGGCAAAATCGTGGCGGCGGGCACTCCCGAAGAAGTGGCGAATAATGACGCGAGCGTCACGGGCAAATTTCTAAAACCGTTGCTCGAAAGAGGGTATTAAAGCGAATTCGACCGTATTCGACTAATATTAGCGATTGCAAATTGTATTTTAACCTAACTTTAATAGTAATGCGTTGACAATATTTTGCATAAATGTCATAATATAAGCGGAGTATAAATGCTCTGCTTAACGATGAAAACTTGTTTTGAATTAATCAGTGAACGGAATAAAGACGTTTGCTTTCCGTTTTAACTAAAATGCTGGAGTTACGATAAATTTAATATGGTTATAACTTTTGTGATGGACCAATTCGGCGAAACGAGTAACGGTACCACGATTACGGCAATGCGATTTGCCGATATGCTCAGAAAAAAAGGTCACGAGGTGCGGGTTCTCACCACCTCTAAGGTGGAGGGGGACGGTATATATATTTTGCCCGAATACCGTATTCCCGTGTTTCAGTCTATTGTGGATAAACAGGGCATGAAGTTCGCCGAGCCCGACGAGGAAATAATAACGAAAGCAATCGAGGGGAGCGACGTTGTGCACATGCTTATGCCGTTTTGGGTACAAAACGCGGCGGCGGCGATTGCCGAGAAAATGCACATAGCAACTACGGCGGCCTTTCACATTCAGCCGCAAAATATGACTTATTCGATTCATATGGGCAAATTTCCGGGCGCGAATAAATTGATTTACACGTTTTTCCGCCGCAAATTTTATAGAAAATTCAATCACATACATTGCCCGAGCCAAATGATGAAAAATCTGCTCATTAAAAATAAATATCGCGGCAATATTTATGCAATAAGCAACGGAGTGAGCGAAGACTTTAAGCCCAAACAGGTGGAACGCCCCGAGAAGTATAAAGACAAATACGTTATTCTAATGATAGGGCGTTACAGCGCGGAAAAGAGACAAGACCTTATAATTAAGGCAATAGGAACGAGCAAATACAACGAAAAAATTCAACTCGTGCTCGCGGGGAAAGGCCCCACCGAGAAAAAACTCAAAAAGTTGGGCGATAAATATCTGAAAAATCCCGTTGATTTTACTTTCTTGCCAAAAGACGAGCTCATAAACCTTATAAACTCGTGCGATTTATACGTTCATTCGTCCGACGCCGAAAGCGAAGCCATTTCTTGCATGGAAGCGTTCACTTGCGGGTTGGTGCCGGTTATTTCGGATAGCAAAATATGCGCCACAAAGCAATTCGCGCTCACCGAACATAATTTGTTCAGCAAAGGTAAATATAAATCGTTGCGAGAGAAAATAGAGTGGTTTATAGAGCACCCCGAAGAAAAGGAAAAACTTTCGGGCGAATATACGGAGTATGCCAAGCAATTTGCAATCGAAGCTTGCGTCGATAGGCTTGTGGATGTTTTCAAAGCGGCGATAGAAGAAAACAAAGAGCGTTGGGCAAACGCGGAGCTTGAAAAAGAATATCTTGCCAAGCTTTCGCCCGCCGAGCAAAAGGCGTATTATTCGGGAAAGAAAAAATACGTTCGCGATTGCCGCAAACGTAAAGCGGGCGATTTTACCGACGGTTATATTAAGCTTGCCACAACAGCCGCCGCACGGTAATTAAAAATTAGAAAACGGCTTCCGTTATCGGTCGCCGTTTTGTGGTTTAATGCTTTTTTCGGAACAGCATTTCGCCGAGAGAGCCGAAACGTTTGCCGCGAACGTGCAAATAAATCATGTTGAAAATAAAATCGCCGGCAATTAATACGAACAGCGCTATCGATAGCGGCGCGAGCACCGCCGTGCGAACTTTTGCGAGAACGTTTTGCATAGGGTGCCACACAAGCCCCATAGCCGATACCGCGAGTATTCCCCATAGTAGCGAGTACCTAAGGCTGACGTAGCCGTTTATGGTGTCGTCGTAGCGGCGGTAGCTCCACAGCCTCACTCCGAAACGACGGTCGAAAAACAGACCCGTGAAGTATTCTGCGACAGATGCAAGCAGTGCGGCGAGCGTGGCATAAGCAATTAGGCATATAACTATTGCCGCGATTTTGCCAGCTTTGCTTTGAGGGCGGGCGCAAATCTTGCCCCACAGTCCCGTTTGAGGAGTTCTTAAAACGAAATATACCCCGAGCATTCCCAGTCCGTAAAGAGGGCAGAAAGGGAGCGTGAGAAGCCCTCTGTCGCAAAATTCGCCGCGCGCGAACAGAAACATGACTGTTTCGCATACCCACCCGGCAAATGAAAATAGGGCGGTTAATATAGTGAGAATGAATATTTTTCGAAGCGTAGACTGCTCGGAATATTCGGCTTTCTCGCTTTTTGTACGCGTTATATCCATAAGCGTAGTATGCGCGCCGTATATTCGTATTATGTGTTGACTTTTTATGTACTTTCGGGTATAATAGTTAGGTATACGTACGATAAACGCAACGCGTTATTTTTAAGGAAGAGAGCGATGACGAACAAGGAAAGGTGGCTGTCGGCAGCCGCGCTGTTAATATCGATACTACCGTTTATTTTGGTGGCGGGTTCTATTCAGTTGTTGCCGAACAGTATAATTCTACCAAATATCGTTTTAACCGAAGAAGCGATTAAATTACCTAAATATCAATATTTAACGCTCGGCTTTTTCGGATTCGTGCCCGTTGCGCTTGTTGCCGTTGCAAGGTTTTTGCGTCAACGCAAACTCGTTGAGCGCAATTTTATGTGGATGATAATAGCGTCTTTCGTGCTCGGTTTCGTTTTTTTGAGCGTGACGGTGTACGGAATGATAGATAACATTATAAAAAACGATATCGATTTATTGAAGAAGTTTGATTTTTTCGGAGCTTCGGCAGTGGTGGCGTCGTTGGCGGGCGGAATGCTTGCAAACTTTTTCCCGCAACTGAGGCGAAACGACGTGCTCGGACTCAAAAACAAATACACAATGAACGACAACCGCGTTTGGGTTAAGGTGCACTATGCGGCGGCTGACGTTTACATGAGCGTGCTTTACGCTTTTGCCGTGTTTACGAGTGCTTTAAGCATTTGGCTTGATTTCCGCTTGGGTTGGCTTCATCTTGTTTTATGGGTGGCGGTAATATCGGGGCTCATAGTATGGGGACGGTTATATTCCCGCAGGCAGTGGCGAAAGCTAAACCGCAATGCGGAAAAACAAGTTTTATAACTATAATAAGTGAATAAAAAACTCCCGTACGGTTTTCATTCCTACGGGAGTTTTGCTTTTATAATGAAGTATTTTTTAAAGCTTAAAGATTTTTTGAATTTTACAGTGAACACAGTAAGAAATTATTTTTTTTCGGCAGTCTTCGTTCGCTTTTGCGTTTAAAGCAATGAGAGGAGAGCATCGAGAGCCGCCGACGCGTTGCCCACAGCGTTGCCGGCATTGCCTGCGTCGGTAGTTGCCGTTTTTGCCGCGGCTTGCGCTTTTTCCACATCGGACTTATACCAATCTAAAAAGCCCGTGTTAAGGTTATTAGCCGCGTTCGTTAAATGAGTTGCGGCTGAGCCCGCATTGTTGCTTGCCGTAGCAAGGTACTCGCTTGCTTTTATAAGTCCGTGCGCGTCTTCGCTACCGAGCGCTACGGAAAGAGTCGCTTTTAGTTCGGCGGCCGACTCGGGCGAGAGCAGTGGAAGCGCTTTTTGGCAGAGTTCGGTTGCTACTTTTATTAGCTCCTTCGCCGATTTTGCAACCGATTTGACGTTGTTCGCAAAAGTCGACAGGTTTTCGGCGGCTGACTTTACTTCGTTCCGTTTGTCTTTGCCGTATTGCGTGTTTAAAATCAAATTTGCCGTATTGCCGGTAGTCGCATAATTTTTCGAAAGCTCGAGCGTCGCGCCGCTCGCTTTTTGAAGCGCCGTCGCCGCCGTTTTCGCGCCTTGCTCGTAAACGCTCAAAAGTTTAGTTATGTTTTCGGCGGTAGGATTGTATTGTTTCGCTTGCAAAGCGTATTCGGTGAGGGAGAGCGCTTTATTAAGTGTTGCCGCGAGACTGTTGAGCGAATCGACGTTTTGGCATGTTGCATTTTCAACTTGCGCGTCATACAGCGTCATGCCGACGAGCGCCGAGTCGAGAACGTTTGCGCCTATGTTTTGAGAAGTTGCTTTTGCCATTGCCGCCGCGTTTTTCGCTCTCTCGGTAAGAGCGGCAATTTGCTTGTTTTCTTCGGTTTCGCTTGCTTGCGAGAGAATTTCTACCGCCTTATTTGCGGAGTCGGCGGCGGCAACCGACGAATCGGAATAAGAGAGCGCTTCGGCAATCTTGGCGAGAGCTGTGTCGGCGTCGCCGTTCGCGGCTGCTGAAAGCGCGCTATTCGAAGCCGCGTTGCCGCTTGCCGCTATGCTTTCGGCGGAGAGCACTGCCGCATTGCCCGCTTTGAGCGCGGAGGATTGTTTTGTCTTCGCCACAAGTTCGGCGTTTTCTTTTGCTTTTTGAATTGCGGTTTCGTTTTCGGATATTGCGGCGGCTCTTGTTGCCGCTTCGCTTGTGGTGCTCATTGCGCTTATTGCGCCGAGAGCGTTGCCCGCCTCATTAGCCGCGTCTTGCATGTTGCCCGCCGTAGCCGACGATTCCGCCGCATTAGCCGCGTTCGTAGCCTCCGCTACCGATTTGGCGCAAGCGGTGCTCGCCGCAAGACTCGCCTTTGCGGCGGTTTCTTTAACTGTCGCGTTCATTTGTTCGGCAAAATCGTTTGCCGCTTTAATTGCGTCTAAGCCGTCGGCTCCCGCCGCGTTTGCCGCTTTAATTGCCGCATCAAGTGCTGTTTTGCTTGCTTCTATCGCTTTAACAGCCGCCATAGCCGCGTTGCCCGCCGCCGCATAAGAACGAACGGACGATTCATACGCGAGCGCTTTTTCGGCGGAGTCTGCCGCTTTAACGGCATAACGGTATGAGTCGGCGGCAAGTTCTACGGCGTCGTGTGCCGCACGGACTCTTTCCGCTTCGATTTTAGCAAGGTCTTCTCTCGCTTTTTCGACTCTTTTGTTTGCTTGAACGGCTTGCTTATTCAGTATGTCGTAGCCGAACGGCTTTTTGCCCGTAGCGTCCCATTGAGCGTTCGCGGCTTCGAGTTTTTGCCGAGCTTGTTCGTTTGCCGCTTGCGCTTCGGTTAAGTTGTTTTCGAGCTCGATTATTTCGTTAGCCGATTCGTTTAGTTTAGTTACGCTCTTGTTTGCTTTTTCGGCTTTTTGTTCCGCTTTGTTCGCAAACGTTTCAGCCGCTTGAACGGGGAAGAGAGCCGCGAGGTCGTCTTCGAGGAAGTTTATGTCGTGGGTAAGGCGCGCGTCGTTCGCCCAGCCCGCTTTGTTTCCGAAGTCCACTTTATAGGGGAAAGTTTCTCCGTCAGGCGTGTAGGCGGGGTCGAGATTACGTTTATCCGCAACGGCGCCGTCGGTATTGTATATAAGATTTTCGAGTACGGTATTATTTAGCGATATGTCAACCATTCCCGCGATTTTCGTGCTTAGTCCGAGCCCCGTTATATAATTGTTTTTAGCCGTGTTTATGTTAAGGCTCAAATCGGAGAAGTCGGAACCCGCAAGTTCGGCAAGTCCGAGCGTGAGCGAGAACGTTCCCGTCTCCTCGTTATAAGAATAGTTCTTTAATATTTTATTGAGTTCTTTCGCTTGCGAACCGCTTCCGCCGCTTCCCGATATAGCGCTCATAATGGGATTTTTTATCATGTCTTCCATTATTATAAGACGGAACAAATAATCTATGGGAGCGGCGAGGAATTCGTCTATCGTAGCCGAGAATGCGTCGGTTGATTCATACGAATGCGATATAGTGAATAAACCCGATGTGCTGTATTTGTCCACTATGAAATACAGCATATTGTTTGCGAAGTAAATATAGCTGTCCGACTTTTGAATCAGAGCTATTCCCGCTTTTTCCGTTCCGGTAGTGCTGACATAAGGGATAGAGAGTTTTACGGACGCAACTGTGGAGCCGTCGTCCAAAATTTTCACTTTGGCATTGATATTCACCGAAGTGTCTATCCAAAGAACTTTTAGTCCGAGCGCGCCGTTTATGTTGAACTCGCGCAAATCGGCGGTTTTTATAAGGCTGTATAAAAGCACGTCTATGCTTGAAAAGTCCATTGCGCCTTCGGGCGGAACAATACCGTTATAGGCGGGCGCGCCCGACTCGGTAGTCTCGCCTTTTTCGAACGAAGTTAAATTTGCTCTGAAATACACGGCGTCGCCGTTTGCTATAAGATTGTTGATTTCGACGTGCGAAAGTTGCCCGTTTTCGTGCCCTACCGTTACTGTGGCGATTTTTCCGCTTGCGGAAAGTCCGAATATGCCGTTGTCTATTTTTATTTGCAAATAATTGTTTTCGTCGAACCCGAGCGACACGCCGCGAAGCGCTTTGTCTATTAGGTCGTCGGTGATAAAGCCCGCGAGCCCCGATAAGCCGCCGTTTTCTTCGCCGGCGGCGTCTATTGCGTCTTCCGCAACGCCGAACAAAGAGTTAATCGTGTCTTTAATGGCGTCGAGTCCCGCAATATCCATAGTTTCGAAAACGTCGGTTTGAATATGCTCGTAGTCGCCCGATTCCGCAAGTTTATCGAGCATGGGAATATCGAGGTTTAAAATATCGCACAGCGAACCGATTATTCCCGCGACCGCTTTAAAGTTCACTTTAACGTAGAGCTTGTTGTAGTTTACGTGAGCTTCGAGTTTTTTAATATCGAACTTAGGAACGGTTACATTGCCCGCCTCGTCCGTTTGCGGCGTGTAATCGGTGTTGTCGTTCAAATAAAGCTCTATGCTTTGGTCGCCCGTTTTGCCTCCGAGAAGTATGCGAACGTAAGCGTTTATAAAGCCTTCGGTACGCTCTATGTTCAGTTCGCCCTCTATGCTCGTGTTGCCCGCGTTGCCGCGCACGTTGCCGGCAAAGTCGAGGTGATAATAGTGGCGGTTAAGCGTTGCGAGCGCGGGCTCGATATAGCTTTGAAGCAGAGCGAGACTTACGTATCCGCCGTTTTTCGCTTTTTGCAGTTCGGCTTCTATAATCGCGAAGTGCGCTTCGTCGGAAACGGGGGAGAGCACTATATTTGCCGCGCCCTCTATGCTTCCCGCATAGTTAAAGTTTTGAATGCTTGCCTCGATTCCGCTTCCCGCACTCGATAATCGCGCCGAAAGAGAGAAATCGCCCGCGCTTATACCCGCAATAATTCCGTTTGTTTCCGACTGTTTGAGCATTGCTACGCAATCGATTAGGTCTGCGAGCGTTTTGCCGCCGAGTGTTTGTTCGAGCAGACTGACGGTGTTTGCCGTGCGCGCCGCTATTGCCCCGACCGTGCGCGCCGCTTCTTCGCTTCCGCCCGAAGCTTTTGTCAGTCGTTCTATTTCAGCCTTTAAGCTTGCAATATCGTCGAGCGTGAACGAAAGTTTAATTCCGCCCGCCAAGTCGGTCGCGCCGCTTCTTTCAGGGTCGTTTATCGAGAGATACGCCGTGCCGCCCGAATAGAGAAGATACGCCTTGTGACCTCTGAATTCGAGTTCGGCGTTTATGCTCAAAGGATTGAGAGAGAGGCGAACAGTGCCGCAAAGTTCGCCCGACACGAGCGCCGATTTAATTGTGCCGTCGGTTATTTTAAGCTCGAATACGTTTGACGCGAGCAAGTTCGATAGGTTGGGCAAAAGTTCGGCAACGCTCGTAAGGTCGAGGTAGGTTTCCGCTTCCGATTGAGTAATGCCGTTTATTTGCGCGCCGTAAGAGAGTTTTGCGTCAAGCGAAAAGTTAAGCCCCGCCACGTTCATGCCTTGCAAAGACAGAGAGGTGAGAGCGTTTTCGTTTGCCGTAATGATAATCGAATAAGGCGAGCCGTTCATCGGAGTTACGGGCACGATGAGCGCACCGTTTTCGTCGACTTTTATGCCTGCGAGCAAAGAGGTTATGCCGTCGAAATCATGCGCGGGAACAACCGAGCGCAAAAACGACAAATTGAGCAACTCTTTGAGCATGTCGAAGCCGAAAGGCATGTTGAGCACGGGCATAAATTCGTTGAGCATATTTTCGACAGACGAAAGCATCGAAATTATTTTGGCGAACGAATCGCTTCCCGCAAGAGCGGTTATTTTGTCTTGCGCGTCTTCACCCAAAATCGCGGAAAGCCTTGCTATGTCGTCCGACGAGAGCACTTCGGGAATTTTGTTAATAAATCCGCCCGCCGACGAAAGCACTTTGTTTAGTTCGCGCAAAATAGAACCCGCGTCTTTTGTTGCAAGCTTTAATTTAACGTTGCCCGCCGCCAAATAAATTACGCCGTTTTGGAGAGTGAAGCTAATTTCTTGCTCCGAAAGATATGCCGTGCCGCAAAGCGCGAATTTTCCGTTTTCTATTTTCAGCGCCACCGTTGCTTCGAATTCTTCGATTGCGCTATCTTTCTCGATTGCGCCCTGTATATTCAAAGTGAACGCTTTTGCATTCGCCGCGTTTTTAATAGGCGCGATAAATTTCGCGAAAGACGCAAGGTCGATAAATTCGCCGCCCTTTGGCAGAATGCTCGCGGGGTCGATATTTTCGGCAATATCCGAACCTGACACTGTTGCATTCAGTTTTACGCTCAAATTTTTATCTTTGAAATTTGCGTTTAAGCTTGCTTCTACTCCGCCGTTTTCAAGTTTTATTTTCGCGGATATTGCTTCGTTTAGCGCTAAGTTCGCCGCGAGAGCTTTTTTGTTTTCGTTTTCGGAATAGGCAAGCGTTATTTTTTCAAGCAACGAATTTAAATCGAGTTCGTCGAGGTTCAGCCCGAGAGTTTCCGCAAATCCGAGCAATGCATTGCCGCCGTCGGGCATAATCGAACCGAGTTGCTCGGAGAGAACTTTTTCTATATCTGAAATTTTGACTTTTGCCGCAAAGTTGCCGCACGCCAAATAAGCCGTACCGCTTTTGAGCGAACCGTCTTTGCCGCTCGAATACACGAGGTTGAGAGGAATCTCTCCGAGCTCGGAAATTTTTGCCGCGAAGCTCGCTTTAAGCGCAAGGGGAGAGGTGTTTACGGAGAGTTCGCCTTTTGTTAGTTCTATTTTAGTTTTTCCGAAAGCTACTATGCAATCGCTTATTTTCAAAGAAATGTTTTCTGCCGAAATAAGCTGTTTTATTTCGAGAAGCAACGAAACTACGTCGGACGCGTTCAAAAATTCTTCGGGGTTTTCGGGAACGCCCACAGTTTCGCCGTCGGCTATTTCTCCCTTTTCGAGTTTAAGATTTGCGTCTATGCCTATGCCGCTCACGTTGAGCCCTTTGAGCGAAAGCGTTTCGAGCGTTTCGCCGTGAGTGAGCGAGAGCGACCATTCGGGCGCGGTAAGAGGTTGAACCGCGAGTACGAACTCGGAACCGTTGTAGTTTACACTCTTTAAAAGAGCGAAAACGGTATCCAAATTCAGTCCGCCCGGCAATATGCTCGGCAAAAGCTTTATTAGCGATTGAGTGTCGAAAGAGGGAAGAGAGGTATTAGGCACGAGCGACGAGAAAGCTTCGACGAGAGCTCCTAATTCGTCCGTATTTGCGCGAACTCCTATGTTGCCCGCTTTTACAAACGCCGTTTCGCCGTTAAACCACACGTTCGCGTCTATTCCGAACAGCGAAAGAACTCCGTCAAGCGCTATGCCGGTAGGATTTTCTTCGGTTTTGGCTATGCGCAACGAAAGATTATCGACGTTTACTGGAATTCCGTTCGCGTCGAGCGAAAGGGCTCCGCTTATTTTATAGGCTGGCATGGCGATTGTGTTTGCGATTGCGTTTATTAAAGGTTTTAACGAAACGTGTTCCGCTTCGTTGAGCTCGGGCAGCTCGACGCTAGAATCGACGTTTACGTTCACCGCTATTTTAATAGCTTCTATTATAACGGTGGCGTCGATTGTGTCGGCGACAACCGAATCTTCTTCCGTCTTTTTGAGCCCCATATTAACGTCGAGTTGCATTCCCATAAGTTCGAACGGCATACGAATGTTAACATGCGTATCCGTTTCGGTTATAGTATGATTTTCGAAAAGCGTCGTTAAAAAATCGTCGCCTAGTTCGAAACCGGAGAGGTCGAGACCCAAAGCGTTCAAATCGGACAAAGAGAGAACGTATTTTTTTTCGCCGAATGCCAAATACAGCGAATCGCCTTTATACGCTCCGAAAATATCGTCGCCGAGCATGAAGCGATAATCGGAAGCGGCAATGTCGATTGCGGCGCAAACGGGGTAGGTTTTGCCGAACGCTTTGACGCTTGCCGAAAGTTTAAGCACCTCGCTACCCGAAATATAAGCGCCGAACGCTTCGTTCAGATAGTCGGCGGGTCCCTTTTCGGCGGAAACGTCGCCTGTGCTACCCGTAGGAACGTAGTTAGCGAATATTTGCGCGCGGTCGGGCATGAAGCCGTCTTCGTAAGTATAAGTTTCGGTGAGAGAACTTTCGCATTTCGTTCCGCCCATTATGTCGATTTTATAGGTGTCGTAAGATTTGATTTCGCGTATTACCCAGTTTGCGTCTATGGTGTACACAATTCGGCACGCCAAAAATTCGGGATAGGCTGTAACTCCCGCAAACGTCATCATTTCATAGCGCGCATATTTGTGCGCTTCGGACGCAATCATAACGAGTTCGTATGTAAAAGTGCCGTCCGAGTTCTCGGAAACGAAGCTACCCGACCGAATAGAATCGCTCGTTACGCTGTATTTGGTGATTTCTTGCGGCACAACGCCGTAACGTTGGCGATACGTCGAGCTCGAAAGTTCGGTTACGCTGTTTGCCCAAGACTTAACGGCGCCTCCCGAAGCTTCGCCCTTGCGATAAAGAAGAGCCCCGTCTTTAAAATAGCGCTGTTCGGCTACCGACGCGATGGCGGATAGCGACACCGATTCGCTGAAAATGTGTCCCCCCGTTTTCGCGCGATAGTTCATAACAGTTTGTTTATAAAAGCCCATTGCGGTAACGGTGCCGTTCGTGGTGCTTTGAACGCTGTCCGTGTTTAAATATACGTCGGCGGCAATAGCGAAATTTTCTTCCGCCGAATAGTCGAGAGGAGAATTTTTTCCCGGTTGGGGTTTCGTCGTCGTGGAAATCAAGCGGTATATGTCGAATTCGGTAAAGCTTTGGTCGGCGTAAATATTGTGGTTGGCCGTAAGCACATAAAACGCAATCGATATAATAGGGATTAGCGCGAATAATAATTTGGTTCTTTTAATATGCCATCTCATATTTTCACTCCGTTTCGAGCGGATAAATATAATTCCGTATTTTTTTATTGCGCAAAATTTTTGCACACTATTTTAGAGAATATATTATAATAATATATATCCTTATAATAATTATATCGTAAACGACGCACAATGTAAAGTTTTTTGGAAAATTTTCGCGTTTGGAATTGCTTTTTGGCTATAAATATTGCACAAAATTGCTTTTTATTCAAAATCAAAATAAAAGCAAAAGTGAATTCCCCTTATCGTATATTTTTCGACTTCGGCTTTACTTGACAAAAAACGCTCTTTTATGGTAATATTTAAGCATGAAAAAGACGAAAGATTCGGTTGAAAAAACGCGGGGAGGCGAACCCGTTCGCACACCGCTCGATAAAGTCGCCGCCGCCGAAATCGCTCGCGCGCAAATTGCGGTTGAGGGCGGAGAGGAAAAGCCCTCCAAATCCGCCAAAAAAGGAGCGGACAAAGGAAAGCTCGATTCCGAACTTGGTTCCGTTAAGGCTGAGGAATCGCTCGAACGACTCAAAAAGCTTCCCAAAGTGGTGACCAAAGATACGAATACCATAGAGCTCGACATAGACCGCCGAGTATTCGACGGAAACGGCGCCGACGGCAAAAACGCCGCCGAGCTTTCGCGTAGCGTTACAATCGACGGCACTATGCTCAGCCAAGAGCGCCTTGCCGCGCAAAAGAAAAAGAAACGCAAATTCGTGAACACCGACTATTCGAGCGCCGAAAGATACGAGCCCGATTATTCTCGCGGACTCACTTCTTTTCAGGTTGCAAAGCGCGAATCGGACGGCTTTATAAATTTGAGCAAGCGCAAGACGGGAAAATCTTACGGGCGCATTTTTTTCTCGAATATTTTCACCGTTTTCAATCTTTTGATTTTTATTGTGGCGGCGGCGCTGATTACCGTAGGGGCGGGTTTTAACCAACTGTTCTTTTTGGTTATAGCGGTAGCCAACCTAAGCATAGGAATTTTTCAGGAGATAAAGAGCAAGCGCGCGGTAGACAAGTTAAACTTAATCACCGCGCCGAGCGCGGTAGTTATTCGCGACGGCGAAAAGCGCGCGGTGCCGATATCCGAAATAGTGCTCGACGATATTATATATCTTGAAATGGGCAAGCAAATTCCCGCCGACGCCGTTGTGGTGAAAGGAGACATAGAGGTAAACGAGAGTATGCTCACAGGCGAAAGCGTGCCCATGCGCAAAAAAGAGGGTTCGGAACTCTTTTCGGGCAGTTTCGTTACGAGCGGTGCCGCCTATGCGAGAGTGGTGCAAGTGGGCGAAAACAATTACGTCGAAACGCTCACGTCTTATGCGAAAAAATATCGCAAACCCAAGTCGGAGCTTCAAGCGTCGGTAAAGCTCATAATTCGCGTTGTTACCATTATTCTTATTCCGCTCGCGATTTTGATGATTTTTAAAGAATACAAAGCGTTCGGCTTAACGGGATTGCCGCCTTCCGACAAGTGGAAAACCGTTATAAGCAACACGTCGGGCGCGGTAATAGGCATGATTCCCGCAGGAATGTTTTTGCTCACGAGCACCGCGCTCGCGGTGAGCGTTGTGCGGCTTGCCAAGAAAAAGACGCTCGTTCAAGACTTGTATTGCATAGAAATGCTTGCGCGGGTCGACGTGCTGTGCCTCGACAAAACGGGCACAATTACCGACGGCAGCATGCAGGTTAACAACGTTATTGAAATAAAAGGCGGAATGCAAGAATATCCGCTTCCCGACATAATAGGCAGTATGCTCACCGCCACCGAAGACAACAACCAAACGGCGCTCGCGCTTGCGGCGAGGTTCGGTTACAGTTCGGCGTTAAAGCCCAAAACGGTTATGCCGTTTTCCAGCCAAAGAAAGCTGTCGGCGGTTACGTTCGAGACGGGCGGAACTTATCTTTTGGGCGCGCCCGAATTCGTGCTCAAAGACATGGGCGTGAGAATAGAAAAAATTGTTAGCGAAAACGCCGCCAACGGTTACCGCGTGCTCGTTTTGGCTCATTCTCCCGCCGAAATTACGGGCGAAAAGCTTCCCACCGTGCGCCGTCCCGTTTGTCTTATAGTGATAGAAGACCATATCCGCGACGATGCGGTGGAAACTATAAAGTGGTTTAAAGAAAACAACGTTGCCGTTAAGGTAATATCGGGCGATAACCCCATAACCGTTTCGGAAGTTGCGCGAAGAGTGGGCGTGGAGAACGCCGAGCTGTATATTTCGCTCGAAGGACTGAGCAATCAAGAGGTTTTGGAAGCGGCGCCCAAATATACCGTTTTCGGCAGGGTTACTCCCGAACAAAAATGTTTGCTCGTGAAAGCGCTAAAAGCGAAAGGGCACACCGTTGCCATGACGGGCGACGGCGTGAACGACATTCTCGCCATGCGCGAAGCCGATTGCAGCGTGTCGATAGCGTCGGGTAGCGAGGCGGCGCGCAACGTGAGCCATTTGGTACTTTTAGACAGTAACTTCACGAGTATGCCCGACGTGGTTAAAGAGGGTAGGCGGGTTATAAACAACATTCAAAAGGCAAGCTCGCTGTTTCTCATGAAAACGTTTATGAGCATGGCGCTCGCAATAATCTTTTTGATTATGCGAAAGCCTTATCCGTTCGATACTTCGAACTTACTGCTTTTGGAACTTTTGGTAATCGGACTTCCGAGCTTCGCGCTCGCTTTGCAAAAGAACTCGGATATTATTCGAGGAAGATTTTTGTCGAACGTTATAGGGCGGTGCGTGCCCGGCGGCATAACTCTTACTATGGCGGTAATGAGCGTGTATATTTACGGCAACGTGATTATGCCGAACTTGACGAACGCGGCGTATGTGAGTATGCTCGTAATTGCGCTAACCTACACTGGCATGATAATTCTCTACAAAAACTGCGAGCCTTTCGACGCATTTCGAACGGTGCTTGTAATAGCGATAGGCGCGCTGAGCGTTGTGGCTCTTGTGTTTTTGCCAGACGTGTTCGGAGTTTCGAAAATCGAAAAAGTGGATTTGTTTTTCACGACTACGGTTGTGCTTGCAAGTTACTTTGTGGTGTCTATAATGATGCGCATTATGCGCGGAGCGAAATTGCTTCAATAATAGCGGAGGCGGTAATTGATTAAGCATATACCCATAAACGACGGATGGCTGTACCGCAAAGGCTTTACGCAAGATTGCCTCGAACGCGAGTTCGATTGGTCGGATAGCTTTATAGTTCAAATTCCGCATAACATAGAGTGCGACAGTCGCGAATATTTCGACGAAAGAAATATGCGCGCGGTTAGCACCTATTCGAGAGTGCTGACCGTGCCCGATTCGTACAACGGTAAGCGTTTGTTGTTGAGTCTCGAAGGAGTGCTCTCGTATGTGGAAGTGTACGTAAACGGAATTTTCGTAACGAGCCATAAGGGCGAAAGTCCGTTTGTGGCGGATATAACCGCGCCCGTAAAATACGAATACGAAAACCGCATAGTGCTCAAAGTTGATTCTAATTTGCGAAAAGAAGTGCCTTGTTGCGGCACTCGCGGTCCGCTTACCCTATTCGGCGGAATTTGCCGCGACGTAATGTTCATGATTTGCGACGGGCGAGACATTCGCGACGTGTGCGTGCGCACTTTCGGCGAGGGCGACAACCGTTCGGTTACCGCCGACGTCGAAATGTTCGACTACTATCCCGATACTGAGCTCGACGGGGAAATATTTGCGCCCGACGGCAAAAAAGCGGGCGTGTTCGCGTCGCGCAGCGTGCAAGGCAATTCGGTGCGCCTTAAAGGGGAATGTTCTCAAATTCAGTGTTGGGAGCCCGATTCTCCCACGCTTTACACCGCGCAAGTGCGCCTTAAAAGCGGCAAGAAGGTTCTCGATTGCAAGCAAGTTACGTTCGGTTTCGTTTCGGCGGAATTTAAGCGCGACGGCTTTTATTTGAACGGTAAATCCACAAAGCTAATAGGACTTTTGCGCGCCGACTGCTATCCGAGCATAGGGCGCTCGGCTACGGGCGAGACCGAACGGCGAGACGCGCGCATTATAAAGGCGTCGGGTTGCAACGCCGTTCGCACAATGGGACAAGCAAGTCGCGACTTTATAGACGAATGCAACCGCATAGGTTTAATGGTTGTGGAAGACGTTTACGGCGACGGCTATGTGGGCGGCGCCGAATGGAAAGACGCGTTTTTAACTAATATTACCGATATGGTTTTGCGCGACCGAAATAATCCCTCGATAATAGCATGGGGAGTGCGGGTGAATAACTCGGGAGATTGCGACGAGCTCTATTTTAAAGCTCACAAGGCGGCGAAAGAAGCCGACCCCACGCGAGCCACTTTGGGAGCGAGAAACTTTCTTGCGAGCAGACCTATCGAAAACGTGTTTGCGTATAACGAAACCTATCGCCCGTCGCGCAAGAAGCGCAAAACGGGCAAACTGTTCGTTCCGTTTTTGCTCGGCGAGCATTGCGGCAAAAACCGTCCCGCCCGACCCTACGACGTGGAGAGCGTGCGTTTGGAACAAGCGCTCAGGCATATTGAGGCGCTCAACGACACTTTGGGCGGCGCCGCTCTCGGCGCTTTCGGCATGAGTTTTTGCGATTTTGCGGCGGGTCGCGGCAAGGGGAACGGCGACGGCGTGAACAGCTACGGCGTATTCGACCAAAACCGAAACCCCAAACTCGCGGCATACGCATATATAAGTCAGGTCGATTCGGAACCCGTGCTCGAACTGTCGTCTAACCTATCGTCCGACGATTTTACGGGTAAGCTTTACGTTTTCACAAATGCGGACAAAATTATTATGTACCGCGATTCTGAGAAAGTGGGAGAATTTTTCCCCGACAAAAAGAGGTGGCAACATTTAAAGCATCCGCCTGTGGTAATCGAAGATTTTGCGGGCGAACTTCCCGTAGCCGACACTGGCGCGGGCATCAAGCTGAAACTGTTTAAAAGCCTTTTGAGCGAGTACGATAAAAAAGGCGGATATATTTTCGGATTTTTGAATTCGCGCAAAGAATCGATTTTGCGAACGTTCGGCAAATTCGATAAGCGCGCGCTCGGCGAATTGCTCGAAAAATATTCGCGAGTTCCGCCTGACGGAGTAAAGTACACGTTCGAAGCGGTTTACGGCGGCGAAGTTAAGAAGACGCGCACGTTGTCGCCCGACATAAAAAAGACGCTGAGAGTGCAACCGTCGTGCGAAAAAACGCTCGCTTGCACTAAGTCTTACGAGCGAATAGCGTTTTCGCTGTTTGCCGAAGACGGGTTCGGAAATGTGCTCGACTATTCGTTTATGCCCGTTTCGGTTTACGCGAGCGGTTCGCTTGCAATCGAGGGTGCGAATCACATTAGCTTGCAAGGCGGGCGAGGCGGATTTTTTGCGAGAAGCGTTTCGCCCGGCGCGGGGCTGGTAACGGTGAAGAGCGAACTCGGAGTTCAAGAATTCGCGTTCGAGTGCAAATACGAAGAAATAGAAAAATTTTGAGTGATTGGTTGTAGCCCAGAAACGACAAAAAAAGGTAACTAAACGCACAAAAGATACAAATAAGTTTATAAAAACAAATAAACGAAGCCGCATAAACGGCATAAAAACAACCGAATAAAAACAAAGCTACTAATATTACAATTAAAAAATAATATAAATAGAAGCCGCATAAACGGCATAAAAAAAGAGGCGAAACAATATGGAAGCATGGAAAGATTTTAAGAAAGGCAACTGGTGCGAAAGCATAGACGTGCGCGACTTTATTCAAAAGAACTACGCGCCGTATTCGGGCGATTCGAGCTTTTTGAAAAAAGCCACAAAAAAAACTAAGAAATTGCTTGCGATTTACGAAGACTTACTAAAACAGGAGCGCGAAAAAGACGGCGTGCTCGGAGTGGACACCGAAAAGGTGTCGTCGCTTTTGAGTTATGCGCCGGGATACGTCGACCGTGAAAACGAGATCATTTTCGGCTTGCAAACGGAGAAACCTCTTGTGCGCGGCGTGAACCCGTTCGGCGGCATACGCATGGCTCGCGGCGCGTGCGAAGCTTACGGCTACAAACTCAGCCAAAAGATAGAGGACAACTTCGAATATAAAACCACTCACAACGACGGCGTGTTCCGCGTGTACACCGACGAGATGAGAAAACTCAGAAAATACGGCATACTCACGGGGCTTCCCGACGCTTACGGCAGAGGGCGCATAATAGGCGACTATCGCAGAGTTGCTCTTTACGGCACCGACAAACTCATTGCCGATAAAAAACGCGATTTCGAAGCGCTCGCGCATCAATACATGAGCGAGGAAAACATTCGTTTGCGCGAAGAGGTTTTCCGCCAAGTGGACTTTTTGGGCAAGCTCGCCAAAATGGCGGCGGCTTACGGCGACGACATAACGCGCCCCGCCGAAACCGCGCGCGAAGCCATTCAGTGGACTTATTACGCTTATTTGGGTGCGATAAAAGAGCAAAACGGCGCCGCAATGAGCATAGGCAGAACGTCGACGTTCTTCGATATTTACATTGAGCGAGACATTAAAAACGGCGTTCTTACCGAAGAGAGCGCGCAAGAACTTATCGACCAACTTGTGCTGAAATTGCGTTTAAACCGCCAACTCAGAACTCCCGAATACAACGAACTCTTTGCGGGCGACCCCACGTGGGTAACGGAAAGCATAGGCGGCATGGGGGACGACGGCCGCACTCTCGTAACGAAATCGAGTTTCAGAATTTTGCATACGCTTTATAACCTAAACGCGTCGCCCGAGCCAAACCTTACGGTGCTTTGGTCGGAAAAACTTCCAGAAGAATTCAAAAAGTTCTGCGCGAACGTGAGCATAGATACGAGTTCCATTCAATACGAGTCGGACGACTTAATGCGCCCCATATACGGTGACGATTACGGAATAGCGTGCTGTGTGTCGGCAATGAAAATAGGCAAGCAAATGCAGTTCTTCGGCGCGCGTTGCAACTTGGCGAAAGTGCTTTTAATGTCGATAAACGGCGGACGCGACGAAATGACGGGCGAGCGCGTGGCGTTCGAAATGCCGCCGCTCAGCGGAAAGTTAAATTACGACGAAGTGTTGGAGCGCTACCATAAGTATATCGACTGGCTTGCCGAAACGTATGTGAACACAATGAACATAATTCACTACATGCACGATAAGTACGCCTACGAAAAACTGCAAATGGCGCTTCACGACACCTATGTGGAGCGACTCATGGCATTCGGCGCGGCGGGCATAAGCGTTGCCGCCGACAGCCTTTCCGCAATAAAATACGCGAGCGTAACCCCCGTAGTCGACGAAACGGGACTAATAGTCGACTATGTGACGGAAGGCGATTTTCCCAAATACGGCAACGACGACGACCGCGTGGACGACATAGCCCGCCACCTTACCGATTACTTCTATAAAGCGCTTTGCCGCACTCCTTGTTACAGAGGCGCAAAGCATACACTCAGTTTGCTAACCATTACGAGCAACGTTGTGTACGGCAAGAAAACGGGCGCAACTCCTTGCGGAAGAAAGAAAGGAGAACCGTTCGCTCCGGGAGCAAATCCGCTTCATAACCGCGAACACAGCGGCGCTCTCGCATCGCTCAACTCCGTTTCTAAATTGAGCTACAACTATTGCCGCGACGGAATTTCCAACACGTTCGGGCTCGTGCCCTCAACGCTTGGAAAAGAATTGCCCGTGCGAGTTCAAAACCTTTCATCCATTCTCGACGGCTACTTTGCTCGCGGCGGGCATCACCTCAACATAAACGTGTACGATAAGTCCGTTCTTTTGGACGCTCACGAGCACCCAGAAAAATACCCCAACCTCACTATTCGCGTTTCGGGCTACGCCGTCCGCTTCTGCGTGCTAAGTAAGGGACATAGGGAGGAGGTTTTAAAGCGCACTTTCTTCGAAACGATGTAACGGCGGCATATAGCGGCACGTATAACGGCTACGACGGGACACAGCCGAAAGTGTCCCGCCCCCTTATCGTTTTCGCCTAAGCCTTTTGCGACCAAAAGGCTGGTGTTACGATAAAATACAAAACCTACAAATTACAACAATAAAAAGCGACCCGTTGCGGGCTTCGCAACAAAAGAAAAATTATGATAAAAATTCACTCAATCGAAACTTTGGGAGCGCTCGACGGACCGGGAATACGCACGGTGGTGTTTTTTTCGGGGTGCGTCATGAGGTGCAAATATTGCCACAATCCCGACACGTGGCATGGCGGCGAACAGCGCGACGAGGCGGAACTTGCCGATTGGTGCATGCGATACAAAACTTATTACGGCAAAGAGGGCGGCGTCACGCTTTCGGGCGGAGAGCCGCTGTTGCAACAAAAAGGCGCGGTTAAATTCCTTGCCGAATTAAAAAGCAGACAAATTCATACGGCTGTGGATACGGGCGGCGGGGTGTATTGCCCTCAGGCTTTGGAGCTTGCCGACCTCACCATTTTGGACATAAAACACCCCGACCCTCACGAGTTTTCGAAACTGACGGGAGTCGAGCAAAAGCCGCTTATTCAGTCGCTCGAATATTTACGCTCGCATAACAAAAAGTTTTGGGTACGACTCGTGTGCGTACCCGAAATCACCGCCAAACCCGAAATCGTGAAAGCGGTGAAAGAAATGGCTTGCGGCGCGGAAAAAATAGAGCTGTTGCCGTATCACACAATGGGAGTGCCCAAGTGGCGCAAGTTGGGGCTATCGTATCCGCTCGAAGGAGTGCCGCCGCTCGCGGCTTCTCGACTTGAAGAGTTGAAAAAAATATTGAAATAAACGTTGCCGAAAGGCGGGAAGGAGAATAAAAATGAACAAAGAAGAAATTATGAAAATAATTCCTCATCGCGACGACATGCTTTTGCTCGACGAGGTGAACGTGAACGCCGACGGAGTTGCGGAGGGTGTGTATCACGTTCGCGGCGACGAATTTTTCTTGCGCGGGCACTTTCCGGGCAATCCCGTAGTTCCCGGCGTTATACTGTGCGAAATTATGGCGCAGTCGGCTTGCGCGCTGTTTGCCGATAAGGGCGGCGACTTTGTGCCCATGTACACCGGGCTCGACGGAGTGAAATTCCGCAATCCCGTGCGTCCCGGCGACACGATTAAAACGGAATGCAAAATAGTGCGTAGCAAAGCGATTTTCTACTTTTGCGAAGGTAAAGTTACGGTGGGCGATAAAACGTGTGTGAGCGCGTCGTTCAGCTTCGCTCTCGCTCCTAAGGATAAGGCTAATATATGAACGAAGAACTTTCCGCCGAGAACGAAGACAACCCAAACCGCGCCGAAACTTCCGCCGAGCGATTAGACGAAAATTCGGGCGCTGAGCTCGAACAAAAGGCGAGCGGCGAGGAGCAAGAGAAAAAGACGGCGAAATATTATTTCAAAAAAATCGTAAACAGATATTTTGTAACCGCCTTTTCGGGCATGGCGCTCGGACTGTTTTGCACGCTTATTTCGGGAACAATCGTGGGGCAAATAGGCACTCTTATAGGTAACAACAAAGTCGGCAAAATCATACAATACATAGGTACAGCCGCAAAGATGATTATGGGCGCGGGCATAGGCGTGGGAATAGCTCATTCGTTTAAGGCGAAAAAGCTTACCACGTTTTCGGCGGCAGCCGCAGGAATGCTCGGCGCGAACATGACGAATATATTCGTGCTCAGCGGCATAAAAGTGTGGGGCGCGTCTGGCGGCGGAATAGGCATAGGCGACCCTGTGGCGAGCTACGTAGCCGCCGTCGCCGCAATAGAGGTTTGCTCTTTAATCGAGGGCAAAACTCCCGTAGACATTATCGTTATTCCGCTTGTCGCCATGCTTGCGGGGAGCGCGGGCGCAATAGTGCTCGGCATTCCGTTCGGCATGTTGTTCGCTTTGCTCGGGCGAGGAATAAGCCACGCAATAAGCTGGGAGCCCATATCTTTCGGAATAATCGTGGCTGTGGTTATGGGGCTTTTGCTCACGTTTCCCACTTCGAGCGCGGCGTTCGGCGTTATGCTTTTCAGTCCGCTTGCGGGAACATCGCTACAAGGCGCGAGCGAACTCGCTGCTGCGGCGGCTTGCGCGGGCTGTTGCGCTCACATGGTGGGCTTTGCCGTTGCGTCGTTCCGCGAAAATAAGTGGGGCGGGCTCGTGAGTCAGGGAATAGGCACAAGTATGCTTCAAATTCCAAACCTTGCGAAAAATATGTTTATTCTCGTTCCCGCTATTGCCGCGAGTGTTGTGGCGGGACCCCTTTCGAGCGCTGTGTTCGGGCTTCGGTGCAATTATACGGGAAGCGGCATGGGCACGGCGGGACTCGTGGGCGTGTTCGGCACCATTTCGGCGTCGCACGCGGCGGGACTTGCCGCGTGGCGAATAGCGCTCGGAATAGCGGTGTGCTACTTTATTGTTCCCGCAGTAGTAGCGCTCTTAACTTCGGAACTCATGCGAAAATACAAAGTTATTAAATTCGGCGACATGTTGTTGCCCAAGTAAAACATTTTTTTCGGCGGACTCGCTGGTTCGCTTTGCAGAGACAAATTTTTCGGCGGACTCGCTGGTTCGCTTTGCAGAGACAAACGGCAAAAAAAGAAAATAAAAAAACGGTGAGATTTTGAACGAAGAACTTCCTAACGGCTTAAATAAAACCGAGTTTTTCGAAAATTCGGTTGTTCGGAAAAAGACGGACGAAGAACAATATGCGCACGCTCGCGCGCGTGTTGCTTATCGCGTGTCCGCCGTGAGCATAGGGGTTAATCTTGCTCTCACCGCGTTCAAGCTTTTTGCAGGAATATTTGCCAAAAGCATGGCAATGGTGAGCGACGCAGTTCATTCGGCAAGCGACGTTTTCAGCACTTTTTTGGTGATTATAGGCGTTAAAATAGGCGGAAAGAAGAGCGACGAAAACCATCAATACGGGCACGAAAGATTCGAATGCGTAGCGGCAATTTTGCTTGCCGTAGTGCTTGCCGCAACGGGCGTTGTTCTCGGCTACAACGGAATTAAAACGCTTGCAAGCGGCAACTACGAGGCTTTGGCGGTGCCGGGCACAATAGCTCTCGTGGCGGCGGCTGTGAGTATAGTTGTTAAAGAGGGCATGTTTTGGTTTACGCGCGCGGCGGCGAAAAAGATAAATTCGAGCGCTTTGCGTGCCGACGCATGGCACCACCGAAGCGACGCCCTTTCGAGTATAGGCGCGTTCGCGGGCATACTCGGCGCGCGTCTCGGCGTGCCCGTTCTCGACCCCGTTGCGTCGCTCGTGATTTGTTTGCTCATACTCAAAGCGGCGGTTGATATTTTTGCCGACGCGGTGCGCAAAATGACCGACGAAGCGTGCGACAAAAAGACGGTTGACCTACTCATGGCAATCATATCTTCGCAAGACGGAGTGGACGACGTGGATAGGTTGCTCACTCGTAAATTCGGTGACCGCGTTTACGTGGAAACCGAAATATCGGTGTGCGGCGATTTGAGTTTGCGCGAAGCCCATGCCGTAGCCCAACGCGTTCACAACAGCATAGAAGCGGGTTGCCCCGAAGTTAAACACGTTACCGTGCATGTCAACCCGTCGGACCACTCGCCCGAAGAGTAGGAATATTTTTAATTAGAGCAATTACATTGTACAATATCGTTTCAACCGTAGTGAGCATATTTCAGAGTCATTTCTCCGCACCGCTTTACTTCGGTCGAAATATTTGCCTACGGCTCGTGTCGTTCGCTCTCCTCTCAATCTCGGCTAAGGGCAACATCGCTATTAGTTCTATGTTTGGGACTGCCGCGCTTCGCTCGCAGTGACGTGGTTAACGCAAGCAACAAATTTAAAATTTTTAACCTTAAAGAGGGGTTAAGGGGCAGAGCTCCTTATCGTTGCGGGGAGTGAAGTCAAGAAGGGCGGGGCACAGTCGAAAGTGTCCCGCCCTCTTGTCGTTTTCGCCGGAAATCTTTTGCGACCAAAAGGCTGATGATTGTAAGCCATAAAGTTGCATTAAATAAGATTGCCGCGCTTGTGTAACTCGCTCGCAATGACAAAAAGTTCTCCGTTGCGAGCTAAGCAACAAAAAATTTACATTCTTTCGCGAATACGTTGTTCAAGCATTGCGCGCTCGTCCGTTTTGATTTTGGAAACGTAGGAAAGAAGAAGAGTTGCGAGTTTGCGACTCATTTCGAGTTTTTTCGAAGGATTCTTCTTCAAGATTTCTATAAAAACCCGTTCGAGCAGTTCTTTCATATATGGACCGTAGGCAATGCGCTCGTTTTTCACGAGACATTTAAAAATGTCTTCGGCGGGGTCGGTTTTGTTGTTTGAAAGCAAGTCTACCAAAATATTGAACGGAACGCCTTTATTTGCTTCGGGAGAATACGAAAAAACCGTGCGTCGCACTGCGGGAAGGTCGGCGAGCGCTTTCACCGTTTTTTGCGCAGCCTTTTTATAAAACATATCGAGCACCGTGCCGCCGAACAGCGCGCTCGTTTGCTCGCTTTTCGCTACTTCTTCTTCGTGCGCCGAACAAACGTAGTCCCACACGTCGAGCGCAAGCGCGAAATCAAGGTTTAAAAACGATGTAAACGATTTTTTCGCAACCGCTTCGGTTAAAAAGTCACCCTTGCACATTTGTTCGAACAGCGACAAATATTTAAGTTCTTTTGCGTTCATTTCTCAAACTCTCCTTGCTTCCTCTGTATAATTAGTATGACTGTATATGTACGATTATAGCATAATTTTGTTGCTTTGAAAAGTTTTTAGCCGTGCTTTTTTGCCTATTTTCAGCATTTTATATCGTTTTTAACGGGTTTTTGAGCTTTCGTGCGCTCTGTTTTGTTTTTGGAGCAATAGGCGCGCGTATTACTTGCCTCACCGAGCCGCATATTGATTGACAAAATTCGCATTGCGTGATATAGTGAAAGTATACTGAAAATTTACGCATTTTTAAAGTGCTTACATTGTTCAGGCATGAAAAAAGGAGTCCGCTATGCCCGTTAAAGTTCCGCTCAGTTTGCCGTCGGCGCAGTTGCTTACCAAAGAAAATATCTTTATTATGGACAGCGCCCGCGCGGTAAGTCAGGAAATCCGACCGCTTAGAATTGCCGTTTTGAACCTCATGCCTAATAAAATCGACACCGAAACGCAACTACTCAGGTTGCTTTCGAACAACCCTTTGCAAGTTGAAGTAGTGCTCTTGAAAACGGCGTCGTATAATCCCAAAAGCGCGGCTCCCGAGCATTTGGAAGCTTTTTACCGCACTTTCGAAGACGCGAAAAACGAGGGAATGAAATTCGACGGACTCATAATTACCGGCGCGCCCGTCGAAAAGCTCAAATACGAGGACGTGGCGTATTGGGAAGAACTGAAAGGAATAATGGAGTGGGCGGAACATAACGTTTATTCCGCCATGTATATTTGCTGGGCGGCTCAAGCCGCAATGTTCTATCTTTACGGCATAGAGAAAAAAGCAGTGCCGCAAAAGATATTCGGAATTTTCGAAAGCAAAGTGCTCGATAAGCGCAATCCGCTCGTGCGCGGCTTCGACGATTACTTTTCGGCGCCGCATTCCCGCCACACTCAGGTGGACGCCGCCGACGTGCGAAAGTGCGGGCAGGTGGATATTCTCGCGGAGTCGGAAGAGGCGGGTATTTATCTTGCCGCCGATAAGTCGCTTCGAAAAGTGTTCGTTTTCGGTCACGGCGAATATGACGCCGAAACTCTTCACAACGAGTATGTGCGCGACTGCGCGGCGGGCGCCGACATAAATCCGCCCGCGCATTATTACGAAAACGGAGAAATAGGCAAGTTGCCTCGCCTAAGCTGGCGCGCTCACGAGTCGCTTTTAATTTCCAACTGGCTCAATTATTGCGTGTATCAGGCTACGCCATACGACATAGAAGAAATAGTTTGAAAACACACTCATCATGTGATACTGGCTACGCTTGTCGAGTCTACTCTGTCATGTACTTCTGTGTACACTCCCTTCATCGACTCGGCAACTGTTGCCCGTCTAACGCGCGATTGTGTTTTCAAAGGTATATAGGAGGTCATGTTCATAAACATGAGAAAGACGAAAATTGTTTGCACTTTGGGACCCGCTACCGACAACTACCAAACGCTTAAACGTCTTATAAAGGCGGGCATGAATGTTGCGCGCATAAATATGTCGCACGGCACGTATGAGGAGCACGCCGCGCGTATCGAAATGGTTAAGCGCGCAAGGGCGGAAATGAAGCAAGCCATAGCAATCATGCTCGACACGAAAGGACCCGAAATTCGCATACGCACGTTCGCGGGCGGCAAAGCCGAACTTGCCGACGGCAATTATTTTACGCTCACCACCGAAGAGTGCGAGGGCAACAACGCCCGCGTTTCAATAACGTATAAAGATTTGCCCAAATTCGTGAAGAGCGGCGACGTCATTTTATTGAACGACGGACTAATAGAGCTCAAAGTGGATTCTGTCGCGCCAAACGAAATTGTTTGCGTGGTAACTCACGGCGGCGAGCTAAGCAATCGCAAGAGCATAAATTTGCCCGGCGTAAGCATAGACATGCCGTATATTTCGGATATAGACCGCGAGGATATGCTGTTCGGAATAGCGCAAGACGCCGACTATTTGGCTATAAGTTTCGTGCGTAGCGCGCAAGACGTGAAACTCGTGAAAGAACTGCTTAGCTCTAACGGCGGCGAGAACATTCAGATAATAGCAAAAATCGAAAACCGCGAAGGCGTGAACAACATACGCGAAATTATAGACGGGTGCGACGGCGCAATGGTCGCTCGCGGCGACATGGGAGTGGAAATTCCGTTCGAGGAGCTTCCCGCCATTCAAAAGCAGATTATAAAGCTGTGCTACAATCAAGGCAAAAAAGTTATAACCGCCACCCAAATGTTGGAGAGCATGATAAACAATCCGCGCCCCACCCGCGCGGAAATCAGCGACGTTGCCAACGCGATATACGACGGCACTTCCGCAATTATGCTGTCGGGCGAGACGGCGGTGGGCAAATATTGCGTGGAAACGGTGAAGACTATGGCTAAAATAGCCGAGAAAACCGAAAGTTCGATACACTTTAAAAATCGCTTTCACACTCTTCAACCCGAAATCAAAACAATTACCGACGCGATAAGTCACGCAACCGTCGCGGCGTCGTTCGATTTGAGCGCCAAAGCGATTATTGCGCTCAGTCAGTCGGGCTTTACGGCGCGCAAAGTGTCGCGTTTTCGCCCGAACTGCGTGATTATAGCCGCCACGCTGTCGGAAAAGGCATATAACCAGCTTGCCATGAATTGGGGCGTGGTGCCCGTTTTGAGCGAACTGCAACCCGACTACCTCGAACTGTTCGCTCATTCGGTGGAATGCGCGCGCGGCACGGGGCTCATTAAAGACGGCGACCTTGTAATAATAACGGGCGGCATTCCCGTAGGCGTTTCGGGAAACACCAACACAATGCGAATAGAGATAGTCGGCGGCGAAAAGTAGCGGGCTAAGGAGGAAAAGAAGATGAAAATACTTATTGTGGAAGACGAGACGAGCATATCGCGTTTCGTGCAACTCGAACTCGAACACGAGGGCTACGAAACCAAATGCGTAGCCGACGGGCGCGAAGCGCTTGACGAAGCCGTGAACAACGACTACGACTTAATTGTGCTCGACGTAATGCTTCCGTCGCTAAACGGCATAGAGGTGCTTAGGCGACTCAGGCAAGTTAAGCAAACGCCGGTGATTATACTCACGGCTCGCGACCAAATTATGGATAAAGTGGCGGGGCTCGATTTGGGCGCCAACGACTACATGACCAAGCCTTTCGCAATAGAGGAGCTACTCGCGAGAATACGCGCCAACGTGAAAAAAGAAATCCGCTCGGCGCAAAACGTTTTGACGTGCGGCAAGCTTAAAGTCGACGTGGAGTCGCATATAGTGACTTACGGTAGCGACGTTATAGACCTCACGAAAAAAGAGTTCGACCTTTTGGTGCATTTGCTCGCAAATCGCAACGTGGTTATATCGCGCGAGCAGGCGCTCGACGCCGTTTGGGGTTTTGATTTTTACGGCAACACCAACGTGGTTGACGTTTACATAAGATACTTACGCAGCAAGCTCGACGATGTGTACGGCGTGCAAATAATTCAAACGGTGCGCGGCTCGGGCTATGTAATTCGCGACTGAACGGGCGGCGGGGTATGAAAAACAAAGCCGAAAAGCGTAATAAAACCGAAAGCGAGGAGCAGACGCATAGGGTTTCGTCGGTGTTTCCCGCCGACGGCGACGACCGTTCGGATGTCGAGCGCACGTTGAGCGACATAAAGCAGGAAAAGCTTTCCGAAAAAACCAAGCCGAAAAAAAGGCGCTCCCCGTTCGTTGTGGCGCTTATGATTTTGTTTTTTCCCATAACGGGAATAGTTCTCGGCGCGCGCACGCTGTTTCGCAAAATAAACATGCCGCTCACCGCGAAAATGACGCTCATATATTCGCTCGTGTTTTCGTTGGTGCTCGTGGGCTTCACGGTGTTTTTTATAGAAAGCATGCGAAAGAGCGACGGCGGTACAAGCGGCTATATGCGCACTTTGCAAGTCACGTCGGCTGTTCTTGTGATTGTTGTCAGCGTGCTTTACGCCGCTACTGTGTGGGTGACGAGTCAATTCATGTTAAAGCCCATTCGCAGCATAACCGACCGAATAGACGACGTTACGGGCGAAAATCTTTCGGCGCGGTTAGACCAAGTTGACAGCCAAGACGAGCTAATGGAGCTAACGAACCGCATAAACGAAATGCTCGACAACCTCGAACAGTCGTTCGTGCGTCAGCAAAATTTCGTTGCCGACGCAAGCCACGAATTGAAAACGCCCATATCGGTTATTCAAGGCTATTCCAACATGTTGAAGCGTTGGGGAAAAGACGACCCCAAAATTCTCGACGAGGGAATAGAGGCAATCGCGCGCGAGAGCGAGAACATGAAGCGAATAGTTGAGCAACTTTTGTTTTTGGCGCGACTCGGAAACTTCTCGATGAACGCTTCGCGGTTCAATCTTGTGGAAGTGGTTTCGGAAATTGCCGAGAGTTATAAAATGGTGGACTTTACCCACGCAATAGCGTTTAAGCGGAAAGAAGACGCCATAACTGTGGAGACCGACAAAAATCTTCTCACCGAGTGCGTGCGCGCTTTGGTGGACAACGCAATAAAATACACTCCGAGCGGCGGCAAAATAACAGTAGGGTGCGAAATGAACGGCGAGCACGCCGAAATCACAGTTGCCGATACTGGAATAGGAATAAAAGAAGAAGATTTGCCGCACATATTCGAACGTTTTTATCGTTGCGACAAAGCGCGCGGGCGAGAAAAGGGGTCGAGCGGACTCGGGCTGTCAATCGCGAAGAGCATAGCCGAAACTATGGGCGGCGAAATAAGCGTTTCGAGCGAACTCGGCAAAGGCACCGAATTCGTAATCAAACTTTTTTGACTTTTTTTGTATCCTATCGGTTTCGCTTGACGCCAAACGTCGCGAAGAAATATTGAAAGAATATTCGGCAAATAAAAAAGGCGGTGAAAAATGGAAGACGTTATATCGCGTGAGCGGAGCGACGCTCTCGCAAAAATGGAAAGCTATAAAAACGAAGAAAAGCGGCTTGTGATATTTTCGGACTACGGGCTTGACGACGCTTGCGCGACGGCGTATTTGTTGAATAACCGCGACGAATACGACAACATAGATATAATTCCTATTGCGGGCAACGTTCACGCCGTAACGGCTATGAACAACGCCAAAAAGTTGCTTGCGGCGGCGAAAGACGACGGACTTATTCTCGGCGGCGTGCGTCTTGTCGATTCGGTTTCGCATTATCAAGATTGCTTTACTCTTCCCGCCATTCACGGAGAAGACGGCATGGGGGACGTTTTCGACGACGTTTCGGCTTCGCCCGTGCCCGTGCTCGAATACGAGGAGTGGACGAAGAGCGTTGCGGCGGGTTACAAAATTTTGTCGCTCGGACCGTGCACAATGGTGAAACGCACACTTGCCGACGCCGTGAACTTGCCGAGCGGAAAAATAGTTATTATGGGCGGGTGTAACCGCGTGCCGCCCAACTTCGGCAAATACGAGTTTAACGACGGCATAGACCACAGTTCGTTTTTGTGGACGTTGCGTCGTCCGCACGTTGCCGCCACTCTCGACACCTGCCACGTTCCCGCTTTTAACACAATCGGCACGCGTCGCGAAGGCACGCGACTGTTAGACGTTTTAATGAACAGATGCACCGAGCTTGCCGAACGAAGGGGCGACAAAGCGAATTATATTTACGACCAAATTGCCGCGCTCGCGCTAATTCATCCCGAATTTTTCGAGTGCGAAGAAGTCTTCTTGCCCGATTTGCTTAGATTTATGCACGAGCTTAGGCTAAAAGACGAATATGCCGCAAACGGTTATAATTTGAATTGAAAAATAAAGAATGATAGGTAAGATGTGGAACGGAAAAATTAAGGCGCTCACGTTCAGCTTCGACGACGGAGCCGTGCAAGACCGCAGGACAATCGAGATTTTGAACAAATATGGGTTGAAAGCTACGTTTAATCTTAACTCCGCGCTTTTGGGCACGGTGGGACGTAGCGAATACAACGGGCGCGTTATCGTGCGCGATAAAGTTTCGGCGTCGGAAGTGAAAACGCTCTATAAAAGCCACGAAGTGGCGGCGCACACAATGTCGCACCCCAATCTTACAGAACTGAGAGAGCAAGACATAATTTTTCAGGTGGAAGAAGACAGAAAGCTTTTAAGTTCGCTTTGCGGCTACACCGTGCGCGGCATGGCTTATCCGTGCGGCGGCACAAATAACGACGACCGCGTTGCGGCGGTTTTGCGCGAGTATACGGGCGTGGAATTTTCACGCACGATTACGTCGAGCCACAGCTTCGATTTACAAACGAATTTGTATCGGTTCAATCCCACAGTGTATTATGCCGAAGAAGGGGAAACGCTGTTTTCTCTCGCCGAAAAATTCCTCGCTTTAAAGCCCGACAAGCCGCAACTGTTTTATATTTGGGGGCACACCTACGAAATGGACTTCGGCGACGAAATAAGTTGGGAAAAATTCGAAGAGTTCTGCAAATTGATTTCGGCTCGCTCCGACGTGTTTTACGGCACCAACACCGAGACTCTTTTGGCAAGTGAGGCGTGTCAAAAATAATATTCGGTTTATTTACTTGACAAGAGGCGCTCGATTGTTATAAAATATATGGGTATTTTGCGCTCGGAACGTAAGCTTTGTTTGCGGATTTAGCCCCCGCGAACAAAAAAGCGAAGCGAATCGGGCGAAGAGAAGTCGGGCAACGCGAGCGGCGTGAAACGCTCGGGGTTGCGCGCGAAATAATATTATAAAAGGAAATCGTGAATAACAATGAAAACGTTTATGGCTAACGAGCAGACGGTTGAGCGCAAATGGTATGTAGTTGACGCCACCGACGCGCCGCTCGGAAGATTGGCAAGCCAAGTCGCGGCTGTTTTGCGCGGGAAGAACAAACCCGAGTTTACTCCCCACGCCGACGCGGGCGACTTTGTAATCGTAATAAACAGCGACAAAGTGGCGCTCACCGGCAAAAAACGCGAGCAAAAAATGAAACGCCACCACACGCTTTACATGGGCGGACTCAAAGAGGTTAAATACTCGAAGTATCTTGCCGAAAAGAGCGACGAAGCGGTGTATGAGGCTGTGAAGGGAATGCTTCCCAAAAACTCGCTCGGAAGAAAAATGCTCAAAAAGCTTCGCGTGTATAAGGGAGCGGAGCACAAGCACGAGGCTCAAAAGCCCGAGCCCATGAAACTCGTAGAAAAGAGGTACAACTGATATGGCAACCAAATCATCGGCAAAAAAGAAAATACAGTTTTGGGGTACAGGTCGCCGCAAAAAGGCGATTGCCCGCGTGCGTTTGCTTCCCGGCAGCGGCAGCATAACGGTGAATAAGAGAGCGCTCGACGATTATTTCGGACTCGACACTCTCAAAATTATAGTGAACCAACCGCTCGAAGCTACGGGCGCAACGGGTAAATTCGATATTTTCGTTAACGTGAAAGGCGGCGGCTTTACGGGACAGGCGGGCGCTATCCGTCACGGAATCGCGAGAGCGCTTTGCGAGGCTGACCTTGCCTATCGCCCCGCGCTCAAAAAAGCGGGCTTCCTCACGCGCGACCCCAGAATGAAAGAGAGAAAGAAATACGGTTTGAAAAAGGCGCGCAAATCGCCTCAGTTCAGCAAACGTTAATCGCTCGTTTACAAACAGCTTCCTTTTTCGGGAAGCTGTTTGCTTTTTCGGGGGCAAAGCAAGCGAAATTGTTTTGTTAAAGTCGCTCGAAGTGCTACTAAGCGCACCGTCGCGCCTTTGCCTCGCACTTTCGCTTGTTTGCTCCCCGAAAACGGCTACATTCACGAAGCGGGTTTACTTATTGCGGTTAGATGAACGCTTCGGAAACATTGCGGAAAACACGACAAAAAAAGGTAAAACATGGAGCTTAAAGCGTTACTTAAAGTTCATAATTTTTCGTGCAGTAAAAGGTACGGGCAAAACTTTTTGTCCGACCCTCAGCTTTTGAGCGCCATTGCGTCCGACGGGGCGCAAGAGGGCGACACGGTGCTCGAAGTGGGCGCGGGGGCGGGAACTCTCACGCGCGCGCTTTGCGGGCTCGGAGCGCACGTTACGGCGTTTGAAATAGATGAACGCCTGCGTCCCGTACTCAACGAGTCGCTCGCGGGAGAGGACGTTGAAATCATTTATGCCGACGTGATGAACTACGATTTGAGTTCGCTCGAACTCGGAAAGTATCGCGTTGTGGCGAATTTGCCGTATTACATTACCACGCCCGTAATATTCCGCTTTTTATACGACGAAAACCTGCTGAGTTTAACGGTGATGGTTCAAAAGGAAGTTGCCGACAGAATATGCGCCAAAGAGGGAACGCCCGAATACGGTGCGCTCTCGGCTCAAATGCAAGCTATGGGAAATGTGCGAATTACGAGGCGGGTGCCGCGCGGCATGTTTTTTCCGTCGCCCGACGTAGACAGCGCTGTGGTTAGGCTGGATATTGCGCCTATTTGCAGTAGGGAGCTTTTGCCTCACTATAAAAGAGCGGTTGCCGCCGCTTTTGCAATGCGTCGAAAAACGCTTGCAAACAATCTTACCGCCGCATATTCTATTACGAAACAAAAAGCCGAAGAGCTTGTGCGCGAGGTGTGCGGCAACTGCTCGGCGCGAGGGGAAACACTTTCGCCCGCTTGCTTCGTTCGTCTTGCCGAACTTCTCAAAGAGGCGTGAGACGCAATAACGAATGGAGCCGCGCTCGTTTTACTCGCTTGTAGTAACATAGTGAACGGGGTGGTTCTAAACTTGCAGTGACAATAGCAACAAAACGGGACAAAACGGCGCGCGGAGTTGTTGTAATAATAAAGGAGGCGGAGCTTATGCCTATTATCAACATTATAATAGTAGCGCTTTTATTGCTGTCGCCTATGTTTTTTATTGTGCTTATAGCGCTTGCAAGCGGCTCCTTAGAAAAAAAGTCCAAATTGGTGCCGCCCGTGCACAGTAAATCCGAGCGTATGCCAAAAGAAAAAGTCGCATTACCGCAACCGTCCGCTTTATCTAAAAAGACGGTCGCGCGAGCAAACGAACGAAACGAAAGACTTGTGCCGCTCGCAAATTCCGCTTTCGGGCAAACTTACAAAAAAACGCCCGAAAGACTCGTACCGCCCGCGAATTTCGTGCGTATGCCGCTCAAACCGCTTTCTCTCGCGCAAATACGGTTTAATAAAGCGGTTCGCGTTTTAAGCGCGGTTTTGGGCGTGCTGTGCGCGTTGTCGGTGTTCATGATTTCGGCATGCACGTTTTTTTCTTCTAACGCCGCAATGCACTACATAGAATTGCAGTTGGAACGTTACAACACCGTTCACGCCGTTAAAGGGTATATGACGGCATCGTTTGTGTGTATGGGGCTTTCAGCCGTGTGCGTTGCGTTCGCTTTCGTAGGGTTTTCGGAGCTCGTTAAAGTGAACGAATACGGCGCGAGCTTGACTTTATTGTTCATATTGCATATTCCTTTGATTTTATGGGCGGCTTTCTTTGAGAATTCCTCGCTTTCGCAATGTTTGGTTACGGTAATAATTTCGACTGTTTTTTTGTGCGTGCATGCCGCTTTAATGTTTTTCTTCGTTATGCGTTCGAAAAAACTTTTGAAAACTAAAGCATAAATTTTTTTGAAAAATTATAGGAAATAAAAAAACGACACGAACATGTTTCGCGCCGTTTTAACTTATATTGCGGTAAAAAAATTATTCTTCGTCCTCGTCGAGTTCGTCCTCGTCTTCTTCGTCGTCAAACTCGTCGTCCTCTTCGTCGAAGCCCTCGAACGAATCGGGGTAATCGAAATCGTCGACGCGGTCGGAAACGGGTTCCTCGTCTTCTTCGGGTTCTTCGTCGTCGAGAATGGGCTCGTCGTCAAGCGGCAAAATGCCGATAGGTCCCATTTCGTCGGGGTCGCGTTCCATAGCGTCCCACTCGCTCTTTTCTTCGGCGGCTTCGCGCTCTTCGCGTTCTTTAAGGCACAAAAAGCAAATTTCTTCGTCTTCGCCTATATAGTTCACTTGGCAAATAGGGCAAAGCTTTTCGAGCCCCGCTTCCTCGTCGTCGGGTAGCAAAATGCTGGGGTCCACGAGACCCATTTCTGCTTTGCACACTGTGCAGTATTTTTCTTTGGCGTCAATGTAATTGAGCTCGCATCTCGGGCAGAGAATGTAAGCGGGTTTCTTTTCTTCTTTTTTCACTAAAATCGGCTCCCCGTTTTTCTCGCCATTATTATATTCATATTCATGCCGTTTGTAAACTGTTTTTAGCATATTTTTTAAAATTTTTTATAACATTTTTTCCGCGCAAGGTTTTTTCCGCATAAAAATGAAAAAGCGCCCTCGCTTTTAATAGGCTTAGGCGCTTTTTAATACTTTTCTTGCGTTTTAAAAAATTACGCTTTGGGTCCCGCGTTCACAATGTTGGCGGGCATGTGAGTGTATTTTTTGAAGTTTTGAACGAATTCGCCCGCAAGCTTTTTGGCAAGACGGTCGTATTCTTTTTTGTCTTTCCACACGCTCTTGGGGTTAAGTATTCCGCTTTCCACGCCGGGACAGGTTTTGGGAACCGCAAGTCCGAAGAAAGGTTCGGTTTCGTATTCCACTTTCGCGAGTTCGCCGTTTAACGCGGCGGTTACTATCGCGCGGGTTGCGGGAAGCGACATGCGTTTGCCCACTCCGTAGGCGCCGCCCGTCCAACCTGTGTTTATAAGGTAAACGTCGGAGCCGTGCTTTTTGATTTTTTCGCCGAGCAATTCTGCATACACGCTCGAATCGAGGGGAAGGAACGGAGAGCCGAAGCAAGTGGAGAACGTGCAAACGGGGTCGGTTATGCCGCGTTCGGTGCCCGCAACTTTGCTCGTGTAGCCCGACACGAAGTAGTACATGGCTTGCTCGTTGGTGAGCTTAGACACGGGGGGCAACACGCCGTAAGCGTCGGCGGTGAGGAATATAACCGTGTTGGGGTGCCCGCCCACGCCGGGAATAACGGCGTTGGGGATAAAGTCGATAGGGTAGGCAACGCGGGTGTTTTCGGTAAGCGTTTTGTCGGTGAAGTCGGGCACGCGAGTGTCGGAATTCACAATCACGTTTTCCATAACCGCTCCGTGACGGATAGCTCCGAAAATTTCGGGTTCCTTTTCGGCGCTGAGGTCTATGCACTTGGCGTAGCAACCGCCCTCTATGTTGAATATGCCGTCGTCGCCCCAGCCATGTTCGTCGTCGCCTATGAGCCCGCGATTGGGGTCGGCGGAAAGGGTGGTTTTACCCGTTCCCGAAAGTCCGAAGAAGAGAGCGGTGTTGCCGCTTCCGTCTTGCGCCATGTTGGCGGAACAGTGCATTCCGAGCACGCCCTTTTGGGGAAGCAAGTAGTTCATAACGCTGAACACCGATTTTTTCATTTCTCCGCAATATTTGCTGCCTGCGATTAGCACGAGTTTTTTTGTAAACGAAACGAGAATAGCGGCTTCGCTGTTTATTCCCTCTTTGGCGGCGTCAAGCTTTAAGCCGGGCGCGCAAATAACGGTGAAATCCTCTTTATAGTTTTTGAGTTCTTTTTCGGTGGGACGAATGAGCATGTCGTGCATGAAAAGATTTTGCGACGCGAATTCGTTGATTACGCGCACCGAAATGCGGAATTTAGGGTCGGCGCCCGCAAATCCGTCGAAAACGTATAAATCGCGGTTCGAAAGATATGCCGCCATTTTGCCGTATATGCGTTCGAAAGTTTCGGGCGCGATTTTTTTGTTTTCGGCGCCCCAGTTTATTTCGCCGGTGATTTCGGGCTCGTCGGCAATAAAACGGTCTTTGGGGCTTCTGCCCGTGTATTTGCCCGTTTCAATCAAGAGCGCGCCCTTATCGGTGAGGCGTGCGGGCTCGGTTTTAAGCGCGGTTTCCACAAGCACGGCGGGACTCAAATTGCGATTCACGCTTTTGGGGCTCATGATTCCGTATTTTTCGATACCGTAGGTTTCCATGATTTTATTCTCCTTAAAAATTTATTGTAATGTTATGTTTTTTTCGCGGGAACGCGCCCGCTTGCAAAGGCTGAAAAAAATGAGTTGCCAACCTTCACCAAATACAATTATACACCATATTTTCGGTTTACGCAAGCAAAAAACACGACTTCGAATATTTGCCGCAATTTAATCGTTTTAATTTTTAAAAGGGTATTTACTTTTGTGAAAATATGGTATATAATTAGTGTGTTGCCAACAAATGTTTGAAAATGAAAAATACAGGAGAATGAGAAAGATGAAAAAGAACAGAAACCGAAAAAGAAGAAGCGATTAAGCGAAACGGATGTAATAATAGGCATGCTCGTCGGGTTGCCTTTATGTATTGGGTTACTATATGGATTTGCATACTTATTCTATTTAATATGTCCATTATAGTTTATTGCAAGAGACTAAGCTAAGAAAAACGTTTACGAAAGGCGTTGCAAATCCGTCTATTATAGTAGGAGGTGAAACTTATAAAAGAAGAAAGTCAGAACGAAGTTGCTGTTAAAGACAATAAAAAGAAGCGAAAAAAGAAAATAATCGGCAGTATTATTATATTGTGTACTATTATAATAGCGTTGTGTCCTGTGTTGAGTTCCATATACTTATGGATGCCGCATAGCTCGGGAGATTTTAAATATAAACTTTATTGGAACGGACACAACAATTTGCGAGTTACCGAACTAACGAAAAAAGGAAAAAATAAAAAAGTGCTAATTGTTCCGAAAGAAATAAAAGGGAATGAGGTATGCGGCTTAGGTTTGCGCGCCGGATTGTGGGGAGATTATTCGGTATGGGAATCCGAAAAATTAGAAACTTTATATGTGTGGTACAATTACAATTCAACCGTTGTATTTGATTGTCCGAATTTAGAAAAAGTATTTATATTGAATATTACAAAGGAACAAGTATTTGGTAGTAGAAGTTTTGGGGCGATAGCATGGGATATAAAACGATATATATTCAATGAAATTTATTTTGACAGGGATGGGAGCGGATTTACTTTGCCCGCTAACGTAACATATTACTATAACTATGAAGGTGCGGAGAACTATGGATGTTATTGGTTGGATAACTTAGAAGACGGAGAGAAGATTACGTATATACCTGCACCGCCCGTAAGAGAGGGATATAAGTTTGCGGGGTGGTATCATGAACCCGAATGCGAAAAAGAATGGAACTTCGAAACCGACACAGTGGAAGCGAGCGATGAGGAAGCTTATGAAGATGAAACGAGCTTTATAGAGAACAGACTTTATGCCAAATGGCTAAGAACATAAAGAATAATTAAAAGGAGGTGAGATACTAAAAAACGTAGGTGTAAGAAAGTGGCAAAATTTTGTTCAAAACGTATTTTTAAGGAGGAAAAACGAAATGAAAAAGATTAGTAAAATAAGTGTATTAGTGCTTTGCTTATTGCTTGCAATAAGTTGTTGCGCGGGAGCGCTGTCGGCGTTTGCGTTTAACGGGCTCGAACCTGAGGAAAACGAGGCGGTTGTAGGCTAAATGCGGAGATTATTTAATACAATATATATAAATAAGAAAAGAGTTATGCTTTAAGGTTAAGACATAGCTCTTTTCTTTATATAATATATAGCGAACATATCGCGTTACCTTTCGCTGAGTTTAATGTCGCCGCAAATCACATCGCTGTATGAGCAAGCAAGAAGTTCTATGTTCTTGTTGTCGGCTATTTTGAGGGTGAACACCTGAGGATAGACGGCGAGAATGCTTCCGCTGTATTTCACGATTTTTTTGCGTCCTTTGTTTACGGATATTTTTAATGGGCGTCCCGTAAGTTCGTTAACGTAGGCTTTAACTTCGTCGATACTCTTTGCGCACTTTCTCATATTCGAAAGTTTTTCCTTTGGCAATTATAAATATACGAAATTAAAAAATTTTTTGTTCTAATCGGGACGGGCAGGCTATATAATATAGTGTTATTTAGGACAAATCATCTTTTAGGAGGCAAAGACACTTATGGCTTTTGAACCTGTTTATTCCGACCTGTCGCCGTCGTACCCGACGCAGCTTGCCGCAGGTCAGGCGGTGATTGAAGCGAGACTGTTGCCGGCGGGCTTTACGGTGGGGAAGGTTCTCTCCGCATCCGCCGACGTCACGGTTGTTCCGGGCGAGGTTTTCACCGGCGAGGCGCGGTACGGAGGTAAAGCCAACTTCCGCGTGCTGGTGCTGGACGGAGAGGGAATATGCCGCAGTCTCGACTACGTTGCCGAATTTTCCGACAAGCTTACGGGCGAGGGGATTACCGCGCAAACTTCTCCCGCGCTTTCGTGCTGCGTGCTCGACACCGACATAGTGCTTGCCACCGAACACGAAATTAAACTCGCGTGCGTCGCCGAAGTAAAGCTTTCGGGCGTGGGCGGCGAAAGCGTGCGTTGCCTTACGGGCGGCGGCGACGGCATTTACACTCACGACGATAGGCTCGACTTCACCCGTCTTTCGGGAAGTTGCAACGAGAGCCGTTCTTTTTCGGATACCGTGAGCGTGTCGAACGTAGACGAACTTTTGTTTTGCGAGCCGCGCTGCTGCATATTAAAGCGTTCTTGCGGCTCCGACACCGTAACGGTTGAGGGAATTATTATAAACGACGTTACTGGGCGTAGCGGCGACACCGTAGTTTCGGTAAGACAGGAAACTCCGTTTTCGGCGGAACTTGCCGTAACGGGAGCGCACAGCGGCGACGTTTGCTCGGTGTGGGCGCAAATTCAATCTTCGCACGCCGAACTCGTGGGCGGCGAAAGTTCGTCGGTGGTGTGCGATTGCATGGTGGGATTCGTGTGCCGCACGTTCTCGGAAGACGTGGCAAATCCCGTTTGCGACGCGTTCAGCGTTACGCACGAACTGCTTATATCGGGCGAATCGGTTAAGGTGCCCATTCCCGTAGGCGACGACACATTCTTCGAGCGAGTGGAAGGAAAAGTTACGCTCGACGAAAATATGCCGCTTGCCGATAAAATCTTGGCTACTTGCGGCAGTAGGCTCAGCATAACCGACGCTCGCGCTGAAGACGGTAAACTTACAGTAGAGGGAATGGCGGCGTGCTCGATTGTGTATTGCTCGGAAGACGGGCAAAAAGCTTCGGCGGCTGTCGAACTTCCGTTCTCGCTTACCGTTTCGGCAAATGTTAAAGATGGCGATATTGTTACGGCTCGCGGAATAGTTACGAGCGTAAGCGTTAAAATACGCCGCGACGGCGAACTCGAAATAAAGGCGGATATCGCTGTGGAATATTCGGCTTGCCGCGAGGAAGTGAAATATATAATATCCGAGCTCGCGGTGGGCGAAGAGCGCGCTCTCCCCACAGGCGCGGTAGCAATTCACATAGCTCGCAAAGGCGAAACTCTTTGGGACGCGGCGAAAGCGCTCGGCACTACTCCCGAAAACGTGCTGTTGCAAAATCCGGGCATAGCACTTCCGCTTTCGGGAGGCGAGCGCGTGTTCGCTTACCGTTGCCTCAGCGAAAAGTAATAAGCGAAAAATAAATATAAGACATAAAAAAACCGACGTCGAAAACATAGCGGCGTCGTTTTTTTGCGTGATTTTCAGTCGCGCGTTATGCGGGGGGGGGACCCTTTATTGATTTTACGGTAAGCGGTGGGCGGAACGCCCGTGAACTTACGGAACAGACGGTTGAAGTAACTCTCGTTTTCGAAACCGAGCGAAAACGCGATTTCTTTCACCGTAATATAGAATGGCTCAGTCACGACTACTATTCTTTTAGGCAAAACAGCACCGAAGAGGGCATATATTCCAACATGGAAGACATGCGCAAAGTGGGGCTCAAATACGACCTTAAAACTCACGGCTTTCCGCAGTCGTGCGCGTGGCAGGGAATGCGTATGCCCAACGAAAACGAACTACGTTGGAACGTTTACGCTTATCTTGCCTACGGGTTTAAGGGGCTTAGCTACTTTAACTACCTCATGTGGGGCGGCGAGGGCTGCTACGACGGCGTAATAGACATGAACGGGCAAATCCAGCACAAAAATCTTTACGACTTTATGACAGACATGAACAACGACATTCACTACATGAACGACATGCTCATGAACCTCGATTGCTTGCACGCCTATCACACCGACGACGAGGACGGTTGCGAAAAGCTTCCCGAAAATTCGATAATAGGAGTGGAGAAAAACGAAGACGGCAACGAGTTTATCGTGTCGTACATGAAAGCGCGCGACGGAAGCGAGCCTCACATAGTTTTGTTTAATAAGTCGTGGCGTTTCGCGGCGGAAGAGCAAACGTTTACCGTAGGGGAAAACAGCGGCATTACGGGAATTGAAATTTGGAACCCCGAAATGAAGAAATACGAAGAGGTTGAGCTTAGCGGCAACAAATTCACTATGAATTTCAAAGCGGGCGAGGGAAAGTATTTGCGACTTAAAGGCACCGTGAATATGAACTGACGCGTTTTAAACGGTTGCTTAAATTTAACAAAAATCCGAGAAAATAAAAGTCTCGGATTTTTGTTAAATATCTGTTATATTTTGTTGCGTTTTTCTTGCAATGCGGTTATACTGTGGCTATATAAAATATATGCTCGATATAGGAGAAAAGAAATGAGCGTTAAAGAAAGTTGTTTTGAGAAAATAGGCGTTATGGTGGATTGCTCGCGCAATTCGGTGCTCGCCGTAAGTTCGGTGAAAAAGCTAATCGACGTGCTTAGCAAAATGGGATACGATTCTGTTCAGCTTTACACCGAAGAGACGTTCGAGGTGAAGAACGAGCCGTATTTCGGTTATTTGCGCGGTCGCTACACAAAAGCCGAGCTAAAAGAAATAGACGCATACGCGAAAAAGCGGGGCATGGAGCTCGTGCCTTGCGTGCAAACTTTGGCGCATTTGGCTAAGCTTTTCAGGTGGCAACCTTATGCGGCAATAAACGATTGCCACGACATTTTGCTTCCCGAAGAGGAACGCACTTATGAGCTTATAGACAATATTTTTGCGTCGGTCGCCGAAAGTTTCACGTCGCGCCGAATAAACATAGGCATGGACGAGGCGCACTTTTTGGGGCGTGGCAAGTATCTTGAAAAGCACGGATACAGCGAGCGCACGCCGATAATTTTGCGTCACTTAATAAAGGTGGCGGCAATCGCGGCAAAATACGGCTTTAAGTGTTTTATGTGGGGCGACATGTTTGCCTCGCGTGCCGACGCGGAAAAGCTTCCCATTCCCGAAAACGTGGAACTTGTGTACTGGGATTATTACAGCACCGAGCGCGCGCATTACGAAGAGAACTTGACTAAATACGAAAAAATAACCGACCGCATAATGTTCGCGGGCGGCGCTTGGACTTGGATGGGGCTTGCGCCTTTGAACGGATACAGCATTTCGGCGTCAAAAGCCGCGATAGAGGCGTGCCGAAAGCACGGCGTAAAAGAGGCGTTTTTCACAATGTGGGGAGACGACGGCGGAACGTGCTCGCCGTTTTCGGTGTTGCCCGCGCTGTGCGCAATTTCCGAGTTTTCTCGCGGCAACTTTAACGAAGCGGATATAAAAAAGAAGTTCGAGAAAATCGCGGGAATGAAGTGGGACGATTTTATGGCGCTCGACTTGCCGAACGTAATTTTGCCCGCCGACGCCGAAAGAGTTTGCAATCCGTCGAAATATCTTTTGTATAACGATTGCCTATCGGGAATATTCGATTCAACCCTTACGGGAAAAGAGAGCGAACACTATTCCGCTTGCGCGAAGGCGCTCAAAAAAGGAGAAGAATGCGGCGAATGGGAAATCGTGTTCGAGCCGGTGCGCCTGCTTTGCAAAGTGCTCGCAATAAAAGCCGAGCTCGGCGCGCGCACTCGCAAGGCGTATAAAGAGGGGCGCGAGCAAGCGGGGGCTTTGGTTGAAAGCGACTACATGCCGCTAATAAAGCTCGGCAAAAAATTCTACGAGTCGCTCAAACGCTACTGGGACGCGCTCTATAAGCCGCACGGCTTCGACGTGCTCGATTATCGGCTCGGCGGACTTATAAGGCGTTGGAAACACGTTGCCGAAAAGCTGAACGAATACGCAAACGGCGAACGCGATAAAATAGAGGAACTCGACGACGAAATTCTCGATTATTTGGGCGGCGAGAAGCACGAGGGCAAAGCGATTGCGTATAACGGCTTTGCTTCGAATATCACCGTAAATTCGCTTTGATGATTGACTCAAACGCAAAAAGCGCGAAAGTAAAAGCGCGCGGAAAAATAAATCTGTCGCTCAATATAACGGGCGCGAGAGGAGGAATGCACACGCTCGACAGCGTGACCGCTCCCGTCGATATTTTCGACGTATTGAATTTGCGTTTTTCTATGGACGGCAAAACCGAAGTTTCGTTTTCGGCTAAAAAGGATTGCGGCTTCGAGTTTTCTCCCGTCGCTATTCCCGAAAACAACACCGTTATAAAAGCTATAAATTTGTTGCGGGAATTTTGCCCGCAAATCGGGCTTTGCGCCGATATTGAAAAGGGCATACCGCTCGGCGGGGGCTTAGGCGGTTCGAGCGCCGACGCGTCGGCTGTGCTTTTTGCCGCCGTAAAGCTTTATCCCGAAATTTTCGAACGCGAGGCGGTTTTTAGGGAGAGCGCGCGCATAGGCGGCGACGTGCCCGTAATGCTTGCGGGCGGTTTTGCGCGCATGAGAGGCGCGGGCGAAAAGGTGCTCGGCTTAACTCCGTGCGTTTTGCACACCGTAATCGCAAGCGAGGGGAACGGCGTTTTGAGCGGGAAAGCGTATGCGGAGTTCGATAGGCTATATCCCTCGCGCGAGTTGCGCCCGTCAAATAACGACGCGCTTGCGCTCTCGCTCGCTCGCGGCGATTTATTCGGAGTCGCGGCTCAAACGGGCAACGCTTTAACGGAAGCGGCTAAAAGCTTTTGCCCGCAAATAGGCGGCGTTATTAAAAAGCTATCGGCGGCGGGCGCGCTTTCGTCGTGGATGACGGGTTCGGGCAACTGCTGTTGCGGGCTGTTCGAGAACGAAAATTTGGCGCGAAAAGCGGCGCACTCGCTCGAATTGAGAGGCGCATGGGCTGTGTACGCTCCTTGCGAGAAAGAGGGGAACGTTTTTATGAACAGACCGAACACAAGCTTTTGATAAATATTAACTTTCGCGGGCGTGTACCGCGAAAGGACGCCTTTGAGCGTTCGCCCAACACGGATTAAGCAAGCGAGTGAAACGTAGCGTAGCGTCGTGTTGCATTCGGGCGAAAGACCGTAGACAAAGTCCGCGGTCTTTTTATGTAGTGTTTTGCGCGCGTTTTTTTACGTTTGCGCGTATAAAATTTATTGAACAGGTCTAAAATCGACGTGAGAGAAAAAGCTCGCGTCGATTTTCTACATATACGCATTCGGCGCAAAAAGGAGATTACCCATGTTAAAAAAGAAAATTTACGCTATGCTTGCGGCAGTTTTGATTTTAACGCAAATATTTTGCGCGGGTTGCGGCAATACTAACACGGAAGAACTGCTGAGAATACACGTTCGAGCCGATTCCGATTCTCCCGCCGCTCAGGCGGTGAAGAAAGAAGTGGTTGCGGCGGTGCAGTTCTATCTGTCGGAAGAGCTGAAAGATGTGCATAGCTACGGCGAGGCATATAGGGCGGTGGAAGCTCGCCGCGAAGTGTTGCAGGAAATAGCGGGTGCGGTGCTTAGGCGAAAGGGCTTCGGTTACGGCGCCACCGCAACGCTTTCGAACGAGTATTTTCCGGCGAGGAAGTACGGCGACACGGTGGTGGAAAGCGGCTACTACGACGCGCTTATAGTGCGGCTCGGCTCGGGCGGCGGCGACAATTGGTGGTGCGTGCTCTACCCCGCCATGTGCTACACTCCGAGCGCTTCCGACGAAACGACTTATAAGTCGTTGGTCGCCGAAATCGCGAAAAAATATTTTTAGCGTTCGGCGCCGAAAAAGCAACAAAGGAGAAAACGTTATATGGTAATGAACAAAAAAAGAAGCTTATGCCTTATTATGTTGGCGCTTATTATCGCGCTCGGCGCGTTTATGGGCGCGGCGTCCGTTCGCGCCGACGCTAAGAACATAATTAAAGGCGACACGAAAGAAAACATAAGAATAGTGCAACAGCGCCTTAAAGAACTCGGCTACTATAAGATAGCTGTCGACGGAATTTGGGGACCGAAAACTCTGGCGGGCGTAAAAAACTTTCAGCGCGCGAAAGGTCTCGTTGTAGACGGAATAGTCGGCTCTCGCACCGAAAAGGCGCTCGGCGTAACGCTTAAATCGAGCGGAGGAAGCACAACGTCCACAAGCAACTCCGACCTAAATCTTTTGGCGCGGTGCGTGTACGGCGAGGCAAGAGGGGAGCCTTACACCGGGCAAGTCGCAGTTGCCGCAGTGGTATTAAACCGCGTGCGCAGTTCCAAGTTCCCCAACTCAATTTCGGGCGTTATTTATCAATCGGGCGCGTTTACCGCCGTTGCGGACGGGCAAATAAATCTGTCGCCTAACACTTCGGCATATAACGCCGCGCGCGACGCATTGAACGGTTGGGACCCCACAAACGGCTGTTTGTATTACTATAACCCCGCAACCGCCACAAGCAAGTGGATTTGGAGCTTAAAGGTTGAACTTAAAATAGGGCGGCACAATTTCGCTCGCGGCTAATAGCGCGTCGAATTTGCCCCGTATAATTACTGAGGAGGTAACGGCAAATAATTATGGAACAGAGAAAAGAAAAGCGCTCTAAGGGCTGGCTAATCACGGCGATTTCGCTAATGTTATTTTCGATGTGTCTCGGAGTTTCGCTTGTGTTTTCGCTTGCGCACAACGCGAGAGCTCAACAGGCGTTGGAACGCACTTACGAGCAAAATCTTTACGAACTCGGCGACAATTTGAGCAACATAGAGGTGAACCTTTCTAAGCTTATGGTTGCGCCCGAAGGAAGATTCGCAACTACGCTTTTAACCGACGTGTACAGCGAGGCACTCGCCGCCGAAAAGGCGCTGTCGTCGTTGCCCGTAGATTGGCACGACAGCGAAAACGCGGCTGGATTTTTAAACCAAGTGGCGGATTTTGCGGTGTCGTATCAACAGGCGCTGATTGCGGGAAAAACGGGCAATAACTATGCCGAAACGGTTGAAAACATGTATGTAACCGTGCGCGGACTGAACGCTCAAATAAGCGACAGCGTAGCTCTCGCGTCGCAAAACAAGCTCGATATTCGCAGAATAACTTCGCAAAAACCTTTTGTTTTCCGTAGCTCCGAAAGCAAGGTTGCACATAATTCGATAGAATATCCCGAACTCATTTACGACGGCCCGTTTTCGGACGGAAGAGCGAAAGAGCACTATTGCCACTTAGACGGCGCCGAGTCGGTTTCGCTCGAAGAGGCGAAAGAAATCGCAATGTCGGCGCTTCCCGATTTCAACGCGAAATCGGTGTCGAGCGCGGGCAAGTCGGAAAACGAGCCGTTATATGAACTTACGGTTTCGGGCGAGCGCGGAGAGGCTTATTTCAGCATAAGCGAGCACGGCGGCAAAATAGTGAACCTCACGGTGTCGCGTCCGCTCGGCGCGATTATGCTCGGCGAAACAAGCGCTAAGGCGTGCGCGAAAGATTTTGCGGCGCGAGCGGGCTACGACGTTGAACCCGTTTGGTATTTGGCGAACGGCGGCGTGGCGTATGTAAATCTTGCGCCGATAGAAAACGGCGTGGTGCTTTACACCGACCTTGTGAAAGTGAAAGTTGCGCTCGACAACGGCGACGTGCTTGGGTTGGAGGCAAAGAATTATTGCCTTAACCACACCGAACGCCCCACCGAGCTGAAAATGAACAAAGCAGCAATTCCCACTTTAATAGATTCGAGGTTAAAACTCAATTCCGTGCGCGGCGCGCTCATTCCGCTCGAAAACGGAGCCCAGCGTCTTTGCTACGAGGCGGCTTGCGAATATAAAGGGCTCGATTACTTTATTTACCTCGACGCAAGCAACGGCGAAACGGTGAAAATAATGAGAACGGTAGATAGCGAGCAGGGAAGTCTCGTAATGTAGCAAAACAAAAAACGACGAAAACGGACAAAAATCTTTCACGCGCTTGACACCCGGGAGGGGGTGTATTATAATGGTTCTTGAATAATATAATAGAATCGTTAAGGAGAAAGAACAATGTCCGAAACCGTTGACGTCGCGGCAATCGCGGCGGAATGGCGAAGAATATCCGTTGCCGTAAAAAAGGAAACGGAATGTTCAGCCGAACAACTGAGCGCCACTGCGGCGGCGACCGACGCTATGCGCGAAAAGAGCAAGCGCAACTTTTCGGCAATCTCCGAAAAAAAGAAAGAACTTAAAACAGCCTCTTTGTTGCAAGACGAAAAATTTTCGAAAGATGAAATAGAAGTTTGCCGCGAACTCGCGCGCAAAGCGTCTTGGCGCAAAGAGAATTTCTATGACGAGGATTTCCTCGACTATTTCGACGCCGTTAGCATAACGCTTATGGCGTCTCGTCAAGCCTACGAGCGCAAGACGAGAACGGAAACGGAACGCGAAGCAAGAGAAGCGGAAGAGCGCGGCGCACGAGAAGAAGCCGCGAGACTTTTGGCGGAAGCGGAAGCAAGGCGACTCGCCGAAGAGGAAGAGCGAAGGCGCGCCGAAGAAGAGAGGCGGGCGCGCGAAAGAGCGGCGGCGGAGAGAAAAGCGAAAGAGGCGGAACGGCGGAAGAAAAGCGCCGAAGCGAGCAGGGAACGCAGGCAAAGAGAAGAAGCGCAAAGACTCGCCGACCTTAAAAAAGACAACAAAGCAAAAAAGCGGTGGCATTTCAGACAGTTTCTAAAAATGCTCGTATTTTTGTTGCCCATAGCGCTTTGCGTCGGCGTGGGAATGGACTTATTCAACAAAGACAACGAGTATCGCGTAAAAATCCCCGCAACGAGCAGTTTGTCGTGGGGCGTCACGGTGTTCCTATTCGTGCTGTTTTGCATATTTTCGCTCGTTATGTCTATTTTGTTCATATCGAGAATGTTCTCTAACGAATACTTTATGTCGAACAGAAAAATAGGGCACCAAAAGCGCTATAACGCATGGGCTGTTATTGTGTTTTTAGTTTGTATAGGAATTGCGTCTGTAAATCTTGTGCCTTATGCGTTGAACCAAAGAAAGAACAAAATGACGTTCTTGGGCGGCGAATATAAAACATACGAATACGTGGAAAAAGGCAAGCCGATAAAGCTGCCCGAAAAATACGACAAAAAAGCTCTTGACACCGGTTCTTATATAACCGAATACATTTTTAAAGGCTGGGAAATAAACGAAGAGTTTTACGCTCCCGGCGCCGAATACGACTTGCAGGGAAAGGAAGAGGCGAAAGCGATTTACAGCGAATATTCTTACGGATTTATAACCCGCTTTACCAACTCCACTGCCACGGTTTACATAAGTTATAATTATAACGGCGCCATAGTGGAAGTTCCCAACAAAAACACCAAAGTGCCGCTCGGCGCGGAAGTTACGGTAAGCGCAACGTTTAAATACGATTACACTACCAAATTCACGGTAAACGGCAGAAGCGTTAAGAGCCCTTACACGTTCACTATGGCGGGCAATACCGATGTGCACGCTTCGAGCGAAGATGCGCCCGGTTGCCTTACGGAGGGTACTCTCATAACCGTGAAAGGCGGCATAAAAAAGCCTGTCGAACAGCTTGAAGCGGGCGACGAACTTCTTGCGTTCAATCACGAAACGGGAAAATTCGAATATGTGCCTCTTCTCGTAAACGTGCACGCGTTGCAACCCGCCGAATATTACGACGTTCTCGGCTTGCATTTTTCGGACGGCAACGTTTTGAGAATAATAGACGAACACGGGTTATATGACGCCGATTTGAACAAGTACGTTTACATAGACGGCAACAATGCCGAACAATTTATAGGGCACCGTTTTGTGTCGGTGAGCTATGAAAACGGAAAGGCGGAGAAGAGCACGGTAACGCTCGACCGAGCGGAGCGCACTAACGAACTTATTAAAATATACAATCCCGCGTCGGTGTGGCATATAAACCTTGTGGCGAACGATATGCTCACGCTGTCGGCGGGTATGACGAACCTTTTCGAATACGACGAAACCATGAAGTACGACGAAGACGCTATGCGCGCCGATATTGAAAAATACGGGCTATATTCCTACGACGACTTTAAAGACTATGTTTCGGAAGAGGTTTTCGCGGCGTTTCCGTTTGCTTACTATAAGCCTGCCATTGAAAAAGGGTTGTTCACAATGGAAGAGCTTATCGAGCTTATTAGGCTCTATGACGCTCCCGAATCGCTCAAATAGAGAAAACGCTTATTTTCGGTAATAGCTTGTTAAAACAAAATAAAAAAATCGGAGCGCAATTTCGGTTGTAATTTTTCTTTGTGTGCGGTATACTGTGAGTATGGAAAAAGATTATGACGTTATTATTGCGGGCGGCGGACCCGCAGGGCTCGCGGCGGCGATTTATGCGGCGCGTAGCGGCGCGCGTACCGTCGTGCTCGAAGGACTCGCTGTGGGCGGAGTGGCGGCGGCTACTCCTTTAATAGAAAACTATCCCGGTTTCGAAAGCATTTCGGGCTTCGAGCTCTCGCAAAAAATGGAAGCGCAGGCAATAAGGTGCGGCGCGGAAATAAAGTATGCCAAAATAGAAAAGCTTTCGGACGGCGAATTTAAGAGCGCGGAGCTTTCCACGGGCGAAGTTTTGCGCGCGCCCGCTCTCGTTTTGGCAACGGGGAGCGAACCGAGAAAACTCGGCTTGGAGGGCGAGAGCGAATTGCTCGGCGCGGGGCTGAGCTATTGCGCTACTTGCGACGGGAACTTTTTCAGAGGCAAAACCGTAGCGGTTGTCGGCGGCGGAAGTCATGCGGCTTCGTCGGCGGAATATCTTGTGCCGATAGCGAAAAAAGTGTATAGAATTTATTCGGGAAAGCTCGAAGAGGCGAACGGAACAGAGAACATAGAAAACGCGCGCATAACCGCGCTTTTTGGCAATCCGCTTTCGAGCGTCACGCTTTCGGTAAATTCCGAAAAGCGCGAACTTGCGCTCGACGGACTGTTCGTGGCGCTCGGCTATACACCCGCGTCCGACCTTGCGAAAGGGCTTGTGGCATGTGACGAGCACGGCTATATTATTTGCGACGAGCGAATGCAAACGGATAAGAACGGAATTTTTGCGGCGGGCGACGCGGTGAAAAAGCCGCTTAGGCAAATAGTTACCGCCGTCTCCGACGGCGCGATTGCTGGGCAGTTTGCCGCCGTTTACGCCAAGCGTTTCAATAAAACGGAGCGGAAAAAATAGCGGTACGCAAAAAAAATATGAAATTACCCGTTAAAAGTAGGTGCATTTTGTTTTTTCGTGTGATATAATGTAGTAGCAAACGAGCAATAAAGAAAAGGAGGCAAGCCATATAATGGACGATTACCATAGTCGACGATACCATAATTTATCCGCGCCTCCTATTTCGGCGGCTTGATTTTCAGTATGCCTTTTGCTAAGCAGAGCATTCTATACTCGAACCCGATTTTCGGGGCAAAACAAACGAAATTGCTTCGTTAAAGTTGCTCGGAGTGGAGAGCACACCGTCGCGCCTTTGCCTCGCACTTTCGCTTGTTTGCTCTTCGAAAATTGCTTTGCACTGTGGGTTTGAGAATTGCGAGTTATTTGCGGCGTGAGTGCCCGAAGACGTACTAACCGGTACTTTGAGGGTGCTCACGGTGGAAAGAGCCGCAATTTACGCCCCAAAGCGGGCTCGAATATAAAATGCTCTACTTATGGCGGCGCGGACTTTTATGCTGTTCGGGTCGCTTTTATTTTTACGGGAGGTAGAAAAAAATTATGTTAAACGTATACGCAATGCCTGCGCAAAGCCGAGAGCTCAAAACGCTTGACGCAATCGAGGCGGGCGCCTGGATAAATCTTGAAAATCCGTCCGACAAAGAGCTCGAAGAAGTGGCGCGCGCTACGGGAGTGGGCGAGGATTTGCTCAAAGCCGCGCTCGACGAAGAGGAACGCGCCCGTATCGAAACGGACGAGGGGAACACTCTTATAATCGTGGATATTCCCATAATAGACGACAGCGCCGATTGGTATGTGTATTCCACGCTGCCTATGGGAATTATAACGGCAGGTTCGTATTTCATAACGGTGTGTTTGCGCGACACCTCAGTGCTCGGCGACTTTATTAAAGGTCGGGTGCGCAATTTCGACGCGAACAAGCGCACGCGGTTTATTTATCAAATACTGTATCGCAACGCGACGAAGTTTTTGCATTGCCTGAAACAAATAGACAAAACGAGTATGCGCGTGCAACAAACGCTTCACCGCTCGATGAAAAACAAGGAACTCATTCAGCTTCTCGACCTCGAAAAGGCGCTCGTTTATTTCTCCACCTCGCTAAACTCCAACCAAGTGGTTATAGACCGTTTGCAGGCTATGAACACGATAAAGCATTACGAAGAAGACAACGAAATTCTAGAAGACGTTATTATCGAAAACAAGCAAGCTATCGAAATGGCTACCATTTACCGCGACATAATGTCGGGCACAATGGATGCTTTTGCGAGCGTTATAAGCAACAACCAAAATATCGTGATGAAATTTTTGGCGGCGTTCACCATTATTCTCACAATTCCCACCATTGTGGCGTCGCTGTGGGGAATGAACGTGGGCGTTCCGTTCGAAGGGCATATTTGGGGCTTTTGGGTTGTGCTCGGAATTATAGCGGCAATAACCGTTCCCGTGCTTATCATAATGATAAAACGAAAAATGTTTTAGCTGCGGCGAACGCGTTTTTTCAAAGGAGAAAATAAATGGCATTAATAGAATTTATATGCCCCAAATGCGGGTATGAAAGCGAAGAAATAGTGAAGAGCGACGGCAAATATCCTAATTGCCCGAAGTGCGGCGAAAAACTGAAACAGAAGCTTAGCGGAAAGTGTTACACGAATTGCGCGGGCAAATCGGGCGGCGGTTGCAGCGGAAATTGTTCGTGCTGCGGCGGCTGTCACTGATTGCGACCAAACGCGACACGGCGCTACGCGTGCAACTTGTTAGGGCTTTACGGCATTCCCCCAAAAGGGAATGCCGAATGACGCCAAACAAAAAAATCTCCCTAATGCGCACTTCCCATAGGGAATTAAAAAAGCGAAGAAGTTCAAAATACTTCGCT
>CAMUKG010000008.1 GCA_947089425.1 uncultured Clostridia bacterium
TCCTTAAAAATAAAAAATAGGCTTGTTTTTTTAACAAACCTATTGTAAATCAGCAACTTTTTTTCAAAAAGGTATTGACAAACCGTTTGTGGCATGTTATAATAAATTTGTTGATTATGAAACTAAGTTTAAAAAATATCTGTTGCGGTTAGCAAGGAGTGAAAAAACGATGAGATTCATAAAAAGAATGTTACTGTGCACTATTGTTGCGGCAATGCTCGGAACCGCTTTGGGCGGGCTTGCGGGTTGCTCGAACTCGGGCAAAGTGAAACTTTATTTCGACGGCGGCGGAGGTTCGGGCAACTATACCACCACGAGCAGTTACAACACGCTCGAAAAGCTTGCGAAAGAGTGGAACGCCCAAAACGACAAGTTCGAAATTGTAATCAATAAGGCGTCGCTAAACGGCAATCGCGGAAGCATTACGAGCATGCTCAGTGCGAGCACTGCGCCCGACCTCCTTATGCAGGTTGGCACCGTTATAAACGACGACGTGGGTAACGGGTGGTATGCCGATTTAACGCCGTACCTCGATAAGCCCAACCCATACGAAGAGGGGAACGAAGCGTGGAAAGACATATACGGCACGGGAGCAATCGCGGCTTCGGCGGCTTCCGACGGCAAAAACTACTATGTGTGTCTCGACCAAGTTGCCGTTGGGCTTCTATATAATATGGATATATTGAATGCGGCGGGAGTTACGAAAGTGCCTGAAACGCATTCGGAGTTTCTCGCTTGTTTGGACGCTCTCGAAAAGGCGAAAAGTAGCGGAACGATATCCGCCGAAGTGTATATGCACGGCGGCTTGTGGCACGAAACGTATTTAGGCACTTCGGTGTACGGTTCCAAAATCGCCGAATGGGACGAAGACGGTTCGGGCACCGTTTCCACCTACGAACTTATTAAGAGCTACAAAGAGGGCAAGTGGACGCTTTCCGACGAATATTTCCGCGAGTTTTTGTCGCTGTGCTACGGTAAAGCGAAATATTATCCCGAGAACTATCTCAGCTACGACACGCTGTATAATTTCGCGCGCGGCAAACTTGCTATAACCGACGCTCTCGGCAACCAAATGCGCACGCTTACCCGTAACGCTCGCTTTAAAACCGAAATAGCGGGATATCCGATTCTCGATACGGAAGCGTCTAAGTTCGGCGGACACAAGGGCATACGCGGAAGCGCGGGACTTTCGAGCGCTTATTGGGTTACAAACAGCGCGCTCGACAAAGGGCAAGACGCCGTTGACGCATGCGTAGATTTTTTAATGTTTTTGACCGCGTCGGGCAACAACGCGCGACTTGTGAACGATTTGGGTTACGCTTTGCCGCTCAACGCGGACAATAGCAACGTGGAACTGTTCTCGGGGCTCAAAGACGCTTTTAAAGCGGACAAAGAGGAAAACGCGGCAATGTGGAGCGCGTGCTATATTCCCGACAATTTGGGAACAGATTTCAACAACTACTATCAGCTCGCTATGGGCGACTTTTACGAAGATACCAAAGGGAATAAAACGGGCGACGCGAACGCGGTTGTAAACGATTTGAATTCCCATATCGACAAGTGCATAGACGATATTGTGAAAAAGTATAATTGGACGTTTTAACAAATGATACAACCTGCCGCAAAAAAATTGAAGAGAGCGAAAAACCAAAACATAGCTTACGTTTGGCTGCTGTTGCCCGTAATCGCCGTTTCGGTGTTTTGCGTGTATCCCGCAATTATGGCTGTGGTTCGTTCGTTCATGGATTGGACGCCGAATAAGAGCGAATGGGTTTGGTTTGCGAATTACAAAGAACTTTTCACCGATTCGCTTTTTAGGAAGGCTTTCGGCAACATGCTCATTCTTGTTTTGTGCAGTCTCGTTACAAGCAACGTTATGACGCTGTTGCTCGCCGAGTTACTGTTCAATTTAAAACTTCGCAAGCTTGAAAAAGCGTATCGCTATCTGTTTTTGTTGCCAGCACTCGTGCCGGGAATGGTGTCGGTTCTTTTGTGGAAAAACGTGATACTGTCGGGCTCGGCTGACGGACTTTTCAACAGCGTGCTCTCGGTGTTCGGCGCAAAACCGAGCGGGTGGTATTTTGATAAAGGAAGAGTAATTCTTTCTATGGCGCTCACTAACTTCCCTTGGGTGGGCGGAATAAGCTTTCTAATTTACTTATCGGGACTTCAAGCCATTCCCGAATCGGTATACGAGGCGGCGGAACTCGACGGCATTTCGGCTTTCGGGCGAGTGCTTAAAATCGACTTGCCGCTACTTGTGGGACAAATCAAATACTTTTTAATTATAGGGATTATAAACGGCGTTCAGGTGTACGACTTGCAACTCATTTTGGGGCTAAGTCCCGTAGACCCTGCGAGCACCGTGCCGGGCTACATTTTGTATCACTACACGTTTGCGTCGCCGCGCTACGGATATGCGGCGTCGATAGGGGTGTTGCTGTTTGTAATCACGCTTGCGCTCAGTACGATTTCTAACAAAATTTCGGATAAAATGAGGGCGGAGAACGGAATATGACGGGAATTAAAAACAAAAAAACGCTCGCCGCTCAAATAGTGCTTGCAATAATATTGCTTATTTTGTGCTTTTTGGTGCTCTTTCCTTTTTGGCTTATGCTCGTTAAAAGCTTCAAGTCGTTTATGCAAGAGGTGGATAGCCCGCTAAGCTTAACTTTTCCGCTCAACTTTAAAAACTACGCGGTTGCGTGGGAACACATAAGCGGAAGCATATTCAATTCGTTTTTCGTGAGCATATCCGAAGCGCTCATAACGCTTGTGCTAAGTTCGGTGGGCGCCTATGCGTTCGCACGCTACAAGTTTCGCTTTAAGAACATTATATACAGCGCGTTTTTGGCGCTCATGATGATTCCCGGCGTGCTTACTCTTACCACTCGCTATGTTATGGTGGCAACTTCGTTTTCGCTCTACGGCACCTATTGGGGAGTAATTCTCCCGCAAGCGGCTTCGCTCGTGCCGTTCGGAATACTTCTTCTTCGCGGCTTCTTCGACGGCATTCCGCGCGACTTGTTCGACGCCGCCGACCTCGACGGCGCAAGCTCGGTTAAACAATTCGTGAAAATTGCTTTGCCGCTCAGTTTACCTATTTTGCTCACGCTCGTTCTCATGAACTTTATGACGAGTTGGAACGATTATTTGTGGCCTATGATAATGCTCGGCAATCAAACGGATAGATACACCATTCCAGTTATGCTTAATTCGTTTACGCTCGACTATTACAAAACAGAGCTTTACTATGCGGCGCCGCTTGCGGGAAGCGTGCTTGTGAGCATTCCCATTTTGGTGTTGTTCGCATTCACCTCTAAGCAGTTCATTCGCGGCATGACGAGCGGCGCGTTTAAAATGTGACGCAAGATACGTTTTCAAAAATTTAGGAAAAAAGGAGATATAAATGGAATTGTTGGCAGACGAAGAGTTTCGACGAGGGTTTAACCTTAAAGGGCTCAACAGCATACGCGACGGGCACGGCGCAATAAAATCGTTTAAGCTCGGAGAACGCGCTCCCAAGTGGTTTTTGTGCCAGTGGAATTCGCGTCATAACCTTATAAACGGTAATTTTACGGTGGAGGACGACAAATACAACATTTGCGACGAGAGCAAAAGCCTAACCGTAATAAACAACCGCAAACTCGTGTTCGAGCTCGACGCGGGCAAAGAATATTCGGAGCCGAGAAAAGAAAGCGAGGCGTGGCCGCATTTGCTCATAGAGCAGGAAATCACGTCGAATAACGCCGTTAAAGACTTAAAAAAAATAATCTGCCATGCGCGCTTTAAATTGCTCGAATTCACTAATTTTATGAGCGGAGAACAGGCGTATCACGCCGCGCAATTCGTGTGGGTGGTAACGCTTAAAGACAATAATCCCAAGTCTCCGTCGTTCAATTCGTTTATTTGGGTGGTGTTTTGCCCGTTCGACAGCCGCTACGAGCTTGTGCCGCTGTTTACTCAACAGGATAAGGCGCTCCCCGACGGCGAGTTTATTTATTCGTTCGCGGGCAAAGACTTTATGCCCAAGTCGCTTTGGGACGGCGAGGAAGCGGAAGTTAATTTCGACCTTTACCCGCACATACCGCACATTCTCGAAACCGCGCAAAGCAAAGGGTTTATGACGGGAAGCAAAATGTGCGACCTCGCGGTGTCGAGCACTAATATGGGCTTCGAAATAACGGGGACTTATAAATGCCGAGTGAGCGTTGAAGATTTGAAAATTATCACCGAATAGTTTTGCTTACTGGCGAAAATTCAAAACGCGTTGTTTTGCGAACCCGTAGCGAAAGAAAAAGGAGATAAAAATATGAGAAAAGTTTTTAAAAGACTGTTGCCGTTCCTGCTCGGCGCATTGCTCGCGTTTTCGTTTGCGGGGTGCGGCACGGAACCTTCGAACGGCGGCACGGGCGACGAAAACGGCGGAAATAACGACGTTCCGTCCGAGCCCGAAGTTAAAACTTACGAAGTGTTTCCCGACGCTAAATTTTCTACGGGCTTCGATATTTTGGGAACGGGGTATACCGACGACGGCAAGATAGACGCCGCCGAACGCGACAAGCAAAAAACTATTAAGTTCGGACGGCAAGAACCCGTGTGGCACATAGCTCAATGGTATAGCCGCAACAAGTTGGAAAAATCGGAACCGATTATCACCGAAACGAGCTTTGAGCTATCGGACAATAGCAAGTCGGTGAAGCTCAATCGCGAGACGGGCGAAATTACGCTCGACTTCGACGCGAGCAAAGATTTTTCCGCTCCGCAACACGCCTCTACTCTCGGCTCGTTTTGGCCGCATTTGTTGCTGTCGCCCACGTCGGTGGAAACCGTGAAAATAGCCGACTGCGAAAGCATGGAAGTGCGAATCGATTTCACTCTCAACAAATCTGTGAGCCACGCCAAAGATTTCGGCGCGAGCAGTTTGGAAATGAATTCGCAATTCGCTTGGTTTGTGTATGTGTCTAACCTCAATCCGGGCGAGGGATACGGCGAGTTTTTGTGGCTCGGTTTTAACCTATACGACCCCAAACGCGTGTATGCGCCGCACAATGCCATGCAAGACAACGCGGGCGGCGTTGCGGGCAACTATATTTACACGTTCGGCGCCGACGAAACGATAGGCAAAGATAAGATTGTGAAAGTAGGGAAGCGCACGGGCTTTACTATGGACCTCAAAGAGGCGGTTAAAGCCGCGCTCGATGACGCGCACAAAGCGGGTTTTATGACGCACACCACAGTGGATAACGCGTCGATTACGGGCATGAATATAGGATACGAAATGTTCGATGTGTGGGAACTTTCAACAACCATTCACGACATGGGCGTTCGGTACACGAAAAAACAAGTTTAACAATTTACTTATTGATATTTGTAGCATCGCCCTTTGTTGTCATTTCGACCGAGCGAAGCGAGCGGAGAAATCTTTCGAAAAAGTCTTAAAAATATAGTTCGCCGAGTTTCCGAATGATACAAAACAAGCGAAAAGTCAAAGGAGAAAATATGAAAAAACTAATTGTGGTTTTGCTTGCCTTAGTGCTTTCGTGTTGCGCGTTCGCGTGCGGCAATTCGCAACAAGCGCCCGATAATTCGGATAAAGAACACCAAACGCCAGTAACGCCCGACGATAAAAACGACGACGATAATAAAAATCCCGACGAGGAAAAACCCGAGCCGCCCGCAACAAATGAGTTGCAAGCGATTGCCGACGCCGACTTTTCGTACGGGTTCAAGCTTTTGGGCACTAATTCGGCGACGGACGGAACGGGAGCGAAAAGCACCGTAAAGTTCGGGCGGCAAACTCCCGTGTGGAGCATGGCGCAGTGGTATACGCGTTATGACTTCAACTTAGTAAAGCCCGTAATTACCAAGCAAAAAATGACGATTGACGACCAAAGCAAACACATAGAGCTCGATAGAACGAACGGCAAACTTACGCTTGCGCTCGACGCCACCAAAGAATACGACGAGTCGGCAAGTTCGCGAGTATTTTGGCCTCACCTTCTTATAGAGCAGTCGTTTTCGGAAGAGGTGAAATCGCACAAGCTTTCCGAATTCGAAAGCCTTACGGCAAGCGTCGATTTTTCGATTACTAAGGCAAATAAGGGAGCGATAGAAACTAAGCCCGCGAGCGAAACTCTTCCCGCTCAATTCTTGCAATTCTATTATATCAACGATTTTAAAAACGACGCGTTTTTATGGTTTGGGCTTGCGTTTTTCGATACTCGCTACGAAAAAACGTCGCTTGCGTATTCGCAAGATTTTGCGGGCGGAAACGCGGGCAACTTTATATACAGCTTGGGTGCCGAAACGCTAATGAATAATGAAAATTTCGTGCTCGGCAAAGAATACGAAATCGAACTCGACATTTTGCCTTATATTTCGCAAGCGCTCGCTAAGGCAAAAGAAAACGGCTTTATGCCCAAAACCCAACTGAGCGACTGTATAGTAAGCGGCGTAAACATAGGCTGGGAATTACCCGGCGCGTGGGACGTCTCGGCAACACTCGGCAATATTTCCTTGCAAGGGATATTGAAATAAAAAATTTTTTCTGGGAGGAAAAGAAACATGTGTAAGACAAAAGGTGTGTTCGCAAGATATGCGGTGTCGGTACTGTTGGCTTTTGCTATGGTGCCGGCAATGTTCGGGGGGGGGTACGCTTTGTTTGCCCGTGCGGAAGAGTCTGCCGCACCCACCGAAGTAATGACGGACCCTGTTTACAAAATGATAGCACTTGGCGATAACGACAGCATGAAACTGATGAGCGACGATACCGTGCACGGCAGTTTAACGCCCAGTCCGGGATTTGGCGGAAGAGCAAACGCTTCGGAACTGGGAGACGCCGTGCGTTATACGGTGGCGGACGGTGTAACCGTACAGTTGAAAAACGTGGCAATAAGCGGGCACGCTTGTTTGACGGTGGCAATGCAAACGGTTTCCACAGGCACAATCGGCGTGGGTAACGGTGGCGGCGTGCACGTGGGTTTCCGCGTAATGGACATCGGCGCATCGACATATTTGCATATGGTTGTTTGGAATAACGATGCGAACGCTCTTGCGGGCGCAGGCGGTTGGAATCCCGTTGAAGTCGCTTTGAGCGAACGCGCTTGGAGTGCCGATGAAATTAATATTACGTTTACCTCCACTTCTTTGACTGTTTCTTATACGGGAGCCACAACGGCGGATTTTGCGCCCGTTACTATAAACACGGAGATGGAAAACGGGGCATTTGCAAAAATATTCGAAGATTTTAATGATTCGACGCGTCAATATTACGGCGAAAAAGCATATTTAAGTTTCAGTTGCTACGATATGAGCGGTAATACGGGTAATGCTCAATTCGACCTTGCAACCGTAAACGGTAAAGCACCCGGTGCGGCGTATAAAGAGGCGCTCAACGCGCAAGTCACCGCGTTTACTACGGCTGTGGCAACGGCGGAAGAAAGCGAGCAACAAAGCGATATAGATGCAGCTGTTGCGCTCAATAAATTCGGAGCCGACGAAGCATACGGCAAACTTTTGGCGCAATTCGGCACAAAGGAACAAGAACGTGACGTTCGCGCGGCACGTGAAAAAATCGTTGCACTCAACGGCGACGCTTTATTCGCGGAACTCAAAACGCCTATCGAAGCTTACATTGCGGCGCTCGACGCGGTAACGCCCGATAACGAGGACACGGCGCTTTCGGCGACTGTAACGGCGTATAACGCTATCGATTGGTCGAAGTACGATTTGCTCAACGCAGGCTTTAAAGCGCAAATAGACGAGCTTAAAGAAGCGATGAAAGGCAAAAGCTACTTTAAAAAATCGATAGAAGCGGTTGCGGACGCGCACATAAAAGTTATAGAGACGGCTACGGCTTCGGAATTCAATTCGTCGGCGGGCTATATTTCAACCAAAGCGGCGCTCGACGGTTGGAACGCTTACAAAGCGACGAACTTCGTGGGCGAACTTACGGAATCGAAAGTTGAGGCGCTCGACGCGCGCGTTGCCGACGCAAAGACTAAGCTCGAAAGTTCGTTCTATCACAATTTTACCTATCGCGGCAATGTGAGCGAAGTGCAAAAATACGACGAAGGCTTATATCTCAGTGTCAAACCCGACGTATACGACAGAGTGGAGCAGAAACTGTCCACAGATAACGTTGTGCTTGCAAAAGAGAAAATGACGCTCAACGAAAACAGCGAAGTGCGTTTCAACATGATTTACGCGCCCCGTTTGGCTGTGGGTAGCTTTCAAATGCAAATAGGTTTCTATCCCGTTGCAAACGCCACCACCTACGACAGAGACGGCGTGCGTGTGGACTTTTGGACGAGCAACATGAACATGACCGAAATCAAACCCGTTAACGGCAAAACCGAACTTCCGATTTGCGGCGAGCGTTCAATCCAACTCGAAGACGAAGAATTCTTCGATTTCGAAGCGGACGAACTCGACTATAAGCAATCTGCTTACACGGTGAAACTTTGCTCCGACGAAGACGGATTGTATTTGCTTATAAACGGTTTGCGTCTCGACATAGAGGACGAGGCTATTACGCCCGAACTCTTTAAAGACGGCGTATACGTGACGTTTTCGGCGAGCGGAAGCGCGGGCATGGCGCCTTATGAATTGCTCGTTACGAAAATAGGCGGCACGAAATATGCCGATTTGCCCGACGAACCCGAAAATCCCGATAATCCGAATAATCCCGATAAGCCTAATACGGACGACAACAAGCAGGAAGAGGGCGGCAAGAAGAAAAAATGCGGCTCGTTTGCGGGGGCAAGCGTTTCGGTTGTAGCGGCTTTGATTTGCTTGCTCGGCGCATCCGCGTTCGTTGCGGCGCGCAGAGGTAAAAAGAACCGCGCATAAAATAATAACGTGCTCGAATAAAAGGAAGAAGGGCGATTTTCTCCCTTCTTCTTTTTAAGGGGCATTGTATATTCGAATACGGTATGCACAGCTTTAAGAACTTGCATTAAAAAGAGGAAAAAGAAATGAAAAAAGTTACAGCAGTTATAATGGGCTTTGGCGACAGAGGACAAATTTACGCCGAATACGCTTTGCGCGCTCCCGATAAATTCGAAATAGCGGGATGCGTGGAGCCCGACCCCGTAAGACTCGAAAAAGCGAAAAAACTGTATAATTTGAAAGACGAAAATTGTTTTCTTCGTCCCGAAGATTTTTACGCGCGCGAAAAATTTTGCGACGCGGTTATAAACGCCACTATGGACAGTTTGCACGTGAAAACCACGTTGCCGCTCTTTAAAATGGGGTACGACGTACTGCTTGAAAAACCCGTTACGAGCGACCCCTCCGAACTCAAAGCTTTGCAGAAAGCGGCGAAAGAACACAAAAGGGTGCTCATGATTTGTCACGTTTTGCGTTACGCGCCGTTTTACCTCAAAATAAAAAACTTGTTGCTTGGCGGCGAGCTCGGAAAACTCGAACACATTTATTGTTCCGAAAACGTGGGAATAGCTCATATGCTTTCGTCTTACGTTCGCGGCAAATGGGGAAGCGAGGCGGAATGCGGCTCGGGTATGCTCATGGCTAAGTGTTGCCACGACCTCGACTTAATAGTGTGGCTTGCGGGCGGCGCAGAGCCCGACGACGTTTTTTCGTTCGGTACGCGTTCGGTGTTTTGCGAAGAGAACAAGCCTAAGGGTGCGGGTAGTCGTTGCCTTACCGATTGCAAAATAGAAAAAGATTGCCCGTATTCCGCTAAAAAGCTGTACCTCGACAACAACGAATTTCCTTTTCTTGTGTGGGCGAACGTTCCGAATAAAGATTGGACGCAGGTAAACGACTACGAGGAGCGCAAAAAACTGCTCGAAACGGTCAATCCGCACGGCAAGTGCGCTTACGTTAATCGCGACCTTGTGGACCATCAGTCGGTGCTCGTGCGGTTTAATAGCGGCATAACGGCAACGCTCGACATGACTGGCGGCGCGTCGCGAGCGGGCAGAAGAATACACATAGTTTGTTCGCGCGGCGAAATAGAGGGCTTTTTGGAAGACAACGAGTTTACCGTGCGCCGTTACAACGCCGAGCGCGCTTCGTATACGAGCGAGACGGTGAGAATTACCGAAGACGTTTCGGGCGCTCATTCGGGCGGAGACCTTAGGCTTGCCGCCGACTTTGCGGCGCGCGTGGCGGGCGAAACTCCGTCGGTGTCTTGCACGTCGATAGACGATTCCGTTATAGGGCATTTGCTCGTAATAGGTGCGGAAACGTCGCGCAAAGAGCGCCGAACCGTGAGACTTTCCGAATTTTTGTAATAACTTCGTTTCAAATTTTGCCGAAAATTTTTGCGGGAGAAACAGTTGTATGCCGTATACTAATTTTGAAACTTTATTTGACAAATATTCCGTAGCACGTTATAATAGTACGGATATGGAAATTTACGGTAAAAAACAAATAGACATACGGGAAGACAATAAAAGCGCCGTTATAGACATACTTTTGCAGCGCGAGTCAACCATGCCGCAAATGTCGGAGCAGTTAAAGCTGAGCCACACCGCTCTTGCCAAAGTTATAAACGAACTGCGGCAAAAAAACGTGGTTATGCTCTCAGAGTTTCGCGATTCGAGCGCGGGACGTCCGCCAAAGCTATACGGCGTGAACGGCGATTGCGCAATCGCGTGTTCTGTTATAGTCATGAAAAAAGCGGTCTATGTGTATTACGTTGATATGCGCGGCTTTCAAGTAAACAAGAGCGAATGCGAAAATAAGTTCGCGTCGCTCGGCGATTTGCTCGATTATGCGGCGGCGCAAGTAAAAACTTTGAAACAGCACCCCCGTTTAAGCGGAAAGATTTTAAAGAATATATACGTGGGCGTGCCGTCCGCTCCGCTTTTCGGAATGCCGTTTGTGCAGGCGGGGCAAGCGGTGAGTGAAAAGTTCGAGCGAGAGTTTCCTCTCGTGCGCACCGTTACGCGTCGAAATATCGACTATGAGATGGTCGCCGAATCGAAATACGGCGCGCTAAATCGCGGAACGAAAAACGCCGTGCTTTTGAACCTCGACGATTATGCTTGCGCGTCGTTTATGCTCGGCGGCGGGGTGTATTGTGGCGACAACGGAATGCAAGGCTACGACCCCGCAAATTCGTTCGAAGGGCTTTGCGGCGCTTTCGAAGACGAATACAATAGCATTGCGCAAAGTTACCGTAGCGGCGATGTTAAAGCCGTAGAGGCTGTTCGCGGCTGTGTGGAGCGCGAAATAGAACGAGTGGGGAGCATAATGCGTTTTCTCGACATAAGCGAAGCCGTGCTCAGCGGCAAAGCGGCGCTTTTGGGCGACGGATTTTTGAAATACTGCGAGTCGAAATTCGGAGAGAGGGCGAGAGTTCGCTATTCCGCTATGGGCAAAGACGTGCCGTCCGCTCTTTCGGGCGCCGTTTGGCAAGCCACGTATTCCACTTTGCAAGAAGTGATGATGAGGTAGGATAGGAAAAAATCGTGAAAAATAGAAAACAAAAAAACACAGTCGGTTTCGGCTGTGTTTTTAAAATGCTTTCGTTGTTACTATTCCGTTTTTTCTTCGGCGGCGGGAGCCTCTTCGGCGGGTTTTTCCGCTTTCTTCGTAGTCCGCTTAGCTTTGGGTTTTTCGGCGGGAGCTTCGGCGCTTTCCGCTTTTTCTTCCGTTTTTGCGGTTTTCTTGGCTTTCTTTTCCTTAGGCTCTTCGTCCTTTTTGTCGTCTTTCTTCTTGCCTTTTTTAGCTTTTTGCTCCGCTTCGAGCTTTGCTTTTTCGGCTTCTAAACGAGCCGCCTTTCTTTCGGCAGCCTTAGCTTGATATTCCGCCTTTTGTTGAGCGCGGATTTCCTGAGCCGCTTTCGCTTTTTCGGCGGCAATGGTTTTGTTGTCTTTCTTTATAACTATAACAAGCTTGCCGCTCTTAACGTCACTGAGGCGTTTTGCGAGAGCGGATTTTTTGTTCGCGGCTTGGTTTTTGTGTATTACGCCTTTGGAAGCGGTTTGGTCTATTACCGACATGGTTTCGGGCAAAAGCTTTTCGGCGCCCTCGATGTCGTTAACGTCGATAGCGTTGTTAAACTTTTTGATGGCGTGATTCATGCGCGTTTTGTAAGCGCGGTTCTGCTCGTTCTTCTTTGCGATAATGAGTACGCGTTTTTTCGCGGATTTAATGTTTGGCACGGATAATTCTCCTTAAAATAAATAGTTTTTTTCACTAACCTATTTATTTTATCATAAATTTTCGCTAAATGCAAGTGATTAAAAGCAACATTTTTTACGCAAACTGTTAATGTTTATGAAAAGAACGGATATGGCGTGCGACTTTTTGCCGCAAGAGAACTTTGAACCCGAATATGTGCACAGTTTCACCGTTACGGTGAACAAAGAGCTTTCCGAAAAATTGCGTCGCCCGCAAGGAAAATACAGCACTGTGGAGTGTCGCGCCGTTGTGGAGCGAAACCGCGAGCGCTACCGCGAGATTGCGGGCGAGCTTGGCGACGCTTTAAAAAAACTGTTGCCGAATAAGGTTAACAGCGTTTTGGTGGTGGGGCTCGGCAACCCCAACATGACGGCGGATTCTTTGGGAGCCAAAACGTGCGCGTCTCTTATGGCGGCGCGTCATGTTCCGCAAGAGAATGAACGCGCCAAAATAAGCGTGCTCACTCCCAACGTGCTCGGCGTTACGGGAATAGAGAGTTTCGACGTGGTGGCGGGCGTGGTGGAACGCACGTCGCCCGACGCGGTTATAGCGGTTGATAGTCTCGCGTCGGCGGCTGTGTCGCGCATAGCGTCGGCGTTTCAGGCAACCGACACGGGAATAACTCCCGGAAGCGGCGTGAGCAATCACCGCGCTAGGTTGTGCCGCGAGTCGCTCGGAGTGCCCGTTGTATCGCTCGGCGTGCCGCTCGTTGTCTACGCGTCAACGATTATAGAGGACGCGACAGGAAAAGAGTGCCCTTGCGAGACTATGGACGAAGTGGGCAAAATGGTGGTTACGCCTAAGGACATAGACGTATACGTTTCCGATTGTGCGGATATTCTCGCGGCGTCAGTAAGCAAGGCATTTTATTGCTGAAAACGGTTTTTGCGTCAAGAGCGGAGAAAAGCGCGTTCGCATATAATTTTTTGACGAGCACGCGCATATAATGGAGAAGTATGAACGATTCTCCGATAGGCGTGTTTGACAGCGGAAGCGGCGGACTCACCGTTCTCGACGCTTGCCGCAAGCTGTTGCCAAATGAAAACTTTGTGTATGTTTCCGATTCGCGCAAAGGCGGATGGGGAAGCTTGCCCGCAAATCAAATAGCTCTTCGCGCGTGCGCGTGCGCTGATAAGCTCTCCGAATACGGTTGCAAAGCGGTTGTGGCGGCGTGCAACACCGCAACCGAATCGAGCATTTGCGCGCTAAGGCACGACTACGAACTTCCGTTCGTTGGGCTTGAGCCCGCGCTCTTGCCCGCCGTGCGAGCCTTTCCGAGCGGCAAAGTTACCGTTATATGCACTCCCGCAACTTCGCGTCAGCCGAAGTTTAAAGAATTGCTCGATAAGTGCAAAACCGCCCGCGTCGCGGTGCGCCCGCAACCCAAGCTCGCCTCTATGATAGAAAACAATTTGCATTCGCTCGATTCGCTTAAAAGAGAGGCGGAGCGCATAGTAGAAGAGGAAAAGCCCGACGCTCTCGTGCTCGGTTGCACGCATTACGTGTTTATTCGCTACATATTCGAGTCGCTTCTCGGCGCCGAACGGGTATTCGACGGCAATTCGGGCGCGGCTCGCCGTCTGCTTTTTCTGCTAACCGAGCGCGAACTTTTGAGCGGGAGAGAAAAACTCGGCTCTCTTGTGTTCGACACGATATAGCTTGCGCCCGTTCGCGACGCATATATTTTTAAACCTGCCTGAGCAAACTAACGTTACGGGTACGCAAATTTAAGCGTTCCACCCGAAAAAAAGAGGCAGGTTTTTTTATGCTTACTAAAACTTCGATTGCGTTCGGGCTTGTGTATATTCCCGTAAAGCTTTCGGCGGCGGCGCGCCACGACGACGTGGGATTTAATATGCTCGACAAAAACGGAAGCCGCATCCGCTATAAAAAGGTGAACGACGACGGCGACGAGGTGGAACTGAAAGAAATAGTGCGCGGCTACGAATACGAGAAAGGAAAATACGTAACTTTCACCGACGACGAACTCGACAAAATAAAGTCGGAACGGGATAAGCAAATCACGATTACGCAATTCGTATCCGCTTCCGAAATCGACCCCGTGTATTACGAAAAAAGCTATTACCTTTCGCCTATGGGCGGCGAAAAGGCTTATTCGCTGTTTGTGTCAGCTCTGAAAAAACAAAAAAAGGTGGGAATAGCGAAAGCGATGCCGAGCAACAAAGAAACGCTCGTTGCGGTGCGCGCCGACGGCGACAGAGCTATTTTGAGCACGCTGTATTTTCCGTCCGAAATCTTGCCGCCTCCCGCCGTGAATATTCCTGCGGCGAGCAAAGAGGAGCTAACCCTTGCGTGCACGCTCATAGACAGCATGACAAAGCCGTTCACTCCGAGCGAATATCGCGACGAATACCGCGAAAAGCTCATGAAAGCGATTGACGCCAAAATAGCGGGCAAAGAAGTGACTGCGCCCAAAGAACGCAAAGCGGGCAACGTGCTCAACTTATTAGACGCGTTGCGCGCGAGCCTTGACGGCGGCGTATCGGCAGGAGTATAATATACTAAAAAAGCGCGTGCGTGACTGTGTAATTGCGAAGAGCCGCAAGGCGACGCGGCAATCCCTGTTCTACTTGGGACTGCCGCGCTACGCTCGCAGTGACGGTTTTTCCATGTCATTGCGAGCGAAAAACGAGTGCATTGAGTGCATGTTATTGCGAGCGTAGCAAAGCAATCTCATTCGATATTATTATATATCCGCTAAGCCCAATAAAAAATCGGTGCTGCAATCCAAACTTTTGGCAAGCAGTCGCAACGTTTGAACGCTCGGAAAAGATTTGCCCGTCTTATAATCGGTGATTGTTTGCTTAGAGACATTTATACTTTTGGCTAATTCCGTTTGTTTCATTCCTGAGTTTTTTAACGCTTCATTAAAGCGAATTGTGAAAATGTCTTGCATAATTTAATTTTATCGAAATGTGTAAGCTATCACTTGACAGTATGTTATCGTCTGACTATAATATACTCAATGGATAGATGTTCAATACGAAGCTAAACCTAAAAGATAGTCGGCGGAAACGTCTAAATGTTTACATAAAAGACGTAATGTTTGAATGCTCGGAAAGGATTTTCCGCTTTTAAAATCGCTAATGCACTGCTTTGAAATTTTTACGCGATTAGCTAATTCTACTTGAGTCATCCCCGAAGTTTTTATTGCTTCTCTAAATCTTATTGTGAAAATGTCATCCATAGTTTAATTTTACAAACAAGAGTAAGTTATAATTTTACTGTACGATAATAACTTATGAAAGGAGTTGAAGAGTATGTTTGTAACGATAGATAAAAAATGCTGTACAAATTGCAAGCATTTTGTACAGCATTATGTGTTGGAAAATTTAATACGTTTCAAGCCGTTAAGTTGTGGGCATTGTGTAAAAGATAGTAAGAATAAATTGCAAAAAGGTTTTCCGGAAAATTACATTTGCGATAGTTGGGAACCCACAGAACGCAAAGTAGAAGACAGAATTAAGTCTATAAAAGAAATAGTAAAGCATATGGATGTGCGTTTGGAGCAAATAGAGAAGTATCTCGAAATGATTACTCATTCTGACGATTAAAAGCTTTGAGCTATCATAGTTGCTTGCAAAATATTTCCGTTTTAAAAAAATTGCAATTTTTATGCGGCTGTGCTAAAATAAGAAGTATGGCGGACGTGTTCGAAAAACTTAAAATTCTTACCGATGCGGCGAAATACGATGTTGCGTGCACGTCGAGCGGCGTGGATAGAAAGAGCGACGGCACGGGGATAGGCTCGGCGGCGTCTTGCGGAATTTGCCATACCTTTTCGGCGGACGGAAGATGCGTGTCGCTTCTCAAAATTTTAATGAGCAACGTGTGCGCCTATGATTGCGCTTATTGCGTGAACAGAAGCTCAAACGACGTTCCGCGTGCCACGTTTACGCCGCGAGAAATAGCCGAACTCACAATAAATTTTTATCGCCGTAACTACATAGAGGGGCTTTTCCTTTCGAGCGCGGTGGTTGGCAATCCCACTCGCACAACCGAACTCATGACCGAAGCTTTGCGAATATTGCGCGAAGAATACAGATTTTTCGGCTATATTCACGCAAAGGCGATTCCCGGCGCCGATACCGACGCGATTTACAGATTGGGTCTTTATGCCGACAGAATGAGCGTGAACATAGAGCTTCCGAGCGAAAAGAGTTTGAATTTGCTTGCGCCCTCTAAGACTCGTAGCGCGATTTTGTCGCCCATGACATTTATACGCGACGGAATAAGCGAATCTTCGCACGAAGTGACTAAATTTAAGCACGCGCCCAAATTCGCGCCTGCGGGGCAAAGCACTCAAATGATTGTGGGGGCGAGCGACGAAAGCGACTGTCAGATTTTGCGCCTCACCGAATCGCTGTATAAAAAATTCAGTTTAAAACGCGTTTTCTTTTCGGCTTACGTTCCCGCCGTGAGTTCGTCGCTACTTCCGAGCACCGACACAAAGCCGCCGCTTTTGCGAGAGCACAGGCTGTATCAAGCGGATTGGCTTTTGCGCTATTACGGCTTTACGGCAAGCGAGTTGCTCGAAGAGGGCGAAAACTTTAATTTGTATCTCGACCCCAAATGCAACTGGGCTCTCGGGCATTTGGAGAGCTTTCCCGTGAACGTAAACAAAGCGCCGTTCGAACTGCTTTTGCGAGTTCCGGGAATAGGAGTTACGAGCGCAAAGCGCATTGTGGCGTCGCGTCGCGCCCGCTCGCTCGATTTGCCCGCTCTCAAAAAAATGGGCGTTGTGTTAAAGCGCGCGCGTTATTTCATTGAATGCGGCGAAAAAAATTCGGATGTGCGACTCACCGAAAACGCCATTATTCGCGCGCTGTTGTCCGATGTGAGTTATTCGCGCCTTTCCTCGAAACAGCTTTCGTTTTTCGACGCGCAACCCGAAGCGGGCGGCGAAGAGGAACTGAAAAGCTTGTTAGGTCAGTTTTGACTTTTTCGTGTTGCGTAAATTGCAAATAAAGATATGAATGTTAAAGATTTTAACAGAAAAGCTGTGCCCCTGTACGTTTACGACGGAACTTTCGACGGGCTTTTGTGCTGTTTGTTTTCCATATTCGAATTGAAAGAAATTCCGCCCGAAGTAGTTAAGCGTTACGACGGCTTTTTGCCGTATCGCACGATAGAATCTTCGGACGAAAAAGCTATGCGCGTGAAAAGGGGAATAGTGAGAACAATGGGCGGCGAGGCGCTTAAATATGCCGAACGCGCGTATTTGAGCGAGCTCGACCGAATAGAAAAGTCGATTTTGGAATATCTTGTTTTGGGTTTTTCGGTTGGAAAAAATTTGTACCGAATGCTATACGAAGACTGTGTGGCAAAGGTGAACGGCGCGGCAAAATACACTATGAACGAACGGCATCGCATTTTGCAATTTTTGCGTTTTTCGGACAGCGACGGATTGCTTACCGCCGTTATCGAGCCCAAAGCCAACGTGTTGCCGCTTATAGCGGGGCACTTCGAGTCACGGTTTCCGCAAGAGAGCTTTTTGATTTACGATAGCGGGCGGTTCGTGGCGCTCGTGTATTCGGGCGGCAAAAGAGCGTTTTTGCCTTTGGAAGAATATTACCAACCGCCTCCCGACGAGGAAGAAACGAAATACCGCGAGCTGTTCAAAATGTTTTACGACACCATAGAAATAAAAGAGCGGCATAACGAACGTTGCCGCATGACTCACATGCCCAAAAGGTTTTGGAAGAACATGACCGAGTTTGCCGATTTGAACAGTTCGAGCACGCATACCGCTTTAATGAAACTTGCCGAGCAAAAAGAAGAATGAGGCTTGAAGTTTATTGTTGAGACTGCCGCGCTTTGCTCGCGTTGACAGTGCAAAGAAAAATGTCGCTCTATTGTCACTTTTTTATACATATCCGTAAAGCCCGCGCACCGACACTTCGCCGCTCGACACTGTCTTTTCGGTTCCGTCTTCGAATTTCACCACAAGTCCGAAATTGTCGTCGATTTCTTTTGCAAAGCAAACGGTTTCTTCCTTTCCCGAAATGCGCACCGTTTTTCCTACGGTGACGCAATCTTTTTTATATGCGGCAAGATACTCCGCTTTGTCGTTCGGCCAAAGCTTTGCGAGTTTGTCGAGCTCGATTATCATTTGCGCGGCAAGTTCCGCGCGCGAATAGCGCTTACCCGTTTCGTTATATAGCGAAGTGGCTACGTTTTTCAGTTCTTCGGGAAAGTCGGTTTCGCTTTCGTTAACGTTTACGCCCGCGCCCACAATCACGTGTTGAATGTGACCGTTTTCACTCTCGATTGTCATTTCGGTAAGTATGCCGCAAATTTTGCGGTTGCCGAGCAAAAGGTCGTTCACCCATTTGATAGAGGGGCGAATTCCGCACGCTTTTTCTACGGCGTTGCAAATCGCGACAGCCACCCATGCCGTAAGAGTTGAAGCGGACTCGGGCGGAACCGACTCGGGGCGAAAGAGGGCGGAGAGGTAAACGCCTTTTCCTTTCGGCGAAACGAATTGCCTGCCGTAACGCCCTCGTCCCGCCGTTTGCGATTCGGCGAACACGATTTGCCCTGCTGGCGCTCCCGCAACAGCCATTTCGCGCAGGCGGTTGTTGGTGGAGTCTACGCTTTCCAAGCACAGAATTTTTTCCACGCGGTCGGCGGGAAGCAACGCGAGCAACTCGCCGCAATTTATTGCGTCGGGCGAATACGAAAGAATATAACCTTTGTTGGTTACAGACGATATTTCATAGCCCTCTTGCCGCAAAGTTTTGACGGCGGTGTTTATTGCCGCCCTGCTTACTCCAAGCGCCTCGCCGAGCGCTTCTCCCGAAACGTAGCTACCTTGTTTTTTTAAGAACGCAAGTACCGCGTCTTTTGTTTTCATAACTTTTCGTTTACTCCGAATTTTTGATATACGCCATTATATCACAAAAAGAACTCATTGTAAAGCATTCGGTGATTTCGGTTGACAACGGCTTTTGCGGTGTGATATAGTATTGTAAACTACAAAAATTGAGAGGTTTACAATTGAAAACGAAAAATTTGGCGCTTGTAGCTCTTTTCACCGCGCTTACGGCGGCGGGCGCGTTCATACGTATTCCCATTCCCGTAGTGCCGTTCACTTTGCAATTTTTGTTCACAACGCTGGCGGGGCTGTTGCTAGGCGGAAAGTTGGGAGCAATAAGCGTGCTGTGCTATTTGATTTTGGGACTAATAGGTTTGCCTATATTCACGGGCGGCGGGGGAGTGTTTTACGTTTTGCAACCCACTTTCGGCTATTTGGTCGGCTTTTTGGTGGGAACTTTCTTTACGGGCACAATCGCTCGAAAGGCGGAAACGCCGTCGTTTTTGAGGTTGCTTGCGGCTTGCTTTTTGGGGCTTATCATTGTGTACGCATTCGGAATAGCGTATTATTGGGCGATTTGCACTTTTTATACGCAAACGGGAATAGGAATAAAAGCGCTGTTTTTATATTGTTTTGTGCTTGCCGTGCCCGGCGACGTATTTCTCTGTTTTTTGTCGGCGATTTTGGCAAAGAGACTTATTCCCGTACTCTCTAAAAACAAAATAGGGGCGAAATTATGAAAACACATGCGTCACCGAATACGGGCTACGTTCGCCGCGTCTTCTCGGTCACGTACGTCTGTGTACGCTCCCTTCGTCGACTCGGCGACTGTTGCCCGTCTGCGGCGCGCCTGTGTTTTCAAAAACGTATTGTGGCGAGGAGGTCATGTTCATAAAAATGAACACTGTTTCAAATTTGAAAAATAAGATTTTTGCGGGCGGCGCCGTTACAAAAGAGGAAGCCGATTTGCTTGCGGTTGCTCATTTGGAAGAACTTTGCGACGCGGCAAACGAAATTCGCGAACGTTTTTGCGGAAACAAATTCGATTTGTGTTCTATTGTGAACGGAAAAAGCGGAAAGTGCGGCGAAGACTGTAAATTTTGCGCGCAGTCGGCGCATTATTTGTCTTGCGTCGAAAGTTATCCGCTCATGTCGCTCGCCGAGCTTTTGCGTGCTGCCGAGAAAAACGCGAGCGCGGGAGTTTTGCGGTTTTCAATCGTGACTTCGGGCAAGAGGCTTAGCGAAAAGGAAATAGACTGCTTGTGTGAAAGCGTGCGAGCTATACGAGAAAAAGTGGGAATAGCGGTTTGCGTGTCGGTGGGGCTCGTTGGCGCTGACGGCTACGCAAAACTTTGTTCGGCGGGAGCAAGCCGCGCGCATTGCAATCTTGAAACTTCGGAGCGATATTTTCCGCAGATTTGCACCACTCACACTTTCGCGGATAAAATAGCGGCGCTCGAATGTGCGCGCAAGGCGGGCTTAGAGGTGTGTAGCGGCGGAATTATAGGGCTCGGCGAAAGTTGGGACGACAGAATTTCGCTCGCGCTTAAATTGCGCGAACTCGGCGTAAAATCAATACCCGTCAACTTTTTGAATCCGATTGCGGGCACGCCGTTTGCGAGCCACGCGCCGCTCGCGGACGACGAGAAGAGGCGTACGGTTGCAATATTCCGGTTCATTCTTCCCGATGCCGCCGTGAGACTTGCGGGCGGCAGAGGGCTTATTGCCGATAAGGGCGAAAGCTGTTTTAAGTCGGGCGCGAACGCGTCCATTACGGGCGATATGCTCACTACGGCGGGCATAAGCGCGCAAACCGACATAGCGCTTTTGCGCAAGTTGGGCTACAAGTGCGCTTTATAAAACGTTTTTGTAAGGAGTTTATAAAAATATGAGCAAAGGTGTTTTTATAGTGGGCACGGGCACCGACGTGGGAAAAACGTACGTTACAGCGTTGCTCGTTAAAGCTTTAAGTAAAAGCGGAAAAAGCGCGGCGTATTATAAAGCGGCAATGAGCGGTAATTCGCGCGACGAAAGCGGAAAGCTTATTGCTGGCGACGCGCGCTCCGTTAAGAATATTTCGGGCATAAGCCAGCTCGAAAACGAAATGTGCCCGTATGTTTTCGAACATGCGTATTCGCCTCATCTTGCAGCGAAAACGGAGGGCGGGCAAATAGAGCTTTCGCTCGTAACGGAGGGTTTCGAGGCGCTCAAAAAGCGTTACGAGTTTATTACCGTAGAGGGAAGCGGGGGCATAGTTTGTCCGCTTCGTTACGACGGCGAGGAACTGTATTTAACCGACGTAATTCGCGCTCTTAATCTTTCTTGCGTGCTCGTTGCCGACGCGGGACTCGGCGCAATAAATTCGGTTGTGTTGACAGCCGAATACATGCGCGCGCACCGAATAAAAATTAACGGAATAATCATGAACAAATTTATAGCGGGCGATAGCATTTGCGAAGATAACGCCTATATGTGCGAAAAACTTACGGGCGTAAAAATTGCGGCGTGCGTGCCGCAAGACGCTCTCGAACTCGGTTTTACGCCCGAATTTTTATACGAGTAAGCAACCTCAATAGCTACATTTTTGCGGGCAAAACAGCGCTTTTGGGTGGAGCGCTTGGGTTGCTTACTCGTATGACGAACTAACGGAGAGAATAAAATGATTTGGTATCCTTACGCACAAATGAAAACAATGACGCCGCCGCTCAAAGTAAACGGCGCCGACGGAGTTTATCTTTATACCGAAAGCGGAAAACTTATAGATTCCGTTTCGTCGTGGTGGAGCGTTATTCACGGCTACAATCATCCCGTGCTCAACGCCGCAATAGAGGAGCAACTCGGTAAGTTCGCGCACGTCATGCTCGGCGGACTTACTCACGAACCCGTTTTAAAACTTTCCGAGAAGCTCGCCGAATGGTTGCCGCAAGACTTAAATTATTGCTTTTTTTCGGACTCGGGAAGCGTCGCCGTTGAAGTGGCGCTCAAAATGGCGTTGCAGTTCAACGTCAATCGCGGAAGCTCTCGGCGCAAAATTTTGGCTCTTAAAAACGCGTATCACGGCGACACGTTTAAAACTATGGAAGTGGGCGACGACGAAGACTATCATTTCGCCTTTCCTCAAAAGCGCGGAGTCATTCACATTCCCACGCGTATAGACGCGCTCGAAAAGGTTTTTTCGGAGCTCGGCGAAGAACTTTCTTGCATGATTGTAGAGCCGCTTTTGCAGGGCGCGGGCGGAATGAAAATGTACGGAGTAGAGTTCTTGAAGCGGGCGAGAGAGCTTTGCGACGCATACGACGTTTTGCTGATATTCGACGAAGTGGCTACGGGGCTCGGACGCACAGGCAATCGCTTTGTTGCCGATTTGGTTTGTCCCGATATTCTTGTGCTCGGAAAGGCTCTTACGGGCGGTTACATAGGTCACGCCGTAACCGTTGCCAACCGCAAAGTGTTTAACGGATTTTACGGCGACGACGAGAGAAAGGCGCTCATGCACGGTCCCACTTTTATGGGCAACGCGCTTGCGTGCAGTGCGGCTCTCGTATCGATTGAGCTGTTCGAAAGCGAAAATTATATCGAAAAAATCAAGCGCATCGAGCAAATTTGCAAGAGCGAACTTGCCGATTTGCAAGACTCGCGAATACGCGAAGTTCGCGTGCTCGGCGGGTGCGCGTGCGTAGAGGTGCGCGAGCCCTCGTCTCTTAGCGGCTTTAAAGAGTTTGCCGCTCGCAAAGGAGTGTTCAGTCGCCCGTTCGGAACGACATTGTATTCTATGGTGCCGTATATTATAAACGACGAACAGCTTAAAACGGTACTCGGCGTAATGAAAGATTGGTTTTGTAAAGGTCGGCTATAAATTTAACGAACCGCCTTATGCAACTCGAACATATTAAAAAGTGTTCGGGTTGCATTTTTTATTTTGTTACAAAAAACACAAAAAATTCTCGCTTCTTTTGCTTGACTTATTTTCCATAAAACACGAAATAACAAGGCGAGCAGATTATAATAGGTCTTGTTTGCCAAGTACTGTTACAATATAAATTGCTTTGCCGATTAAATAACGCTGCGAGTGCGGAAGTGATTTAAAAGTATAGCGGCAAAAATTTTGGAACACATTAAAAGCAAGGCTTTTAATGTGTTTTGTCTTGAATTTGAGACATATTCATGCCGGTGGGCGTGTTCACGGAGGAGTTTGTTTTAAATTGAGCGCGATAGTGCGACGGCGTTATTTGAAAAGTCTTTTTGAAAAGGTGGTTAAAATGCGAAAGAGAGGAAAAACCTATTTCACTGCAAATTTCGAGCGTTGTTAAATTTGTGAAACGCAGTCGGTCTTGCGCGTGCAAAAGCTTTAAATTAAGCATGTAGTTGTTTAGAGTTTTGTTGGTATACTTTTTAAAAAGATGGGCGAGGCGCGAATACGAAAACGGAGTGAGTCGAGTTATTTCTCGCGCCGATAACAAATAAGCGCCCGGTTTATTTAGCTCGTTCAAAAGATTTTTAAGCCATGCGGGAGTCGAATCGGGTTCTGCGAAGTTTTGTTCGAAAAACGTTTGGAGCAAAGAAGAAAAAACTACTTTTGCATGAAACACGTTCTGTTCTATGTTTTCGCTGTCGGTCACAGTTTGCAATGCAAGCATTTTGTAAAAAAGATTTTGCAGTTGCGGCTCCGAAAGTTTGAATTTTAGCGGAAGAGCGCCGCTTTCGAATTTGTCGTAAAGTTTTTCGCCGTAGACCGAAAGATAGCGTTTCAAAAAGTCGCTTTTAATTAAAAAGTTAATTTGTTGATAGTCTTTGGTAGTCGCGCGCGAAAACGAATGAAGGTCGTCGGGGCGAATGAGTTGCGCGTCGCCGCGTTCGCACGAGTATTCTTTGCCGTTTAGCGAGTGCACAACAGTTCCTTCCACAATAATAAACAGCTCCCAATGATTGTGCGTGTGAGGCGCGTTAAAATCGGAATGACTCCAAGTGAAAGCCAAATCGCAATCGCCCCACGGCGAGGAAAACAGGAAGTCCGCTACGTTCACTTTTCGGTCGCGCGGCACGGCTATGTCGGTGAAAATCGGTTTTTCGAAAGAATCCATCGCCTATATAATAGCAAAAGCGAGCCGTTGTGTCAATAAGGCAAGAGAAAAACGCAAATAAAACTATAAAAATAAGAGAATATCGCAAATAAATTATGAAATAAAACAAGAAATAGCGCGTTTTCGGTGATAAAATATAGGTAAGTTCAAAAGAGAGGAAGCGGTTATTATGAAATTACGGAAAAGGTTGAACATGCTAACGATGCTCGCGGCGGCGATAATTTTCGCGCTATTGTCGGGTTGCGCGAGCAAAACACCCGCACCCGCGCCCAAGCCCTCTCCCGAAGTGCCGGCGCCGCCCGCCGAAATAGAATATAACTACGTAATCACCGGCGCCCGCGATTTTTATGTGAATACTTCGGCAACCGCCGCATCGCTCGACTTATCGGGGATTTACGCGACGCGCGCAAACGACGGCGGCAAATACGACGTAACGGCTGATTTTTCGGCTGTAACGTTCGGAACGAAAGGAAAGTATTCCGCAGTTTATTCGTGCGGAAATAGCAAAACGGAAAAGAGCGTTTATATATACGACAAAACTGCTCCCGTAATATCGGGCGCCGTTTCCAAAAACGTCGCGCTCGGTTATAATCCGCTCGGCGGAGTTTCGGCTACCGACCAATTCGGATTTTCGGTTACGGTGAATTACGCTATCGAATCGGACGGTAACGCCGTGCAAAAGCTTCAAACGGGGCAAAATAACGTTACTTACACGGCGAGCGACCTTGCGGGCAACACAGCGAGCGTTACCGTTGTGTTCACTGTTGCATGAGTTGCTTTATAAGATATTATTTCGTTTGCGAAAACGCGACGGAAAATATAAAAAAAATCTCGTAACGGAGGAAAAGAGATGAAAAAGTTAAAAATATTACTGCTTATGCTCCTTGTGGGCGCGTTGATTGCGTTTGCAATCGGTTGCGGAGGAAACGACAACGCCGGCACGGGAGACAACCCGAACACCCCGCCGATAGATAATACGGGTGACACTGAAAAGCCCGAACCCGAGAAGCTCGATATAGGCGTTATGTTCGGCGACGACGTTGCAACCGACGGCAAACTTACAATCGACTACAAAAACGCTCTCGCGGGAATAGCGTTTTTCGATAAGAGTTCCGCCGAGCAAGACTACATAACGAAAGAGCTTACTGCGCTCACAGTGAACGGGACCGCCATAGATTCGGAGAATTATGTTTACGACGCGGGGCTTTTGGAATTCGAGCCCGATTATTTGCTTTCGCTCACGCTCGACACCGAATATTCTGTTAAAGCGACTTTCGGCATCGACGAAGCGGAATTTAAAATGACGCTCGCCGACGCTCTGACTCCCGCATATACTTATGCCGACACGCTCATTAAAGACGTGTATTTGCTCGGCGGCGAGGTGTCGCTTCCTACGGCAACCAAGTCGCCCGCATCGATTCAAAACACGAAAGTCGAGTATTCGCTCGTAAATTCGGCGGGCGCCGCTCTCACGGTTGAAAACAATAAGTTTACGGCAAGCGTTGCCGACCGCTATACCTACACCGCAACATTCTATAAAAACAACGCGGTGGAAGAGAGCAAAACTCGTAGTTTTTCGGTTATAGACCCCGAGACCGCGAACCTTGCGTCAGAACATGTTGCCGTAGTTCTCGGCGGCGCCTACGACGCAACCGAGCAAGCCGCTCGCTTTACGGGCAACAACACGCTTTCGCTTGTCGAACTCGATTCGGCATATAAGTTCGTTCGTATAGAATACAAGGGCAAAGGCTCCGTGACGTTCGATAAAAAGGACGGAGAAACGGTTATTCCCGACACCACAGTTCTCGACAGCGCTGAATATAAAACCGTGTGGCTCGAAACTTCTTTTATAAACACCGTCAAGATAGAGGCGACCGAAAATTTGTTTATAAAATCGTTCACCGTTTCGCAAACGTCGGCTTTTAACGCATACGACGTCGAAAACGTGAATTTTGCGGGTAAAGATTTGCTTCCGTATTGGCAATACGGCGGAAACTTCGTTCCTTCTTTCGACGAAGAGAAGAATGCCATGATTCTTCCCCAAAACGTAAACAGCCACGTTTACGCATTGCGTAGGCGCATTATAAAAACAGCCTACGACAACGGTTTTAAGTATCTTGTAATCGGCTACAAAGGTGCGGGCACCACTCGCGTGTTTAACGACGCTACGGGCGATTGGGGTGGGTTTTCTAAGGATTTGCCCGCGAGCGCCGACGCGCAACGGCGTATCTCATTTAATCTTGACGTTGCGGCAAATACGGCTGCCGTAGATTTGACTTCGGGCTTCTCGTTTATCGTGAACGACACTGATATAGAACTTTATGAATTTAAGTTCTATACGAAAGACGTCGTTGTTATCGAAGCGGGTATATATAACGACGCTAACATTGCCGAAAAGGGAATGGAGAACGTTTGGGTTGGCGGCGCCGTTTACGATAATCAAGCTTTGGCTATGACGTTCGCCGCAGGAAAGACTTATGTTTTCGGAGAGGAAGCTCTCGACAAAGCGCAACATAAGGGCGCGAAAAAAGCTCTCGGCATAATTCTCAAAGGCTCGGGCAAAGTGCAAATTTTTGCCGCCGACAACGCTGCCGCTTCGGTGGAAGTTGCGGTTAATTCCAACGATTACGTTTCAAAACTCTTGCTGTTCGGCGACTTTGCGTTCACAGCCGAATCTTATATAGCTGTGGTTCCCGAAGGCGAAAGCGGGCTCGCGGTGCGCTCGATGTGGTTTACCGATAACGTTTCGGAAGAAATAGCAAATCAGCTTGCGGCGAACCTCGTTTCCGAAAGTTTTGTTGCAAAATGGGAAAACTGGGGTAACGAAAACACGACTTACGATTCCGCCGAAAACGCGCTGAAATTTACGGGTAACGTAGGTAGCGCTATTCCTCGCTTGACTACGGCGGCAGTTCTCGAAGCAAGCCGCGCGGGCTATGACGCCGTTAAGTTTGTGGCGAAAGGAAGATTCGCTCTATACATGTTTAACAGCGAGTGGAATAGGTTGGGAAGCTTAGACGCGTTCAATATTTACGATAATTATTCGACCGACGAATACGTTACGGGATTGATTGTTTTCGAGGGAATAACCGATAAATTCTCGGCAAACACAAACTTAGGTATGTGGACGGGTTCGGGCGACTCGTATATAAAGAGCATGGAATTCGTTCGCAAAAAAGACTTAATCGCGTCCGCTCCCCAAAACGTTCGCAACGTTTTCGAAGAGGGAGCAAACCTTGCCGCCGAAGAGTATAAAGATTTTTGGAACGTAACCGATAAAGCATCAGTCGAATATATCGATTCGGCGCTTAAAATAACGTTCGAGCAAGGACGAAACTCGTTGGCGTTCGCGCTCAAAGATTGGCAAATGTATGCAATACTTTTCGGCAAAACCAAATTTGTTTGGTCGTATGCCGCGGAAGGTTCGAACGCAAGCGATATAAGAATTAAATATACGCATAACTATCAAGCCGACAAAGCCGTTGTCGAGAGCATAAACGGGCAGGGAAAACAAGTGGTTGTAGAAGAGGAAACGATTCGCGTAACCGAATGCGAGTTGCGGCTTGGAGGAGTTACTCAAACAATCAGTATCGAAAATAACAATCAAACCGCTTCCAGAACGTATACTCTCACAGATTTTCATTTCGAATAAAACATAAAACAAATGTTGCATTGCGGCGGCGCGTGCGCGTCGCCGCTTGCGCATACCACTGTTAGGAGAAACCTTTATGAAAAAAATTGTTTGCTGTTTGCTTGCGACGCTTTTCGGATTTGCCGCATTAGGGTGCACGGGAGCCGCGTCCGACCCCGACGACATTATTCAAACAATTGACCGCGATAAAGAACAGATTTATGTCAGCGTTTACAACGGCGGCACGGGTACGCGATGGATAAAGCAGGCGGCGGAAGAATTTAATTCCGACGAAGAAAAATATCAAGTGTATATTCTCGACGGAAAATCGAGCGCCACCGAAATTATCGACGCCGTTTCTACCGGCTCGACCAACGGAGTGTCGTGCTATTTTTCGGTTGACGCGGCTTTTCAGGAACTCATATACACAGATAAGCTCGTAGACCTTTCTCCTCTTCTTGAAAGAACGGCGAGCGGCGAGACGCGCACAATAGGCGACAAACTCAAACAAAAAGAGAGTTGGCTCGAACTCGCTTCCAAAAACGGCGACGGGTGCTATCTTTTGCCGTATAGCGACAGTGTGGGCGGACTTGTTTTCGACTTTGACGATTTCGTTTCGAACGGTTGGCTTTCTTATGCCGACGGCAACGATTCCGCAGTGACCGACAAACTAATCGCGCAGGGGATAGAGTTCGAAAATCAAAACGGCAGACTTTTTTATAAAAGCGGCGGCACGGGCGTGTATTTCGAGGCGGGCGAAAGAATTTTGCACGCAGGCAAAGACGGCAAATTCGGCACGTACGACGACGGTCAGCCTCAAACCGTAGCCGAATGGAACAACATGCTCGGCAAAATCAAATCGACGAGCGGTTCGTATCCGTTTATTTGGCCGGGAGACTTTTTGAGCTACACGGGCATGGTGCAAAACGCCGTGTTCGCTCAGCTTGCGGGAATAGAGGCGTTTGAAAATTATTTTGCGTTTGACAGCAAAGGCAAAGAGGTGGAACTTCACGACGGCACCAAAAAGGTTATTACGCCCGACAACGGTTACGATTATTTTAAAATGAAAGAGGTGTACCAAACAATCGAATTTATGAACACTTATTTCACGTCCGACAACGCGCATCCGTCGGTGAAAGGCAACACTTCGCACTACGACGCGCAAAAGAACTTTCTTTACGCTCCCGTTTCCGACGGCAAAATAGCTAATTCGGCTATGATTTGCGAGGGAATTTGGTGGGAGAACGAAGCCAAAAAAAGTTCGTTCCCGCAAGTGGAGCAAATGGACCCCGAACGGGGCTACGGAAAACGCGATTACCGTTTTATGCTTTTGCCTAACCTCGACGGGCAAAAGGGAATAGACGGAGCGGGGCACGGCTCCGTAGTGGCGGGGCAAGACACGGGTTCGTTTTTCGTGGTTAAGGAGAAGAACACCGAGAAAACCGAAGTATTGCTCGACTTTTTGCTTGAAACTCTTTCGGACGATTGCCTTGAAAAATTCACTGCCGAAACTGGCGTTGTTCGCGCGTTCGATTACACCGTGTCGGAGGAAAATTTGCAAAAAATGACTCTTTTTTCGCGTAACGTTTGGAAGATGTACAGCGACACCCAAAATATCGCGGTTGTGCGTCCGTTCCAAGAAAGGCTTAAAGCGCCCGTAGTGTTCGCCACCGACATATCGCTCGAAGGCGTCGTGTTCCCGTTTAACGACAGCGGCAAAATTATGGGTTCGGACACAGTAGTGGTGAGTTGGCTTGAAAAAGACAAATCGGTGCAACAGATTTTCGATATGGTGCAAAACAGCTTTTCGCCGTCCGCTTGGAAAGGTTATATGGATAGAGCGAGAGCGCAAGGTTTTTACGCCGCTTAAATATTTAGGAGAACACTTTGATAAAAACGAACAAACTTAAAAGGCAATGGCGAAAAAATCTGTTCGTGGGTAGCGTGCTCGTTTATCCTTTGCTGTGCTTTCTCGTGTTCTACGTTTTCGTGAACGCCAATTCGATTATAATGGCGTTTCAAAAAATAGACGTGTACGGCAATAAAACTTTTTACGGGCTTCAAAACTTTAAAGAATATTTGACGAAAATGTTCGGCGGAAGCGGTTCGCTTGTTGCCACGAGTATAAAAAACTCGCTTTTGATGTACGGCATAAACCTTGTAATCTGTTTGCCGCTTTACATTCTGTTTTCGTACATGCTATATAAAAAATGTCTTTTGCACAAAACAATTCGCTTTTTGGTTATGATACCGCAAGTGGTTTCGGCTTTCGTAATTTGCATGTTGTTTAAAAATTTCACCGGCGGAGCGCTTCCCGACCTAATGAAAACGCTCGGCGTTAAGAACTTCCCGAACCTCTTGAAAGACGTTAAATGGATGTTTCCCACAAGTCTTTTCTACATGATATGGATTTCGTTTGCGGGTAGTCTCATAGTGTATCCGAACGCCATGAAAGAAATAGACGCGGGAATAACCGAGAGCGCGCAAATCGACGGTGTGGAAACAATGTGGCAAGAACTTCGCTACATTATTCTGCCGCTTATTTTCCCTACGCTGTCCACTTTCCTAATCACGGGTTTCGCGGGAATTTTCCTGAATTGCGGACCTCTAATCGAGTTCTATTTGTACGAAGCGGACACGAGCATATATAATATGGGCTATTATTTCGTGTCTAAGGTTATGACGGGGAAGAAGATAGAATATCCCGAACTTGCGGCGGGCGGTCTCATTTTAACGCTCGTGTCGGCGCCTCTCACTTATCTTGTGAAATTCGCGCTCGATAAGCTCGACCCTGTGGAGGATTAGCGCATGGCAAAGAAAGGAACGAAAATAGCGCAAGGCGCGTTTAAAACGATTTTGCTCGCGTTGATGCTCATATATTGCGTAAGCCTTATTTTCACGTTGGTGTGGATGCTATACACTTCGTTCAAATCCGAATTCGAGTATATTGTGGACGCGTTCGCATTTCCCAAGCAAGCGGGAAAAATAGGTTTTTCCAACTACGTCGAAATGTTTAAAATCTTCGAAATGAAGACGTTGAAAAACGGGGCGGAAGTTGTGTATCGCTTTCCTCACATGTTCGGCTATTCGCTTATTTGGGCGCTTTTAACTTCGCTTGTGAACGTGTTTTTCACCACTTTGGTGGCTTACGTAGTGGCTAAATACAAATTTTTCGGGCGCAACTTTTTGTACGCTCTCGGCATATTCGTTATGATTACTCCCATTGTGGGCAACTTGCCGTCGGCAATGCAAGTTAAGCAAGCGCTCGGAGTGTATAATAACATTTGGCTCACTATTCTCACTTCGCCGCAAACTGTGTTTTCGGGAGTGCATTTCATGCTTATGCACGCGGCGTTTAAACACATATCGTGGAACTATGCCGAAGCCGCGTTTATCGACGGAGCGTCGCATTACAGAGTTATGTTTCAAATAATGTTTCCGCTCGTGCTTCCCACTTGCGTCGTGCTTTACGTTTTGAACTTTTTGGGAGCGTGGAATGATTACAGTACGTTCATTATTTGGTTGCCGAGCTATCCTACGCTTGCTTACGGAATGTTATACTTTCAGTCGCAATCGTCGAAATACGGAGCCACGATGCCCGTTATTATGGCGGGTTTCACAATAGTGGCTATTCCCAACATAGTGCTTTATTTGCTTTCTCAAAATTTGATTATGTCTAAATTTTCGGTCGGAGGACTCAAAGAATGAAAAAACTCCTAACGGCGTTCGCCGCGTGTCTGTGCATTATGCTCGCATGTTTTTGCGGCGCTTATTCGGCGAACGCGGAGCCGGCCTATAATAACGTTTGGTATGCGATTCGCGGCGAATGGTTCACCGTTCCCGACGCGGACGCTTCGACAACCGTCTTAAATCCGGGCGGCGAGGCGGTAACGCTTCAAAACGGAAAGTTTCGCGCGAGTTTCGAGGGCGATTATATAATAGCGCAGGGCAATTCGGTGTCGGTGCTTAAAGTTTACCGCACCGCGCCCGCCGTTACCGTAGAGCTCGGCGAGGCTTTGAAAAGAGAATATTGCGCGGGAGAAAATTTATTTCTTCCCGTCGCCGTAGGCAAAAGCGAAATAAAGGACTATACCGACTACGAGGTGGAAATATATTTCGGAGACGAACTTATAAAAACTTTGAAGTCGACCGAGCGCGAATATACGCTGACGAAAGCGGGCGAGTATAAAGTAGCGTACGTTATAACCGACGTATTCGGCAAACGCACCGAACGCGATTTTACGGTTACCGCTCTCGATAAGCCCGTTATAGTTATGCAACGTTTCCCCGAAACAATGATTTTCGGCACGAGCATGGGAATAGACGCCACCTACGGCTATTATAACGGAATTATGTACGAGTGCTCGGTAACGCTGAAAGACCGTTTGGGCAACCGTTCTCTCGAAGAAAAAACGTTTTCTCCCGTGTGCGACGGTTTGCATGAACTGACGTTTAGTTGCGTTATAAACGGCGAGACTCTGACGCGAACGGCGAGCGTTAACGTTGAGTATGGCGCCGAAAGCTTTTTCGTTACGTCAAACGTGAAATCGCTCGTGCCTAACGTGCCTTATCCCGCGTCGGCAAACGTTGAGAAAAACGGCGTGTATATAACGGGCGACGGAGGTGCGGTTGCGCGTTACACCAAAGCACTCGATTTAAAAGAGCTGTCCGATTCGAACACTAAAATAATAGAGTTTCAGCCTTATGCCGAAAAGGGCGCGAGTATTTCGGAAGTCCGCATTACTTTAACCGACGCGCTCGACGCGCAAAACACTCTTTCCGTTTTTTGGTGGATGAGCCCGTGGAATGAAGAGGTGAGCTATATGCTTGTGGAATACGGAACGCAAGCTATTGCGATTTCAAACGAAAGCGCGGACAAAGGGGTGGTGCGCAATCAATACGGCACCGTCACTCAACATACTTTTAATAATGTGAATAATAAGCAGTGCGCGCCATTCAACTTCCGCTATAATTACGAGGGGCAAATAGTATATTCGGCAATCAATTCTTCCACTCCGAACTATAAGGTGCTTGACACCGACAATACGGCGGAATTGAAATCGTGGAAGCCTTTCGGCGGCTTTAAGGGCGAAGACGTTTATCTGTCGGTGGAGCTCGTTACCGCTAATAACGCGGGCGTGGTAATATCCGAAATAGGCGGAAAGCCGCTTGACGCTACCGCCGAATTTGTGAACGACGGCGTAATTCAGCTTGTGCGCGAAAGCAACATTCAAACGGGCGTTGTTGGCTACGGCTATTTGCTTCCTCGCGCGCAAGAAAAAGACGTGTTGTTCGGCGACGTTAGCTTTACTCGCACGCTCGAATATTTTGAAGAGGGGACGTTTCGCAAAATTCGCAAAACGGAAGGCGAAATAGAGGGCGACACGTTCACACCCAAAAGAAGCGGAGAATATCGAGTTCGTTTTTCGGGACGTGACAATTTCGGCTCTTCGGTGGAAAAGTTTTACGAATTCAGCGTGAAAGAGTTCCCCGACGATATATTCATAGTAACCAACGCGCCCGCCGAAGTAGAGGTGCGCTCCGACTTTATACTTCCCGAAGCGCAAGTAAGCGGCGGTACGGGAATTTTGGAAACGAGCTATCAAGTTTGTTTCGACGGCAAGTACCGCTACATGCAACCGGGCGAAAGAATTTATGTCGACAGGGCGGGAAGCATAACGGTGAGCATAATAGCGCTCGACGAGATCGGTTTTATAAAAACGACTTCTTATTCAGTGCCAGTGAACACCGAACGCAAATTTATTGTGGTTAAGAACATGCCGCAAGCGTGCGTAAACGGCGAAAAACTTGCTTTGCCCGAATTCGTCGGGCTTGACTATTCCAAATACGGAACCGACGGTTTCGAATTTCCCGTGTCGCTATTCGTTAACGATACTAAGGTTGACCCGAATAGTGGATACATTGTAAACACCGCCGACGAGTTTATAACCGTAACTTTTATTGCCGACGACGGCTCGGTGCAAGAGATGCGCAGAGTGCGAGTAATACCGTCAAGCATAACGAGCATTGCGGATTTCCTTGTGTTCGAACGCTCTCGCGCTTCAACCGAGTTTTATGAAACGGGGCTCACGTTTTCGTTCGAAAGCGACGCCGAAATAGCAATGCCTTACGCACTCCCGTATTATGATTTGAATTTAAAGTTTACCGTGCTCGAAAAGTATAGCGCGTTCGACGGCATAGACGTGATTTTGACGGGCGAGAGCAACGAGGAGCAAACGGTTACGTTGTCGTTTTCGCAGATTGCGGGCGGAAGCGCTAAAATGCGGGCGGACGGAATGAATGTTTTAGCCGCAGTGGAAAGCGGCGTATACGGCGATTTGAGTGCGTATGCGGGCGAAAAATTCGATTCGATTAGTTTGTCGTTTTCGCGCGACGGAACAATAAGCGTGAGCGGAAACGAAATAGCGCAAATCGCGGCGTTCGACTCGGGGCGCGTTTTCGGCGGCTTCGACGGCGGAAAGGTGAGAATTGCGTTTAAGATTCGCGGTGTGAACGCGAGCGCTAAGTTTGCTCTCAACTCCGTAGCTAACCAAAGTTTTACGTCGTACACTCAAAACTACGACGAAATCATGCCCGTTATGGGACTTGCTCGCGACGTTGCTGCCGAAGAATACGCAAAAGGAGGCGTGCTCGAATTCCCCGAGGCGGTGTTTGCCGACGTGCTTTCGGGCAAGGTTACTGGCAAAGTGTCGGTATTTTCGCCAAGCGGCGCTGTGCTCGTAAAAGACGCCGAACTCACCGAAAAACTTTCGGTTACGCTCGACGCTTACGGTTATTATCGTTTCGAATACACACTCACCGACGGAGCTCATAACACGGGAAAACGCACTTACAGAGTGCGCGTAGCAGACGTGACGCCGCCCGCAATCGAGTTCGGAAGCGTTCCGACTGAGGCGAGGGCGGGCGACACGCTCACCGTGCCCGAAATGAAAGTTACCGACGATAATTCGTCGCTCGGCGAAGAAAGTTTGCAATATTTCGTATATTTGCGCAATCCCGACACTTTGCTTATTAAAGTGAGAGAAGGCGAAAAGATAAAGCTCGAACAGGCAGGAACATATAAGCTTATTGTGTACGCTATTGACGGAAGCGGTAACATAAGTTACGAAATAAGAGAAATAGTCGTTACGAAGTAAAGGGGAGTTAATATGAAAAAAATAAGAAAAATAACGGCGGTTGCCGCGCTTATCCTCGCGCTTGCGTTTTCGGCGTTCGGTTGCGCCGCTCATAGCAATTCGGACAGTGCGCCGACCGACGGAGATAAGGCGGAAGAGGTTAAAAATATGACTTTGTTCGAAAACGGAAAAACAGATTATACAATAGTATATCCCGATGAGCGCACCGAAGCGGAAAAATATGCGGCTTCGACTCTCGGAGAGTTTTTTAAAGAGGTATCGGGCGCGAGCATTCGGCTAAAACAGGAAAAGTTCGTTACCTACGACGAAAATGCCAAAATAATTTCGGTGGGCGCAACTCGCTTTATAGAAAAAGCGGGAATAACCGCCGAACTCGAACACGACGGCTTTTTTATTAAAACTGCGGGGCAAAACGTGTTTATAAACGGAGGAAGCGGAAGGGGAACGCTTTACGGCGTGTATGAATTTCTCGATGCGTATTTGGGCGTGAAATTCTTGACTTACGATTGCACTTACGTGCCAAAACTCGGCGAATACAAGTTCGGAAAAATAGACGACGTTCAAGCTCCGTCGTTTAAATACCGTAACTTTATGGTGGCGGGATATAACGACGATAAAGCGTATATGAGCCGCATGAGGTTTGTGAACGAATATCATACGGTGGCAGACCGTTTCGGTGGCAACATAGGTTGGTTCTCTTCGTCCGATTGCCCGCCCGCGCACAACTCACTTTCATATGTGCCCGTAAGTTATGCGAGCCGCTATCCCGAAATGTTTTCGTTCGTGCGAGGCAATCCCGTAGAAATTTGCCAAACTTACGGTATAACCGAAAACGGCGAAATAGACGACGGCGTGGAAATCAGCCCAATAAAACTTGCAATCGAGTCGCTTAAAAAATTCGTGCTTTCGGCAAAGCCCGACGTAACGTATTTCATGTTCGGGCAACAAGACGTTCAAACGCCATGCCGTTGCGCCCGCTGTATGCGCGACACCGAAAAATATGGGAGAGGCGGTATTAACATAAGGTTTGTGAATCTTCTTGCGCGCGAAGTGCAAAAATGGGCGAACGAAGAGCTTGGCGGCAGAGAGGTGAACGTTATAACGTTTGCTTATCAATATTCCGAAGAGCCGCCCGTAGAGCTCGGAGAAAACGGCGAATATCGCCCCGTAGACGATACCGTAGTGGCGGCGGACAACGTGAGCGTGCGTCTTGCCACGTATTTCTGCAACGGCTATTATTCTCTCGAAGACTCGCGGCAAATAGCAAAATACCGCACGCTTCTTTCGAATTGGAGCAAAGTTGCGAGCAAGTTCATGCTGTGGGATTATCACATTGATTACTATAATTACTTTAACTATTATCCCACCATGCACACTTGGAAAGAAAATTTGCGACTTTATAAAAACATAGGTGCCGAATACGTTTTAATGCAGTCGGCTCAAAATGAAAAAGTGAGTTGGCAGGCTAATATGGAAGCTTACGTTGCGTCTAAACTGATGTGGAACATAGAGCGCGACGTAGACGAACTCGTCGAGGAATTTTTCACGTATTATTACGGCATTGCCAAAGATTACGCTCTCGAATATAAGACTAACGCCGATTTGTATTACCGCACGCTATTCGAACGTTTCGACGATTACACTCTAGTGCTCGGCTCCGACCGTTCGGCGGTTAAGTATTACGACTTAGGCTTTTTGAAAGGACAAGAGGAACTCATGAATAAAGCGATAGGCTTCGTTTCGGCGAGCGAATTAAATAGCGACGAAGCGGAGACGGTTATAAAACGTCTTAAAATCATGCGCGCGCCCGTTAAATTCATGATTATGCACAACTATAACGGCTACTATTTGGATAAACAGTCGGAATATAAGGCGTATGTCGACGACGTGCTCGCCGAGCTTTCGGAGCTCGGATTCGCCCGTTATAGCGAGGGCTCTCTACTAAACGAATATAAGGCTAACCACAGGATATAGATAAACATGCAAATAACATACAACGAACTTAAAGAAAAAATACTCGGTTGCTTTAACGGCAAAAACATAGGCGGCACGCTCGGCGCTCCGTTCGAATCGTATCGGCAAATAAACGACGTGAGCTTTTACGTTCAGGAAAATATTTACAGAAACCCTCCGCCCAACGACGACCTCGACCTTCAAATCGTATGGCTCAATGCGGCGGAACGTTTCGGCTCGTCGGTTAACGGCGATTTGCTTGCCGAATATTGGCTGACTTACATATATCCGCGTTGGTCGGAATACGGAGCTGGGAAAGCTAATTTGATTAGGGGTTTTCGTCCGCCTATTTCGGGCCGAATAGAAAACGTGTATAAAGACAGTTGCGGAAGTTTTATCCGCAGCGAAATATGGGCGTGTTTGGCGCCCGGCCATCCCGAAATCGCGTCGGTTTACGCTTGGCACGATTCGTCGGTAGACCATGCGGGCGACGGAATATACGGCGAAGTTTTTTGCGCCGCCGTGCAAAGCGCCGCGTTTGCGGAAAGCTCTTTGCGCACGCTTATCGATATAGGGCTCAGCTACATACCGAAAGATTGCCTTGTGGCTAAGGCGGTGCGGCTTGTATGCGAGTGTTACGACGGCGGACTTAGTTGGAAAGAAGCGCGAGAAAAGTTATTTTGCGAAGTTCCGGGAAGTTTCGGTTTGCAAACTTTGCCGCTCGAAAAATGGACTGAAAACGATTATCTTGCTCGACCGGGTTGCGACGCACCCAACAATATAGGAATAGCTATTATAGGGCTTTTATACGGAGAGGGCGATTTCGGAAAGAGCATTTGCCTTGCCGTGAATTGCGGAGAAGACACCGACTGTTCGGCGGGGTTTGCGGGCGCTTTGCTCGGAATAATATCGGGTAATTCGGGCATACCTCAAAAGTGGTCGGAAGTGCTCGACGGCATTATAAACACGTGTTGCATAGACCTTTCGGAATGGGGCTTCTTTTTGCCTAAAAATGTCGGCGAGCTTGCCGACAGAATACTTTTCGATATTCCTCGATTTTTGCAGACCGATTTCGAAGCTAAGCCGCTTGTAAATTTTTCGCAAGAGGATATTTATTCGCTGAGCGCAAACGAGGGAGAAGCGCTTTTTTGCGCGCCTTACGAAGTTTACGGAAAGCATATGTGGCGCAATCGCGGACAGCAGGGGTTCGACATAAACGAATTGTTACGTTTGCCCGAATATTGCGAATGCAAAGAGTTTCCCGCGTTTAAAGCGGTGCTCGAATACGAGCGCGCGCCTTACATAAAGGGGGACGAAAAATTCGGATTCACGTTAAAATTGATTTGCTCCGAAGTTACTCGCTCGCCACACTGGGCAAACGTTCGCATTTACACGGGTAAAGGGCTCGTTGGGTCTTGCGAAAGCTTTTCGGTGCCGCTCCAAAACACTTATCGCTATGTTGCGAAGCAAGATTTTTCCGTCTCTCTCACAGAGTGTCACGGAGTCGCCGAAGACATAATCGTGGAAATTTCTCTCGCGGGACGGCACACATGCGGTGCGCTTAAAGCCACTCTTGTCGTCGCCGATTCGCGCGACGTAACGGCGGAATAACCGTATGAAAGAAAAAGAAATAGCGAGCTTTCTCGACTTGGACGAGAAAATAAGCATACTGTCGGGTGAAAATATTTGGCACACTCGAGCCGAGCCGAAAATAGGATTGAAGAGTTTGACTTTGCGTGACGGACCTCACGGAATACGCGACGGTACGCCGTCATTTTGTTATCCCAACATAAATTTGCTTGCGTGCAGTTGGGATAGGGAACTACTATTCAATGCGGGTGAGTCGCTCGGAGCGGATGCGAAAGAACACGGTGTGAACGTTTTGCTTGCGCCGGGCGTGAACGTGAAACGCAATCCGCTTTGCGGACGCAACTTCGAATATTTTTCCGAAGAGCCGTATGTTACGGGCGAGCTTGCCGCCGCATATGTAAACGGGGTTCAAAGCTTCGGCGTGGCGGCGTGCGTAAAGCACTTTTGTTGCAACAATCGCGAAAACGGCAGATATTCTTATTCGGCGGAGATAGACGAGCGCACTTTGCGCGAAGTATATTTAAAACCTTTTCGCACAGTAATCGAAAAAGCTGACGCAAAGTCGCTCATGACGTCTTATAACAGAGTTAACGGAGAATATGCGGCGCAAAATCGAAAGCTGTACGATATTTTGCGAGACGAATGGGGTTACGACGGCGTCGTCGTGTCCGACTGGGGCGGAGTTGACAGTCGCGCGAAAAGCTACGCTTGCGGGCTCGACCTCGAAATGCCCGGCTCCGACTTGAAAACTCATAGCGAGGTTTTAGAGGCGGTAAAGCGTGGTGAACTCGAAGAGGCGCAAATAACGCAAAGCGTGGGCCGAATTAAAAAACTTGCCGATTTTTGTTTCGCAGAGCGGGAAGTAAAAACGTTTAAAAGAAACACATGCCGACTTGCCGAAGAGAGCATGGTGCTTCTAAAAAACGCCGACGCGCTGTTGCCGTTGCGCCGCGAGTCTCGCGTGGCGGTGGCGGGGAGTCTTGCTCTTCTGTCGCTTTCGCAAGGCGGCGGTTGCGCCGAAGTAAATTCGACGGGCGCGAAAACGGTGTTTTCCGTTTTGCGCGAAACGTTTTCGGTGTGCGATTACATAGAAGAACCAGACTTGCGTCTTTCGAAATACGACGCCATTATAGTGTTTTGCGGCACAAGGCCCGACAGCGAGGGGTACGACCGAGAAAATATCTTTATAGATTGCTCTCTTTTGAAAAAGTGCGCTGAATTCAATAGTAACGTTGCGTGCGTGTTGAGCAACGGTTCCGCGCTCGACTTGCGCGAGGTTACGGCAAACTCGAAGGCAGTTTTGGAAACATATTATGCGGGCGAAGTTTTCGGCGTTGCACTTTCGCGAGTTATTACGGGCAAAGTCAATCCGAGCGGCAGGCTCGCCGAGAGTTTTATTGCAAAAATAGAGGATAGCCCGTGTTTCGGGGAGGAAAACAGCGACATAATTTTTTACGGCGAGGGCGTGAATACGGGATACCGATATTATTTGAAAAAAGGAATAAAAACCGTTTTTCCGTTCGGTTACGGCATGAGTTACACGAACTTCGAGTATTCCGATTTGAAACTCGACGCTTGCAAAATAGACGAAAACGCAAAATTCGTAACCGCCGAGTTCTTTCTTGAAAATACGGGAAAATTCGACGGCAAAGAAGTTGTGCAAATATATTTTAAAACGCGCGGCGAATACGGAATGCCCGTGTTGAAACTTGTCGCTTTCGATAAGCTATTCTTGCGCGCGGGAGAGCGCAAAAAGGTGCGCGTGCGAGTGGATGCGCGCGAATTTATGTATTACGATACGCATAATAGCGCCTTTAAATTGCCCGTAGGAGCGTTCAGGTTATGCGTATGCCGCAATGCCGAAAACGAATTGCTTTCGGCGGAGCTTGCGATTTCTAACGGCGATAGAGCGAACCGCTACACTACGGTGGGAGAAATTATACGGACGGAAAAGGGCGCGGCGTTCGTTAAAAAAGAACTTAACAAAGCTATATGCGGTTGTATTACCGACGATGAAAATTATAGCTTCGACATACGCGACGGGCATATTACGGGCGACGTGTTTTTCCGAAAGATTGCCGAAAGTTTGCAACTCAGGCAAACCGTTACCATGAGCAACAATCGCCTATCCAATGCGGAACTTGAAAGGATTATAGATTTGCTCAACGACTGAAAAGTTTGAAAGAACCAAAAATCGCGCGCTATTGCGTTTACAAAAATTTTAGGAATAAGGAGTAAAGAAATCGCAATTATGGAAAATACAAAATTGCTTTCAAGCTGTTGGAGCGTTAGAAACGAAACGCACGGAGAATATGCGGCGCATGTTCCCGGCGACATTACAAACGATTTATTTTTGTGCGGCAAAATTCCAGACCCGCTTTTCGGCGTAAATTTTAAAGAGCTCGGTTTTATTCTCGATTCCGACTGGGAATATAATTGCGCGTTTACAATTTCGGATTCCGAATTTTCGTCGGAGCGGCTCGAACTTCGTTTCGAAGGCGTCGACACGTTTTCGGAAATTTTCTTAAACGGAAAACTCGTGGGCGCAACAGACAATATGTATTTGCGTTACGATTTCGATATTAAAAAATACGCAAAGCGCGGCGACAACGTTCTTTCGGTGAAAATGCGTTCGCCTTATAAGGTTTACAATTCGCGAAAGAACGAAAAATACATGTCAATTTTTCACCCCAACCGTATATTTTTCAGAAAGCCTTCGTGCCATTTTATGTGGGACTGGGCGCCCGACTTTCCGGGCTACGGAATATATAAAAACGTATATTTGGTTAGCGGCGACAGCGATAATATTCTCGACGCCGAAATAACGTGCGACGCTTCGGGTAACGCCACGTTTATAACTCTACTTGACGAAAAGTTTAAAGAAAAGCCGCGAGATTACTCGCTTTGCTTGCGTCTAAGTAAGCGCCCGAACTGCGATTGCAAAGAGCATTATGAATTGGAGACAAAAGTCGGCGGTCAGTTCGTGTTGCAAAACGTTACCGTAGAAAATGCGGAACTTTGGTGGCCTAACGGATACGGCGAAGCTAACTTATACGGTTATTCGCTCGAATTGAAGCGCGACGGAAAGCTCGTTTCGCATAAGAGCGGTAAAATAGGGTTTCGCACAATTAAAATAAAGGAAGAGCCGCTCGACTCCGATTCGCTTTCTTTCGCGTTGAACGTGAACGGCGTAAATATTTTTTGCAAGGGGTCGAATTGGGTGCCTGCAAGCAATATGACGGGAACGGTAACCGACGAAACTTACGAGCACCTTATAAAGTCGGCTAACGAGGCTAACTATAATCTTTTGCGAGTGTGGGGCGGAGGAATTTACGAGAGCGAAAAGTTTTACGACCTTTGCGACGAACTCGGAATTATGGTGTGGCAAGATTTTATGTTCGCTTGCTCCGATTTGCCCGACGACATTCCCGAATTCAGAAAGACTGTTTATAAAGAAGCCGACATGCAATTGCGTCGGCTTCGTAACCGCCCTTGCGTTGCGGTGTGGTGCGGCGGAAATGAACGCCGCAAATTCCTAGACTGCAAGGGCCCTCAATACGGCGAATATATTTGGGAAGTGTTGCTTCGCGGGTTACATAATAAGCTTACGCGCAATTCCGAGTATGTGCCAAACAGTCCGCACAGTCGCACCGATATAGACATGGACTATTCTTCGGGCGATTTGCATACTTCGTGCTACGACCCCGCGCTTATAGACGACCGTATTCCATCTTTTCGCGAATATCTTGCCAAAAACAAAAGCCCGTTCACAACCGAATGCGCAATTTTGGGACCTTGCCGCATTCGCAGTTTAAAAAAATTTATTCCCGCCGACAAACTTTGGCCTGTTAACGAGGTTTGGCACGAACACTTTATGTTAAATCCTTACGCTTGCGTTCCCGAAGAAACTTTCATAACCAAAGAATTCAGGTTGGCGGAAGCTCTGTTCGGAATTACGGAAACATTGCCGCAATTCGTGAAAAAAGCCATGTGCGTTCATTCCGAAATCATGCGTTCGGAAATCGAATACGCTCGCGCAAGCGAAAGGTGCAACGGCATTTTAAATTGGATGTATAACGACATTTGGGGATGCGGAACTTGGTCGGTTATCGATTTTTACGGCGAGAAAAAGCCGGTGTTTTACTCGCAAAAATCGGCGTTCAAGCCCGTGCACGTTTTCTTTTGGTTCGACGGCGAAAAAACGAATTTAAGCGTGGCTAACGATTTGCGCCGCGATTTAAAATTAACCCTCGAATACGGTCAATCGAGTCTTCGCGGAGAAACGCGCCGAAAAAACAAAAGCAACATAGTCGTAAAAGCTAATTCGGTGTACACGGAGTTCGGCGTAAATATCGATAAAGACGTTAAAAACGGCTATTTGAGCGCGCAAATTTCGGGCGACGTTTCAGACAAGAGCGTATATTTTTATAACTTGTGGAAAGATTTGCCGTTCGAAACGAATTTAACCGTTAAGGTCGAACGTAAAAGCGAAAACGAGCTAACCGTTTTTATTAAAGCGAACGAGTTTGCTCGCACTGTGTTTATAGACGTGCCTTACGGCGTCAAAGTTGTGCTTGACGACAATTACTTCGATATGGAAAAGGGCGACGAGCGCGCGATTACCGTCAGCGCCGATTTGCCGCTTGCCGAGAAAGATATAACCGTCAAAACTTTTGCCGACGAATGGAACGAGTAAACGAGAGGAGAGGGCGCGTTGAATTCCCGAAACAAAATTTTGCTCGGATTCGATATAGGCGGCACGAAATGCGCCGTAAGCGTTGGAGAGTCGAACGGGGAACAAATTCGAATTTTAGGACGAGAGCAAACGGCAACCGAATTTTCGCCGCTCGCCACTTTTGAAAAGCTTTCACCGCTTGCCGAAAAATTTTTGAACGAATACGAGTGCGAATGCGCGGGGATAAGTTGCGGCGGTCCGCTCGATTCGGCGGCGGGAAAAATTCTCGCTCCGCCCAATCTGCGCGGTTGGCACGGTTTTAATATTGCGGACTACGTTCGCGAGCGTTTCGGGTTGTGCGCAAGGCTTGAAAACGACGCCAACGCTTGCGCTCTCGCCGAGTGGAGGTACGGCGCGGGAAGAGGCTCTCGTAACATGGTTTTTCTCACTTTCGGCACGGGATTGGGCGCGGGGCTTGTGCTCGGCGGAAAGCTCTACGGCGGCGCAAACGGCAACGCGGGCGAAGTCGGGCACATAAGACTCAAAAAAAAAGGACCTCTCGGCTACGGAAAGAACGGTTCGTTCGAGGGATTTTGCAGCGGCGGAGGCATAGCGCGTCTTGCCGAACTCATGGGATGGCGCGAACGCGAGACCCCCGAATGCGTGCTCTCGGCGGGAGGATATAAAAATATAACCTCAAAGCTTTTGTGCGACGCGGCGGAAAACGGTTCGCGATTTGCTATAAAGGTTTTTAAAAAAAGCGGAGAGATGTTGGGTAAAGGATTGAGCATAATAATAGACCTAATTAACCCCGAAATTATTGTGCTCGGCGGCGTGTATATGCGAGCACGAAAGTTTCTCGAATCCGCCATGCGCAAGGCGCTCGCGCAAGAAGCGCTCGATTGCAGTGCTCGCGTATGTGAAATTTTGCCCGCAGCGCTCGGCGAGAACGTGGGCGACTACGCCGCGCTGTCGGTAGCGGAAGCTTTTAGTTCGGGAGAACTGTAACCGAATTTTATTGTTAAAAAACAATTTGCGACAAGAGGCGCTCTAATAAAATGAAAGACGAAACGAGAAACATATTGCATACAACAGTTGAAAAACATGCTCTTTTGAAATCGGTTAAATCCGAAATTGCGGCGGCGTTCGAAATGCTTTGCGAGTGCTTTAAAAGCGGCAAACGACTTTATTTGTGCGGCAACGGCGGAAGCGCCGCCGATTGCGAGCACATAGCGGGAGAACTATTAAAAAGCTTTCGCAAAAAACGCGCTTTACCGCGAGAATTCGTGTCGGCGCTATCTTGCTACGGCGAAGACGGCGCCTTTCTTGCGCGCGTGCTCGAAGGCGGTTTGCCCGTAGTATCGCTTTGCGGACACGCGGCTTTTTCCACCGCTTTCGGTAACGACAAAAGTCCCGAGTCGGTTTTTGCGCAACAGGTGTCCGTTTTTGGGAATTGCGGCGACGTTTTGCTTACGATTTCCACTTCGGGCAATTCGCGCAACTGCGTGCTTGCGGCTGTGACGGCAAAAGCTAAGGGGATGAGAGTGTTGTTTCTCGGCGGCGGCAACGGTGGAAAATTGAAAAACATAGCCGACGCGATTGTGCTTGTGCCCGAATCCGAAACTTACTCCGTTCAAGAACTGCATTTGCCGGTGTATCATTGTTTATGCGCTATGCTTGAAAATGATTTTTTCGATTGAAGTTTTTTTTAAGGTTTTCCGACAAAGTGAGCGACGGTTCCGCTTACGTTTGCCATGAGAATTTTTTGGCAAGAAAATTTTACAAACTGCATCGAATCGCTTGCGGGGGGGGGTAAATATGATATAATACTCTAAGCCTAAATAATTGTGGTCTTAGGGTATTTATATTACGTTCCCCGTAACCGTATTATTGAGTTTTACTTTTTGGGGAGGATAGGTATAATTTTATTATTACGAATATGTAAGGGGAATACGTTTGACCGAACTTTCCCTAATTTGATATAATTATGTTAAAAAGACGAATAAAAAAACAAAGCGGCATTGACAGTTTGATTAAAGTGTGATATAATTAAAAGCGGTGTGCGGCGCATTCATCGGGAGTGAAAGACAAATGAAACGTAAATTGGCCAAAGGAGCAAAAAAGCAGATAATCAATTTGATTATACTTTTGGCGCTCGTTGCGATTACTTTGGTTATTTTGTTTCTAAGCAATCGAGAACTCGACTTCGTAAGCATTAGAGATTTTTTGCGCGACAGTAATCCGATATTTCTTGTAGTCGCGTTTGCGTGTATGCTCGGCTATATACTGTTCGAAGCGTTAAGTTTGCACGTTATAAGCAGAGCTTTCGGACATAAATGCAAGTTTCGCAAGTCGGTGGTTTATTCCGCCGCCGACGTTTATTACTCGGCAATTACGCCGAGCGCGGCAGGAGGACAACCGGCATCGGCTTATTACATGGTTCAAGACGGCATGAGCGCGGGAACGGCTACGTTTTCGCTCGTGTTTAATCTTATAGCGTATACGGGCGCGATTATTGTGCTCGGCGCCGTAGCGTTCGCTATTCGACCGGCAATGTTTTTGCAGTTCCGTTTTTTGGTTAAATTTCTTATTATTCTCGGAATAGCGGTGCAGTTTTTATTGCTTACTTTTTTTACGGCTTGCATGTTTTGCCATAGGGCGGTGTTAAAATGCGGGAACGCTTTTATCACGTTTTTCAAGAAAATCAAAATTGTAAAAAAAGAAGAAAAATGGCGCGATAAGCTTACGGGCGCTGTGGAGAAATATAAGGGATGCCTTTCGGCGCTGCGCGAGCATAGAGCGCTTTTCGTCATTGTGTTGCTGTTCAATATTATGCAACGCGCGTCGCAAATTCTCATAACATGTTTTGTTTGCAAATCGGTAAGCAACGAAACTTCGTTTCTCATGATTTTTGCAATGCAAGCGTTCGTTACGCTCGGCTATAATTCCGTTCCTCTTCCCGGCGGAGTGGGCGCGTTCGAATATATGTATTTAAACGTTTATTGCGTTTGCTTCGAAGATTCTTTCATTATAGCGGCTATGATGGTTACGCGCACAATATCCTACTATATAAGTTTGCTCATTTCGGGAGCGATTACCCTTGCCGAGCACGGTAGGTTAGTGCGGCGAAAGAAAACCGAAACGAGCGAAATAGAGCCGAGCGGAGAATTTGCGTTTGCGGCGGAACAAGACGGCGTGTGCGAAAATAATGCGGATACGGATAAATTATTTGAAAAAGAACAGGTTGCCGAGCAATCCGATTTAAAAGTGGAAAACGACGAAGAATTGCGCGAGAAAGAACTGTGAGGAACGAATGATGAACAGCAAGAAATTACTCGGACAGTATCACTACGGAGTGATACTTACATATTTATCGGTGCTGTCGGCGGTTGTTGGAATTTGCTTTTCCGCCGTGCACCATACTTGGGTGGGCGTTATTTGCTTGCTTGTGTCGGGAGTGTGCGACGCGTTCGACGGCACCGTAGCCAAAACGCGAAAGAACCGTGCGCTCGAAGAACGAATATTCGGAGAGCAAATCGATTCGCTTTCCGACTTAATAGCGTTCGGCGTTGCGCCCGCAATGCTCGGATTCGGCATGGGAATGGATAGGTGGTATTATGTTCCCGTGTTCGCGCTTTTCGTGCTGTGCGCGCTCATTCGTTTGGCGCACTTCAACGTGTCGGAGGAAATTCGCCGTAACGAAGAAATCGCGGGGGGGGGTGCTCCTCGAAAATATTACGAGGGCTTGCCCGTAACGAGCGCCGCGATAGCGTATCCGATTTTTTGGATGGTGGCAAGCTTTTTTTGGCATTCTCACAAATATTATTTTATATCGGGAATAATAATGGCGGCGGGGCTCGTTCTTTTGGCTGTGCTGTTTGTGCTCCGTTTCCGCATCGTAAAATTGAAAACGAGAGGTATTTTGATTGCCATAGGCATAGTGGCTGTTTTGCTTTTAACTCTAATGTTATTAAAAGGACTTTATTTTAAACAGGTGCGACCTCCTCACCGTCGCGACATTCCGTTTTTATGAGAGAAAAATATAAAGAACCTACGCCGCCCAAAAGCTTGCGGTTTTTATACCGTAGCAAATTAGGCGCGCCGCTTTTGCGCATATTATCGGGTATGACTATATCCAAAATTGTGGGAAAATATCTTGACGGCAAGTTTTCACGCCGCAGAATTAAAAAGTACGTTAAAAAGAATTCAATAGACATGTCGCAATACGAGAGCGAAGATTACCGCAGTTTTAACGCTTTTTTCACCCGAAAAATACGCCCCGAACTCCGTCCTTTCGCGACAGAGCCCGAAGCATTCGTTTCGCCGTGCGACGCGAAACTGTCGCTTTACAAGCTGAACCCCGATTGTTCGTTTGAAATAAAAGGGTTTCGCTATACGACGGAAACTCTCTTGAAAAATCCGACGCTTGCGAAAAAATACGAAGGCGGCTACTGTTTTGTGTTTAGGCTTGCCGTTTCCGATTATCACAGATATTTTTATATAGACGACTGCGAAAAGGAAAACAACGTTTTCATTAAGGGGCGGCTTCACACCGTGCAACCCGTAGCGCTTGAAAAGAGGCGAGTTTTCACCGAAAACTGCCGCGAATACACGGTTATGCACACAGAGAACTTCGGAGACGTAACGCAGGTGGAAATAGGAGCTATGATGGTGGGGCGGATAGTGAACAATCACGGCGCGGGAAGACACATGCGAGGAGAGGAAAAAGGCAGATTTGAATTCGGAGGCTCCACCATAGCTTTGCTTGTGGAACACGACAAAGTTGTTCCCGATTCCGAATTTATGCAAAACACTTCCGACGGCTACGAGACCGCAGTGCTTTGCGGCGAAAGAATAGGAACAAAATTTATAGTTGATTAGAGTTAAAAAGAGCCTTGCGGCTCTTTTTAACTATTTAGCAATTTAAGTTTTTCGTAATATTCGTCGGCTTTTTTGCCCGAAAGATAATCGTAATAGAATATTCTGTTTGTGTGGCTCACTTTTTGCATTAAGAGGGTAGCTTCTTTTTCCACTTGGTTCATATACGTTTCGTCGGCGTCGGCGGCTTTGTAGCGTATTTTGTTGAGCGACGAGAAATATACTTTATCGGTTAAAAACACGTCGTATGCCCGCGAATACAATACGCTTTCGGTTTCGTCGAATACGCTGTGCCCGTATAAAAGATTCGAATACGTTTTTATTCCGAGCAGGTCGTAGAGCGTGGGCAATATGTCGGCGGTGCAAGTAAATTTGTTTATTGTGCGGCGCTCTTCGTATTTTCCGCCCTCTTTAAAGTCGTTACCGTTTCCCACGCGAATCATAAGAGGAACGCGGTATAGGTCGGTATAATTTTCCGAATCGTATTTTCCGTCGGTTATTCCTTTGATTTCGCTCGAAAGCGAGGAGTAATAGGCATTGTGGTCGCCGAACAGCACGAGTATCGTTTTGTCGGCAAGTCCGCGCTCGTTAAGTTCGGAGTTTATTTCGCCGATTGCGGCGTCGAGCTCCATAGCGGCGGCAACGTAGGTGTGAAACGCTTTTCTTATGTTGTAATCTTTGTCGCGCTCGTCGGGGAGAGTCGCGATTCCGTATTCGTCGAGTTTGTCGTAATACTTTTTCAAATTTTCGCGCGGTTCGTATTGCCCGTGTTGCGTGATTGTGGTTATATACGTGTAAAATCTGCGGTCGGTGGGGAACATTTCGTCGGCGCAAGTTTTCACCATGTCGCTATCGAGGTTTCTCTCGCCGTTCCATAGGTAATCGGGCATTCCCGCTTGCGTCATTTGGTCGGCGGCGGTGAACGAATCGAAGCCGAGCCCGCGCGTTAAATATTCGTTGCGGTTATAAAACGAAGCTGTGCCGTTATGAAACGAATTTGCGGCAATCGAAGAATCGAACGCCTTTAAGGTGCGGGCAAGCGAAGTTACAACCGTGTTTTTCGGATAGTCGTAGTTGGTGAATTTGTCGGTGGGATAAGCTCCTATTATCGAAAGGTTCTCGGAAATGTCCGTCTTTTCGCGCGCGTGAAAATTGTTCATTACCACCGAACTATCGTAAAGTTCGTAGAGATTAGGATACAGCTTTCTCAAAGTTTCTTCGCTTGCGTCGAAGCCGCCCGGAAACTTTTGCGCGTCAGTCAAAAACGAAAACCATTCGAAACTTTCGCCGAGCACGGTTACAACGTTGTAACCTTTCGCCACGCCGAACAGTTCCGTTTGCGGCGAGACTTGCGAGTATATAAAGTCGTCGAGTTCGTTCGTGTCGCCCAACTTAACTTTACTGAAAAATGCCCCTTTATAAAGCTCGTCGATAAAGTTTCCCAAAACGCCTTTGTCGGAATAAGAGGAAGTGTCGGTGCGCATAAGCTTGGTTACGGTGTTGCTCGGGTCGTAATTGCGGTGCGAAACGTAGGCGAAAACGCCGTGCAACGCAAGCGTGCAAGCCATTGCCGCCGCCGTGAGCGCAAGCGGCAACTTTGTAGGCTTTGGCGGCTTGGGAACTTTTTTAATAAAGTATCGCCCGAACAAAACGTAGGCGCTTAGCAATATTCCCGACACGAGCACGTAAACGAAATTTATGGGTAGACTTTCTATTATCGCCATGCCGTCTTTTCTGAGATTGAGCATAGAAAAGTCGAATATTGTGTCGGTCATCTCATAAATGATAATGAACACGAGGTCTACCGCAAACTGAAAGGCGAGGAGTGCGAACGCGAACCAGAAACGCCCGTTTTGATTTTTAATCGAATACATAACTGCGGTAAACACAAGCATTATCGAAAGGTAAATATATGGTTTTCGTATAAAAAACTTTCCGCCCGTAACCGTTACGGCGGTGAGTTCTATAACTAAAGAAACTGCCCAAAAAGCAAATATAAGGTAATTCGTTTTTAAAACGTTTATAATTTTTTGTTTCATATTCGCTCCGATTGAATACTATTATACATCATTATTTTTTGCAACGCAACAAAATCGCGCTTACGTATTTGTAAGCAGAGCATTTTATAGAATGCTCTGCTTAACGTTTGTATAATTATTATGCGTTTATATTCTCGGCTTAGTATATGTATTTTTCAATAGGGTTATAAAAGTTTGATATTTTTTTCTTGAAAAGGTTCGTGAAAACGTTTGACAATTAGCATTGCGGTGTGATAAAATAATTAAGCTGTGAGCGAGAGTTCACAGTACCATTGCGGTGACCATATCGCGAGGGATCCACCCGTTCCCATACCGAACACGGAAGTTAAGCCTCGTGGAGCCGATGGTACTTGCTTGGCAACGAGCCGGGAGAGTAGGTAATTGCCGCATTTCATTAAAACGATTGCGTTTAACCGCGCGGTCGTTTTTCTTTTATGTACGAGCTATTTAAGGTGCTTTCAACGAAAAACTTGTAAATTTAACGCATAAAAATGTTTCGCTCAAAACGTGAGCGCATGAAAAAAGCGACGGTTTTTTATTTACGTCGCTTAACTTTTTTCATTTACACAATAAAACTAATTTGCGGTTGCTTTGCGTTTCGCTTTAAACGAGGGAAGCGAAAGCTCACCCGTAGAAATCTTATAGAGTGCCGCTACGGGAAGAGCGCAAACGAATGTTGCCGCGCAACCCAAAGCCTCGAACGCTAAATCGCTTAGAATGTAGGCGAGGGGATGAACGCCCCAAATAATTATTGTGGCAACTACCGACACCCAAAAATACAATAGCTCGGAAAGCGCCGCCATAGCCGCATAAGACCACACGCTCACGTTTTTGTGTTTTCGGTTTAAGAGCTTATACACCGCGAAAGGCATCATGTAGCCGAGCCAAACTTCGAGCAACCACCATTGAACACGCAAAAGGTTAGCGGGAAACCAAGCTATGCAACCGAGTTCGAACAGCACCGAATAGGCAGATACGAGCACGAGATTTTTCGCAACGTTCATGCTTGCCGCGCAAATAATCAAAACGGGGAACACCACGTTCGCAAAAGGAATATCGAGAATAAATTGGTCGAAGCACATGGCGCCGAGCAGGGCAAACGTTGCCGCCCAACCTTTTATGCCTTTCGTTTGGGCAAGTCGCCTTGCCTTTTCTTCGGTCATGAGATTGTTCATTACTTTATTACTCCTTGCGGCTAATTCAGCCAACCTTCGTATACAAGCACAACTATTTTCACGTCGTCGTCGGTGCCCGCAATGCCGTCGGCTCCCAAAAGCGATTGATGGTTTGCGCAATATGAATATTTTCCGTCTACCGCCACATAAGCGGTTTCGAGGTTATACTTTTCTCCGTTTTCGAGAACGCATTCGCGAAACATATAGAATTTGTGCTGTTCGGCTCTGAACGTTATGCTGTCGGGACGCCGTTCGAAAAACTTTTTAACGGATTCGTAGAGAGTGTTGCCGAAGAACGGAATTTCCCAACTGCAAATAAGTTCTCCGTTAAGCTTTGAGTGGGCAAACGCATCCGACTCTTCGGTCTCTTGTTCGTCGGTAGGCATTCTGAGTTCGAGAACGAAAGTCGCGTAAACGGTGTTCGGCGAGTCATGTTCTTCGCTCGAATTATTGTCGGAGCCGCTCCCGTCGTCGGAAACTATCGGGTGATAGTCGGGCGATTTGCTCGTTTTGTCTTTAAACCAAATTTCCGAGCAACCCGAGCATACTCCGAGTACCGTTAAAACGAGTATAACCATAATTGTCGCTTTCGTCAAGCGTTTGCGCATACGATAATTCCTCACAGCTTTATTACTGCGGAAGAACCGCTATACGAACCCAACGGTGTGGGGGCGGCAATTCCCGACGATTGAGCGATATACGCGATTGCCACAGCCATATCGGTAAAATTGTTTATTATGTATTCGCCGTTTTCGACGGTAAGTTCTTCGCGCCACAGCGATATTACGTTGAACGTTTCGTCGCCGTTTTCGTCTTGCGCGGGCGATTCTTTAACGTAGTTTTCCATGTCTATTCCGTGCATCATCGCGGTGAGCAAAGCATATTCGGGCACGGCGCTTGCACCCGACGACAGCGTGCGGTTATAGTAATTGCAAAGTCTGTCGAGGTTCACCATTTCTTCAAGCGGTTGGTTCCATCCGTCGGTGAACGGAAAATATCCCTGCATTGTCTTTTCGTATGCCAAACTGTATTTTTCGTTAGCGCGATATAACGACGCGCACATGGGTCTGCCCGAAAAACCAACCCAGTCGGGCGTGTCGCCTTCTTTAATAAACTTGCCGTTTTCGTCTTTTTCGTAGTACGAAAGCATTACGCCGTCGCAGTAGGGAGTGGCGCCGTATATTCCGAGATTGGCGGCAATCATAGGCAAAACGTTTGTTGCCGAAAATCCCCAAGCAACTTTTATTACGGGGGCGTCTGACGGCGTTTCTACGGGGTTGTTTTGCAAAAAAGCGTCCGTTTTTTGCAAATAGCTTTTAATCATGGGGAGATAAACGCTTAGCGATGTGTCGGTTACGCTCGCCCCCGCGCAATATTGAAGATATTGATTGTACATAAACGACCAACCGAATAAAAAGTCGGTTATGCCGTACCAACCTTGTTCCGACGCAGGCGAAGAAGCGAATAGAGCGTCGGAGAGTTCGCTGTTTTCAACTATATAATTTATATAGTTGAGATACTTTTTTAATTGCACGACGTTGTCGGTGCCGTAAAACGTTCCGTCAACGTATTTAAGATACATAAGTTCGGTACGTTCGCGCGCAGTATGCGCTTCTTGCATTGCGCTTTTAAACTCTTCCGAATTTAAATATGTTTTGAGCGACGCCGAAAGTTCGAGCGCAAGTTTATTAGGTTCGGCGGGTTTCGCGGGCGACTTTTCGCAACCCGTCGCAACGAACAAAACCATAATCGTAGCCGTTAAAAGGCAAATGAGCCGCGAGTTTAGTTTTTTTATCATAGTGTCTCCTTAAAAAACTCCGCTTTTATATAAAACGGAGTTTTTTATAATCAAACGAATTTCCGTAGTTTGCGCCGTTAAATCAATATTCGAGCGCTTTTTCGAAATACGCATCGAGTTCGCCGAGCGAAAGCCTTATTTGCTTCATAGAGTCGCGTTCGCGCACCGTAACGGTATCGTTTTCAAGCGTTTCGAAGTCAACCGTTACGCAATACGGCGTACCGATTTCGTCTTGGCGGCGGTAGCGTTTTCCGATAGAGCCGGTGAGGTCGTAGGTGCAAACGAATTTTTTGCACAGCGAGCGGTAAAGCGAGTCCGCTTTTTCGGAAAGATTTTTTTGAAGCGGAAGAACGGCGATTTTATACGGGGCGAGGAAGTGGTGAAGGTGCAAAACCGTGCGTGTGTCGCCGCCTTCGAGTTCCTCTTCTTCGTAGGCGTTGCAAAGTAGCGCCATCATTGCGCGCTCCACGCCTAAGCTCGGCTCTACGCAGTAGGGAATATACTTCGCGTTCGACACGGGGTCGGTATATTCCATGCTTTGTCCCGACTTTTCCTGATGGCATTTAAGGTCGTAGTCGGTGCGGTCGGCAATGCCCCAAAGTTCGCCCCAACCGAACGGGAATTTGAATTCGAAGTCGGTGGTAGCTTTACTGTAATGGCTCAATTCTTCTTTCTCGTGCTTTCTGAGCCGCAAATTTTCTTCTTTTATGCCGAGTTCCAAAAGCCAGTTGTGGCAGAATTTTTCCCAGTATTCGAACCATTCGAGGTCGGTGCCCGGTTCGCAGAAAAATTCGAGTTCCATTTGTTCAAACTCGCGTGTGCGGAAAGTGAAGTTGCCGGGAGTGATTTCGTTTCGGAACGATTTTCCCACCTGGCCTATGCCGAAAGGAATTTTGGCGCGGGTGGAGCGTTGCACGTTTTTAAAGTTTACGAATATGCCTTGCGCCGTTTCGGGGCGAAGATACACCGTTGCGGCGCTGTCTTCGGTTACGCCCTGAAATGTCTTGAACATAAGATTGAATTTTTTTATGGGCGTAAAATCGCATTTGCCGCAAACGGGGCAAGGAATTTTGTTGTCCGAAATGTATTCGGAGAGCTGTTCGTTGCTCCAACCCGCTATTTTAACGTCCTTTTTTTTGCGAGCGATATAATCTTCCACAAGATTGTCGGCGCGGTGACGGGTTTTGCACGATTTGCAGTCCATGAGTGGGTCGGAAAAGCCGCCCACGTGTCCGCTCGCTTCCCACACCGAAGTATTCATGAGAATAGAACAGTCCACGCCCACGTTTATAGGCGATTCGGTAACGAATTTTTTCCACCATGCTTTTTTGACGTTGTTTTTCATTTCCACGCCGAGCGGACCGTAGTCCCATGTGTTTGCAAGTCCGCCGTAAATCTCGCTTCCCGCGAAAATGAATCCGCGCCCTTTGCACAGCGCCACTAATTTATCCATAGTGAGCGCGTTCTTTTTGTCAGCCATGTTTTTTATATGCTCCTTGTTTGTGTGTCTTTTAATTTTAATAAAAAGCCGCATGTTCGTCAAGCGTTTGTATTTAGCGCTTTTTAGGGGGTGCTCTTTCGCTCGCGAAAAATTGTCGTCGCCGAAGTTATGAATTCCTCCACGTTCAAAGGCTTGGTGAGGTGCGCGTCCATTCCTATTTCCATAGAGGTGCGCTTGTCGCTTTCGAACGCATTGGCGGACAGGGCTATAATGGGTATGCGGGCAAGGGATGGGTTTTGCAACTTGCGAATATTTGCGGTGGCTTGCAACCCGTCCATAACGGGCATTTGTATGTCCATTAAAATAAGGTCGTAATCGCCGACTCGAGACGCGGCAACTTTATCAACCGCTATTTGCCCGTTTTCGGCGGTGTCAACGCAAAAACCCATATCTTGCAAAATATCCGTTTCGATTTCGAGGTTTATTTCGTTGTCTTCCACAAGTAATATTGTTTTACCGCGCAATTCATCGGTAGAATTTTCGCATTCTTTTGCGGCTTTCGTTTTTTGTTGCAAGCGAAAACTTACGGTTACGGTAAACACGCTGCCTTTGCCCACAGTGCTTTGCGCTTTAATCGTGCCGCCCATCATTTCGGCTATATGCTTCGCTATCGTCAGCCCGAGTCCAGAACCGTACACTCCGCAAAGAGTTGTGTTGTATTCTCTTTCGAATGGTTCGAATATTCGTTTGAGCGATTTTTTGCCTATTCCGATGCCGTTGTCTTCCACAGTGAATTTGTAGGTGGCGAACTCCGAATTCGGTTTTTGCTGTTCGCTCACAAAAAAACGCACTTCGCCGTGTTTTTTTGTGTACTTAACGGCATTGTTGGCAATGTGAGAAAGCAGTTGAAGCAACTTATCTTTGTCGGCATACACGTCGGCATGTTCGATTTGCCGTGAGACTGAAATCGATATGTTTTTTTGATTCGCTTGCGCCGAAATAGAGTCTATCGTTTCGCGCAACACCTCAGCTACGTTGCATTCCTTTTCGTTTAAATGAAAATCTTGCGATTCGGAGTATGTAATTTCCAAAACCTTATTTATAAGGTCGAGGATTTGGTTGCTTGCAATGTCGATTTTGTTCAAATATTCTTTTACGATATGCGAGTCGTTCGCGTTCTTTTGAGCGAGCGACGTGTATCCGAAAATAGCGTTGAGGGGAGTGCGCATGTCGTGCGACATGTTGGAAAGAAATGCGTTTTTGGCTTTAAACGCAAGTTTGGCGTTGTTTAAGGCGTCTTCGAGAAATTGTTTTTGCTTGATTTGTTGCAAAATTTCTTCGTCTATATTTCGATACCCCATAACGATTTGCGAAATGTTTTCGCTGCTTCCCACGTTTACGAGGCGCAACTGAATATATTGAACTTCGCCGTTTTGAATACACCTGTAATTTAAATAGTAGGTGGGGTTTTCGGCAAGCTTTTCTCGAATCGAACGCGACGACGTCATTTCCGAAACGAGCGCTCGGTCTTCGGGATGAACCCAAACGCTCACATAGTCGGATACAAACCAATTAAAATCGCGCACCTGCAATTTTTTTTCAAACTGACGCTCTAATCGCGTGCTGAGGCGATACGGCAATATTTTGTTTTCGTTGAGATCGGCGTATAAAATGGAATCGTAGTTTACGCTAAGCCCTTCGATTACTTCCAAGCGTTGCAAATGCTCTTGCGTGATTAACTTGCGTTCCTTGTCGTATTCTTTTATTATATTTTTCAGCTTGCGCTCTTTTTCGAGCTTTTCGTTTAAAAGTGCGGCGGTTTCCGACATTCTGCGCGTTATTTTTTCGGTGGCGTCGCCTATAAACACATAGTAAAGATTGCCCGCAGTTTCGGTGCGAACAAAATGCCCGTAGTCTTCCACCCAGCGAACGACTCCGTTTTTGTCGGTGATTCTGTATTCCACATAGTCAAGGTCGTCGATGCTGTTCGCTATTTGTTCGTTTATGCTCTTTTCTACGGCTTCGAGGTCGTCGGGATGAACCATTCCTTTAAAAGAATTGCCGGTAAGTTTGCGGAATTCCGCCAAACTGTCGCATTTGTATATTTTTATAAGCGCTTTGTTGGCATATATTATTTCTTCGTCGCCGTCCGCTTTGTATATAAGAAAGCCGCCGGGTATTTTGTCGATAAAGTCTTGAATTTGCAACGCGATTTCCGAATTATATCCGTCGGAGGGGGATTTGGCTTCGAGTTGCTCCGAGTCGCTCTCGTAAAGGCTTAAAATCGACAGCATTCGTTCTATTAAATTGCCTTCCGATTTGCGGTTACTCATAAAAAGAGTCGTTCCTCCTCATTGTACACCCGTAATTTTATCATATTAAAAAGCGTTTGTCAATTCATGTTTTGTTTTATTTATAAACGTATTATTTTTTATCACACAGCTAGTTCTAGAACATATTATAAATTAGAGGTGCCTCTCAAACAAACGAAAAAAATCTCGACGTGCCCCACGAACGAAGAGAAATACACAAGACAAAAAGTGACGGAAGGTTAGCCGCTTCGCCCTAGTTGCATACCGGTGGCGACAAAAGCGTCGCGGCACCTGCGTCGCTTGAATTCAAACAAAACGATTTTAAGGAGGAACGGCAATGTTCAATAACTGCGGGAACGATATGTTCCTAATCATCCTTCTGCTTTGCTGCTGCGGCGGACGGGATAACGGCTGCGGATGCTATGAGAAGAAAGGCTGCGATTGCTCCGATATGCTGTTGTGGTACTTATTGCTCTCTTGCTGCTGCGGCGGAAGAGACGTCTGCTGCAAATAAGCGGATACGGGTGTGCGCCCCAAGCGATACATTTTTGCGGATAAAATCGCGGCTCGGGTGTATCTGTTGGGATTGCACACCCGTAAAACGACGGAACCGCGCCACTGAGGCGCGAAATATATACGGGCGGCGCTCGCCGCCATAGCATACTGTGGCAAAGCCACCGAAACGGAATTCGTTTATTCGGGTTCCGTTTTTGTTTAGTAGCACTCCGAGCGACTTTAAAGAAGCAATTTAGTTTGCTTTGCGTCAGAAAATTGAGTTCGAGTATAGAATGCTCTGCTTAATTTCGTGCGAAATTGCGGCAAACGCTTGCAAAAAAAATCGTTTGCGTGCTATACTATTATATAATTATTCGAACGGGAGGTAGCATGAAAAAAACTTTTGCCGTTTTTTTTGCGGTTTGCGCGGCTTTTGTTGCACTATGCGGTTGCGCTTCTCGTAGCGAACCCGAACCACAACCGTCTTTTAGCTTTCCGCAGTCGGCGCAAGAGGAATACGCGCGAGCATACTCGGCGGCAAACGGCAAAGCTTTCGATTTCGACGCGATTGCCGAATTCAATATGACGCAAACCGTTTCGATTTTCGTGCCCGAATTAAATTCGGTTGTCGGCGCCGACGGAAAGTCGGCATATCCCACGTTCGAGAGCAGAGAGTACTATTTCGACGCGAGCAACCGCGAGAATATCCGTTCGCGCGTTTATGAAAAAAGCGCCGTTTTCTCCGATAAAGCCGTCGCACCCGAATATGTTACCGAACTCAAAGCGTTCGTAAACAATTCGCTTTACGTTTCGAACGTCGAATTTCCCGATTTTCAAATTCCAAGCGAATTGCCGCCCGTCGCCGCATGGAACTCTTACGACGGCTATTTTTCGGACGAGCGCTCGTTCGACAGAGAACTTCAAAATATAATAGCGTATCCCGTAGAGTTCTTTTCGAATATTACGGGCGGAGTGAGCGACAACCCCGAAGTGTACGGAATAAATTGCGAGGTGTCGGCAGGAAAATATTCGGAGTTTTTCGATTTGTTCGCAAAAAAATACTCGTTTAAATCGTGGTTCGCCGCGTCGGAAAATTTGCCCGACGATAAGCTTTACGAGAGTTTCCTCGACCCGCGCTTTTTCGAGCGCGTAACGGTGGATATTTCCACGACCGAGAGCGGAGTTTTGAACGAGGCTGTAACGTTTACCGCATTGCCCGCTCCCGTGCCGTTCGAGGGGCTTACTCAAAACATAACGGTGACTGCAATCACTCGGTATTCCGTTTCGGAAACGGGCATTACGGAGTGAGAAAGGAGAAACAAAAATGTCTTTATTAGACTTATATCTTGAAAAAAGTGCGGCTTCGAGTTCGCAAAACGCGACTTTCGGAGCGAAAGATATGTACCTTTTCGATTTTACCACAAACTTTCGCACGCTTCACAGCGTGGAAGAGGGGTTCCGAACGTTTAAAAAGCTCGGCGCAATGACGGACGAAGAGCGTCAGGCGTATATGGAAGAAAATCCCGAAAAGGCGAAAAGCTTTGTTAACAATATGATTCGCACCAAGCTTTTTGTACCGCGCGGCGGAAAACCCGTGCCGACCGCGAAAGGCGAAGTGTTCGAAAAGTTTCTCGGCGAGAAGTTGAGCCAAGACGACCGTTGGTTTATAGATTTTCTTTTCGTAGCCGATTCGTATTTTTCGCTTAAAACCAACTACATATTTTCGAGAACTCGCGAGGTTTTCGACTCGTGGGAAAAAGCGAGTTACACGGTGGGGCAAATTTACAACGCGCTTATTTATCTGTTTAACGTGCGCGACGTGTCTATGGAGGAGTTTCTCCGCACCGAATATATTATAATGATAACGTTCCGCGACTCCCCCGAATTTTTGCAAGCGTACAGAGCCGCTAACGAATTCGAAAAGAACGCTCTTCACGAATACATAGTGGATAATTATTCGAAAGGGCGGTATAACTGCATAGTAACATCCAAGTTTGCTCCCGGCGCCTTAATCGATTGCGAAACGGTGCTCGACGACGCGAAAATTCTGTTTTTCGCTCACTACATAGACGGTAGCAACCCCATAAGTCTCGAAGACATGCTCGACACGTTCGAGGAAGCGTATACGCGTTTTTACAGAATTAACGCAAAACGCGTTATGAACTTTATAATGATGTACGAAGACGTTTTCCGAATGACTTATTTAAATCTTTTTTCGGATACGCGCGAATTTAAACTCGACGATAAAATAATCGCGGCGGCAAAAGAAAAATTCGAAGAGGACGACCTCGAAAAATCGCTCTCGGAACCGCTCGACTATACCACCACCGAAACGCTCGAACTTCTCGGAAAAATAAATTCGATGTTTTCGCTTGCGGCGAAAGAGGCTACGGGGTATAAATGCGAGCTCGACGGCGTGAACGGTTGCAGATATTTCACCGATAAAGACACGGGAATGCCTTATCTCGAAGTGCACCAAATCATTCCGCGAGATTATGCGGGTGAATTCGACGTGAGCATAGAACGGGCTTCCAACTATGCGGCGCTTTGCCCTCATTGCCACAGGCTCATTCACGAAGCGACAGATTCCGAACGGTTTAGAGCTCTGAGCGAACTGTACCGACTTAGAAAAGACCGCCTCGACTCCGACGGTATCGTGCCCACAAACGAGCTTTTGTTCGCCGTGTACGGAATAGAGCAACAAAAGCTTGCGCCCGGCGAAAACGACTTTGCAAAACCGTTGCTCGAAGCCGCGCAACCAAAGCTCGCGGCGGGCAAGGGAACGGGAAAGCAAACGGCTTCGAAAACGAAAAAAGCCGCCACCGTTAAAAAAGCTAAAAAAAGATAGCGCAAATAAGTCCGTTAATGCGGCAAAAAAACGCACGGTATTATTTTTGTAAACCGTAGCAAAATGTAAAATACTAAATTATGCCGACTATTTCCGTGCGCGGGAAAGTCGAGCGGAGAGAAAAAATGAAATCGAACGTAAAACTGATTACAGTAGGAGCGGTGACGCTTGCGCTCACCGCAGTGCTCGGCATGTTGCCGTATGTGTTCTTTATCCCGTTATTGTTCACTTGCGTGACGCGCGGTTGGAAAATGTCTTTTTTCGAATCGCTGTGTTTCGGAGTGCTCAGTTTGCTGTATTCGTTTATGAGCCCCGCTTCTTTCGTGGCGGCGGCGTTTATAGCGAATCCGTGGATTCCCATTATTCCGCGATTGCTTGCGGGAGCGGGGTGCCATGCGGTGTATGCGGGGTTACGCCGCGTTTGCAAAGGCGAAAGTAAGGTTATGCGCGTTCTTCCCGTAATAGCGGCATGTGCGGTGGGTTCGATATTAAACACCGCTCTCGTAGTGCCTTGCCTAATGTGGCGCGGCGGAATGCTATTCGGAACTTACGGGCTCACGCGCGCGCTACTGTTGGGCGAAACTCTCATTTCGGGGGCAATCGAGCTTGCGATTGCCGTTGCCGTAGTTCCAACGCTCGCCATAACTGTGGGCAAAGCGTTGCGGCTTAACGGTTACACGCCTAAACGCAAAGCGGAAACGAGCGCGGCGACTAGCGAAAACATAGCCGTCGAAATTACAGAAAAGTACGACGCGGACGAAAACGGCGAAATAAATCGCGAGAAAAACGAAAGCGCGCGATAAATTTAAGGAGAAACATTTTGCTTCTTGTTATAGATATAGGAAATACGAACGTTAAAATGGCTGTTTTTTCGGACGACGAAATCGTAATGTCGTTGCGTCTTGCTACAATAACGGGAAAAACGAGCGACGAATACGGCTTGAACGTTAAAGATTTGCTCACGGCTGGCGGAATTGCGCTCTCCGACATTACCGCCGTGATTGTGAGCAGCGTAAATCCCAATTTGAACTATACGTTCGAGCACATGGTGCGCTATTATTTTAAGGTTAAGCCTATGCTTGTGGGCGCGGGCATAAAAACGGGGCTCAACATTCGCTACGGCGACCCGAAAGAGCTCGGAAGCGACAGAATAGTGAATTCTGTCGCGGCATATCGCACCTACGGCGGGCCCGTTATAGTAATAGATTGCGGCACAGCCACCACGTTTAACGTGATTAGCGAAAAAGGCGAATTTTTGGGCGGGCTTATATCGTTCGGGCTCAAAACGAGCGCCGACGCGCTTTCGGGCAATACGGCGAAGCTTCCCAAAATAGAGCTTGTTCCGCCGCCGAATATTGTGTGCAAAACCACAATCACCAATATGCAGTCGGGTATAATAAACGGCTTTCGCGGCATGGTTGAGCATATTATAAAAAAAATCAAAGAGGAAACGGGCTATCATAATGCCAAAGTGGTGGCAACGGGCGGACTGAGCGAGCTTATAAGAACCGACGGCGACGCGATAGACGTGTTCGACCGAACGCTTACCCTAAGAGGACTGAACATTATATATAAGTTAAACGCACAAAAATAAACGCACATATAGAACGTTAGAGGACGCAAAAATGAAAAAAATAAACGTGGCAATAATGGGACTCGGCACTGTGGGCGGAGGCACCTACGAAATTTTAACCGAAAATCACGAGCACATAAAACGCACGCAAGGCGTGGACGTGCGCGTGAAAAAGGTGCTTGACCGCGACCGCGAAAGAGTGCTCGGGAAAGGCGTTCCCGCCCAAGCTTATTGCGAAAATATAGACGACGTGACGGGCGATAAGGAAATCGACATAGTTATAGAAACTATGGGTGGAGTAGAGCCCGCCAAAACTTTTATTGTTAAGGCGTTGGAAAGCGGAAAAAGCGTAGTTACTGCCAATAAAGAACTTATAAGCAAATTTTGGTACGAACTTGAACCCGTTGCGAAAGCTCACGGCGCGGGGCTTTATTTCGAAGCGAGTTGCGTGGGCGGCGTGCCCGTTATTCGCACGCTCACCGAAAGTATGCAGGCGAACAAAATTTGCGAGCTGTACGGAATAATAAACGGCACCACAAACTATATTCTCACAAAAATGACCGAAGACGGCATTAGCTACGAAACCGCGCTCCGCGAGGCTCAACAACTCGGATATGCCGAATTCAATCCGTCGGCTGACGTGGACGGCTACGACGCTATGTATAAGCTCAGCATTCTTTCGTCGCTCGCTTTCCACGCTTCCATTCCTTACGGCAGCGTTTACCGCGAGGGAATAACCCGCATAACTGCCGACGACATAAAAAGCGCGCGCGAACTCGGATATGCGATTAAACTTTTGGCAATAGGGCGTAGAGACGGAAATCGCGTGGAGGCGAGAGTGCATCCCACGTTTGTGCCGCAAGAGCACCCGCTTGCGGGAGTGCGCGGCTCGTTTAACGCAGTGCTCCTCACAGGCGACTATGTGGACGATATTATGCTTTACGGACGCGGGGCGGGAGCTCGGCCTACGGGTAGCGCGATAGTGTCGGACGTTATTTTTTGCGCGAAACGCAAAACTCACGACTATACCGATTTCGGAATAAGCGACAAAGCGAGCGACGACATAGAGCTTGCCGCCGATTTCAATTCGAAGTATTATATTTCGCTCACTGCGCTCGACCGAGCGGGCGTGCTCGCGTCGGTTGCCAAAATTCTCGGCGAATACGGCGTGTCTATAGGTACGATTTTGCAAAAGGGAAGCGTGGGCGAACACGCGAGCATAGTGTTCTTAACTCACGAAGCGAGCGAAAAAGCGGTAAAGGAAGCTCTTAATCAAATCGAAAAACTTGCCGCCGTTCGCAGTATAGACAGTTTTATACGCTGTTTGTAACGTTTGAAAGCACAGCCGCGATTTTGAGTCCGAAAGAGGGGCTTTCGCTTGCATAAAAAAAAGTTTTTGTTAAAATAATAACTTTGCATTAAATGTTAAAGGGCACAATGCGAAAACAACGTGAACTTTGCATTAAATGTTAATTGTTTGTCAAAATTCGCTTTTTTTGTTTGACAAATGCAATGAGCTTATTATATAATTGTGCTGTTAACATTAAAAATTCCACTACACCATAGGAGATTTCGATTGATGAAGAAACGCAAAGGCATTTGGATGGCATTACTTACGGTTGTATTATCCGTTGCCATGCTTTTAGGGACAACCTCTATCGGCGCATTCGCCGATTTGGGGAAAGACGATAGTTTCACAAACGCGAATACGACGTTTGTTAAAAAGTTGACTTACGGAACGACTGTAACCCTTACGGGCGCAACCGAAGTTATTGCCCCCAGCGGAGCCAAAAAGCTGGCGGCTGAAGGTAAAGTTGTTTTCACTCCGGGTGAAATAGGCGCTTACACCGTTTATTACGGCGATTACAGCTACGTTGTGCCTTGCGTGCTCGATAAAGATTACGAATTGCGCGTTGCTCATAACGGAGCGGATATAGCCACCTATCTTAAAGCGGGCGAAACGCTTAAAATTCCTAAGGCCGCAATTTGGGCTAAAACCGAAGACCCGACTTCCGATTACGAATACAATAAAGTTGAAAAAATCAACAACAAAGACGTAGTGGTGAACTGGGAAATAGACGGCGAAAATACCGACAGCACCGACGCGGTTTCGGTAAGGACGGGCACAGCCGAAGCTGATAAAGAAGTTGTAATCAAAAAGCCGGGCACCTATACCGTGCATTATTACTATAATGTCGACGGCGGAAGCAAGTATCTTTTTAAAGATTACACCGTGAAAGTGCAAGCCGCTTTCAACGATTCCACCGTTCCCACTTTGAACGTGGTGAATATTCCCCGCGAAATAAGCCTCAACACCAAAATCACTCTTCCTAAGGCTACCGCAACCGATAACTACGACAGCAACGTTAAAGTTACTATTTCGGTTACCGCGCCCGACGGTAAACCCGTTAAACGCGTTAAACTCGGCGAAGATAAGTATGCGGTTGAAACTCTCGAAGAAGACGTGTTGTTTGAAAACGACTATAACCTCAGTTTCTATCCCACTCAAAAAGGTAAGTATAAAATAACCTACACTGCGGTAGACGACAATCCCGCAAACAGCACCCCGTCCACGATTCACAACTACGAGACCGAAGCGGTAGATAGAACGGCTCCCGTTCTCAAAGAAATCAAAGACGAACAAATACCCACGAAATGGGGCATTAGCGTAAGCAGAAAAGCCACCGACAAAGACGGAACCGACCAAAAGACTGTAAAATTAAGCGGCGATGAGTTAAAAATAAAATTCCCGTATCCTATATATGTGGACAACTACGATAAAGAAAACATAAGCGTTGTTTTCGAAATCAAAGACACTGTAAACAATAAAACAGTTGTTCGTTTCGAGAACATTTACGACAGAAAAGAAGACGGAACGCTTGGCGACAACGCTAAATACAGCTATAACGCAAGCAAGCAAAGTAGCGGTATTTACGGCGCGAAAGACGGTGAAACGCTTGAATTTACCAATGAAGGAATGGTTTTCGACTTCGGCGTTTATAAGAAAAGTCTTGCCGAAATCGAAAGCGGCGCGAGCCATACGGGAACGTATACCGTTAGCTATCAAGCGCGCGACTCGGTGAACAATATCACCACAAAAACGTATGACGTTACGCTCGAAGAGACGTTTACCGACACCACCGCTCCTTCCATTCGCGAGCTTAGCTTCGGCGACGATTACTTCCTTTTCACCGACACCGAAGAAGAGTTCACTCTTCCCACTCCTGTAGTTACCGACGAAACCGACAGCCGCCCCGTTGTGGAATACAAACTTTGGGCGGGAGTTCCGAGTGCGGATAATAAAAACTTTATCCCCGTGAAGGGCGGCGACGTGATTAAGTTTAAACTTGTCGAAAACAAACCCACGATTACGTTGGAAGATAAGTTTAATTCCGACAACAACAAATCTCTCGTGTTCGAAGAGGACGCTGACTGCTACTACACCGTCGACGCTACCGACGACGCGAAAAACACTTACCGTCAAACCAACTATAATGAAGTTGCGGCTAATGACAAACCTATAAAGATAATCAACGCTACGTCTAATGAGTTCAATAGCGTTCCCGAAATTGACAGCACCAATTTGGAACCGGCATGGACACTCAAACAGGGTAGCGACAACAACTTGGGCAATATCGTTATCAAAGGACTCGAACCCAAAGTTCGCGAATTCGTAGGCTTTGAAATCAGCTTCACGGTGGGCGGCAAAGTTTGGAATACGGGCGACATCTCGCTTGAAACTTTCTACGATTCTGGTAAAAACGAGTTGCATGTTGAGAACATTACTATCGCACCGCCCGAGAGCAACGCTATATCGATGTATTTCCGCGTGTATAATGTTGCGGGAGTCAGCAAAACCATAAAGGTTAACTACAAAACCGACGGCTCGACTTCGGGCGACGGCAACATAGGCGCGTCTCTCGACGTGGGCACTACGGGCAATGTTTACACCTCGTATTTGCTTCGCAACAAAAACGTGTCTAAACCTGAGGGAATAGACGAAACCAAATTGTATGTTGTTCGTAAGATTGAAGGCAAAGGCAAATTCAGCCTTATGAGTTCTTTGTTCACGGCTTACAACGCAGGCTCGTTCACTTTCACCGACGGCTATTATAAAACGGACGCTACGGAAATAACTCCGCTCAGCAAAGTTCCTTCGTATACCGTAGCTATTAGCGAAAGCGCGACTCCCGCATGGCAAGTTATGGGTAAAATGCCCACATACAGCGCAAAAGAGAAAGAAGTTGAGCTCCCCAAAGTTGTGGCTTCTTCCGAATACGCAAACGCTAAAATAGAAGTTTCGGTGACCGACCCCGACAGCAAATCGCTCGACGTGGGCAAAGCAGATGACGACGCGGCTAAAAAAGAGTCTGATAAAAAGAACGGCAACGTGTATGTGAACGACAAAGGACACTACGAATTTGTAGCTAAGAAAGACGGCTCTTACACCGTTACTTTCACCGCTTCTTACGGCGACAGCCAAAAGATGACGCAGTCTTACACGATTAAAGCGGGCGACGTAATCGCTCCCACGTTCACCGTTTCGGAACCTGCGGCACGCGCAACCGAGAACAGCGAGTTCAAGTTCAGCGCGGTAACCGTAACGAGCGAAGAGGACCTTAAAAGCGACGTTAAGAACAGCGTGCGCTACCAAAAGACTCTTAAAGCTCCCGACGGCACGGCAGTGTATACCGTTGACGGAAGAGGCGACACCTATCGCGACAAGACGACGGACGACACCAACAAGGCGTATAAGTTCACCAAAACGGGCAATTACACCGTAGAGTACGTTGTGTATGACAAAGTGGGAAACTCGTCGATTACTTCCTACACGATAAACGTGAGCGCGGCTAAGGTGAATAACCCCGTTTCCACTAAGATAATAAGCACCATTCTTATTATCGTGGGCGTGCTTTTGATTGCGGGCGTAATCCTCTACTTCGTGCGTTTCCGCAAAGTTAAAAGCAAATAATAAAATCGGTTAAGCTATTAAAAACTAAAAGCGGCGATATTTTTGCCGCTTTTATGTTTGTAATTCGTACTCGCAATTTCAGAGTGCAAGCAAAAGCGTTTTATTCTAATTTGAGATATTCCGTTTAAGGAGAGGGCAAGTGTCGGAAGAAAAGGAAAATAGGCGTTTCGAAAGCGTTACGGCAGAAAAAAAAGATAAGTGCGTTGCCGCCCTCAAATTGGAAAACGGCTATTCTTTAAAGTCATTTTTGCCCGTGTCGGAGCAGTGCCATTTCGAGCGATACAACTTTATTCATCCGCTCGGAAAACTCGGCATAGTATACGACACCAAAGCTCAAATATTTTCTCTTACGGCACGGCGCGAACTTTTGAATGCGGCTGTTAAAGCATTCGGGTTTTCCGCCGACGAAAAAAGCGCTTTAGTTGCGGTTACGGAAAGTTCCGAAAAAGCCCGCAATAATGCCGAACCGCTCAAACTTGCGCCCGCAAGAACGGTTTCGCAAAAAGCGTCCGAAAAACCCGCTAAAACTCCCGTAAAAAAAACGCCCGAAAAAGCGGTGCAATCTTCCGCGAAAAAGGCGGAACAAACTTCCGTGAAAAAAGAGCGGAATAATGGGCAAAAAGTCGCGGCGGCAAAAAAGGATAAACCCGCAACCGCCAAAAAAGAAAAAGCCGTTAAAGAAAAAGATGGCGCAGTTTCGGTAGGGGGCGTGGCAATGCCTTCCGAGCCGCTCGAATATAAAAACGGATATTCAATCAAGAAGTGCTCCAAATCGCGTCTTGACGGCATTTTAAAGCGCATACGGGCGATGAAAGGCGTAAGCGTTACGAGCGATTCGGGAAAAGAAATAATTACCTACGCAATATCGGAGCGCACTACAAAGCAAAAGTGTTTGCTTCGCTACACAACGGGAAAGCAAACGGTTCAGCTTCAAGGCAAGCGTAGCAATCTTTTCGGAGAAGTGCAAGTAATACTTAGTAGCGGTTCGGGCTTTTCGGAAGCGGTGGGTTCGCACATGGAGCTCACGGGCGAGCAAACGCGGGCAAGCGCCGTTCAGCGCAGTTTGAAAAAACTTTTGCCCGACGCGTTTAGCTTGCTTTCCGAACAGTCTAAAATCGATTTGAGCATAGGAATGATAGACATAAGCAACGAAGACGTGCGGCTCAGCGACTATTCTGTGTTGCTCGTGCCGCCTTATCGCGGGCTCGAACGGTTTATTTTCGACTTACAGCAGGCAAAGTCGATTTCGGTTAAAATGATAGGGCAGGCATACGAAAAGAACGACGACGGTAAACACGTGTTAAAACAATGCTACCGTCGCAAAAACGGAATCGTGTATTCCGAAGTTATGAGCGCGCTGTATTGCGAATATTTCGAGAAACGTAATTTTTACGCTCATTCCGACAATTCGGAGTTCGGAAACAGCCGCATAATAAGCGACAAAGCAGCGGCGAAAAACATTTTCGACCGCTTATGCGAAATAATCAACTATAACGGAAAAAAGCTTAAAGAAACGGGTTTTAGCTTGCCCGTGCCCAAAGCGTAAAGAACACTACCGAATAAGGAGACTATGGAAAAATGACGAAATTCATTTTTGTTACGGGCGGCGTTGTGTCGGGACTCGGCAAAGGCGTCACGGCGGCGAGTTTGGCGCGCCTATTAAAAGCGCGCGGATACAGGGTTACTCTTCAAAAGTTCGACCCGTATTTCAACGTTGACACTTCTAATTTGAGCCCTTACCAACACGGCGAAGTATACGTTACCGAAGACGGCGGCGAGGTCGATTTGGTTGTGGGGCACTACGAGCGTTTGCTCGGCGAAAATTTGGGCATAAAAAACGACGTGACGAGCGGACAGATTTATGCGTCGGTTATAGCCAAAGAGCGCACAGGCTACTATAACGGAAGCACGGTGCAAGTTGTGCCTCACATAACGAACGAAATTAAAGAGCGCATATATTCGCTTGCAACGCCCGACAGCGACATAGTAATCACCGAAATAGGCGGTACTGTGGGCGATATAGAGTGCCATCCGTTTTTGGAAGCGATACGTCAGTTCAAAGTGGAAGCGGGCAAAGGAAACGTGTTGTATATTCACGTTACCCTTGTGCCGTATATCGAAATGAGCGGCGAGCAAAAAACGAAGCCCACTCAGCACAGCGTTAAGGAATTGCAAAACGTGGGTATTCAGCCCGACGTAATCGTTTGTCGTTCCGACTATCCGATAGGCTCCGACAGCAAGCGCAAATTAGGGCTTTTCTGCAACGTTGACAACGATTGCATTATTCAAAACCTTACCACCGACAATATTTTCACCGTGCCGCTCGCTCTCGAAGAAGAGGGGCTCGCTCGCGTTGCCGCGCGCAAATTGCGTCTTAACGAGCGCGAACCCGAGCTCGGCGCTTGGCGCGAGTTTTGCGCAAAAGCTCAACGCGTCCATTCGAGCGAAAACAAGTTGCGCATAGGACTTGTGGGCAAATACGTGGAACTTCACGACGCTTATGTGTCGCTCACCGAAGCGCTCGACCACAGCGGCATAGCTATGGACACTTGCGTCGATATAGTGTGGATTCCGAGCGAAAAGATTACGCCCGCCGCAGTGTCGCGTTTGTCGTCTCTAAGCGGCATAGTTATTCCAGCAGGGTTCGGCGAGCGCGGTTTCGAAGGAAAGGTTAACGCCGCCCGTTATGCCCGCGAAAACAATATTCCCGTGCTTATGCTCGGTTTGGGCGCGCAAGCGGGGCTTGTGGAATTTGCGAGAAGTTGCGGAATGGAAAAAGCGAATAGCACCGAGTTCGACAAAAAAACGCCTTACCCCGTTGTGTTTTCGCCGTTCGAAGCACCGCGATTTAGGTGCGGCGCAATGCCCGCGTCGGTAAAAAAGAACACGCTACTTCACAAAATTTACGGCGCCGACATAATTTCGGAACGGCACCGTCATAAATACGAATTTAATCCCGCGTTTTATCGCGAACTTGAAAAAAACGGACTTGTGTTTTCAGTTAAGGGCACTGCCGACAAGCTTTACGAGGCGTTCGAGCTTCCGAGCCATCGGTTTTATGTGGGCGTGATTTATCGCCCCGAATTCAAATCGCGCCCCGACAACCCGCACCCGCTAATAACGGCGTTTATAGGCGCGGCAAAAGAGAGAGGGAAGAAGTAAGGGCGGCTTTTTGTTGCCCTCTTGAAGCAACGGGTTCGCTTTTTTATACTAATGTAACTTTGCGAGTAACCGCCGCTTGGGATAAAACAACTTTTTTAGAAAGTAAAAGCGTGGCGGCTTTTTGGTCACAAAAAGCCGATGGTTATATTTCAAAGTTTTGCGTTCTGTCCGGTCCCACGCCCACCATTTTTATTTTGCAGTCCGCGAATTTTTCGACGGCGCGCAAGTAGGCAACGGCGGCTTTGGGCAAGTCTTTTATGCTTTTTGCGCCCGATATGTCTTCCGTCCAACCGTCGAACTCTTCGTAAACGGGTTCGCAACCCTCTAATTCGGATATGTCGGAAGGAAAATCTTTGAGAGTTTTGCCGTTTTTGGTGTAAGCAACGCAAATTTTGAGCTTTTCTATTCCCGTTAAAGTATCGAGTTTATTAAGAGCTATTCCCGTGAGTCCGTTCACGCGAACTGCAAAGCGGAGAATAACTGCGTCGAGCCAACCGCAACGGCGAGGGCGTCCCGTAACCGTTCCGAATTCCGCGCCCACGCTACGTATGCGCTCGCCTATTTCGTCGTCGAGTTCGGTGGGGAAAGGACCTTTGCCTACGCGAGTTGTGTATGCCTTAGCGATACCTATGCAGTCTTTTATTAGTGTGGGGCCAACGCCCGCGCCCACGCAGAAGCCGCCCGATATGGGGTGAGAACTCGTTACATACGGGTACGTGCCCATATCGAGGTCGAGAAGCGCGCCCTGAGCGCCTTCCATGAGCACGTTTTTGCCGCTTTTAATAGCGTCGTAAACGAGCACCGAAGCATCGCAAACGTGAGGGGCGAGCCTTGCCGCGTAGCCGTTGTAGTCGGCGAGAATTTTCTCGAACGAAACTGGTTCTCCGTTGTATATTTTAGTTATTATTTTGTTTTTTATTTGAATGTTGCGGTCTAATTTTTGCTTGAAAACTTCGGGGTTTATAAGGTCGCACATGCGAATGCCTATGCGTTCGGCTTTATCCATGTAGCAAGGACCAATGCCGCGCTTTGTGGTGCCTATGTCGCCCGCGCCGCGCGCCTTTTCGCCGAGTTCGTCGAGCGCGATATGATAGGGGAATATCACGTGCGCGCGAGCGTCTATTTTAAGACGCGAAACGTCTATTCCCTTTGCCGAAAGGTCGTCCATTTCGCTCAAAATAACCGCCGGGTCAACCACAACGCCGTTGCCGATTACGCACACTGTGTTTTTATAAAGTATGCCGCTCGGAATAAGACGGAGCTTGTATGTTACGCCGTTTGCCACAACGGTATGCCCCGCGTTGTTTCCGCCTTGCGCGCGAACAACTATGTCGGACTTTTCCGCTAAAATGTCGATAATCTTGCCTTTTCCTTCGTCGCCCCACTGTGCGCCGACAAGCGCGGTAACAGCCATAATTTGCCAAACCTCCGAAAATAAAAATACTTATTTATTATATCACATTATATGAAAACAGTCAACACAATGGCGGGCTACCGAATAATATTTGACATAACGTTATTAAAGGTTTAAAATATTTTTATGACAGTCGATTTTCACACGCATTGTTTTCCCGATTCGATTGCGCCTCGCGCTATGGAAAATCTTACGCGGATTTCCGTTTATCCTCCGCATACTTCTGGGACTTTGGGCGCGCTCAAAGAATCAATGAGCCGAGCGGGCATAGACCGTTCGGTGGTGCAGAGTATCGCCACAAATCCAAAGCAGACCGAAAACGTGAACAATTTTGCCATTGCGGCGAACGAAGACGAAAGAATTATAGCTTTCGGCTCCGTTCATCCCGATTGCGAAAACGCCGTTTCGGAACTTGCGAGACTGAAAGCGCACGGAATAAAGGGAATTAAATTTCACCCCGATTTTCAAGATTTCGAGGTCGACGACAGGCGAATGTATCCGCTTTATGAAAAAGTGGCGGAGTTCGGTTTTATTATGCTTTTTCATTGCGGGCACGACCTCGACCCTCGCGCGAAATATAACTGCACGCCCAAATCGTTTGCCCGCGTTGCGAGTGATTTTCGCGGCGCTATTGTGGTGGGCGCTCATCTCGGCGGACAGGATATGTGGAACGAAGTTTTCGAGCACGTTTGCGGCATAGACGCGTATGTTGACACTTCTTACGGGTTCGGGTGGCTTAATAGCGAGCAGTTGCATAGGTTTTTGAACGAACACGATTCGCATAAAATTCTGTTCGGCACCGATAGCCCGTGGCAAAGCCAAACGGCAGACGTCGAAATGATGAAAGAGAGAATACAAGACAAAAAGCTGTATCACAAAATAATGGGCGAGAACGCGGCTCGCATTTTGTCGCTGTAACGCAGGGTTTTGAGATTGTCGCGTCACTCGCTTGCGCTCGTTCCTCGCAATGATATAATAGCGTTTTAAAAGATTTCTCCGCTCCGCTACGGTCGAAATGACGCAATACTGCTATGTTATTGCGAGGAGCCGAAAGGCGACGCGGCAATCTCTTGCCGAATTGAAACGGGGCAACATAATTGTTTCCGTTCGCGGAAAACTCATAAATTTTTGTTCGCAACCGTGTGCGAGTTTTTCGAATTTTTCGAAGAGCATGTTTTTGTTTTAATGAAAAAATACTCGATTTTAAGCGAAATACACAAAACCAACACATATTTTGTGGAAATAACATTTAAATACTTGACAAAATTCGCGGGGGGGGGTATATTTATATCAAGCTTAAATATTCTTGTATTAGCCGCCTTGTTTCAGCCCAAATATTTTTGAGGCTTGTTTTTTTATCGGAAGTGAATCGTGTTAAAGAGAGTGTGAATAAAAATGACCGTATCGAAGAAAAAATTATTTGTGGTTTTAGCCGTCGCGCTCATGTTGTGCGTGAGCGGTATTGTTTGCACGGGGTTTATTTCGGGACAAAGTACGAGCGCCGCAGCGGAGAGCGGAATAGTTCATCGCACAGAAAACGGCGTAGAGTATGACGCCGACGGATATGTGCTCGTTCGTCCCGGCGGCACGTACGATTCCGCAAAGTTGCTTGTAATCGATTCTGACGGCAGGTGGACGGGATTTGCAAACAGCGGCGGGGCTACTTGGCCCGATTCGAGTCTCGGCAAAGTGCACCTTGTTTTGCCTACTAAAATTAAAACGATTGCTTCGGGTACAAGCGGACAAATGGGCGGCATAACTGCGGGTAGTTTTCCTTATGCCAAGCTTTCTTTCGACAACGAAAAAGAAAGTTTATTCGAAGTTGTCGAAGATGCGTCTGCGTCTATTGTAAAATATGATACAGTTACTGATGACCATAACAACGTTCACAAAGACGTTCGCGGAGGAGTAAATTTGGGCGGAGCGTTCGATTCAACCGAACGACTTAACGAGGTTATTTTCCCCGCTAACGGCAAGCACCAAACTATCGGCTCTTTTGCATTTCACAACTGTTCAAACACAGACCCCACGCTATACACGGGGTTGCAACACGTGGAGTTCCGCACAGACGGCGGCGTAACTATAGGCGAGGGCGCTTTTTCACGTTGCTACGGGTTGCGCGCCGTCGATTCGAATACTTCGGTATCCGAAACCGCGACTGCTTCTTCAATCGGCGATTATGCTTTCAGTCAAGCTCATCAAATTTATCGCGCGGTATTTTCGGGCAATCTTATTTCGATAGGTAATTATGCGTTTAGTTGCGATAGCGCAAGCGGAGGCGGTCGTAATGCAACGCTTCTTTCCGACCTTGTGATAGGCAATAATGTCGTGTCTGTCGGTACCAAAGCTTTTTGTGCTTCGGGCTTAAAGCGTTTAATCGTTCCCAAGCCGCTTACCGCCGCAAAAATAGGAGCTAACGCCTTTTATGATTGCTCGCAGTTAGTTGAAGTGGAAAATAATTCGGAACTAACTTTGGAAGAGTTGCGATACAATTTTGCTCCCGTTAGAGATAATGCAGGGAACTTTCTATATAGTTCGGTTTTGCATTTTACGGGCAACAATACGGGAGAAACCGGTTCGTACATGCTTCGTAATGCCGACGGCGTGGTTTTTTGCGTTAATACCAACCGTACGGACGATTTGAACGATTCTGTGCTCTACACTCACAGCCGTTGGTATGTGGCGGGACTTGCAGATTATATAGAACGACAATATACGAAAAACGCAAAATTATTTAAGCTTCCCGACGAATTAAGCAACGATATGCCTCGTTGGATAACGGGATTTTCTTCCGAACTTTGGACGGATAAATTTGCACAGGGTCAGGAATACGATTATCTCGATATAAGCGGAGCGCCGTATAAAAATACGATTTCGAATACTGTAAAAGAATACGATATTTCTCAAAAAGCTTTTGGCGGTTGGATGCCGTATCTTGATTTGGGCAACGCCGTTGTGAATATCGGCAAAGGTGGTTTATGGGCGGGCACATGTAGTTCGCGACTCTCTACGATTGTAATAGGCGAAAAGGTTAGAACGGTCGGTAGCTATGCCTTTATATTCAGAAATCCGTCGGACTTGGATGGTATGAGAGGTCTCACGGTTTATATGCCGTCTACTTATGCCGAAATAAAATACGATTCTAATGCTTTTTATTATTTGAATTATTCGGGAGACAAATTAGTTGTATATAAGAACAAGGCAGACTATGATGCTTCGGCTACGAAAGGCATACGTCCTAAATTTAATAATAATGAGGCGGGAGTCTACACCTATTTAATGCCCGTCAATTTCCACGTTATGGAAGACGGAAAGGAAGTAGCGTCGAAGTCGGTTGAGAAAGTGAACGGCATAGGGTGGAACTCCACGCGCGGGCTTTATTATCCGAACCTTTGGAGCCCCGATAATTCGGACACAAACGCTTTGCCGAATATCGACAAAAATTCTTTCGCCGCCGTTAAAGACGAGGAAGCTTATAGCTCCACAGTTTGGTACACTCCGACCACCGACGGAAGCAATAAGTTTAACGCGTCGATGAGTCGCGACGCATTGCACAGCGCAATCGTGGGCGACAGCCGCAAATCCGCTTCGCTCGAACTTTACGCGAATAAAGTGAAAGCGCCTACGCTTCGCGATTTAACATATACATACGATTCCGACAAGTCATATACTCTCGCGCAGGTGGTGGAGGCGGCGGGAAACAGCGCTAACGGCGATTATAATATTTCGCTTACTCAATATCTCGATACGTCGGGCACAGATAAAACCGCCGCAGTTAATTCGGTGCATTCGGCGGGAACTTATAATATTGCCGTCGCGCTTAATTCGAAGTGGGGCGTTTGGGCTAATGCCGACGACCACAGCATGACCGTTACCGTAAATAAGGCGAAAATCAATCTTGCCGACAACGACGTGCTTTCGTGGGACGCTTTTGACGTGTCCGACCCTTCCGTCTCTACTCCCGTAGGTTTGCTAAGCGGAACGCTATATGTTTTGGGTCAGTCGAACGTTTCGCTTCAACCGAACGGCGGCACTGAGACTAACGTCGTTTCTTCTTACGTCAGATATTTCGAAAATCGTTCGGTGTCGTTGCGCGTTCATCCGCACGCGAATTTCGGCGTTACGAAATATGATTACGCCGAAGAAGTAGTCCTCGTGGGCGCGTACGATACGCAAGCGACAGTGCAAATCAACGAGTCGGATAAAAACAATTACGAATTTTCCAACGAGCCCGTTGTGGGAGATACGCGCAACTTCGGAGTGCGCGTGGTGCTCGCCGCCGACGGGACGGCAACCGTCACAAAAACATGGTATATCGTGCAGGCAAGCAACTGGTTAACCGTTTTTGTGGAAGGAAGTGTGCCAAACGAGGATTCGCCCGAATATACGCTCTCGAATAGTTTAACGTCTTCATGGACATACGGTAGCGCGGTTACTTTTAACACGCCCGATTTGGTTCACGGAGATAAAAACAATATTAAATTTACGCTTACGCGCAACGGAGAACTTGCGGGCGATGCAGATAAAATTGACGTGTGGAACGCCGACGGCAATGCGAGCGTGTTCGGCGATTACTTTAACAAGTCGATGCCCGCAGGCGATTACGTTCTCACTCTCGAAGTTGAGTCGCTTGCCGTGAGCGGAACCACGTATCCCTCGATAGAACGCGTTTACCGCTTTAAAGTGGAAGAACGAGAGTTTACGCAAGAAGAAAAAGAAATCGTTGAAAACGCAATAAAAGGCATTGCGTTCGAATATTTGCACGACGGGGAAGCGCACCTTTGGGAAGGAAAATACGGCGCGCTCGTGAATAAAGACGAGCAAGCCGCCGCTCGGTTTGTCGCTCTCGAAAAACTGTTGGGCGAAAACGGGACGCGAGCCGACGGCACTGCTTGGCACGTTACGCCCACAGGCGTGTGGAGGAAATATCCCGAACTTTACGAAACCGTAAAATTTACCTATAATCTTTACCGTATGCAAAACAATAACTATGTGAGCGAAAGTTATTTTGCGCAAGAGGGCAACGCTCTTTTGAAATCGGTCGGCGATTATACCGTGTATTATCAATTTTCGGCGCCGTCTTATGTGTCGCTTGTAAACGAGGCTTCCGACGCGCGCAGAGAAAGTTATTTTAACGTTATCGTCTATCGGAAACTTGCCGTTCCTCAGTTTTCAACCGAGTTGACCTACACGGGCGCGCGCAATACGCCGTATATTGCGGGTAGCGATTATTACACTATCGAGTGGAGCGAGACCGACGATTATATTCATGCGCGCACTCGGGTTGGCGATGCATATCAAAATATCGAACACGAAATAGTGCTCCGTTCTTACGATAAAAATCTGTATCGTTGGGATATCGAAAGCGTGAGCGAGACGCTCGCTCCTTTCGTGAGACTCGATAGCGAGAACGGCGCTAACCTTATTTTAACGTATCATATAACGCCCGCCGAAAACCGTTGGACGACTTCGCCGCGCATTGTTACGTGGCGTTGGAACGGGTTCGATAAAGAAGTCAACCGAGTTATCGCCGCTTCTTATTACGGAAATAACACAATAGAATTTGCGCTCGAAAAGAGCAACCGCAGCGGAAGTTACGTTCGTATTTCTTTTGAGAACGACAAAGGCGAAACCGTTACGCGGTTTGCACTTGACGACGACGGAGCGCTTCCCTCTTGGGTGGCGAGCGCTCTTGAAGGGAACGGGCAAGATGCGGGAAATTATCGCCTTGTTGCTTTCGTGCCGGAAACGGGCGATTACATGGGATTGAACGAGAGCGACCAACCGTTCGAGTTCTCCATTTCGAAAGCGACCAATACTTGGGTTAAAACGCCAAACGTCATGACGTGGGGTTATAACCTTTTCAAAGCGTCCGAAAACACTTTCGCGGGTTTGCCCACATATTTCGACGAGAAAAATCCGCTTCATTTTGCGGTGCTCGCCGCTAACGGTTCGTCGCTCGGCAAGTCGTTAAACGGCTATTCTCTCGACGATTTTACGTTTACCGTTGACGAGGACGGCGTTTATGTTGCAAATTTCGACATAGAGAAGCTTTTGAAAGAATTGCCCGCAGGTTTCTATTTGCTCCGAGCGTGGATGGACGGCACCGACAACTACGAAGCCATACCTCAAACGGGCTTGACTTTCGAAGTGAGAATGGCGAATAATGCGTGGATAAAGACTCCGAGCATGACGGGGTGGCAATATAGGGCGTATTCCGAAGAGCACAATTTCATAAAGGGCGAATTGCAATTCGAAACGGAAATAACCTATTACGTGTTTTCTGGAAGCATTCCCGCCGCGAACGAAGACGGCACATATCCCGTGACGGCAAACGATATGAAGTTTACTTCGATAAGCGATGCGGAAACGTTCCTCTTAGAGCGCGAGGCGGGAACTTACTGGTTCTTGGCAACGGCGAAAGGAAACGCAAATTTCAATTCGCTTGACGCGCGCGCTTCGTTTATCATAAGCCCTAACACCACTAACGCATGGAAGATTATTCCCTCTGTTACGGGGTGGATATATGCTTCGGGCGGCACGCATGTTACGGCGGGCGAGGCAACTTTCGGCACCCCTCTTTATACGGTGTATGAAGCCGACGGCAAAACCGTAGCAACCGTAGTGTTCGACGGAGAAGACAAACGGCTTGAAAATATCGAGTTCGAAAACGACGGTAACCCGTCGCTTAGCTTAAACGCATTGCTTAACTTGCTCGATTCGGGTTCTTATCGACTTTCAATCGTTTCGAAAGACGGCAACAAGGCGCAAGACAAAATAAACTTCGTTGCTGCAACGCTAACGCTCGACTTTAAAATAGAAAAGGCTCCAAACGAATGGGCGACGGGCGAAGACGGCGCGCAGAAAAAACCCTCTATATCCGGTTGGACTTGGAGCGAACAAGCCGCCGAGCCTAATTTGGGCGTTATTAAATTCGAAAGCGATTTGGCAAGTTTGAGCTATATTTTCCGTAAAGCAGATTCTAACGGCACGCTCGGCGACATCGTAGGCTCTCCCGAAGACGCGGGACTTTATGCTATGGTGGTGACTGCCGCCGAAACCAAAAACTATTTGCCTTTAATCGAGACCGTTTATTTCCAAATTAAGCAATTCGAAAACGGTTGGTATAATAACGTTGAGCCCGAGAAAACTCTTTCGTGGACTTACGGTGACGCTATAAACGCAAACTGGAAAATTTTGACGGCTTCGGCGAAAAAAGGCGACGTGGAGTTCTCTATTGTAGGCGACAGATTAAACGCCGCCGTTTCCGCAACGAAAGAAACTCTTGCCGACGAACTTCGAAAGCTCGGCGCTGGCACTTACAGCGTTACGGCGACTGTTAAGGGTAGCGCTCAAACGTTTAGCGATTTGACGGCTAATACTTCGATTACCGTAGAAAAAGCGATGCTCGGTTGGAAAGACGGAAAAGCTCCCGCCGACATTTCGTGGGCATGGGACGCGAGCGGCGACGACGAGAACAAAAAGAGTTTTGCATTGCCCGAAGTGGTTGGAGTGAAAGAAAACGAAACGGTTAGCGTAACCTACACGTTGACGTATACTTCCGCAAAGGGCGTAGCGAGTGTTGAGAGAACGTACACTCAAGCTCAAATAAACGACTTGTATAAATATATCACCGATAACACCGTGTTTGCTCATGCGGGCAAATATGCGATTGCGATTAACGCGACCGACCTAAATTATTTTGACTTCGGCGGCTCCGAAACGGTTTCCGTTATAACGGCTCAAAACGGTTGGAACAATAACGCGCCTCTCGAAAAAGAGGAAGGGGAGTATAGTAATTTCAGCGAGGACTTGTTCCGTTTGCCCACTCCAAAGCACGGCACTTCTGTGCGTTTCGAACTTCGCGACGGTGGCAGCACGGTAAATTTTGCCACTAAGACGGCGCTATACGAACATTTGCGATATAAAGACGCGGAAACTTATAACGTTTATACTATTGTAGATGCCGAAAGCGATTATCTCGATTATTCTTCATACGAGACGAAAACGGAATTTAAAATAAAAGGCATTTCCCGTTCGTGGTCGAATTCGGGCGCTTGGCAAAAAACTTACGCCGTTGACTACGGAACCGCGTTAAGCGTTGTTGTTCCCTATATGGATATTATAATCGACGAAGGAGCTAAGGTTTCGTATACGGTAACGCGAAAAAGTCTTATGTCGGAATCGAGCGTTCCGACAGAGTTCGGAACATACGAAGCATATACCGACGTTTTGAACGCGCTCAACAAAGCGGGCTTAAACGCGGGCATATATACGATAACGGCAAAATACGATAGTGGCAACAAAAATATAGCTTCGCTCGAAGAAGTTATTACGGCTACCGTAAGAAGAATAGTGTCGGCTTGGGCTGAGGGAACAGTGCCTCCCGTTACAAAGGGTTATAACTACGGCGGCGTTACTTTGGCTAATCCCGTTCCCGAAGCGGAGGAAGCTACGGTTGTTTATAAGGTGAACGGCACGCTTATTCACGTCGGCGCGGGAACCGATTATCCGACAATAGTCGATTATCTGAATAAGCAACCCGTCGGCACTTACGAGGTGGAATTCAGCGTGGAGAATTCCGAAAATTACACCGCGCTTGTTTCCAAATCGACTATTATAATTACGCAGGCGCCGAACGGTTGGCAATCGGGTACGGCTCCGTCGTCAAGCGTTTCTATGCAACGTAATGGCGACGCTTCCGTAGTTATGAAAGCCCCCGTGTCTTTGCACGGCGACGTTATTGTAACTATCAGCGGTTCTTCGACGAATTTATCGTTTACAAACCCTACCGACGAACAACTCGCAAACGCTTTCGCAGGTTTGGCGGCGGGCACTTATTCCATTGTGTCGAGCGTAACCGAAACCCCGAATTATGCGGGAATCAGCGCGCCTACGCGTCTCGACGTTCTGTTGCGTTCCAACGAATTTAGCCCTGCGCCGAGTTCGAGCTTAATAAGAACGTGGACGACGAGCGGCGTATCGATTGGCGATTTGCCGAGTGCTTCGCTAAACGACGGAACAATGACGATTACGGTAACCGTTGTGGGCGAACAAACGACCGCGCCTATGCAATTTACCAAAACAAGTTTCGCTACGTGGCTTGCGGGCGGCGAAAACGGCGTGCAAGCGAAAGTTTACAGCATAACCTATGCCGTTGCCGCAACAGCCGACGATGCGGGCGTTACGGCAAATACTCTTCTCACCGTAAATAAGGCGGCTAATAATTGGAACGCGCAAACGCCGAGCGGAAGTTACTACTGGACGTTTGGAGCGTATGATAAGAATTTCGTATTTACAGCCGACAGCGGCACGCCTACGTATACTATCGACGGCGAAACCGTTACGGGCTCGCTATCGGACGCTCTCAATACTTTGCCTGTGGGCAAACACATTTTGCGTGCCTACATAGCGGAATCGACCAACTATTCGGAGACTGAAACGCGAGTTGTGGAACTCTCGGTAACGCGCGGCGAAAACGGGTGGCAAACGGAATTGAATATCGGCGGTTGGACGTGGGATTTAAATCTTACCGATGCGGCGTGGACGACCAAATGGCAAGCGCCTGTGCCTCAAAAAGGCGATTCGGTGAATATAACCGTAACCGATAAATACGGTGAAACCGAGTTTACTTTTGCGCTCAAATATTCTTTGAGCGACGGAGTGAAAGTCGTTTTGAACGAAGCAGATTTAAAAGCAGCTTTGCGAGCGCTTAATGCGGGCGACTATACGATTACGGCGCAAATTCCCGAAAGCGATAATTGGGGCGGCTCTTCGGAAGCCCAAAAAACTTTTACCGTCGCTCCGAATGCGAACGATTGGTTGGGCGGCGCGCCCGTAGTGCAGGGGTGGACTTATTCCCGGCCGCGCAATCTTCCGCAGTTGCAAGGAGTGAAATACGGAACGCTTTCCGACGTTCGCTACACTTATTATTATGTGAAAGACAGCGACGGTAACGCGGTAAGTGCAGAGATTGCGAATACTCCCGTAACGGAGTTTGACAAAGCGGGCACTTATAAATTCGTTGCCGAAGTCGACGCTTCGGCGCAAGGAAATTACCCTAAGCTTATTTATGACGAGGGAAGTTTTGTGGTGAGCCGCGCCGACACCGATTGGCAAGTTTTGCCGTTGGTAAAAGGGTGGACTTGGAACGAATTCGACGCGAATATAAATCTTTTTATGGGTAGCGCGTCGTCGGGCGGCAAAGTGACGTTCGATATATCGCGAAACGGCAAAACTGTTGCTACGGGGCTCGAGCCCGACAAAAACGGCGTTATAATCGATAATGGCGCGATAAAAGATTTGCTTGCGGGAGAATATACGTTCGAAGTGCACGTTGCGGCAACTCCGAATTATAACGCGAGAACCGCAAGCGGCACATTCAAAGTAGCGCCCGCCGCCAACCGCTGGCTCACTTTCCCGCGTGTGGATATGTGGGCGGTAAATCTGTGGTCTAACGATAATATTCCCACCGCTCGCGCGCGTTACGGCGTTGCAACTCTTACCATTACGGATATGAGCGGAGAGCACGTGTATCTTACCGTTCGTTACGACCAAAACGGAAATATGGTGGGCGAACTTATCAAAACGGGAGTAGAAGAACTCGAAGGCGGCAATTATTTGTTGCGCGGTATGGTGACGGATATCGAAGGAAAGTATGAGGGGTTGAACGATTCCGTTGTAATCGAAGTCTTTCTGTCGAGCGAAAAGCGTCCCGACAACCATTGGGTCGTTTATCCGAAAATAAGCGATTGGACGGCAGGCGACAATACGGCGCCCGCTATTGACCAAGCTGAAATATATCGCGGAGAAGTAGAAAAAACGTTCTATCATGTTACGGAAAGCGGACTTGCGGAAGTTCCGAAAAGCGAAATGAACGCAAAGGGTTATCCCACACTTCCCGGCGATTATGTTTTGAAAGTAAAGGCTATAAACTCTGAAAACGGCGTTGTTATAGAATACGACACGCGCGAAGAAATTTTGGAATTTACCATAAATAAGCGCAACATAGTTTGGACGGTTTCGCCCAACATAGTTGACTGGCAACTAAACGGCGCGCCGAGCGAACCCGTTGCTCAGTTCAACTTTATGAACGAAGCGGACAGCACGCTCACAATATTATATAGGCAGACTAAGACTGCCGACGGCGAACCTATTGACGGCGAACTTGTGCCGGAGCGCCCTTCGACTCCCGGCGAATATGAGATGGTGGTAACTGCTACCGCGAAATATTGCGACAATAGAGTTGCTCGTATCAGTTTTAAAGTTTCGCTCGCTAAGAACGAATGGATAGATATTCCCGTAATCGAGGAGTGGTCGGAGGCGGAAGCGCCCAAAGACCCTTTGGGGAAAGCGCAGAAAGGCGACGTAGTTTATGTGTATAAAACGCTAAACGGAGTAATTCTTAACGAAAAACCGACGAAAGAGGGCACTTATATTTTGTGTGCAACAGTGAAACTCGAAGGATACGAAGATTTATACAACGAGTTTACGTTCACTATTACGCCGCAATTTAACACTACTTTGCTTGCCGTCGATATTTCTCTTGCATGCGTGTTGTGCGTGCTTACAGTGGTAGTAATTGTTTTTGCAATCAGGAGGTATAAGGAAAATGCATAACATATTGTTCGCGGTAAAAGGAAACACATTGCTTTGGGCGCTAATGGGCGTGCTTGTGGTATTTTTGGTACTGCTCGTTGTGCTCGGAATTGTGTTTATCGTTGCGCTGAGAAGACGCGCGCCCGTAGTTAAGGTTATAATGGCGCCGCCCCGAGAAGAACCGACAGTTGCGTTTACGCCCGCAGTTGCGGCAGGAGAGTCCGCTGTTCCCGCGTCTCCCGCTCCCGTAGCGGAGGAAGAGCCCGAACTCGCGCCCGAAGAGGACGATGTTGCGGCGGAATCGGAAGACGACACTGTATTCGTTACCGAAGGTCAAGAGAAAGTGCGTTACGACCGCAGTTTCGAGGCAAAGCTCATTCAGTTAAAAGACGAAACGAAAGAATGGTACACGACCGTCAAAAACGAGCTGTTGTCGTATAAAAAGGTGCGTTCGCGCATAAGTTGGCGCCGTGAAAGTTTTCAGATGGGCAGAATGAAAGTAGCTCGTTTTGTGGTGAGAGGAAAAACGCTTTGCCTGTTGCTTGCTGTGGAGCCGAGCGGCTATGCGGGAACCAAGTTTGCCGTTGAAGACGTTTCGAACGTTTCGAGTTCTGCCGACACTCCCACAATGTATCGCATAAAGAGTTCGCGCCGCGCGAAATATGCGGTTGAAATGATTGCGGGAATTATGAAAGAGCTTTCGGTTACGAAACAGCCCGACTTTGTGGAGAAAGACTATTTTATGCCTTACGAGGGAACTATGTCGCTTATTCGCAAAGGGCTTGTGAAGCGCGTGGTGAGCTCCACAACGCGAACGTTCGAAATTCGCGAGGTAGACAGAGCGGACGTGCCCGACGAGGAATATACCGTTTCCGACGAAGAAATAGCCGAAGCGGCGGCTGCCGTTGCGGCTGCAAACGGAGAGCAAGTTCAGTCCGAACAGCCCGCGCAAGGAACGCCCCGAGAATCCTCGAGTGAAGCCGCAAAAGGCGAGAAAACTTCCGCCAAACGGAAAAAAGCTCCCGCACAGCCCGAGAGCGAAGCGGCGGCAAGCGTTAACGAATAAGCGATGAGGAGAAATGATAATGTCTAAAAAAGGCAATTTAAAAAGAGCGATTGCAAACAGCGAAAGAGAAATAGAGGCTTTGGAGCAAAAACGCGCTCGCTCGCAATCGGCGCTTTTGGCGGCTGTGATAAACAATACAAAGCCTAATGCTACCGACTCGGAATATTTCAGAGTTTTCACGGCTTTAATCGATGCCGAACGCGAAAATTTGCGTAAACTGAACGAGGAACTGAAAAATCTTAAAAACAAATAAGCGCGTAAAAAAGTCTTCTCACAGAGAAGACTTTTTGCTTGTGTTCGAGCAAAGCGACGGCAAAAACAAATGCGTAAAAATAAAAACGGAATTTTTTTCCAAAGCGTCAAAATGAAAAAAGGCAATACTGTGGGCTGAAAACACTTGACGGGGGGGGGTAACTTTATGATATTATTATTGTTATAAGAATATAAATATATAATATCGGGAGGCATAAAGAAAAATTATGAAAAAATTTTTTGCGATTATTGCCGCGCTCGTTTGCGCATTGTCGCTCACCGCTTGCGATTTGTTCGGCGAAAGAGGCGGAAACGGCGACAAAGACATTGTTGACGAACGCTTTTGTACGGTTACGTTTGTAACGAATTGCGAGCAACAATTAGAACCTTATTACGAATGTTACAAGGGTGACCCTATCGCTCTTTACGAGCTTCGCCGCGACGGCGAAGATTACACGTTCGACGGTTGGTATGAATTTGCCGATTTTTCGGGAACAAAATATACCCAAAGTTATACGCCGACTAAGGACGTGACGTTATACGCGAAATTTTTGAAACATACTTTCCCGCTTGAAAAAATGAGCGCCGAAGAGGCTACTTGCGATTTTCCGGGTCACACAGAGTATTATGTTTGCACTTACTGTTATGAAACGTTTGCCGACGCGGATGCGAAAATGCCGTCGAGCGAAGAGAACTTTACAATACCCGCTACCGAAAATCATCCCTATTCCGAAGAATTCAGCCATAACGGCGTTGCGCATCGTCGCTACGCAACGTGCGCCCGCGATTATCTTTATGTAGACTTGGGCTTGCATGACACTCTCGGAAAAGACGGTTCTTGCTCGGTTTGCGGCGGAACAACGGCGGGAGTTACGCCAAATTTGAAATACGAGCTTAACGCTCAAAAAACGGCTTATGTAGTTACGGGAATGGACGGCGAATGCAATACCGACACATTGAGAATACCCGCCGAACACGAAGGATTGCCCGTTGAAAGAATTGCGTATTCGGCGTTCAAAGAATCGACTGATAATATAGGCTTAAATAGAATAACGGCTGTCGTTTTGCCGTCGTCGATTACCGAAATAGGAGACTATGCTTTCGAGAGCGTGGGCGGGCGCGGCGACTTTATTTTCGAAGGAACGATGGAGCAATGGTGCGGCGTTAAGTTCGGTAATCAAACGCCGTATGGTACGCATACGCTTTTTGTTGGCGGTAAGGAAGTTAGCGGCGATATAGTCGTGCCCGATTCGACTACCAAAATAAGTTATCAATTTGTGGGCGTGGACGGTATAAAAAGCTTGACGTTCGGTAAAAATCTTAAAACGGTGAACAAGTTCGTTTCTTACACCGTGCCTAAAATCAACTATACGGGAACAATCGGGGATTGGCTTGATATAAATTTCGGTTTGAACGCAAATCCGCTTGACGAAGACAACGAGCTTTATATAGACGGAAAACTTGTAACCGAAATTACCGTGCCTAACGGCTTAAGTAAGATAAAACAATACGCGTTTGAAAAATATAACAAACTTACGAAAGTAAATTTGAGCGGCAAAGTTACCGAAATAGGCTATTATGCTTTCGCTTGGTGCAAAAACCTTGCTTCTGTATCGGGCTTCCAAAACGTTGAGACGGTTGAGCACAGTGCGTTTTATTTGTGCGAAAAACTTTCGAATATCGACGACGCTTCGTCTCTTTTGAAAGTGAATAGGAGCGCGTTCTTCGGTTGCGGCGAAATCGGCGAAGCGGAAAACGGCATAATATATTTGGGGAAGTGCGCGGTTTCGAAAGAAAGGAATTTTAATGGCAAGACGGTTTCGTTCCGCGCCGATACGGTAGGTTTGGCGGAAGAACTTTTTAACGGAAGTTCAATCGAGGAAGTTACCCTGCCGGGCAAGGTTCGATATATGGGAAGTAGCGTTTTCGAAAATTGCGTCGAGCTTGAAAAAGTTACGTTCGAAGTAGGAGTGAGAAAAATAGGTTACAGAGCGTTCATGAATTGCTCGTCGCTTAAAACTCTCGAACTCGGCGAGATTGAGAATATCGGAGGCGCGGCTTTCTACGGATGTTCGTCGCTTGCGGAATTTACATTGCCCACCACTTGCATAGAAATAGAGAGCGAAGCTTTTAATAACTGTAACGCTCTCGAAAAAGTTCATTATATCGGCACCGAAGAATTATGGGCGAGAGTGCAAGTGGGCACAAGTAACGATTCTCTTAAAAGCGCGATTTTATATGAGCCGCCTCAGGGCTGAAAAACCTAACAAATTAAGTAAATATAAATAAAAAGATTCGGAATTTACCGTAATTCCCACAGGGAATTTAATAAAACGCAAATAAAAAGATTTAGGCA
>CAMUKG010000009.1 GCA_947089425.1 uncultured Clostridia bacterium
GAACTGAAATTAAACGATAAGGAAAACGGACTCGCGCATAAAGCGAGTTCGTTTTATAATGCCGTTGTAAAGCGAAAATAAAAGAAGGACTAATATAGAACGATAAGCTTACGAACTGAAATTAAACGATAAGGAAAACGGACTCGCGCATAAAGCGAGTTCGTTTTTTATTTTGCTCAAAAGAGAAAAATTTCGAAAATTTTTTTCGCTTTGTCCGCTTGACTTCGGGGGGGGGATGCTATACTTAGCCCATAATAAAACGCAAAACAAAGGAGGCATTTTTATGGAAGAGTGTGGAGAGCTCGAACTTGCGGAACAAAATTCCGAACGTTCGAACGAAAAGGCAAAAGCTGTGCAATTCGTGAGATCGTCGTTTACGGGCGGGGCGTTTGCAAATTTCTTTATGGCGCTTGCCGCGAGGCTTGCAACTATTTTGTCGCTCGGAATAGCGTATCCGTTTATGGTGTGTTGGCGCGAGCGGTGGGTTGCAAGTCATACCTACATAAACGGCAAACGCTTGAAGTTTGACGGCAACGGCGCGGAACTAATAGGCAAGTATATAATTTGGTGGCTTCTAAGCATTGTAACGCTCGGCAGCGGTTGCATTGCGGCTCGAAGGTTGGAAAACAAAGCATACGCATTTTACAGACGAAAACGAAACCGAAAGTGCAACCGAAAACGGAAGCGAACCCGAATCGAAGTTTACGGGCAGTTGCTTGGCGTTTCTCGGTATAAGATTGCTTGCGAATTTGGTGACTGTAATAACGCTTTCGTTCGGCGCATATTGGGCGCATTGTTTCAAACAGCGGTATATTATAGGGAACAAGGTAATCGACGGAAAAGAGTTTGATTTCAACGGCAAAGGTATTCAGTTTTTCGGAAAGTGCATTTGTTGGGTGTTGCTCACTCTTGTTACGTTCGGCATATATTCGTTCTGGCTCACCGTTAAAGTTAAAAAGTGGAGTGTGCTCCACACCAACACGCGCGAAGCGTTAGCTATTGCCGCCGAATTGGGCGTTGCTGTGGGCGATACTGACGAAAAAGCTCCCAAAGTGGCGAAAGGTTTTGTGTTCAGTGTCGCGGGCTTCTTGTTGGTTTTATTGCAAGACTTTTTTAAGGGTGCTGTGTTAGATTATTTCAAAAATAGTTGGCATTTTGGAGGCTATGGTTGGCTGTTCAATTTATTGATGCAATTAGGTGTTCTTGCTGGGCTCGGGTTGTCTATTGCGGGACTTGTTTTAAATAAAAAAGATAAAGCTCTTGACCCTAAAATTGCTCCATATATAATAATCGTTTCTATTGCCTCTATTGTAATTTGCGGTGCATTCTTTTTATTTAATCTGTTTGCGCGATTTGGTATGTTTAGAATCTTTTTATAAGGTTAAAAACGCCGCCCGATAAAAAATTCGGGCGGCGTTTTTGTATGCGTTTATTTACTTGAAAATTAAAGATTTCTTGCGCTTTGAATGTTGATTGCGCTTATCAGAGCTTTTATGGAAGCCGACATAATGTCGGTGTCTATTCCCGCGCCGAAATAAGGTTTGCCGCCTATATTCGATATGCCCACATAGGCGCATGCGCGCGACGCGGAGCCGCTTTCGAGGGCATGCTCGGAATAGGTTGTAATTGAAAAATTCAGCTTTAAAGCGTCTTTAAGGGCGTTTGCGGCGGCGTCTAACTGTCCGTTGCCATTACCGCTAATCGAAATAGCGTTGCCGTGACGCATTACGCGCATAGAAATTTGCACTTTGCCCTCGTTTTTTCCGAAAGTGAAATCAAGCAGTTCTACGGGAGTGACTATATTCGCGTATTCGCGCAAAAAAACGTCGCGCACTTCGTCGCACGTAAGTTCGCGGTGAAGCTTGTCGGACGCGTCTTTAACTTTGTAGCCCACGTTTTCGCGCATGGCGGCGGGAAGGGAGAAACCGTATTTCTGTTCGAGAATGTAGCCTATGCCGCCTTTGCCGCTTTGCGAGTTTATGCGAATTACGTCGGCGTCGTAGTTGCGTCCCACGTCTACGGGGTCAATGGGTAAATAGGGAACGCTCCACACTCCGCCGCCCGCTTTCTCGCGACATGCGAGTCCTTTTGCGATTGCGTCTTGGTGCGAGCCCGAAAACGCTGTGAACACCAAAGCGCCCGAATACGGTTGGCGGGGATTAACCGCCATTCCGCTCAGCCTCTCGTAAGCTTCCACAAGTTCGGGGAGAGCGGAGAAGTCGAGTTCGGGTTCTACGCCGTGCATTGCCATGTTCATGCCGAGCGTGATAATATCCACGTTTCCCGTGCGCTCGCCGTTGCCGAAAAGAGTGCCCTCCACTCTGTCGCCGCCCGCCAAAAGTCCGAGCTCGGTGTCGGCTACGGCGGTGCCTCTGTCGTTATGCGGGTGAAGCGATAGCACCACGTTTTCGCGGCAATGAAGATTTTTCGACATGTATTCCACTTGGCTCGCGTAAATGTGCGGCAAACTCATTTCCACAGTTACGGGAAGATTGATTATAACTTTTTTGTTTGGCGACGGGCGGAACACGTCTAAAACCGCGTTGCAAACTTCGAGAGCATATTCGGGTTCGGTGCCCGTGAAACTTTCGGGAGAATACTCGAACAAAAAGTTGCCGTCGGTCTCGTCGGCAAGCTTTTTCAAGAGTATTGCTCCGTCGACCGCTATTTTTTTGATTTCTTGCTTACTCTTTTTGAACACTTGTTCGCGTTGAGCCACGCTCGTGGAATTATATAAGTGCACAATCGCTTTTTTCGCGCCTTTGATTGCGTCGAACGTTTTTTTGATTATGTGTTCGCGCGCTTGCGTGAGCACTTGAATGGTCACGTCGTCGGGAATGAGTCCGTCGTCTATAAGTTTGCGGCAAAACGCATATTCCGTTTCGCTCGCGGCGGGGAAGCCGATTTCTATTTCTTTAAAACCCACTTTCACGAGAAGACCGAAGAACTCGACTTTCTCTTCCAAACTCATGGGGTTTATGAGCGCTTGATTGCCGTCGCGCAAATCCACGCTGCACCATGCGGGCGCACGCTCTATATATTCGCGTTTTGTCCATTCGAGCGACTCGGCGGGCGGCATAAAGTAGCCGCGTTTATATTTTTTTGTATTCATATTTACGGTGCTCCTTATTTTGCGTTATTTTACCTTATAACGCAAATATTGTCAAGCGAAAGGGGTCTAATTTATTTGTCAAAAAAACGCCGATATGATATACTCTTACGGTATAGACATACAATATATGCCTAAAATTAAGCGAGAGGTTATTCAAATGAAAAAGCAGACTGTTTTGGTGCTTGACTTCGGCGGGCAGTACAATCAGCTTATCGCGCGCAGGGTGCGCGAACAAAACGTGTATTGCGAGCTTTTGCCGTATAATATTTCGTTAGAAAAAATTAAATCTTATAATCCCATAGGCATTATTTTCACGGGCGGACCGAACAGCTCGTATTCGGAATCGGCGCCAAAGCCTGCGCCCGAAGTGTTCGAACTCGGAATACCCGTTCTCGGAATATGCTACGGTTACCAAATAATGGCGCTTCATTTCGGAGGAAAAGTGGCGTCGGGTCCTCGCGAATACGGCAAACAGGCTTTTGCTCATAACGGCGGCAAGCTGTTCGAGGGCGTGCCCAAAGAGAGCGACTGCTGGATGAGCCACACCGATTATGTGGCGGAGCTTCCCGACGGATTTAAAGCGACGGCGAGCACAAAAACGTGCTCAATAGTTGCGTTTGAAAACGAAAAGAAAAAAATGTACGGCGTGCAATTCCATCCCGAAGTTATGCACACCAAATACGGCACCGAAATTTTGCGCAACTTTTTGTATTCGGTTTGCGGAGCGAAAGGCGACTGGGTTATGTCCGACTTCGTTAAAACCGCAGTTGCCGACCTTAAAGCTCGCATAGGAGACAAAAAAGTTCTTTGCGCTCTTTCGGGCGGGGTAGATAGCGCCGTTGCCGCAACGCTCATACACAAAGCTTGCCCCAACCTCGTTTGCATTTTCGTTGACCACGGGCTTTTGAGAAAATACGAATCGGAAGAAGTTATGCGCGTGTTCAAGGACGAAATGGGAATGAACCTTATTCGCGCCGACGCGAGCAAACGGTTCCTTTCGCTTTTAAAGGGCGTAACCGAGCCCGAGAAAAAGCGCAAAATAATAGGCGCGGAATTTATTCGCGTGTTCGAAGAAGAGGCTAAGAAAATAGGAAAAGTGGACTACCTCGTTCAAGGCACGATATATCCCGACGTTATCGAATCGGGACTCGGCGGAAGCGCGACAATAAAGAGCCACCACAATGTGGGCGGACTTCCCGACGTGGTGGACTTTAAAGAAATCGTCGAGCCGCTTCGCGACTTATTTAAAGACGAGGTGCGCAAAGTGGGCTTCGAGCTCGGACTCCCCGAAAACATAGTTATGCGTCAGCCGTTTCCGGGTCCCGGTCTTGCCATTCGCATAATAGGCGACATAACCGAAGACAAGCTCACAATTTTGCGCGACGCCGATTATGTGTTCCGCGACGAAATTGCGAAAGCCAAACTCGACCGCGACATTTGGCAATATTTCGCCGTTCTAACGGGCGCGCGCAGCGTTGGCGTTATGGGCGACGAAAGGACCTACGACTACACTCTTGCTTTGCGCGGCGTTACGAGCGTAGATGGCATGACCGCCGACTGGGCTCGCATTCCGTTCGACGTGCTCGAAAAAATTTCCACGCGCATAGTAAACGAAGTTAAGCACATAAACCGCATAGTATACGACATAACGAGCAAGCCCCCCGCAACAATCGAGTGGGAGTAAAATAACTATTTTCGGTTGCCGATAGATAAATTTTCGTTACTTTGCCGTTCGTGGGAAGCAAAAAGGGGAACAGCGATTCGCAAGAGGCAAACTTCGGCTATATTTTCGGCGGGGCCTCTTATCAGGGCGGAACGTCGGTTAGGCAATATTATAAGAACGATACTTTTGCTAATAATTATTTTTACATTCCCTCTACCTTGCGAACGGTTAAAATCACAAACGAAACTGTTATAAATTACGGTGCGTTCCAAAATTGCTCTATGTTGACGTCCATTACAATCAACTCGGGAGCCCAAAATAACGTCGGAACAAAAGCGTTTGAAAATACCGCTACGCCTACGTGGATTTAATAGCAAACATAAATCGGAAATAAAATTGAACGCGCCTCGAAAGTTTTGTTCAACTTTCGAGGCGCGTTTTAAAAAGAGGGCTCGGCTAAAAGTTTATGCAATTCAAACGACTAAAATTTTTGCATACTCTTGCCCGTGAAGCGCGCGGCGGTTTGCATTAAAGCCTTTTCCGTTTGGTCGGGTTCTTCATCGGTGAAGAGCACGAGCGCGCCGAAAACTCCCGTTTCGCCGAACACGGGATAGAATGCGGCGAACTTGCTGCGGAATTTTATGCCCGCTTCGGCACACGAGAGAACGGTGCTTTTTTGTTCGCTTGCGGCAGTCTTCGCCTCTTCCGAGAGTTCTTCGCCCGTAAGTTCGTGTTTGCCCGAGCCCGAGAATTCGAGCCACTCTTCGCACGAACAAACGCCGAGCGGTTTGTCGGTGTGCTCGTTGAGTACCGAAAGCGCAATCGCGCCCACGCTTTTGAGTTGAGCCGAGAGGTCGACTTTGCGAATAAGAATTTCGCCGCTCGAAAGCGCGCGCATTTCGAGAGGGTCGCCCACCTCTATTCTGTTGAGTTTTCTGAATTCGCGCGGTATTACTATTCTGCCGAGCGCGTCCAACCTGCGGATAATACCCGTTTCTTCCATTTGACTGTCTCCTTTTCGAATGTTATGTTTTATTAAGCGGAGCATTTATGCGCGAAAATCCGGTTCGAGTATATAATGCTCCGCTTTTAGCATGTGGCAACTAAGCACAAAATATGTAAAAGCCGTTATAGTTGAGGGGTTTTAATTGACTATTTAAAGAGTTTAATGTATAATACATATGAAAACGCTTTGCTCGTCAATGCGTTTTCGCGTTGTAATAACTTTAAAGGCTACGGCGTTTATGAAGATTCCCGCAACTATCGATTTCGTCACGTTGCAAAACGGGCGCGAAGAATTTACTGCCGACGGTTTCGTCGAGCTAAAAGATTCTTCGGTTAGAATAAGTTATGTTGCCGATTCGTATTCGCTTTCGGTGGAATACCGCGCGGGAGTAGTTACGGTAATCAGAAGCGGCGAGCATAGCTATAAAGCGTTTTTTTGCGAGGGGCGCGAAACCGTTTTCGAAACAGCGGGCTTTTCGTTGCCGCTTTTTACCGAGAAACTGCGTTTCAAAGCGGGCGAGCATAGAGTGCATTTGTCGGCAAAATATTCTCTCGGCGGCAAAAATTCAGACGCTACTACGGTAATATTACATGCCGAGTATTATAAAAATTCGGAGGAACTATGAAAATTCAGTGGCTTGGACATTCCGCTTTCCGACTGACGGAAAGTACGGGCGCGAGCATAATAACCGACCCTTTCGACCCGATTATGGTGGGTTATGAAATGGCGTGTCTTCCGTGCGACGCGGTTACAAGCAGTCATGGGCATGACGACCACAACTATTTTAAAGGCGTGCAAGGGAACCCCGTTATTATAAACGAGTCGGGTTCGTTCGACGTGAACGGAATTGCTATTCACGGCGTGCTCGCCAGCCACGACCCCGAAGAGGGCGCATTGCGCGGCAAAAACATTATTTATCAATTCAGACTCGACGGCGTTGCGGTGTGTCATTTGGGCGACATAGGCGAGCCATGCACCCCCGAGCTAATAGAACAGCTTAACCCCGTGAATATTTTGCTCATTCCCGTAGGCGGCAACTACACGATTGACGCGGAGCAAGCGAAAGAATACGTTGACCACATAATGCCCGACGTGGTTATTCCCATGCATTTCAAAACCCGCCGCACCGAACTCGATATAGACAAGGTGGAAAACTTTTTGCGTCTGTTCGACGACGAAACCGTTGTGGAACACGACGGCGACGTGCTCGAATTCGACCGCTACGACTTCGACGGTGCGGGCACGAAGATAATACTTCCCAAACGCTATAAAGAGGAAAAATAAAAGGTATTAACGACAGGGCAAGCTTTGTACTCGCGCGTTCCGCGCGCTGTCCCGCAGTCGTGCTACGGGACAAACCTTTTGTCGGCGTCGCAAATTTGCCTTTGCAAGCAAATTTGCTTCCTTGAATAAAATCTCGTTTAAACGCTTGCTTTATTACATAATAATGTGATATAATATTTCGGTAACGGTTTAATAACGGCGTTTTTTTGTGCGTTTGCCGTTTTAGGTATAAGTTTGGAGGTCGGTTCACGACATGAAGAATTTTTTGTTTTCGGTGCCCCGTTGGGTAAGTAATTCTTTTCCCACGATTCGCTTGGTGCTTTTAATAGCAATGGTGGTTCTTGCTTTGGCTATGATTGTGGTGGTGCTCTTTCAACCGTCGTCGGGCGAAGGAATGGGCGCTATTTCGGGGCAAGTATCCGACACTTTCTATTCTAAAAATAAAGGACGTTCGCTCGAAGGGATTATGAAGCGTCTCACCATTGTGCTGGCGATATGTCTTTTCGTTATATCCATTCTTTTCTTCGTTACCGTAGTAGTTTATCCGGTGGCGTAAAAAGAGGTTTGAAAATTCGGTTGAATAACGAGAGCGGGCGATTTTTCCCGCTCTTTTGTTTTTTTACACAGAACGGCGGCAACATGTTGAAAGTACAGAATTTCCTATAAAATGAAAACAAGAGGCAAAAAAATAAAATGAGTAAAGAAAAAAGAAAAAATAAAAACGGCGGAGCGGCAAAGTCGGGGAATAAGTCTCGCGCTTCGCAAAAGAACGTTAAATCGAAAAAGCGCGCCGCAACGGGCTACGGCGCGAAAAACTTTACCGAACACGAAAAGTATACGGGAAAAATAGACGCAAGCAGCAAAGGTTTCGGATTTTTAATACGCGACGACGGCGGCGAAGATTTGTTTATTCCCGCGCGCGACATGAACACCGCTATCGGCGGCGACAGAGTTGTTGCCGAGCGCACGGGGCACGGCAGAGGCGCGGGCGAAGCGCGAGTGCTCGAAGTTACCGAGCGAGCTAACACGAGCGTTGTGGGCACATATTGCCGCGATGGTAATTTCGGCTACGTGGTTGCCGACAACAGCCGTCTCGGAACGGATATTTTCGTTAAAAACGAGCACAGCGGCGGCGCAAAGAACGGCGAGAAAGTGGTGGTTAAAATTCTGTCGTATCCTCCTATGCGTCGCCCCGACGGAGAAATTATCGAAGTGCTCGGGTTCCCCGACGAAGCGGGAGTTGACGTTTTGAGCATTATACGCGCGCACGATTTGCACGAGAATTTTCCGCTCGGAGTAATTGAAGAGAGCGGGCGTATTCCCGAGAGCGTGAGCGAAGAAATGCTCGCGGGGCGCAAAGACTATCGCGACGAACTTATAATAACAATCGACGGCGACGACTCGCGAGACTTCGACGACGCCGTAACTCTATCGCGCGCCAAAGACGGATTATTCCGTTTGGGCGTGCATATCGCCGACGTGGCGGAATATGTGCGGCGGGGCACCAAGCTCGATAAAGAGGCGTATGCTCGCGGTACGAGCGTATATTTTCCCGACAGAGTTATTCCCATGTTGCCCGAAAAATTGAGCAACGGAATTTGCTCGCTCAACGAAGGCGAGGATAGGCTTACGCTGTCGGTTATAATGCATTTCGACAATTTGGGCAATATAGTTAAGCACAAAATACGCGAGGGAGTTATTCGCTCCCGCGCGCGCATGACGTATTCGCAGGTTGCCGCCATCTTGGACGGAGACAAAAAATTACGCGAGCGTTACGCGCCTATCGTGCCTATGCTCGAAGAAATGAAATTACTCGCCGAACTTCTTCGCAATCGCCGCACCGAGCGAGGCAATATAGAGTTCGACATTCCCGAGTGCAAAATAGTGCTCGACGAGAACGGACGCACGACCGACGTGGTTAAGAGCAAGCAACTTGTGTCGCACAAAATAATAGAGGAGTTTATGCTTGCGTGTAACGAGACCGTTGCCGAACATTTCGTGCGCGAAAAGGCGCCGTTTGTTTTCCGTGCTCACGCCGCGCCTCCCGCCGAAAAAGTGCAAACTCTCGTGTCGTTCGTGTCGGCGCTCGGGCTTACTTTCAAAGGGAATTTGAATGCGCCGCAAAGCATCGATTTCGCCCGTTTTCTCGCGTCGCTCGATTCGAACGTTTCGGGAGTGGTGAACCGCGTGGCGCTTAGAAGCATGAGTAAAGCCGCCTACGAGCCGAACAACATAGGGCATTTCGGGCTTGCCGCGCCTTACTATTGCCATTTCACTTCGCCTATACGCCGCTATCCCGACTTAATGATTCATCGCATAATAAAAGATTTTTTGCATAACGGAGAAAAGGCTTTTAAGAAATACGCCGACGCAGTGGGCGATGTGGCAAAGCACAGTTCGGAGCGCGAAAAACTTGCCGAAGCCGCCGAGCGAAAGGTTGACGACCTCAAAAAAGCGGAATACATGCGCGACAAAATCGGCGAAAAGTATTCGGGAATTATATCGGGCGTCACCGAGTGGGGAATATTCGTGGAACTCGACAATACTGTCGAGGGGCTCGTCCGTACCGAGAATTTGCCGGGCGGCGGCTATGTTTTCAATGCCGACCTGTTCCGTCTCGACAGTCCGTCAAGCACGTTTAAGCTCGGCGACTCGGTGAATATTGAGGTGGAAAAAGTGACGGGCGACAGAGTTTCGTTCAAGCTTTGCGAGTCCGAAAAATAGTTTTTAAAAAAATGTATAAAATTTACCAAAGGGAAAAATACTAAGCCTAACAAAATAAAAAGGACGGTATTTTTTATGGTTAAATTACTTGCTTCCGCCGCGTTGTCGTTGGTTTCTTTGGTACCTGTTGCGGCGCCCAAACACATTGAAAAGCCCCCTCTTGCCGACGGGGATTCGGTAATCGTTAAGATTATGCCTCACCGTGCGGAGAAAGCGGACGGCAACTATATTGTGGAGGGAGAAACGAACGCCGACACTCGCTACGAAGAACTTAAAAAGGCGCTCGACGAAAGATTTTCGCACATGTTCGAACTAAAAGCGAAGCTCGACAAATATCAAAGCGTGGTAAGCGCGAAGTGGGACGAATATTACGTTCTTAACGAGCAATACAACCGCGAGCTTAAAAAAATCATAGCCTCGTGGGTAACTGAAAATAACTATTTGCAGGAAAAATAACGTTTTGCGTCGTCAGGCGGTGAAATCCGCTTTGAATGCCATACTCATAGCTCGCACAATTTGCGTTTTGTGCGGGCTTTTTTGTTGCTTTTGTAGCCTTTCAATGATATAATAAATAGGTTAAAAAAACACCTAAGGAAACGAACAATGAAATTAGGAGTGGTAGGTTTACCCAACGTAGGCAAGAGCACGCTTTTTAACGCGATTACCAAAGCGGGCGCGGAATGCGCTAACTATCCGTTTTGCACGATAGAACCCAACGTGGGCGTGGTACCCGTGCCCGACTCGCGCCTCGACGTGTTGGCTAAAATGTATAGCACGAAAAAGGTGACTCCCGCAGTTCTCGAATTTGTGGACATAGCGGGGCTTGTAAAGGGCGCGTCTAAGGGCGAGGGACTCGGAAACAAATTCCTTTCGCATATTCGCGAGGTTGACGCGATTGTTCACGTAGTGCGCTGTTTCGGCGGGAGCAACGTTATTCACGTTGACGGAAGCGTTGACCCGTTGCGCGACATAGAGACGATTAACCTCGAACTTGTGCTCAGCGACCTCGAAACTGTGCAAAAGCGTCTCGACAAAGCGGAAAAATACGTGAAGTGCGGCGAAAAGAAATATGCCGACGAAGCGGCTCTCCTCAAAAAAATAAAGGCGGCGCTCGAACAGGGCAAGACGGCTCGCACTCTTTCATACACCGACGAAGAAAAAGAACTGTTGCGCGAATTTTTCTTGCTCACAACAAAGCCCGTGATTTACTGTGCCAACATAAGCGAGGCTGACATAGGAAAAAGCAACGCCTATGTTGACAAAGTGCGCGAGTTTTCAAAGAGCGAGGGCGCCGAAACGGTTGAAATATGCGCGAAAGCGGAAGAAGATTTGAGCACTCTCGACGACGCCGACCGCGAAGAACTCTCGCGCGATTTGGGGCTCGAAGAGTCGGGGCTCGACCGCGTTATTAAGGCGGGATATTCGCTTTTGGGACTTATAAGCTACCTTACGGCGGGCGAAAAAGAGGTTCGCGCCTGGACAATCGAAAACGGAACCAAAGCGCCTCAGGCGGCGGGGAAAATCCATTCCGATTTCGAAAAGGGTTTCATTCGTGCCGAAATAGTTAGCTACGACGACCTTGTGGCGTTCGGAGGATTTAACCAAGCCAAAGAAAAGGGCAAAGTGCGTAGCGAGGGCAAAGAATACGTGATGCGCGACGGCGACGTTGTGCTTTTTCGTTTTAACGTTTGAATAGGCGGCTTTGCCGCAAAGGAGCGGTCGAACGAGACCGAATTAAACTATGGACTATAAAAAAATCATTGCCGATTTGGTTAAAATAGACGGCGTGAGTAAAGAAGAAATATACGCGAGTATATCGGTGCCGCCTCGCAGAGAGAACGGCGAATTTTGTTTACCGTGTTTCAAGTTCTCCAAAAGTTTGCGCATGTCGCCCGTCGCCATCGCCGATAAGCTCAAATCCGAGCTTGTTTTGCCGCCCGAAATTCAAAGCGCGGAGTCGGTGGCGGGGTATCTGAATTTTAAACTCAATCGCGCGGTTTTGGCCGAGAACGGTTTGCGCGCGGTAGCCGAAAAAGGCGACGTATTCGCAAATAAACCGAGCAACGGCAAAACGGTGTGTATCGACTATTCGTCGGTGAACATAGCCAAGCCTTTTCATATAGGGCACTTGCTCACCACTGCGCTCGGCGGTTCGCTTTATCGCATTTTCAACTATTTGGGGTATAAAGCGGTTGGAATAAATCATCTCGGCGATTGGGGAACTCAGTTCGGAAAGCTTGTGTCTGCATATAAGCGTTGGGGCAACGACGCCGACATAGAAAAACGGGGCGTTACCGCTCTTATGGAGTTGTACGTTAAATTCCATTCCGAAGCGGACAGTGAGCCCGCGCTCGAAGAAGAGGGTAGGCGCTATTTTAAGCTAATCGAAGACGGCGACGAAGAAACGGTGCGAATTTTCGAGCGGTTTAAAGAGCTCACCCTTAAAGAAGTGCAAAAAATTTACGACAGACTCGGCATAACTTTCGATTCTTATGCGGGCGAAAGTTTTTATAACGACAAGATGCAACCCGTTATAGCGGAGCTCGAAGATAAAGGATTGCTAATCGAGAGCGACGGTGCAAAAGTCGTCGATTTGTCGGATTTCGACATGCCGCCTTGCCTGATACTTAAAAAGGACGGAGCTACTCTTTACGCCACGCGCGACCTTGCCGCCGCGCAATATCGGCACGACACCTACGACTTTTACAAGTGTCTTTACGTTGTAGCATACCAACAGAATTTGCATTTTAAGCAAGTGTTTAAGGTGCTTGAAAAAATGGGAAAATCGTGGGCGGCGGACTGCATTCACGTTCCGTTCGGAATGGTGAGCTTGGAGGGCGGCGAGGCGCTTTCCACCCGTAAAGGAAAGGTTGTGCTACTGCGCGACGTGCTTTCTACGGCGGTTGAAAAAGCGGAGAAAATAATACGCGAAAAGAATCCCGAACTCGAAGATAAAGCTGCCGTTGCCGAAATGGTGGGCGTAGGCGCAATAGTGTTTTCGGCTCTTTCCACTTCGCGCATTAAAGACATGGTGTTTTCCTATGACAAAGCGCTGTCGTTCGAGGGGGAAACGGCGCCGTATTTGCAGTATACTCACGCGCGTTGTGCGTCAATACTTTCTAAGGGCAACTATAAATGCGGCGAACTCGGCAATATGGATTGGAACGTGCTTTCCGACGATGAAAGCGCCGACGTTATAACTCTATTGAATAGATACGACGACGTAGTGCTTGACGCCGCCGAAAAATACGAGCCGTGTTTGATTGCGCGTTATTTGCTTGACCTTGCGCAAAGTTTTAACAGATTTTATATAGACCACCGAGTAATTTCCGACGACAAAAAAGCGACTGCCGCAAGATTGCTTTTAACCGCTTGCGTAAAATCCACGCTCAAAAACGGGCTGTCGTTATTACTTATAAACGCGCCCGAAAAAATGTGATTCTTTTTATGTCGTTAATGTCTGATTTGTTGTAAATGTATTAAATTTACAGCCCGCCGCATTATAAAAAGTGCGGCGGGTTGTTGTTTTAGAACGTGGTGTTGTCGCCTCTGCGAATTCGTCCGCAACCGTCGCTCAACGCGTCGGGGCAGCCGTCGCGCGTGTTGCAACTGTTTAATAGCATTGAAGCTATTATGAGCTCGTTTATTGAACCGCGCGTCGAATTGGAATTGCACGGGTTGTCGTTTCCGCCTCGTTCGTTGCTCATTAAAAGCAAAATAAGCAGAAGATTGTAGATGTCGTCTTGATTCATGTTATTTCTCCGTTCTTCGCGTAATAATTACATAAAAAGCACGAGCTTTATACTTGCGCGGCAATATATGTTTATATTAAAATATATTCATGGGAGGACGCAAGTATGTTCGATTCCGAAAGATTGCTGATAGACAATAAAACTCTCGATTTGGTGCGCAGTTACGTGCCTACCGAAGACGCTCTCGCGGCAATGTCCGACTTTTTTTCGGCGCTTGGCGACGGCACCCGTCTGAAATTGATTTCGGCGCTGAGCATAACGGAAATGTGCGTCACCGATTTGAGCCTTAGTCTTAAAATAAATCAAACTACCGTGTCGCATCAACTACGCAACTTAAAGACAATCGGGGCGGTTAAGGTGCGCAGGCAAGGCAAAGTGTCGTTTTACTCGCTTAAAGACAGCACCCTTCTCGACATCATGCTCAAAGCGGTGAATTTTGTATCGTGATTTAAAATTTTAAAAGCGGCGCATATTTAGCGCAAAACACAGCCATATTAGAAGTGTACCAAAGACAAAAGCCTTTTCGCGCGGGTTGCCCTTTTGCCGGCGGAAAGGCGGGTACTACATAGAAAACGGAGTCTCAAACGCGAACCCCTTTGGGGCGTTCGTTATTTTTTTACGTTTGTTCGCCGCTTGATTTTTTTTTGCCTTTATGATACAATAAAGTTGCAAATAACGAAATCATGCGTTAAAGAAACACAAAGGCAGAGCAACATTATGAATAATATAGGCAATTCTTGGGACGAAATATTAAAAAAAGAATTTAGTGCTCCTTATTTTTCGGCGCTTAGCGAAAAGGTTGACGAGGAATATAAAACGCAAACCGTTTTTCCGCCCTACGAGCAAATTTTCAGAGCCCTTTCTATGATTGACTATAACGACGTTAAAGTTGTTATACTCGGGCAAGACCCGTATCACGGCGACGGGCAAGCGAACGGAATAGCGTTTGCGGTGAACAAGGGGATACCTCTTCCGCCGTCGTTAATCAATATTTATAAAGAAATCGAATCGGATATAGGAGTGAAGATGCCTGCAACGGGAACTCTTCTCGGGTGGGAAGAGCAAGGCGTGCTGCTTCTTAACGCCACCCTAACCGTTCGAAAGGCGACTCCTCAATCGCATTCTGCGCTCGGTTGGCAACGGTTTACCGACGCGGTGACAGTCGCTTTGAGCGCGCGCGAAAAACCTATGGTTTTCATTCTTTGGGGCGCGGGCGCGGGCTCTAAAAAGAGCTTGATTGCCGCTCGTCATAAGATTCTAATGTCGCCGCACCCGAGTCCGCTTTCGGCGAGCAGAGGCTTTTTCGGTTGCAAGCACTTTTCGCAAGCAAACGAATTTTTAATCGAGCACGGCATGAAGCCGATAGATTGGGCAAACGTAGACGGCGGACTTGCGTCGTATTACGGCGGCAAGATAATTAGAGTGTAAAGGAGTTTGAAATATAAATGGAGAATTTACAGTCTTCGCAAGAACCCGAAACCGTTCAATCCGAACGCAAACAAAAAGGCGGTTTTACGGTTGCTAATACGGCTGCTAATATAGTTATTGTCGCGTTGCTCGGCGTAATGGTGTTGCTCGCGCTCACGGCGGTGATTTTGCTGTCGGTGGGGCGGCGCGAGACTGCGGAGCAGAACTATGAAACCGCTTTTGCGGCAGTGCGCTCGCAAGTGGCGGAAGTGTACGGCAGCGGCACTAAGAGCAACGCGAAAGGAAGCGGCGTGATATACAGAACTGATGGCGATAAAACCTACGTTATATCGAATTATCACGTTACGGGTTCGGACGGCGCTCCTTTTGTGCGCTTTACCGAATACGGCGAAAAGCATGAGGGCAAGCTTCTCGGCTACGATTCGTATCACGACATTGCGCTAATAGAGGTTGACGGAACGCACGGCAAAGCGGCAACGCAAGGCGCGAACTACACCGAAGGCACGCCCGTGCTTGCAGTAGGGAACAGCCTTGCCTACGGGCTCGCCGCTTTCGACGGCATTGTGTCGCGCACAAGCAGAATGCTAAAAACTCAAAACGAAGGCGCGGCGGGCGATAAGCGAGTGCCTGTGTTTGCCGTAACGTGCCCCATAAACGCGGGAATGTCGGGCGGAGGACTTTTTACGCTCGACGGACAAATAATAGGAATAAACACATATCGCACGCAATACGTTCTCGACGGCGATAAAGACCGACCCGTTGAGGGAATGAGCTATTGCGTGCCGTTTTCGCTCGCCGATAAGTTGGCGCGCAGAATACTGAACGAACGAAGCGGCTCTCAGACGAATATAATTTCGGTGCGAGGCGACACCGATATAGAAGACGCCGTAAATTTCGACGGGTTGTGTTTTCGGGCTCGCTTTACCGCCGCGGGCTTAACGGTTACCGACGTGTTGCCCGCGTCGGTCGATATGAGCGGCGGAGAAATAATGAGCGGCGATATAGTGAAGAAAATAGGCTCGCTCGAAGTCTCGGAGTCAACGCCGTTTAGCGCGTTGTTCGACGAATGTTTAAAGTTTGTTCACGACGCGTCGGAGAGCGGCGAGACTCTTAAAATAGTTCTCGACAGAGACGGGCAAAGCGTAACTGTTAAGTACGATTATAAGCGTTTGAAATATTGATTTTTTCGGAGAATTTTATGAATTTTTTCAAAAAAATTTTTAAGTTTGCTTTTATTGCCGTTTTGGCGGTTTCGGCGATTTTTTCGTCATTCGGTTGTTCTATGTTCAATAAAAAACCGAGCGACGCTCTTTTGCCGCATTTAATAGGCGAAAGCGAAGCTGACAGCGCACCCGTGCGCCGAGTAAACGCATTGCGAGAAAGCAAGAGTTTTACGACAAACAGCGTGAACGCGCAATTCGACGAATTGAACGAAATGTTGTATGACGGCTACCGTCCCGATTTCGGCAATGGCGTGTTTCCCGAAATAGAAAAAACTTATAATGCGGCGATTGCCGTTCTCAATCGCTATATCAAAAACGATTTTTCGGCGTTCGAACGTTTGCACGCCATGCACGATTATTTGGCGTATCACACCGAATACGATTTCGAATTGCTTGAAGATGCAAATTCGGCAAAAGAGAGCAATCCCTCTTTTCGTCCCGACGGAGTTTTTTTGGAACGCAAGGCGGTGTGCGACGGTTTTTCGAAAGCGTTTTTGCTCATGTGCGGAATAGAACAAATTCGTTGCATACGCATAACGGGACTATACTCGTCGGACGGCAACGTGGTGAATCACGCTTGGAACAAGGTTTTGCTTGACGGACAGTGGTATAACGTTGACTGCACAATGGATTCGTGGCATGTGTACACCGACAACAAGAATAGGGAAGACATTTTGAATCACGGCTATTTTCTCGTGTCGGACGAGGCTATCCTCGCCCCTCTTACAGGGCGGCACACCGAAAGCGGGCTCGACGCGGTGAACTATGAGTGTCCGAGTTCATACGACTTTTATTCCGAAACTCCGCTCGGAATAGGTTCGTACAAAATGAAACTTACGAGTAGCGACGAACTTTTAGATGTGTTTTCGAAAATAAAAGCGAGCAAACGCAAAATAGGCAAGGTGGAATTAAAACTCGATTTTCCCGAATACGACAAGAGCAATCTTTCGCGCCCCGACGCATACTCTTCTTATATAGCGGAAGCGTATAAAAAAGTTTCGGACGCAGACTTTGCGTTTAAGCCCGAGAGCGGAATGTATCCTTACATGCGCTATCCCGACGGAGTATTCGTGTTTTTGATTTACGCATAAATTGACATGGGCATTAAAAAGACGGTTTGAGCGTAGAACGATAGTTCGTCCGGAAAACCGTTGAGAAAATGCTTAAAAAGAAAAGCCCCGAATTTTTTTCGGGGCTTTTCAAATGTGTGAAGGTAATATTATTTTTTCATTTCGCTTTCTATAAAGTCGCAAAGCGCGCCCACGCGGGTGAGCTCTTCCACTTTTTCGTCGGGAATGGTTATGCCCGTTTCTTCTTCGAGAGTGAAAAGCATTTCCACTATAACGAGCGAATCGGCGTTTAGGTCGGCTCGAATATCTGTGTCGCGCGTTATAGCGCTTTTGTCGACTTTAAGATATTTTGCGAGCATTTCGGTAACTTTTTCAAACATGATTTATCTCCTTTTTATTTTCCGTTTAAAACTTCGAGCGCAATCAATTCGCCCATTTTCGAGCAAGACACCTTTTTGTTTCCCGTAGAATAAATGTCGGGGGTGCGGTAGCCTTTGCTCAGTATAGTGTTTATCGCTTTTTCGAGCGCTGCCGTTTCTTTGGGAAGTTCGAGCGAAGTTGAGAGCATCATTGCGGCGGCGAGGATTGTTGCAATGGGGTTAGCCGTGTCGGTGCCCGCAATGTCGGGGGCGGAGCCGTGAATGGGTTCGTAAAGTCCGAGCTTGGACGCGCCCAAACTGCTGCTCGGCAAAAGTCCGATAGAGCCTGTAATCATTGCCGCTTCGTCCGAAAGAATGTCGCCGAACATGTTGGGGCAAAGGAGCACGTCGAACTGCGACGGGTCTTTCACGAGTTGCATCGCGCAATTATCCACAAGCATGTGGCTTAGTTGAATTTCGGGGTATTGCTCCGCAACTTTGGTAACGGTCGAGCGCCAAAGCTGACTCGATTCGAGCACGTTGGCTTTGTCTATACTCGTTACGCGCTTGCTTCTTCCCATTGCGACGTCGAAAGCCACTTTGGCAATGCGTTCGATTTCCTTTTTGGAATATGCTTCGGTGTCATACGCCTCTTGCCCGTATTTGCCCGCACGGTAGCCGCGCGGTCCGAAGTATATGCCGCCCGTAAGTTCGCGCACCACCACGAGGTTTATTCCCTTTTTGGTAATGGCGGGTTTGAGAGGGGAGTCGCCTCTAAGTTGCTCGTATAGCACCGCAGGACGAACGTTGGCGTAGAGTCCGAGCGCGCTTCTCAAGTTGAGCAATCCTTTTTCGGGGCGCAAGTGAGTGGCAAGATTATCCCACTTAGGGCCGCCCACAGCTCCCAAAAGCACGGCGTCCGACTTTAAGCAATCGTCGATTGTTTCTTGCGGAAGCGGCACGCCGGTGCTGTCGATTGCCGCTCCGCCCATGAGCGGAAATGAATATTTAAAGGTGTGTCCGAAACGGTGCGCCACAGCTTCGAGGCATCCTATTGTTGCGTCGACGATTTCGGGTCCTATTCCGTCGCCGCGAATTACAGCGATTTTACAATTCATAATTGAGTTCCCTCCTTTTGTTTTTATGTGATTTTTTATTTTCTTTCGATTATTTTAAAAGTCCGCCGCGCTTTATTATGGCGCGTATTTCGACGGGGTAGGGCGGCACCGAATATTCTTTATTCAGTCGCTTATTAAATATTTTTCCTTTTTCGAGGTTCACGCTTATTTCGTCGCCGCTTTCGGCGTCTTGTGCCGCTTGCGGGCACTCCAAAATGGGAAGCCCTATGTTTATGGCGTTTCTGAAAAATATACGCGCAAAACTTTTCGCTATAACGCACGATATTCCCGATTCTTTAATGGAAAGCGGGGCGTGCTCGCGCGACGAGCCGCATCCGAAGTTTTCGCCCGCAACCATAATATCGCCGTTTTTTACTTTGCTTGAAAAGTCGACGTCTATGTCTTCCATGCAGTGTAAGGCGAGTTCGCGCCCGTCCGATGAATTTAAATATCTTGCGGGGATTATAACGTCGGTGTCTACGTTGTCGCCGTATTTATGCGTTTTGCCCGTCATTATTGCGAGAAACCTCCTAATAAAATTTAAATTAAATTGCGCCGAGTTTTCCGAGCACCGCGCTCGACGCAGCAACATATGGCGACGCGAGGTATATTTCGCTCGATATGTGTCCCATGCGCCCCACAAAGTTGCGGTTGGTGGTGGCGACGCATCTTTCGCCTTCTGCGAGAATGCCCATATATCCGCCCAAACAAGGTCCGCACGTAGGCGTGGAAACGACCGCTCCCGCGTTTATGAATATTTCTATAAGTCCTTCTTTCACCGCTTGCAAATAAATCTCGTTGGTGGCGGGAATTATTATTGCGCGAACTCCGCGCGCAACTTTTTTTCCGCGCAAAACTTCGGCAGCCGCGCGCAAATCGGATATATGCCCGTTGGTGCAAGAACCTATTACCACTTGGTCTATTTTAACATTTCCTACTTCGTCTATCGTTCGTGTGTTTTCTGGCAAGTGGGGGAATGCCACCGTAGGCTTTAAAGAGGCAAGGTCGATATTTATCGTGCTCTCGTAGTCGGCGTCGAAGTCGGCTTTGTAAACTTTTCCCGCGCGCGTCGTTCTGCCTTTCAAGTATTCGGCGGTTGTGTCGTCCGCTTCGAAAATTCCGTTTTTCGCACCCGCTTCTATCGCCATATTACAAACAGTGAAACGGTCGTCTATATTTAAGTTTTTGCAACCGTCGCCCGTAAATTCGAGCGACTTATAAAGCGCGCCGCTCACGCCGATTTTGCCTATTAAATGAAGCACTACGTCTTTGCCGCAAATATGCTCGGCTTTTTTGCCTTTTAGAGCAACTTTAATCGCTTGCGGAACTTTGAACCATGCGGTGCCCGTAGCCATTCCGTAAGCCATATCGGTGGAGCCCACTCCTGTGGCAAACGCTCCGAGCGCACCGTAGGTGCAAGTGTGCGAGTCGGCGCCTATCACGAGGTCGCCCGCCGCGATGAGTCCTTTTTCGGGCAAAAGAGCGTGCTCTATGCCCATTTGCCCCACGTCGTAAAAGTGGGTTATGTTTTCTTTGCACGCAAAATCGCGGCACTTTTTGCACTGTTGCGCCGACTTAATGTCTTTATTCGGAACAAAGTGGTCCATAACGAGAGCCACTTTGTCTTTGTCGAAAACGCCGCTTTTTCCCGCCTTTTCGAGTTCTCCTATTGCAACGGGCGACGTGATGTCGTTGCCGAGCACAAGGTCGAGCTTGGCTGTTATGAGTTGCCCTGCGGTAACTTCACGCAGTCCCGCTTTGTCGGCGAGTATTTTTTGCGAAAGCGTCATGCCCATAATTTGCATTCCTTTACGTTTTTAACGTGCACGACGTGGAAAATTAAAATTTCTTCTTTAACACAGCGCCTTGTGCCGCGCTCGTAACAAGATATTTGTATCTTAAAAGCCAACCGCTCGGCTCGTCGTCTTTCGGACGGTATTTTTTTAGCCTTGCCGTCATTTCTTTGGCGTTTATTTCGAGGTTGAGTTTTCCTTCGGGTATGTTTATGCTTATTTTGTCGCCGTCTTTAACGAGAGCTATTTTGCCGCCCGCCGCCGCTTCGGGGCACACGTGCCCTATTGCCGCGCCGCGCGTGGCTCCCGAAAATCTTCCGTCGGTGATAAGCGCCACGTCTTCGTCGAGCCCCATGCCGCAAAGCGCCGAAGTGGGAGAGAGCATTTCTCTCATGCCCGGTCCGCCCTTAGGTCCTTCGTAACGAATGACGATTACGTCGCCTTTTTGAATTTTGCCGCCCATAATCGCGCGCACGCAATCTTCTTCGCTGTCGAAACATTTTGCTTTTCCTGTGAACACGAGCATTTTTTCCGACACCGCGCTACGCTTGACCACGGCTCCGTCGTCGGCTATGTTGCCTTTGAGCACCGCTATTCCGCCGCAAGGAGAAATGGGGTCGGACACGGGGCGAATGGCGTTGCCCGTTATGCGGGCGTTCGAATAGGAATGGGAAATCGATTTTCCCGTTACGGTGAGAGCGTCGCCCGCGATTATGCTGTTTCCTTTCTTGTCTTTCACGGATGAAAGTTCGTTCATAACCGCCATAATGCCGCCGCTCGCGCCGAGTTCAGCCATATCGCGTTCGGTCGCGGGACTGAGTTTGCAAAGGTTGGACGTGCGGTCTGAAATTTCCTGCAATAGGTCGAGCGTGAGAGTTATATTGCATTCCGCCGCTATTGCAAATAGGTGAAGCACCGTGTTGGTGGAAGCGCCTATTGCCATGTCGACGGCGAGCGCGTTTTTAAAAGCCTCTTTTTTAAGAATCATGCGGGGGTGAATATCGTTTTCAACGAGCTTCATAATTGTTTCGCCTGCCTTTTTCGCAAGACGAATACGCTCCGATTTCACGGCGGGAACAGTCCCGTTACCGGGCAAAGCCATTCCGAGCGCTTCGCTAAGGCAATTTATGCTGTTTGCCGTGTACATCCCGCAACAGCTCCCGCAACCGGGACACGCGCAGTTTTCGAGTTCGGCCAAGTCGTCGAGCGACATTTTGCCCGCTTTAACTTTGCCTACCGCCTCGAACATTGTGGAAAGACTCGCTTTTTGCCCGCGAAATACTCCGCTTTCCATAGGTCCGCCCGACACGAGCACGGCGGGAAGATTTACGCGAGCCGCGCCCATAAGCATACCGGGAACTATTTTGTCGCAATTAGGCACGAGCACGGCGCCGTCGAATGCGTGCCCTATGAGCATACTTTCCACGCCGTCGGCAATGAGCTCGCGGCTGGGGAGAGAGTAGCGCATTCCGTCGTGCCCCATAGCTATGCCGTCGCATATTCCGATAGACGGAACAACTACGGGTGTGCCGCCCGCCGCGTAAATTCCCGCTTTAACCGCGTCGGTGATGCTGTCGAGGTGCATATGACCGGGCACGATTTCGCTTTTCGCCGAAATTACCGCTATAATCGGCTTTGCGATTTCTTCGTCGGATAGTCCGAGCGCTTTATACAGCGCGCGCTGAGGAGCTTTTTCTATTCCCGAACTCAATTCTTTAGACACTTTCAATTCCTCTCTTTGTTTTGTATACTCTATTATTATATCAAAACTCGGGCGAGTTTGTAAAGTCGATTTAACGACCGAAAACGCTATAATTTTCCGAAAGCGCGGAAAATATGAAAAAACGGTTCGATTTTTCGCTCGAACCGTTAAAAAATTAAACTTAAAGAAGAGAAGTTCGGTTTAAAATCCGCTTTCGCCGCGCTCCAACGCAGTGAGCCCCGTGCGCACGAGCTCTATTATTCCGTAGTGCGAAACCACGCCTATAAACGCGTCGATTTTATTTGGCTCGCCCGTGAGTTCGACAATAAGAGAAGTTGGCGAAAGGTCTATCATTTTGGCTTTGTAAATATTGCAGGTGCTCTCTATTTCGGGACGGTTCGATGGGTGCATTTTCAGTTTTATTATAAGAAGTTCGCGGCAGACAGCTTGCGAGGGGTTTAAAAGCCCCACCTTTTTCACGTCGACGAGTTTGTCGAGTTGGCGCGTGATTTGTTTTATGGTTGAGTCGTCGGCTCCGGCGACGAGCGTCATGCGCGAAAATTCGGGGTTTTCGGTGGCGCAAACTTGCAAACTGTTTATGTTGTAGCCGCGCCGCGAAAAAAGCCCTGATATGCGGGTGAGCACGCCGCTCTTATTCGACACGAGCGCCGTTACGATATACTGGTTCATGCGTTTTCCTCCTTGATTTCGGTTATAATGTGCTCAGCCGACTTTCCTGCCGGAATCATCGGGAGTACAAATTCGTCGGGCATTATTTTGCAATCGACCACAACGGTGCCGCGAGTTTCGAAAGCCGTTTTCACAACGCTTTCTACGTCTTCGTTTTTGTCGAGAGTCAGCCCCGTAGCGCCGAAAGCTTCGGCGAGTTTCACGTAGTCGGTTGGTGAGTCGAGAATAGTGGATGAATAGTGCTTGTGATAAAAAAGAGTTTGCCACTGACGCACCATTCCGAGCACGTTGTTGTTAAACACGAAAATTTTAACTTCCAAACCGTTTTTGACGCAAGTGGGAAGCTCGTTCATGTTCATGTGAAACGAGCCGTCGCCCGTAATCATCGTAACGGGTTTTCGAGTGGCTACCGCCGCGCCTATCGCCGCGCCCAACCCGAAGCCCATTGTGCCGAGTCCGCCGCTCGTCAAAAAAGTGCGGGGAAGCGAAACGGAATAAGATTGAGCCGTCCACATTTGGTGCTGCCCCACGTCGGTGGTAACTATTCGGTCGGCGGGCGACAGCTCCGCGAGCGCTCGCAAAAGCTTTCGCGGGCAAAGCGGCATTTTAGAGTCGATAAACGGATACTGTTTTTTGAGTTCCGCGCATCTTTGTTGCCATTCGGAATTAGGGTGCGGCTTCGCGTTTTCGGTGAGCCAATAGAGCGCTTGCAAAGCGTCGCCTATAATATGAGCGTGAGAATTCACAATTTTATCTACTTCGGCACTGTCTATATCTATATGAATTATTTTCGCGTTTTTGCAAAAGCTTTTGGGGTTGCCTGCCACGCGGTCGGAAAACCGCGCGCCTATTGCGATTACGGCGTCGCATTCGCCGAGCGCTTTCGCTACCGCCGCCGAGCCGTGCATTCCGAGCATTCCGAGAAATAGCGGGTGATTCGCGGGCATCGCGCCCAATCCCATCATAGAGCTCGCTACGGGCGCGCCGAATTTTTCGGCGAACTCGCGCAATTTTTCGCACGCGTTCGATATTATAACTCCGCCGCCCGCATATATGAGAGGCTTTTTCGCTTGCGACAGTATTTGCGCCGCCTCGCGGGCTTGCTCGTCTATTTTGAGCGGCTCGACGCGTTTTTGAACGGGTGAGGCGGGAACGTATTCGGCTACGGCTTGCTGAACGTTTTTGGGCACGTCCACAAGCACGGGGCCGGGACGCCCGCTTATCGCTATTTCAAACGCTTGCCTCAAAGTGGGTGCGAGCTCGCGCACGTCTTTAACAATAAAATTGTGTTTCGTAATAGGCATCGTCACGCCCGTTATGTCCACTTCCTGAAAGCTGTCGCGCCCGAGCGAAGTTAAAGGAACGTTGCCCGTAATCGCCACAAGCGGTACGCTGTCCATATTGGCGGTGGCAATTCCCGTTACGAGGTTGGTGGCGCCCGGTCCCGACGTGCTCATTACTACGCCCGCTTTTCCGGTAGCGCGCGCGTAGCCGTCGGCGGCGTGGCAAGCCCCTTGTTCGTGACTTGTGAGGATTTGTTTAATTTTGTCGCGGTAAAGATACAGCGCGTCGAACGTGTCTATTATATAGCCGCCGGGATAACCGAAAACGTGCGTAACGCCTTGCTCGATTAGCGTCTCAACTATAATTTCGGCGCCGCGCAACATTCTGCCTTTTCCGTTCGAAGTTTCTTTCATAAAAAGTTCCTCGCAAAATATTGTAAAAAGAGGGCCCCGAATTATTCATTTCGGGGTCGCTCCGCTTTGTTAAAAAAAGCTGTGCATCCGCTTTTGTCGTACCGCACCGAAGCGTTCTTCCGACAGTAAACTCCTTCGAAGCTACCTTGTGGCACACATTATGGTCTACTTAGTGCTGCTGCCGTCAAGCCCTGACACGGTTCATAGTATAACGTTGCACAAGACCCCGATATCATCATCACACGAACGGTAACGGACCTTCCATACGATACGCCGAGAGCGGCTTTCTGCCTCGCTGTAGCGGATTGCGAGTTTAGGGCACCGCTAGCTCCCCACATAGCACAGCATAGTCAGTATAACAAAAAACCGCTTGTTTGGCAAGCGATTTTTTATTATGCCGAAAAATAATTGTTTTATATTCCGAGTGCGGACATGAATTGTTCTATCGTTTGATAGCGGTTTTCGGGAAGAAGAGCGAGCGCGCGCATAACAGCTTTTTCCACATGATACGGCACTTTAAAACCGAGTTTAGACGGGGCGGGGAGGGTGTCGGACTTTTCTCGTTCCGCCGCTGTTGCGGGAATGTAGCCCGTGAGGCAATTATATAATGTTGCGCCGATTTGATACACGTCGCTGTAAGGTCCTTGCTTATATTTGTCGCTTCGGTAAAATTCGATGGGAGAGTAGCCCGCTTTGAGCACCGAATAAGGCTTTTCGGGCGTTTTCATTTTATAAAGCGACGCCGCTCCGAAGTCGATAAGTTTTACGTATCTGTTCTCCACTATCAAAATGTTTTCGGGGCTTATGTCTTTGTGTATTACTCCGTGCTCGTGCAAAATCGAGAGAGATTCGAGCACGGGGCGCAACAAGTTTAAAGCCGTTTCCGCCGAAACTCTATATCCGCGTTCCTTTAAATAGGCATAAAGCGATTGCCCTTCGAGATAGTCGGTTACTATGTATGCCGAATTGTTAGCTTCGAAAAAGTCCAAAAGCTTAACGACGCCGTGCAAATATTTTATTTGCATTAAAATTTTGGCTTCGGCAATGAATGCGTTGAACCAGTGATTATATGCGGCTACCGTTTCGGGAGTGTTCACGTTCACGCGTGTTCCGCCGCTTTCTCGTACCGCGAAATCTTTCGGAAAGAATTCTTTTATAACGACTTTGCGGCTTCTGCCCATATCGCGCCCCACATACGTTATTCCGAATCCGCCCATTCCGAGCTGAGTGCCCACCAAATAGCGTCCGTTGAGCATTGTGCGAACGGGAAGAGCGGACGGCGGATTTTTCATATCCGAGCCGCGTTTTCGGCAAACGGGACACATGCCGCCGTTGTCGAGGTCGGCAAAGCAGGCGGGGCATATTTTGTTTGTGTCGCGAGTGTCTATTCCCATAATTAAAGTATACACCGAAAGAAGTTTTCAAGTCAACCGAAAACGGGCGACGAGAATGCGAAAAGTATTTGCGAAATCGCGAGCACATGCGGGAATTTAATTGACATTATGTGCATATTTCGGGTATAATTAAAAAAGAAGGCGAATGTCGAGCCCGATTATTTGGTTAGCTCCGCATTGTCAACCGCTCGGTGTAAAAACGTGCCGCGCGGTTTTTCGCAGATTTTAAGGACGAACGAAGCATGTACAAAAAAGCAGAACCGAATCAAGACGCAACGTTGCGAGAAAAAGAAATCATCGAATTTTGGAAGAAAAACGACGTTTTCAACAAGACGCTTTCGGCTACCGCAAAGGGAAAGGAGTTTTCTTTCTACGACGGACCGCCCACCGCGAACGGTAAGCCGCACATAGGGCATATTCTAACCCGCGTTATGAAAGACATAATTCCGCGCTACAAGACGATGAAAGGTTTTCACGTGCGCAGAAAGGCGGGGTGGGACACTCACGGTCTGCCCGTTGAACTCGAAGTGGAAAAGCAACTCGGTTTCGACGGCAAGCAAGACATAGAAAAATTCGGGATAGAGCCTTTTATAGGCAAATGCAAAGAGAGCGTTTGGAAATATAAAGGCGAATGGGAAAAAATGAGCGACCGAGTTGGCTACTGGGTGGATATGGACAACCCTTATATCACCTACGACGACAACTATATAGAGTCGGTTTGGTGGGCGCTCAAAGAAATCGACAAAAAAGGTTTGATATATAAAGGGCACAAGATTGTGCCGTATTGCCCCCGTTGCGGCACGGCGCTGAGCAGTCACGAAGTTGCGCAAGGATATAAAGACGTAGAGGAAAAAACTTGCGTAGTAAAGTTTAAAGTTATAGGCGAAGAGAACACGTATATTCTCGCTTGGACGACAACCCCTTGGACGTTGCCCTCGAACGTCGCTTTGTGTTTTAACGCCGACTACGATTATGCCAAAGTGGAAAAAGACGGCGCGCGCTATATTCTCGCGAACGAACTCGTGAGCAAGCATTTCGACGGTGACTATAAAATAATAGATGTGAGAAAAGGCAAAGAATACGAGCGCACGCGCTACGAGCCGCTTTTCGACTATTATAAGAAAGAAAACAAAGATTGCCATTACGCCGTGTGCGACGGTTACGTGACTCTTTCGGACGGCACCGGCGTTGTTCACATTGCTCCCGCATTCGGCGAAGACGATGCGCAAGTGGGAAGAAAGTACGATTTGCCGTTTGTTATGATGGTTGACGAAGCGGGCAAATTCAAAAACGAAGCTACCGAGCTGAAAGGAATTTTCTGTAAAGACGCCGACAAACTCATTCTTAAAATGCTCAAAGAGAAAGGGCTTTTGTTTAAAGAGCTCATGTTTACTCATAGCTATCCTTACTGCTGGCGTTGCGACACTCCGCTTTTGTATTACGCGCGAAGCACATGGTTTATTAAAATGACCGAATTGCGCGATAGGCTTGTGAAAAACAATGCGTCGGTAAATTGGATGCCCGAAAGCATAGGAAGCGGGCGCATGGGCAACTTCCTCGAAAACGTAATCGATTGGGGACTCAGCCGCGACCGCTATTGGGGCACGCCGCTTCCCATTTGGGTGTGCGACAAGTGCGGCAAAACTCACGTTGTGGGGAGCCGCGAGGAACTGAAAAAACTCGGCAAAATAAAAGGAGACATAGAACTTCATAAGCCGTATGTAGACGCGGTGGAATTCGAGTGCGAATGCGGCGGAAAAATGCGCAGAACACCCGAAGTTATAGATTGTTGGTTCGATTCGGGAAGCATGCCTTTTGCTCAATATCATTACCCGTTCGAAAATAAAGACGTGTTCGAAAAGACTTTTCCCGCCGACTTTATATCGGAAGCGGTTGACCAAACGCGCGGCTGGTTTTACACTTTGCTTGCAATATCCACGCTGTTGTTCGATAAAGCGCCGTTTAAAAACTGCATAGTGCTCGGGCACGTTTGCGACAAAAACGGGCTCAAAATGAGCAAGCACAAAGGCAACGTGGTAGACCCGTGGTCGGTACTCGACAATCAAGGAGCTGACGCCGTTCGTTGGTATTTTTACACGGCAAGCGCGCCCTATCTTCCGAGCAGATTTTATCCCGAAGCGGTTTCGGAAGTGCAAAGAAAGTTTCTCGGCACTCTGTGGAACACATATTGTTTCTATATTCTATACGCCGAAATCGACTCGTTCGACCCTACGCAATATAAACTCGATAAGTGCAAATTGGCGGTTATGGACAAGTGGATTTTGAGCGCGCTCAATTCGCTTGTCGCTACCGTCGACGAAGGACTTGCGTTATATAAAATTACCGAGTCGGCTCGCGCTATTGCCGACTTTACCGACAGCCTGAGCAACTGGTATGTGCGCCGTTGCCGCGAGCGCTATTGGGGAAGCGACATGTCGGACGACAAAATCGCGGCATACATGACTTTATATACGGTGCTCGAAACCCTTTCGCGGCTGTGCGCGCCTTTCACTCCGTTTATTGCCGAAAGCATTTATCAAAACGTTGTGAAAAGCGTTAATAAGAAAGCGCCCGAATCGGTGCATCTTGCGTCTTTCCCCGAATGCGACAAAAAATATATCGACAAAAAGCTTGAAAGCGATATGGCTATTGTGCTCGAAGCGGCAACGCTCGGGCGTAGCGCGCGCAACGCGAGCAAAGTTAAAAATCGCCAACCGCTTTCCCGTTTGCTTCTTGCGGGCGAGGGCACCGCGCGTCTCGACGATTCGCTTAAAGCTGTTATTGCCGACGAACTCAACGTTAAAACGATTGAAATCATAGACGGGACCGCCGAATACGTAGCCTACGAGGTCAAGCCTCAACTTCGCACGCTCGGTCCCAAATACGGCAAGCTGATAGGTAAAATCAAAGAAGAACTTGCTGCAAACGGCGAAGCCGCCGTTAAAGGAACAAGCGGCGGAAGAATGTATAAAACGGTTATAGGCGGCGAAGAAGTGGAGTTTACTGCCGACGACCTTTTGGTTAAGGTGGTGAGCAAAGAGGGGTTTGCGGCGGAAAGCGGCGAACTCGTTACTTGCGTGCTCGACACTGCGCTTACCGACGAACTTGTGCGCGAAGGATTTATGCGCGAACTCGTGAGCAAAATTCAAGCTATGCGCAAAGACATGGGCTTCGAAGTGACCGACCACATAATTTTAACGCTCGGCGGCGACGCGGAAATAACCGATGCGGTTAAGAGTTTCGAAAAGGAAATTTGCTCGGCGGTGCTGTGCGATTCGCTTTCGCTCGGCGACGACGGAGAAACGACTGACATAAACGGCAAAACCGCTTATATAGCCGTTAAAAAAGCATGAGCGAAAACGTTGCGCAAGAGAGCGGAAACGCTCGCATAGGCTTGGCAAGCGGTTGGCGCGACTACGAGGTTATTGCGACGGGCGACGGCGAAAAGTTGGAGCGGTGGGGAAACGTGCTCTTATTGCGTCCCGACCCTCAGGTAATTTGGCGTTCGCAATTCGAGCTCGGAAAATACAAAGGCTTGTGCGCGAGATACGTGCGAAGCAGTTCGGGCGGCGGCTTTTGGGAAAAATACAAAAAGTATCCCGAAGAGTGGAACGTTTCGTATCGCGAACTCGAATTCTCAATCAAGCCTATGGGCTTTAAACACACGGGGCTTTTCCCCGAGCAAGCCGCCAACTGGGATGTAATGCGCGAGCTTATAAAGTGTGCAAAAAGAGAAATTCGAGTGCTCAATTTGTTTGCCTACACGGGCGGAGCTACGGTGGCGTGCGCAAAGGCGGGCGCGTTCGTGACCCACGTAGACGCGGCGCGCGGAATGGTGGACAGAGCAAAAACAAATTGCGCGTTATCGAATATTCCCGCCGACAGAGTGCGCTATATAGTGGACGATTGCGCAAAATTCGTCAGTCGCGAAATAAAGCGCGGCAAAACTTACGACGCCGTTATAATGGACCCTCCGTCTTACGGGCGGGGTCCGAGCGGAGAAACTTGGAAGCTCGAAGACTGCATATACGACCTTGTGAAACTTACTTCGGGCGTGTTGAGCAATAAGCCGCTGTTTTATTTAATAAACAGTTACACAACGGGGCTTTCGTCGCTCGTGATGAAAAATATTCTTACGCTCGCGCTTCCGAAAGGAGAAACGCGAGGTTACGAACTCAGCTTGCCGACGTCCGAAAAGGGAATAGAACTCCCGTGCGGAAACTCGGCGCTTTGGCTCGGCAATACTCATAAAGCCGATTATGCGGCGGAGAAATAGGAAATGGAAACCGAACCGATTATACTTTACGAAGACAATCAAATAATAGTTGCGGTGAAACCGCACAACGTTCCCACGCAAGGCGATTCGAGCGGCGACCCCGATTTTTTGAACGCGATTAAGCAATATGTTAAGGTGAAATATAACAAACCGGGCAACGCGTTTATAGGGCTCGTTCACAGGCTCGACCGCCCGACGGGCGGCGTTATGGTGTTCGCTCGCAACAGTAAGTCGGCGGAGCGTCTCGGCGAGCAAATAAAAGCGGGCGAGTTCGATAAGAAGTATTTGGCGGTTACGGTGGGCACCCCTCGCGACCGCAGAGCGCGGCTCGGGAATTGGCTCGTTAAAGACGAAAAAGAAAACGTCGTTCGAGTTGTTCCCGCAAAGTCGGACGGCGCCAAATTCGCCGAACTCGATTATAACGTGCTCGAATGTAACGAAAAAATGGCGCTTTCGGACGTTAAGCTTTACACGGGACGAAGCCATCAAATTCGCGTGCAACTTTCGAATATCGGCACTCCCGTATTCGGCGACGCAAAATACGGCGGCGACACTCTCGCCAAAGGCTATAACCTCGCTCTTTGGGCGTATCAACTCACGTTTACTCATCCCACGACCAAAGAGACTATGGTATTCAAAGTTTTTCCGCCGCTTGAAAAGACTCCTTGGAAGTTCTTTCAGGTGGAAAAATATATAAACACGGTAAAACCCGAATAAAACAACAGCCCCGAAAGGCGGGGCGAAGGAGAACCCTATGCTAATTTACCCCTCTGTAGAAAGTCTGCTCTACTACGCGCAAGCGCATCTGCTTCTCGACGACCTCGATGTGATTTGGGCGCGCAATCTTTTGCTCGACGAACTCAAATTGCACGACTACGTTCAATACGAAGTTGATTACGACGCAATCGAAGCACTCGACCGCCCCGACACCGTTCTCGAACCGCTTGTTGCTTACGCTGTGGAAAACGGCATAATATCGGAAGACAAGCGCGAATATTTCGCGGGAAAACTCATGAACATAGTTTGCAAGCGTCCCGCCGAAGTTACCGATATTTTTAACGATTTGCACCGCAAGAGCCCCGCGAAGGCTTTCGATTGGCTTTACGATTACGGCATTAAGAGCGACTACATTAAGCTCACCAAAATAGGCGAGAACATAAAGTGGGACGCGAAAGGCACGCGCGGAAAACTTGAAATAACAATAAACACTTGCCGTCCCGAAAAGAGCAACAAAGAGACGGCGGAAGCGCTCAAATCGCAAAAAACGGAATATCCCGCTTGCACCATTTGCAAAGAAAACGAGGGATTTGCTCACGGTTCGCAAATTCGCACCACTCTTCGCACCGTGCCCGTAGAGCTCGGCGGAGAAGAATGGTTTTGGCAATTCTCGCCGTATGCCTACTTTAACCAACACGGCATTGCGGTAAACAGCGAGCACGTTCCCATGAAAATAGACGACGCTACAATCGATAAATTATTCGACTTTGTCGACTTTATGCCAGGCTACTTTATAGGTTGCAACGCCGCGCTTCCTCGCGTGGGCGGCTCGGTGCTCACTCACGACCATTTTCAGGGTGGCGCGAAACTCATGCCCATGCACAAGGCGCCCGCTCTTATAAAGCTCAAAAACAAAGAATATCCGTATATCGATATGTGCGTAGTGGATTGGTACAATTCCGTTCTTCGCCTTTCTTGCTCCAACCGCGAGAAGCTCGAAGAGTTTGTGCAAAAGGTAAATAACGCTTGGGCTGATTACAGCGACGAAAGCGTGAGTATTATTGCGAAAACGGACGAGCAGCATAACGCGATTACGCCCATTGTGCGCAAGGCAGACGACAAATACGTGGTGGAAATCATATTCCGCAACAACCGCACGAGCAAAGAATATCCCGACGGAATTTTCCACGCTCATCCCGAATATCATAACATAAAGAGCGAAAGTATAGGGCTAATCGAAGCTATGGGGCTTTTCGTGCTTCCGGGCAGACTTGCAAGCCAAATTGCCGAAATAGAAAAATACCTCACCAAAGAGGAGAAATATTCGGAGAGCAAGCTTTCGCCCGACATGGCGTGCCACAAGCCTATGATTGAAAAGCTTGTGAAGGCGGCGGGTAGCTCCAAGCTCAGCGCAGTTGAAGCTAAGCTCAACATAAAAGACGAAATCAACCGCGTTTGCGAGGAAATTCTTGTGAATACCGCTGTGTTTAAGCCCGACGAGCAAGGCAAAGCGGCTTTCCTCAAATTCCTTTCCACGCTCGGCATAGAAGCGAAATAAACTGCATTTAAATAAATTTTTCCAAACAAAAAGAGCGTTTCGGCGTGCATAAAACCGCCGAAGCGCTTTTTTATACGCTTTTTACTCCATTTACATACATTTCCATAGGGCACCGGTATTGACGATTTCGTCTTTTAATGTTAAAATCTATTTGAAAATTAAGGTTTCAACAGAATTTAGGAGGTAAAGTATGAAAGATAAACTTTTGGCGATTGTGTGCGGCATTATAATGAGTTTGAGTTTCGCCGCATGTTCCGAGAACGACGGACAAGCTCCGAACGTTCCCGATTCTTTGCCGTCGGAAGAATTGCCCGTGTTTCCCGACGAGCCGAGCGAACCCGATTCGCCGTCGGAAGAGGACCCCGATGAACCCGAAGCGCCGAGCGTGCCCGAAGTTCCCGAAACTCCGAACATTCCGAACGAGCCCGAAGTTCCGCCGCAAACCAACGAGCCTACTTCGCCCGAGCCTCCCGCACCGCCCAAACCGCAAGCCGACGAACTTGTGTCGAGCACGGTGAACGGACTCAACATTCGCAGCGGAGCGGGTGCGAAATATTCGGCTATCGGAACGCTCGATAAGCAAGATATGGCTATGCCCGTGCGAAAAGTGGGGAGTTGGTATGAAATTCAATACAAGAACAAACTCGGTTACGTTTCGTCCGCTTATGTCTCGCCCGTCAGTTTTGAAAAAGGCTCCAACGCAATAGAGCGCGTGATTGACGCAGGCAAAAAGTTGCTCGGATTGCCTTATGTGTTCGGCGCTCAACGCTATCATTGGGGCAACGGAGTGCTAAACACAAACTACGACGGAAAAAGCTACGATTGTTCTTCTTTGATGCAGTACATATTCAAAAAGGGCGCGAACGTCAACCTTGCCATGACTTCGCGCGAACAAAGTCTGCAAGGCAACTACGTGGCTAAAAAGGACATTCGCAGAGGCGACTTGCTGTTTTTCACAAACGCGTCGCGTTATAACAAAACGGGAGTGGAGCGCATAGGGCATGTGGCGCTGTATCTCGGCGACAACATTATTCTACACACAGCTTCCGACCACGCGGTTATTGAGCCTATGAGCGCTCAACGCCATAACTATTACATTACGGCGCGGCGAATAGTGTGACAAACAAAATAATTTAATAAAAACTACGCGACGCTTGGGCTTTTTTTGCTCGGGCGTCGTTTTTTTACCGTTGCAATTTGCCGACATAATCCGCGCGACGCTTACATATAAATAACCGACAACGGTAAACGCGAAAGATAAAACATGCAAAAGAAAAGAATACACGAAAAAACTGAGAGGTTTAAAATGAAGATTAAAAGATTGAGCAAAGTGTTTGCATTGTTGTTGTGCGCGGCGTTTGCGCTCACGGCGTTCGCGGGGTGTAAGAACAAGGAGAGCGAGCCGCGTAGCGCCTACACTATCACGGCGGAAGTGAACACGCAAGACATGACGGTTACGGCTTTGTGCGAAATCGACTATGTTAACCGCACCGAAGTTGAACTCTGCGAAGTTTGGTTCCATTTGTATCCCGCCGCTTATCGCGACGGCGCGAGTTTCACTCCCGTAACGGCGTCCGAAACGGGGAGCGCATATCCTAACGGCATATCTTACGGCGGAATAGAAATAAACGGCGTTGCGGGCGGCGAATACGAAATCGGCGGCAGAGACGACGACATTCTTATTGTGAAGCTTCCTCAAAGCATAATGCCCACACAGCATGCCAAAGTCACGGTGGACTACAAACTCAAATTGCCGAATATGCGCCACCGCTTCGGCTACGAAAACGACACCATAAACTTAGGCAATTGGTTCCCGATAGAATGCGTTTACGACGGCGGCTTCGACGATTCGCCTTATTACAGCAACGGCGACCCGTTTAATTTGCCCGTTTGCGATTACAACGTGAAAATAACCGCGCCAAAAGATTACATTGTGGCAATGCCCGCGCCCGCCACTCGCGCTGAAAACGGCGAGCAAGCATCCACAAGTTGCACGCTCAATAAGGCGCGCGATTTTGCGGCGGTGCTCGGCAAATTCCAAACGCTTTCGGGCGACGCGAACGGCGTGAGCGTTAACTACTATTACACTGCCGACGACAAAGCCGAAGAGCATTTAAAAGCGGCGTGCGATTCTCTTTCGTATTTTTCCGACAGTTTCGGCGCGTATCCTTATGCGTCGTATAGCGTGGTTCAAACTGCGTTCAATCAAGGCGGAATGGAATACACGGGGCTTGTGTATGTTTCCGACTCCGCCCGCGACGCTATGATTACCGAAGTTATAGTGCATGAAACGGCGCACCAATGGTGGTATGGAATAGTGGGGAACAATCAAGTTAAACACGCTTGGCTCGACGAAGCTCTCGCCGAATTTTCCACAACTCTGTTTTATAAAAACAATTCCGATTACGGCGTGAAATACGACGACAGAATTGCCGACGCTATGGGCGGGTTCACTCTGTTTTGCGAGCTCGGCAAAGTGTCGGACACTTCTATGGACCGCAGTCTCGGCGACTTTACGAGTTCTACCGAATACACCTATATGACTTACGTTAAAGGTCAGCTCATGTACGACAGCCTTATGAAAACGCTCGGAGAGAAAACTCTCGTTGCGGGGCTCAAAAATTATGCGAGCAAGTGCGCTTTCACCACCGCCGAGCCGGATAATTTAATAGCGTGCTTGGAGCAAACTTCGAAGCGCGAACTCAAATCTTTTATAAGCGGATTTGTGGACGGAACTGTTAAGCTTTACAGCATAAATTAAACCGCAAAGGGGAAAGACGGCAAATGTTTATAACACTTAAAAGACGCAATATTTTGATAGGGCTTTTGGTTGTCGCGCTCACCGTAGGGCTGTGCTTTGCGGTTACGGCAACCGCCACGAGCGCGTATTCGGTGCCCAAAACGGGCAAAACCGTAATTATAGACGCAGGGCACGGCGGCGCCGACGGCGGCGTTGTGGGAGTTACAACGTCGGTGAAAGAAAGCGACATAAATCTTTCAATCGCGCGCTCGCTGAAACATTTTCTTAAAACTAAGGGTTACGACGTTGTTATGACGCGCACAACAACCGACGGTTTATACGGCATGACAACCAAAAACAAAAAACTCAAAGACATGCAAGAGCGCAAAAAGATTATAGAGGAAACGAAAGCCGATTTGGTAGTGTCGGTGCATTGCAATTCGTATCCTCGTCGCGACCAAGTGGGCGCGCAAGTGTTTTACGCTCCCGGCAGCGAAGACGGGAAACAAAAAGCGGACATTATGCAAAATATTTTAAAAGCCACGCTCGACACCGAGCGAACCGCAATGAGCGGCGACTACTTTATATTGCAGTGTTCTAAGACTCCTTCGCTTTTGGTGGAATGCGGATTTTTAACCACTCCGAGCGAAGAGAAAAAACTCGTTTCGGCATCTTATCAAGAAAAAGTTGCATACGCGATTTTTACGGGAATACACACAATTCTCGGCGAAGAAAACGCGTAATAGTCTATGTTGTCGTTAAGCGTAACGAATCGAATGTTGTATAACGGAAACACATAGTCGAGGTACTGACCATTATATAGTTTCTGCCGAAACGCGACATATCATTGACGAGAATAGTATTTATTATTCCTTGATTGGCGTCTTCGAGCAATCGCTTTACGTCCGGACGCTCGAAAGCAGTTCCCGAAATGCCGTCGTCCACATAGACGTTGTGGAGCGTCCGGCCTTGTTTGTCTATGTATTCCGAAAGGATAGCCTTTTGGTTTTCTATGGACAAAGACTCGCCGGCGCATTCGTCATCTATACTTACTGGAATTACGGGCGACGAAATCGCTTACCGACAAGGCGACGGCGTTTGCATTATTCCTACGGTTGTCTGAAAGATTAAACATCATAATTTGCAAATTGCACGTTCGGCATCCGCCAAAGAGCATATACTCACCGCGTTCTCGATTTTTCCGTCAAATGAGAGTAAAAGCATTGCGCAAACAACGAATTGTCAAGTGGATTTTTAGAAAAAGTTTGAAAAAATTCAAAAAAAATGCCAAAAACGCTTGACAATTGTGTAAAGGTAGATTTATAATGCAAATGGAATCGTTTCCAAACAGATATGATTTTTGTTGAAACGAAATTTATTTAATTTTTGCAGCGGCACGTTGTATTTGATGAGGTAATTTATGATACTTTGTGTGGGCGAAATTTTGGCGGATATGATAGGAATCGGCAAAGGCGGTGCGTTTAGTTATGAACGCAAAGCCGGCGGCGCGCCTTTTAATGTAGCTTGCGCTGTAAAAAAGCTCGGTTCGTCAGTAGGTTTTGTAGGGGCGGTTGGCGATGATATTATAGGCGACTATCTTATTGATTTTGCCGGAGAGCGCGGCTTTGACTACACTCTTATCGAAAAAAGGGAAAACGAGAATACAACGCTTGCTTTTGTGAATATAGACGACTCGGGCGAGCGTTCGTTTTGCTTTTATCGCAAAAACACGGCTGACTATTTGTTGCCGAATGTAAGCGAGCGGATAATAGAGACATCGAGTATAGTACATATAGGTTCGCTTATGCTGTCGGAAGAAGCGGGACGCAAAACGGCGCTCGCTCTTTGCGAGCGTGCGCACAAAATGGGCAAAACTGTGAGTTTCGACGTAAATTTTCGTTCGGATATTTTCCGCGACGCCGAAAGCGCGGTTAAGGCGTACAAGAAAATTATAGAATTAGCCGACGTTTTGAAATTTTCGGAAGACGAAGTTAATATTTTCGGAGAAGAATACGTTTGCGGTTTGACCGACAAACTGATATGCGTAAGCTTAGGTAGCAAGGGAAGTAGGTGGCAATATAACGGAAAAAGCGAAATTATTTCGTCGGTAAAAGTAAAACCGATAGATACTACCGGAGCGGGCGACGCGTTTTACGGCGGTATTTTGCATTGTTTGGACGGAATAAATATAAAAAATCTTACAGTAAAACAGCTGAATGAAATATTGGCTTTTGCCAACGTGTGCGGCGCGCTTAATACTCTTAAAAAAGGGGCGATAGACGGCTTGCCCGATAAAGACACTGTAGTTCAAACGTTAAGAAAAGCATAAATAAAAATTTTTATGTAAAATTTGGAATCGATTCCGTGAGGTGGAAAAAATGAGTGCGAATAAGCAAGTCGGAAAGTTGAGTTTGTGGTGCATAACGGTTGTTCTTTTTGCGTGCGCTATTGCCGCAACTGTTACGTGCGCGCCTAAACAAAAGGCGTATGCGGCGCAAATTTCGGTAGAGGGTGCGGGCGACGCGTTCGTGTATTCCGAAGAGAGTTATGAAGCGGACGAAAGCTTTGCGTATGTTTCTACCGCTTGCTTCGAACGCGGAAATGCCGCAGGGCTTGTGTTCGGCGGCAAAGAAAACGACAGTTGTTTTGTTTTTAACGTAGACAGAGCGAACAACTTAGTAAAACTTATGTACTTTTACAATATGGCGGAAGATAAAAAAGTTGCGGTGCTTAAAGAAGAATACTATGTGGGAAGCAAGATAATGAACGACGGCGAGAAAAGCTACGTGCAAAGCCGTACCGCAAATTTAGATAAAGTGTATTTGAAAGTTACCGTGAACGGCGACGGTACCGCCGAATTTTACGCCGACGGAATACGCCGTTTTGCGTTCGTGGACGGAAGCAAACCTGCCGCCGAAATAAATTTGAATTCTTTTAAGCTCGAAGACGAAACTCCGATACGATATGACGGCGGACTTTTGGGATATAATTGTTTTAATGCAAAAGTGAGTTTTACCGACACGCTTATAGGCAAAATGGATTACGGATATTACGGAGAGTTATATCGCAATCAATATCACTTTTCGCAATTTGCGCATTGGAACAACGACCCTAACGGATTGGTGTATTACAACGGATATTATCATTTATATTTTCAACACAATCCTTACGGCAATACATGGGATGCAATGCACTGGGGACACGCGCGCAGCACAGATTTGGTGCATTGGGAACTGCTGCCCATAGCTTTGGTGCCCGACCGTGATTTATCTGTCGACGTAGGCGCAATGTGGTCGGGTAGCGCAAGAGTTTATCATAAAGGCGACAGCGGCGTAATAGACGGCTATAATTGGTTTGACGCTACCGATAAGCAAAAAGGCGACGCTCTCGGTTTAATAGCGTATTACACCCGTTTCGATAATGGAGGCAACAGACATCAAATTTTAGCGTATTCCACCGATGGCGGACTTAGTTGGAACAAACGCGATAATATTAAAAGTACGGTATCTCTCGATTTGCAAGGCAATCCCGTAAACGGGGGATCGTGGCGCGACCCGAAAATATTCGATATATCCGCTCTCAACGGGGTTGGCGATTACAAATGGGGAATGGCGCTTACCGATATGGAAGACAATACGTTGTTCTTCCTCAAATCCAAAAATCTTGTGAGTTGGGAACATGCGGGAAGTTATTTCGTTTATCGCCCCGAATGCCCCGACGTGTTTACGCTGTCTACCGACGACGAAACGGAACATACCGTAATAACGTTTACTTCGCGTTACTACGTAGTGTGCGATTTGGCTTACGAAAACGGCAAAATCGTAATGAAAGAGCCTAAGGCGGATAATCCCGCCACAATCGAAAGATTGGATAGAAACAGCGAATATTTGCAAATTATGGATTATGGCGTAGATTCGTATGCGGGGCAAACTTTTTACATCGACGCAAATTCCGACAGCGAATATAAAGGTGAATCGGTGGGGTTGAGCTGGTTTTCGGGTGTTCCGAACGACGATAAGTCGATAGAGAGCGGAGTTTTGCAGACGGCGCGTAAGATATGGAACGGCGGAGGCATGACCGTTCCGGTGGTTTACGGCTTACGAAAATCGGGCGAAAAATATGTTCTCACGTCTACGCCGATTACCGTAGACAACGAAAGCGATTTTGCCAAAACGCGACTTAACGGTATAGATGATATAAACGGGCATTGTTTCGAAATATCCGCAACGGTGCAAAACGACGGAGCCGAGCCTGTGTATTTCAGAATAAACGGCAGTGCGGACGGAACGCGCTATACCGAAATAGGCTGGAATTCGCAGGACGGATATTATGTGGACCGAACTTATACCGAAGACGCCGGCATAAACTTTCCTTTACCGAATTACGCATGCAAGTACGTTTCGAATATGGGTAAATCGAACAAGACGTTGGAATTTTACATTCTTTCTGACAACGGCGGCGTTGAAGTGTATTGCGACGGGTTCACCGTTCCGTTCTACATTTTAACGTTTGCTTCACCGTATTCGGTAAAAGCAACGTTTACTGCCGATTCGTCGGCAAACGCGGAATTGACTGTAAACGAAATAGCGTCGGTGTGGCGCGGCGAGAGCGAGGAAACGCTAATCAATATTTCGGACATGCAAATAGATTTGGGGGCGGAACTCGGTCAGTCGCAAATCGTAACGGCATATGCGCAAGGAAAGGAAATTGAGTGGGAAGTCGTGGAAGGTACGGATATTATAGAAGTGAAGCCAACTTCTACGGGCGCCGAAATCATAGGCAAAAAGGCGGGCTCGGCACGCGTAAAAGTTTCTGCGGGATTGAGCAGCCGAACAATAGACGTAACGGTTCACAGCGGAAAGGCGGAAAGCGATTTTACTTTTACTACCGACGGTATAGTGTCGGGTAGGTGGTATTATAGCGGCAACTCGCTTATAGGCGAGCAATCGGGCGGCGACGGATTTATTCTCGCAAACGAGAGCGGCGGAGACTTTACTTATACCGCGCAATTCGATTTGGGAAGCGGAGCGGCCGCCGCGCTTGTGTTCAGAGCTACCGCCGAAAACGGCAAACTCACGAGCTACCTAATTGCGAATTACGACAATAATTCCAAGATAGTTAAGCTGTGGTCGCAAAACGGAGAGCTCGCTAACGTTCCCGCCGGAAATCCGAATATCGAAAATCTTGTGCTTACGGCGGAAACCAAAGGCAAAAACGTGAAAGTGTATCTTAACGGAAACAAGCTTATAGACTGTGTCGTACGCGATACCGACCCCGTAAGCGGCAAATTCGGTCTTAACGTATGCGCGACGCGCGCGGCATTTTCGTTGATTACCGTGCAAAAGAGCGAATACGGTTATTCGGGTAGCGGCGATTTTGTAATAAAGAGCAGCGTGGAACAGCAAGCTTTGGAAATAGTGAATACCACTCTCGGCAATACGGCTCTTTCGCAAGGTCAGTATGAAACGGTAGGACGCGAAATAAGAATAAAGCAGAGTTATATCGAATTATTGCCGTCGGCGGGTGAATACAAGTTTGTTATTTACGGTTCCGCGTTTACGTTTACGGCAAAAGTAATCGTGGAAAGCATACCGCAAACCGAACTTGTCGCCGTTACGGTTGACGAGGGAATAAACGCAACGATATGGCTCGGTAACAGTAACGTTCAATACGTGAAAGTGAACGGCGCGGAGCTCGACGCCGGTTTATACAAAATATACGGTTATGTGCTTACGGTTATGCCCGACGCCTTTGAAATAGGAGAAAACACCGTGTCTGTCAACGATACGCAAGTTACGACGGTTACGGTTCGAGAAGTGCCTAAAAATGCGGTTTTAAGCGGCGGCGAGAGCAAAAAGTCGAACGTCGGTTTGATTGTGGGGCTTAGCGTGGGAATTCCCGTTCCGATTATAGCGACGGCTGTCGTTGCGGTGGTATTGATTTGGCGCAAAAAGAAATCGGCAAACAAAAACGACTCGGAGAAAAAGGAGTAAGAAATATGGCGGCAACAATATCGGACGTTGCAAAATGCGCGGGCGTTGGCATAGGCACCGTGTCGCGCGTGTTGAACGGCGGGAAATCGGTAAAAGCGGACAAACGTCAGGCAATCATGCGAGCCATAGAGGAGCTAAACTACACTCCCAACAGTATGGCTAAACGGTTACGCAAACAAAAAAACGGTGTAATTGCGCTTATGGTGCCTATTGTAAATCATCCGTTTTTCGCACAATTTACCGATTGTATCGAGCAGGAGGCGGATAAATTCGGTTATTCGATTTTATTGGTTGCGTCTCAACAACATGCGGAAAAAGAGAATGAAATATTGGATAGAATAGAACGCCGAGAAGTGGATGGCGCAATATTCGTTACGCATCATAATCATACGCCCGAGCGTCTTAAAAGTTATCCGCTTGTTTCGGTAGACAGACATCTGGCGGAGGGCGTGGCTTACGTTACGAGCAACAATTACGAATCCACAAAAAACGCCGTTGAGTATCTTATAGAGCGAGGTTGTAAAAACATAGGGTATGTAGGCACGAAGCCTCTTGTCGATTCCGAAGTATTATTGCGCGAAAAAGCGTATCGCGACGTTATGAACGCGCATAATCTTCCGCTCTCGGCGCTCAATGAAGTTGCGGTGCACGGTGATGAAATAACGCTTGTTAACGAGTTCTTCAAGAAGTTTCCAGACTTAGACGGTGTGTTCGCTTCGGGATACAGCGCCGCTCAATGCGTATGTGAAGTCGCTTTACAAAGCGGAAGAAAAATACCCGACGACCTTCAAATGGTGGCTTACGACGGCAATTTCAAGCAGTGGGGCGGTCGGAACATTACTTGCGTGCAGCAACCAATTGAGAAAATGGCTCAATCGGCAGTCAGGCTGTTGATAGACAGAATAAACGGTAAAACCGTGCCTATCCGTACGGTTCACGAAACTAAGTTAATATTAGGTGACACAACCAAGTAATAAATAAAAATATAGGAGGCAAAAAATGAAAGGTAAAAGGTTTTTAGTGAAAGCGGCGGTTCTTATGCTGGCTGTGTGCTGCATTGTGAGTTTTGCGGCTTGCGGCGGCGGAGGTAAGGGCGAAGAAGTTGAAAGCAGAACGGATAAATACGGTAACACTCTTGTTACCATTATGGTGCACAAAGATTCTTCTACCAAAGAAGGCAAAGCATACCAAAAGTGCGTTGACGACTTTAACGCCGCATATAAAAGTAAAAACATTAAAGCGCAAATTACGTTTGTGGCGCAAACGTCGGGTGTTGACCAGTATGAGGCTACCATAAGCAATTTATACAGGCAAGGCGGCGGTAAGCTGTACGACATTATCTCGTTTGACGCGCCCAAATGCGCGGGCTACGCGAAGAGCGGAATTTTGTACGATATGACGAGCGCTCTCGGCGACTATACCGACAACTTTATTTCCGAATCGGTGAACCGTTATGACGGAAAAGTTTACGGATTGCCCATTCAGGAATCGAGCGCAGGCTTTTATTATAACAAAGTCGTGCTAAACGCCGCCGGCATTACCGATGGAGAAATTGCTGGTTACCAAACAAACGGTTGGACTTTCGAGCAATTTAAAGCGGTGTGCGAAAAGCTGAAAGCAGCGGGAAAGACGGCGGTGGATATGCAACTTGCCGCCGGCGGCGAAACTTGCACCTATTTGCTGTATCCGCTCGGAAATGCGGCGGGCGGCGAGTATGTTTCGGCTGACGGAAAAACCGCAGACGGGTATTTGAACAGCGCGCAAACAAAGGAAGGATTTCAATTCATAAAAGACTGCATAGACAACGGCTACACAAATTACCAAATAGACGGGAAGGCGTTCTTAACGGGTGACAGCGTGGGCATGTATTTATCTTCGGGTTGGACTATTCCCGACATAAAAGAGCAGTATAAAGATAACTTTACGGGCGGTTGGGGAATTTTGCCCTATCCTCATAAGTCGGGTAGCGATGCCGTTTCTGCTACGGGAAGTTGGAGCTTCGGCATTACCAACAACGGTATACGCAATAAGGATGCGGCGGTAGAACTTATTAAGTGGATGACGAGCGACGAGAGCGCAACCACCATAACGAACGCTACGGGCATGATAGCGGCGAAATCTACTATAAACAAAAATTACGAAGCTACTTCGCCCGAAGGAGTGTTGTATAATCAGCTTGTAAATTCGGGCAAAGCTCGTCCGTCGATGGGTGCGTATGCCGATTTTTCAACCGAGTTCAATCTTATCATAACGGGATTACGCACCGACAGCGTAGAAAAAGTGCTTAACGAACACACCACGTCTTTGCAAACAAAAATAAACCGTAACGACAGGTAATTACGGTTGTAACAAGGGGAGTAAAATGCTAATAGGTGCTTTGTCGGTTTTTATCGCTATGGCAGCCGCGTTTGGAACGGTGGCTGCGGTAGACGTTGTAAAAGCCAAAAAATACAAAGAAAGATATAGAATAAGAGAGTGCGGAACGGCTTATCTTATGTTGTTGCCCGCTGTGGCTTTGGCGTTTATTTTCATAGTGTTGCCCATAGTTTATTCGCTCGGGTATGCGTTCACCGATTTTCACATGTATTACCCCAACGATATAAAGTTTATAGGGCTTGACAATTTTAAAGAGTTGTTCAGAGAAATCGGCGTAAAGGGCGAATTGTATCACGCAATCATAAACACCGCTATATTCGTAGTGTGCGTTGTGCCGTTGCAAATCGGACTTGCGCTCGTGCTCGCTCTGTTTACCAACCGCAAGAAAAAAGGCGTGAAGATTTTCAAAGTCTGTTTTTTCACGCCGGTAGTAATCTCTCTTACGGTTACGTCGTTTTTGTGGGTGCAAATTCTCGCGCCCAACGCATCGGGGCTTTTGAATTCTTTTTTAAGCGTTTTCGGTGCGGAGCCTATCGACTTTTTGGCTCAGGAAAAAACGGCGATGCTGTGGATTGTGCTGATGAGCGCCTGGCAGGGTTGCGGGTATCAAATGCTTATATTCAGTTCGGGGCTTACGAATATACGCGACGATTTATATGAAGCGGCGTCGTTGGACGGAGCGGGTTCTTGGCAAAAGTTCTTACATATTACGCTTCCCGGTTTGCGCTCTACTTTGCTGTATATCACAATTACCGTATTTGTGGGAGCGTGCAGAGTTATGATACAGCCGATGTTGATGACTGATTATAAATTGCATACGGTTACGCTCAGCTATTATATGTATCAACTCGGTTACGGTTCCAAACTCGTAGGACTGTCGTCGGCCGTCGCTCTCATGATGACGGTGGTAATAGGCATTATAACTCTGCTTCAACGCAAGTTTTTGAAGGAGGATTGATATGACGAATACCTCTTACGCAATAGGTGCGGTAACGAAGACTGTAAATAAGCCAGCAAACGGAAAAAAGAAAGCGTTAACCGTTATATGGTATGTATGCGGCGCGTTGTTTTCGTTGCTGTTTATTTTGCCCGTTATTTATATGCTTGCCGTATCGACAAAAAGTCAGCTTGCCGCCGACAGAGCAAGGGGCATAGCAATGTTCTTTCCCGACTTTATGAATTTGAACACCTTTTTCAGCAATTATTCTAAGGTGTTTACCGCTTACGGAATTTGGCGCAACGCGCTTAACAGTTTCATGTATGCCGCTGTGGCAATCGTTTGCAATATCTTGGTGAACGGACTTGCGGGCTATGCTATATCGAAATTGAATTTTCCGGGCAAAAAGTTCTTCACGTTTATTATTTTATTCCTAATTATAGTGCCTGTTGAAACGTCTATTATTCCTATGTATATGGTGGTTACCGAGCTTCTCGGGCTGCAAGACCGCGCCACAGTGCTCGGAGTTATACTTCCGTCGTGCATAAGCATATTCAACATATTCCTGTTTATACAGTTCTTTCAAGGCATACCCGGCGGATATGAAGAGGCGGCAAGGATAGACGGCGCAAGCAGACTCAAAATATTTTTCAGCATTATATTGCCGCTGAGCAAACCCATTGTGGCAACGGTAGCCGTGTTTTGTTTTATCGGCGTGTGGAACGACTATCTTTGGCCTATGATGCTGCTTACGCCGTATCCCAATATGATGCCGATACAAGCTGTTTTGCAAACCATACAGAATATAGAGGGTGTTACTACGGGTGAAATTATGGCGTCGTTGGTTGTTACCAGTATACCCATTTTTGTGATTTATGTAGTTGCGCAAAAGTATATAGTGCAAGGGTTCGGTTCGGCGGGACTGAAAATGTAAAAATTGCTCATGGAGGAAATATGAAGAACACAAAAAAAATAGGAGCGTTTGTTGCGGCGCTGGCGATTGCCGTAACCGGGTTCGGTTTTAGCGGTTGCACGAAAAATGAAGTTAAAACTACATTGCTTGCAAAATACACGTTTGAAAACGTGAGCGGCACTCAGGTAGTGAATGAAGCCGACGGTACGCGCGACAATATAAGCTACGTTTTCAATGCCGAAAACGCCGACTATTTGGTGAAAGAACCTTCCGAACCGCTTGTTAAGCGGGGGGGGGTGAAAGGTAGCTGTTTATATATGGACGGGTTTTCTACGTATGTGGAAAACGGTAAGTTTTCAACGCCCGAAACCGCCGTTACGCTTTCGGCGTGGGTAGCGCCTCGCGTATTCGAGAATTTGCCTTATTACGGCGACCAGTCGGAAGCGAAAGGACAGCCGCGTTTAACGTCGGTAATCAACAAGGGCAATATAGAAATCGGGCAAGGTTTTTTGCTGGGGTACGGAAAACTCGGTATGTGGGGATTGCAACTTGCGCTTCACAATTCCGATAACGATACGAATTCCGTTATCGCTTTTTACGACCCCGTAAACGCTTTACCGCTTTACGAGTGGTCGCATATTGCCGCTACGTATAATGGCGATACGGGCTATGTAGCTCTGTTTTTCAACGGCGAGAAAGCATACGAGGACATCATTCCCGAGCTCGTAAATACCGAGATAATAGAGAGCAACGAGCCATTGTATGTAGGCGCGTACTGTGCTCCCGTTACCGAGTTTTCGATAAAAAGACAAATGCCGTCGGGGCTCATCGACGAAGTGGCGATTTACGGCGAAAGCTTAACGCCCAAACGGGTGCGCGAATTATTTGAGGACTGTGCGCCGAACGGAGTAATACCCAAGTTGGATTACGAGCAAATTGCCTTAGATTCTTCGGTGTATGAGGGCGACAGATATCGTCCGCAATATCACGCAATACCGCCTGCGGTTTGGATGAACGAGCCTCATTCGCCGTTTTATTACAAAGGCAGATACCATGTGTTTTATCAGTGTAATCCTTCGGGACCGTACTGGTCTCAAATACGTTGGGGGCATATCGTAAGCGACGATATGATACATTGGAAATACGTCAAAGACGCCGTAGTGCCCACTGCGGGAATTTGCCCCGAAGGCGTATGGACGGGCGGCGCTTGCATAGGTCCGGACGGAACGCCGTGGCTTGCGATTACCGCAGGCACAAACTTATACGGCAATCCGAATCACGGAGGGCAAAACGTGGCGTTTGCCCACGCGGCAGACCCCGACGACCCCGACCTTACCGAATGGATTGTGGAAGATACTCTCACGATTACGCAGCCCAACGACAACAGTATGGGCGAGCGAGAGCAATTCCGCGACCCGTTTGTTTGGTACGATGACGAAACGAGCCGGTATTTTATGCTTGTAAGCACATCCGTACCGGGTGCCGGCGGTTCCGCAAACGTGTATACTTCGCAAAATATGCACGAGTGGGAACATCACGGCTATATTTACGAATGTCCTTATCCCGATTACGACATAGCGGGCGAGCACTGGGAGTGCGTCGTGCTTTTGCCTATATCCACAAAAGACGGCAAAACCCAAAAGTATATACTCTTTGATTGCCCGCAGTACGCCCGCGGTGAAAATCCGCCGCAAGTGGAATGCTATTATTGGATAGGAACGTTTGATAAGAATGCGTGCAGATTTATTCCCGACAGTCACGAACCTAAACTTTTCGACGTGGGCACGGCTACGTTTACGGGTCAAAACGGATATTGTTTTTTAACCGACGAACAAAAAGCTGCCGGACTTACTTATGAGCAAGGACGCACCGTGCTGTATTCGATTGCGCAGGGCAAAGACGCAGGCACGGGGCTTAATTACTATGCGGGTTGGGCGCACAACTTTTCGTTCCCGCTCGAACTATGGCTTTCGGATGACGGAAACGAAGTGATACGCGAGCCAATAAAAGAGATAGAAAGTTTGTACGGCAAAGTGGAATACGAGTATAGCGGCGACGGCATGAGTGCCGCGCAGATAAATTCCGCAATAGGCGAAATTCGCGGCGACACCATAAAAATCGACGCAAAGATAACTCTTGCGCCCGCAGCCGAAAACTATGCGGCAAAAATAGGAGTAAGATATAATCCGAATACTTCGGCGGAAGGCACCGAACGCACTTTTATAGTATTTTCAAACGGAAAAGTGGAAGTGGACAGATTGCAATCCACGTTGCGACCGGGAGTGAATACGCAGTCGCTTCACAGCTGGGCTTTCGGCGACGCGCGCGAATTTGACGTTACCGTTCTTTTGGACCGCTCTATGCTCGAAGTTTATATAAACGGAGTAATGAGCGCTACAATGCGCATATATCCGCATTACGGAGATTCCGACTATATACGGGTATTTGACGAAAATGCGGGACTGCTTATAAAAGAATTCAAAATTACGCAAATGAAGAGCGCTTATACTGCCGACGGAAGCATTACGCCGCCGTATTACGGCAATACGGGTAATTTGGCGGATAAAGCATGAGGAGGGAAGTTATGCGTAAAGCAGTTAATAAAAAATTATTTGCGGCTCTTATAATTGCCGTAATGGCGGCGGCGTCGCTTGTATTTACGGCTTGCGGCGACAAACCGTCCGTTGCGCAAGAACTGCCCGTAGAAGTAATAAACGGCGGATTCGAAACTGCCGATTTAAGCGGTTGGATAGTAGAAAGCGGCGAGGCGTTCGACGACGACAGCGTGTCTTCGCGCAAAACATTTTCGTACGCTTACGATTCGGCGCACAAACAAATTCCGATAAATCAGACGGGAAACTGGTATCTTGACGGCAAAGGCTACGACGGTAACCGCAGTCACGGGTATACGGGGAGCATACGCTCCAAGAACTTTATGTTAAGCGGCGACGGAACCGTTTCGGTTAAGCTCGCGGGCGGCGCGCTCGTGGTGCGCAAAGGAGAAAACGCGCCTCTTAAAAGCAAAGAGAAAATTTGCTACGTGGGCGTGTACACCGCCGAAAACGATAAGCTTGTGCACAAATTTACCAACTCATATTTTTTCGAGCATACCGAAAACTATGTAAGCGTTGAAGACTATGAAAACGGCACTTGCTGTACCGATAATTTTTATCGTTATACCGCAGATTTATCGGAATACGTCGGAAAAGAAATGTACATTCGCATAGTGGATAACGATACCTACGTGTATTACGGTTATATTAGCGTTGACGATATTCGCGTGGGCGATGCGGAAGAACAGAGCGAGGGCGTGTACTTCGAAAAGTCGCGCGAGTTTGTGCCTGACGCGGAAGCGCCGAACAAATACGAAGTAAAAAACGGCGGGTTCGAAACGGGTTCGCTTGCGGGATGGACGGTAGTAAGCGGCGGAGCTTTCTCGCATGACGGGGTAAATTCGAACGCATATTGGTGGAACGAAAATATACCGTATTGTCGCGACGGCAAATATCATTACGGTTTTTATAAGCCTACCGAAACGGGAGTGTTGCGTTCAAGCGAGTTTGTGCTTGGCGGCAGCGGATATATAAGTTATAAGTTGGGCGGTTGCCGCAACAACGAGCTTACGTATTTGCGTTTTATGGTAAAGAACGGCGATACAGCCGAAGAAGTGGCTCGCTATTCCAACTTCAAATTTTGGAACTATCAATTCCCGTACGTGCAGAACGGGTTGCGTATGCTCAATCTTGTGCAGTATTACGCCGACTTTTCCGCATATCTCGGCAGAACTATGTATATAGAAGTCGTAGACGAAAACACTTCGTCCGATGACACCGACTGCATAACGCTCGACAGCGTGCAAACGTATTGGGAGAGTAAGCCGCAGTGGTACAACAGCATAGCTTTTGAGGCAAAAGTCAATCCCGATTCGATAGATATCGAACCCGACAGTCCGTATCAGCTTAAAAACGGCACGTTTGAAACGGGTGATTTGACGGGTTGGACGCTTGACGGCAACATAGGCGTGGTGTCTTCCGATTACGGTTGGTGGAACGAGAATTTCCCGTACAATAAAAAAGGAAGATACCTGTTTACGGGTATAGCGCACGAAGGCGAAAAGGGAACGCTTACGAGCGACGCGTTCGAACTCGGCGGCATAGGAGTGATTTCGTTCCGTATGGGCGGCGGCGCAAATCCCAAACAAATTTATGTTTCGGTACTTAACGCCGACAACGGCGAGGAACTCGCGCGGTTTGCCAACGTCAAATTCTCCGATAAGAATACTGCGGGAATCAACGTAAACAGCTTTTTGGCGAATATGGTGCAGTATAAAGTCGATTTGACCGAGCTTGGAATTGCGCTCGGCACGAACATTAAGTTGCAAGTGGTGGATAACGCGGTAGCCTACTGGGGACTTGTTACGGTTGACAGCTTTATCACGTACTACGAAAATGAAGAGCAAGTGCCTAAAAAAGCTTTTACGGCTGAAAATATAAAACCGGAGACCGACGCCGTATTCGGAGAAAACGATTCTCATCAAATCCTTAACGGCAATTTCGAAACGGGCGATTTGACGGGGTGGAGCGTAACGAGCGGCAACGTTAATTCAAACATAGCCGTTCAAGCCGCGACTACGTTTTGGAACGAAGACCTTCCGTATAACAAAGGCGGCATGATGCATTTTGACGGGTGGAAAGCCAACGGCGACGAAGCGGCATCGTATTCGTTGCGCTCCGAAGATTTTACGCTCGGAGGCAGCGGCGTGATATCGTTTAAGATGGGCGGTAAAACGGCTGAACTCAAAGTGTATAAAGCGGACGGGACTTTGATTGCCGCTTATGCCAATACGGCGTTTGCCGATATAAATTTCCCCAAAGTTGACGACGGTTGCCGCCTTGCAACCATGACTACGTTCGTTGCCGATTTGAGCGAATACAAAGGGCAGGAGCTTTATGTGGAAATTTGCGACCGACCGTTTAAAGACGGCGAAACGGGTTGGGGCGTTGCATTCTTCGATGAAATCATTACTTATTACAAAACCGCGCCAGTCGTGGAAGAAATGTTCGATACCGTCGAACTTAATTCGCAAACGGCTTTGGGCGGCGTTGCAAAAAGTTACGATATTTCTTGGGAAGTTGCGGTGAATACCGTAAAAAAATAATTGAATGAGAGGGTAGAAAAATGAAAAGAGCAATTAAAAGACTGTCGGTTATTGTGATGTCGCTTGTAATCGTGTTTTCGGTTGCCGTATTTGTTGCGGCTTGCGGTGACAAAAACAACGACAATCCCCCTGCAAACGAACAAACCGAACCGGTAAAAATCAAAGACGGCGAGGCGATAAGTCTTACGGTAGAGGAAGAGTGTAAGAGCATAATCATAGCCGATTATGTTACGGTGAACGGAAATAACGTAACGGTTGCGTCATCGGCTCCCGATATAGCGACGGCTACGCTTACGGACGGAGTAGTTACGGTAAACGCCGTTAAAAAAGGAACGGCAACGGTAACGGTTACGTGCGGCAATGTGGAAATTGCGTTTGCTGTTACGGTGTCCGAAAAGTCTGTTGCTCCGCCTGCGACGGTCGAGTATACCGTTTCGCTCAACGGCGAGGAAAGCACGGTTGAAGAAAACGGAATTTTCACGTTGCCCGAATCCTTTACTCCCGAAGATGAAGATTTCGAGTTTGTACGTTGGAATATAGTGGGCGACCATGAAATAAGCGGTAATAAAGTGACCGTTCTCGGCGATTTAACGATTACCGCCGAAACGCTCAGGAAAGGGGCGGAGAAAATCAAAGACGGCAATTCGCTTACTTTCACAGTCGGCGACGCCGCAAAGACTGTAACCGTAGCGGAATATATAACGACGCACGGCAATGACGTTTCTGCGAATTCCGATACGCCCGCCGTCGCAACGGCTACGCTTACGGACGGAGTAGTTACGGTAAACGCCGTTAAAAAAGGAACGGCAACGATAACGGTTACGTGCGGCAATGTGGAAATTACGTTTGCGGTCACGGTTGGCGATGCTACGCAAATTACGACTCCGTCGGTAAAGAATGCCGAAGTCGTAATTTCGGAAACGCACGATTTGTATTCGGGCGATTATACCGTTGATTTGGCGGAGAATATCGAACTTGCGAACCTTATAACGGGTTATATGGTAAATTCGGAGTCTGTTGACGGTACAACGTATTCTATAAGCGGCGACACGTACACGCAAACGCCCACGCTTGTTACTTTAAACGTAACGGCGACTTACAATGGCGGCTCTGTAAACTATGTATACAAGGTAAATATAATCGATACTACGGCATACCGTATACGCAACGGCGGATTCGACGACGGACTCGACGGTTGGCAAAAGATAGGGCAAATCGGCAATATCAGCGAAGCTACGGCGTATTGGACTAACGACAACGACGGTAACGGATATTCATATAACGCCGACGGCAAATTCTTTTCGGCATACGAACCTTCCGACAGGTTTGAAAGCAATATAGGAGCGCTTATCAGTTCGCCGTTTAAAGTGTCGCAAAACGGAATTATAACGTTTAAACTCGGCGGCGCAAAGCACGATATATTTGTTGACGTAGTAGATACCGAAAACGGCGAAATAATCGCGCGTTACGGCAACAGCGCGTGGGCGGAGACTACCGACAATTTAAAGAGCGGTTGCACGCTTATCGCCTATAAAGCGACGTTACCCGCAAGCGCGGTTGAAAAGACGGTGTACATTCGCGTTATAGATATGGCGCAATCCGATTACGGCGTACTGTTTTGCGATTCGTTCGTTACGTATTACGAGAGCGCGCCCGAGAGCGGTATCGACGCGGTGGATATAACCGACCGCCCCGCGACCGTATACGAATTATATAACGGCGGATTCGAGCAGGATATGAAAGGTTGGGTTATTTCGGGCGGAGATATCGGTGCCGTGACTGCCGATAAAGGTTGTTTTAACAACGGTGACCCTAACGACACTACTAAGGCTTACGGTCAGGAAGACTCAAAACTTTTCTCGTTTTGGAGTTGGAACGAAGCGGAAAACAAAGAATACAATCGCGAGGGCAATCTCGGCACGCTTACAAGCAATATGTTTGTTTTAAAGCCGAATAAATTCGTATCGTTCAAGTTTGGCGGCGGAAAAAACCGTAACGTATTTATAGAACTCGTTAATGCCGAAAGCGGAACGGTTATCGCGATATTCCGTAATGACAACGTTGTTGAGGGAAATGAAAGCGCGCTTGTAAGTTATAGTTATGCGCCTACAACAGCCGAGCTTTCCGCCGATGCTCTGTGTTACTTCCGCGTAGTAGACAACGCCGTAACCGATTGGGGATGCTTTACCGCCGACGCGTTTAAAGTTAACCTCGACAGTGCGCCTACGGATAGCGCTCTCGCGGTTAATTGTTTGAGCGAATATAAGTCGTTGATAAACGGCAGTTTCGAAGACGGCAATCTTAACGGGTGGACCGCTCCCGCCGGAAATGCTCTCGGTGCGGTGGTGAATACCGAAAAATCGGAGAGTTGGTATCAGACCAACGAAAGCACGAAAGACGGTAACTGGTTATTTACGTTCTACATTCCGAACTGGGGAGATAGTAACAATAAAGAAAAAGGAACGGGCGTTATTCGTTCGAGCGCGTTTATCCTTGATAAGAACGGCATTGTATCTTTCCGTTTCGGCGCGGCGCATAATAGGGAGGTATATATAAACGTTTACACAACGGGCGGAAGACTTTTGGCGACGTTCCGTAACAATGCCTTTACCGAAGCTACCGTTATGGTACAGTATTACTATCAATTTGATAATGCCGAAGAACTGTCTTGCTACTTTGAGATTGTAGATAATGCGGAAAAGGATTACGGGTGCATTGTTATGGACGACTTCCGCGTAAACCTCGAAGCTGCGCCTAACGGAGCGATTCTCGGCAGTTCGCTTACAAAAGCGGAACGAGACCAAGCAAATAATTAAAAACAAGGACAATTTAAGTTATGGCATATGAACAAATAAGACCTGTATTTCATATTACGGGCGGAAACGGTTGGATAAACGACCCCAACGGATTGGTTAAATTTAACGGCGAATATCATGTATTCTATCAGTATTATGCCGAAGCGACTTATTGGGGGCCCATGCATTGGGGACACGTTAAAAGCAAGGATTTGACGCATTGGGAAAGACTCCCCGTTGCAATCCGTCCCGACGAACAGGACGACGGTTGCTTTTCGGGTAGCGCCATAGTTCACAACGGCAAAATGTGGCTTATGTACACAAGCTACAAAAAAAACGACGGCGGAGTAAGCGAACGGCAACTGCAAGCGCTTGCTTCGTCGGACGACGGCGTATACTTCTTTAAGCATGGCATAGTGATAGGCGAGGACGATTTGCCCGAAGGATACTGTGCTTGGAGTTTCCGCGACCCTAAGCTTTTGCGTGTAAACGATATGTTTTACTGTTTTGTTGCCGCCAAAAAGCGCGAGGGGAATGGCAGAATTCTTTTATACAAATCCGTTGATTTGTTTAAGTGGACTTTTGTGTGCGACGTAACCGACCGCGATAACGGAGGCAAAATGGTTGAGTGTCCCGATTACTGTACTCAACTCGGACTGCTTACATACAGCGAACAGTTTCAACCGCACGAGGGGAATACGCACCTAAATATCCATAGTGCGTTCGCTCAATTCGGTACGTTTGACTTTAATAAACCTTTTGTTCCCGACAGTAAGCGGCAAATTATCGATTACGGGTTTGATTTTTACGCTTCGCAGTCGTTTGCCGAAGAGCCGATTATGATAGGCTGGTTGGGCATGTGGGACAGAAACTATCCTTGCGCAAAATACGGCTTTGCCGGTATGCTTACCGTTCCGCGTCGTTTGCAAAGAGTGGGAGACGAGCTCGTTCAAACGCCTATATATACCGCTAAAAAGGTGTGCGAAAAGTCGGTGAAAGGCAAATTGACAGACAATATATCGGTGGGCGCGGTTCGTTTCGAGCTCAACGGTTTGCGAGCGTTCGATTTGAAAATGCGCAAGTCGGGCGACGAATATGCCGAATTTACGCTTTCGGGCAACGAGTGGGTGTTTAACCGCTCTCGTTGCGGTGCGCAAATTGTGGGGGCGGAGGAAGACGACGATTCGCTTGCGGGAATTCGCCGTATGCCTTATCGCTACGCTCAAACCGATACCGTTGAAATCGTCTTCGACTTATTTTCGGTTGAAATTTTCGTGAACGGTAAAGCTCTGTCGTCTACGCTGTATCCCGCCCCCTCCGCCGACGGACTCGAACTGACTGTTGATTGCAACTCTTGTACCTATACTCGCTACGAAATCGAATAAATTCAAATTAGAACGGACTACAAAAAACGGTTGCCGCTTTTAAACGGCTGTTGCAACGAAAAAAGGCGAATGCAAATGCTTCGCCTTTTTGACTTCTCACCCCGCAACGATAGGGACTTTCAAGAATTGTAACGGGGGTACTTCAATCGTGGCGCCCGACAGCGTGACTTCCATCGGAGCGGGCGCATTCGCCTATGTGGATTTAATTGGAAACAAAAATCGGATATAAATTTTGAAAACGCGCCTCGAAAGTTTCGTTTGGCTTTCGGGGCGCGTTTTAGGTTTCTTATTTTCTTTTAAAATCTGTTTTTATTCGTTATATGCGGGTGATACGTCGTATGGTTTGCCGTTAAGTTCTTTTACGAACAGTGCGCGGATATAGCCTTTCGCGGTGGAAGTGGAGTGCACAAAAAACTGCTTGCCGTAGTAATAGCGGGCGAGCTTATAATATTTTGAGTTTGTGTGCAGAGTTATGGCGGCATAACCTTGTTCGTTGCAGTAGTCGATAGCCGCTTGAAGCAACCCGCTTCCCACGCCTGCGTTGCGAATTTTGGGATTCACGCCGAAGCGATAAAGATAGGCGAGTTCGGGGCTTATGCCTTTAATGCGCACGCTTCCCAAAATTTTTCCGCTTTCGTCTTTTGCCACGAAAACGCAATTATTAGCAATATCGTCCAAAACGGCGGATTCGGGTTCTTCGAGCGCTTTAATATGGCTCTGAGGTCCGACTTCGGCGGCGTATAACTTAAACGCTTTGCGCGTTATGTCGTTAATCGCTGCGGCGTCCTGTTGTTCGGCTTTTAAAAATCGTATCATACTTTCTTATTTGTTTTTCATTAGTAAATACATAACTGCTTTTTGCGCGTGCAGACGGTTTTCGGCTTCTTCGAACACAATGCTTTGCACTCCGTCTATAACGCCCTCGCTCACTTCTTCGCCTCTGTGAGCGGGCAAGCAGTGCATAAATACCGCGTCTTTCGCCGCTTTCGCCATAAGTTCTTCGTTCACTTGATAAGGCATAAGGGCGTTCACCTTTTCGGGCGATTTATCTTGTCCCATAGAGAAAAACACGTCGGTATAAACCACGTTGCAATCGCGGATAGCCTCTTCGGGGTCGGAAGTAACCCAAACTTTTCCCGATTTTGCGGCTGTCGCGACTATTTCTTCGTTCGGCGTATAGCCTTCGGGCGAGCATATAGCCACTTCCATGCCCGCTTTTGCTCCTCCGAGCATGAGAGAGTGCGCCATGTTGTTGCCGTCGCCGAAATACGCCATTTTGAGTCCTTCGAGTTTTCCGAAATGTTCGTATACCGTCATGAGGTCGGCAAGCACTTGGCAAGGGTGGTATTCGTCGGTTAAGCCGTTTATAACGGGACAGTTGCTGTATTTGGCGAGTTCCTCAACGTCCGACTGTTTAAACGTGCGAATCATTATTCCGTCTATTCCGTAGCGATTGAGTACGAGAGCCGTGTCGCGTACCGTTTCGCCGCGTCCGAGCTGAATGTCGCCCTGTTGCAAAACGAGCGCTGAGCCGCCGAGCTGTTTTATTCCTTGCTCGAACGAAACTCGGGTGCGTGTGCTCGACTTCGAGAAAATCATCGCGAGCGTTTTGTTTTTAAGGTAGGCGTGCTTTTTGCCCGCATGTTGTTTTTGTTTGAGTTTTATTGCCGTGAGAATTATTTCGTATATTTCGTTCACCGAATAGTCGGCGAGAGTGAGCATGTGCTTGTTATTTATGCTTCCTTTCGGTTTATATGCGCTTATATCCATTAAGGGGGAATCCTCCGAATTTTAATTGAAAAAAATATTATAGCACGGCTTGCGCCGTGCCGTCAACAGGCTGTAACGCTTTTTTATAATTTGAGTGCGTTTTTTAAACGTTTGTGTGCGCGAAAAGCTCCATAAGTTTGTCGCACGCCGCGTCGATCTCTTCTTCGGTTACGGTGTAGGCGGGGGCGAACCGTAAGGTATTGTTTCCCGCCGTGAGAATAATAACGCCTTTTGCCGCCATTTTGCCGACGATTTCGGTGTTTTTAACTTTGTCGGTAAGGTTTACGCCTATTAAAAGTCCTTTGCCGCGAACGTCGCGCACGAAGTTGAATTTTTTGAGCTTGCTGAGCTTGCCCACAAGATACTCGCCTTTTTTGGCGGCTTCTTCGAGCAGTCCGTTTTTCAGTTTATCAACAACAACGTTTGCCGCCGCGCACGCAAGGGGGTTGCCGCCGAACGTGGTGCCGTGTTCGCCGGGTGCGAACGCGACCGCCGCTTCTCCGCGCGCCAAAACGGCGCCTATCGGCACGCCGCCTCCCAAACCTTTGGCAAGCGTTATAATGTCGGGCTGTATGCCGTAATGCTCGAAAGCGAACATTTTGCCGGTACGACCCATTCCCGTTTGCACTTCGTCAATCATAAACAAAATGCCTCTGCTTTTCGCGAGAGCGTAGGCGTTCACAATATAGTCGTAGTCGGCGGGAAGCACTCCGCTTTCGCCTTGAATAACTTCCAAAATAATGGCGGCGGTTGTGTCGTCCGCCTCGTTTTTGAGCGCCGCGAAATCGTTATACGGCACGTGAGTGAAGCCTGCGGGAAGAGGAGCGAACGGGCGCGAATATTTTTCTTGCCCCGTAGCCGTGACGGTTGCGATTGTTCTTCCGTGAAAAGAGCCGTTTGCCGTTATGATTTTCGGGCGGTTTTCGCCTTTTTTGTAAAAATGTTTGCGAATGAGTTTGATGGCACCCTCGTTCGCTTCGGCGCCGCTGTTGCACAAAAACACTCTGTCGAAAATAGTTCCGTCCAAAAGTTTGTCGCATAGCTCGGTTTGAGGAATATTGTAGTAAAGGTTCGATACGTGAATAAGTTTGTGCGCTTGCTCGCAAACGGCTTGCGTGAGTTCGGGATCGTCGTGTCCCAAACAGTTCACGGCTATGCCGCCGCCCATATCTATGTATTCGTTACCCGCAGTGTCGTATAGCTTACTGCCTTTGCCGTGTGTGAAACAAATGTTCTGTCGCGCAAACACCGTCATATAGTTTTTGGCGTCGAGCTCTTTTATTTCTTTAAAGTCCATTGTGGCGAACGTAATCTCCTTTTTTGCAAAATGTGAAAGTACAATTTAAAGCGATTGCGCTTTCAAAGAATTAGTCGGGAATAACCATAGTCCCCACGCCCGAATCGGTGAACAGTTCGAGCAAAATGGAGTGGGGAACGGTGCCGTTTAATATGAGCACGTTTTTCACTCCGCATTCGATTGCTTCTATGCACGAAAGCGCTTTCGGAACCATGCCGCCGCGAATGCGCCCGTCTTTCGTCATGGCGCGAAGGGCGGAAACTGTGATTTCGGGAATGAGCGAACTTGGGTCGGTTTCGTTTTCGCGCACGCCGTCAACGTCGGTGAGGTACAAGAGCTTTTCGGCGTGCATCGAGCCGCCGATTGCGCCCGCCGCAGTGTCGGCATTTACATTATATGCGCTTCCGTTGCTTCCTACGCCGATTGTTGCAATTACGGGGATATAACCTTTGGCAATAAGCGTGTCGAGCACCGAAGTGTTTATACTCGTGATTTTGCCCACGTAGCCGTAATCGGTGCCGCTTTCGTCGCAATATTTTTCCACCGCTATAAGCCCGTTGTCTTGCCCGCTTACTCCGAGCGCCTTAACTCCCATTGTGCCGAGCGCCGCCGCAATGTTTTTGTTGAGCTTGCCGAGCGCCATTTGCACGACTTCCATAGTTGCGGCGCAAGTTACGCGCAATCCGTTTTCAAACCGCGATTCTATGCCGAGCCGCTTTAAAAGCGAATTTATTTCGGGACCGCCGCCGTGCACCAAAACGGGATTCACGCCCACTATTTTGAGAGTGGCAACGTCTTGCATAATTGTTTTAATAACCGACGGATTGTTCATTGCGTTTCCGCCGTATTTGATTAAAATCGTCTTTCCGCGATAGCGCGAAATATACGGGAGCGCTTCGGTTATTATTTTCGCGCGCTCTATTAGTTCGTTTCGTTTTAAGTCGTCCAACGTCGTTGTTCCTTATTTGTTTTATTTATAGGCAAGAGCCCACTACGGGAAGCCCCGAGTCTTCTTCGAGTGCGAACATAATGTTAAGATTTTGAACCGCTTGACCCGAAGCGCCCTTTAAAAGATTGTCTATTGCCGACACAACGATAATTCGTCCGTTCTTGCGGTCGATTTTGTAGCCGAACGCGCACACGTTGCTGTGCGTAACCCATTTGAGTTCGGGCAACACGCCTTCGCCGAGCGGCACCGCGAATTTTTCGCCGTCGTACATTTTATACGCTTCGTCAATATCGTGCGCTTCCGCTCCTTGCGATAAATAAGCGTAGGCGGTCGCGAGTATGCCGCGCTTTGCTGGCAAAAGGTGAGGGGTGAAACTTATCGATATTTTTTTGCCGCCTATGCTTAGCTTTTCCTCTATTTCGGTGGTGTGGCGGTGAGTTGTTACGCCGTAAGCTTTAAAGTTTTCGTCCGTTTCGCAAAAATTATACGCAACGTCCGCTTTTCGTCCCGCGCCAGTAACGCCGCTTGCCGCGTCTATGATTATGCCGTCCGATTTAATAACGCCATGTTTTATAAGCGGATAAAGGGGTAAAATGGAGCAAGTGGTATAACAACCGGGATTGCCCACAACGCTCGCTTTCGCAATGTCGGCGCGATTGATTTCGCAAAGTCCGTACACCGCGCTTTTATTCAGTTTGGGGCAAGGGTGCGTTACGCCGTAAGTGTTTTCGTAAAGTTTAACGTCGGTATAGCGAAAGTCGGCGGATAAGTCTATAACTCTCACGCCTTTTTTGTTCAGCTTTTCTCCCACCGCCGCGCTTGCCGCATGGGGCAAAGCGGTGAAAACTACGTCGGAGCCGTTTGCAATAGTGTCGGGGTCGGGCTCGTCGAACAGTCTGTCGCCGTAGGCAAATCCGAGCGCGGGATAAAGTTCGCGTAATTTTGTGCCCGCGTTGGAGCGGGAAGCCGCATAAGAGAGTTCGAGCTCGGGATGAGAGTGTATGAGTTTTAACAGCTCGAACCCTGTGTAGCCGTTGGCGCCTATTATCGCCGCTTTAATCATGAGTATTTCCTCCGAATAGTGTTATACAAATAATTATACAATGAAATGAATATTTATGCAAGCATTTTGTGTCGTCTTTCGCACAAATTTACAATGCGCAAGAAATATGACGTTGAAAAGATAATTGTTTAATAATTTGCGCACATTTTTTTGTTTTGCTATTGACAAATTTTGCGGCTAATGTTATCATAAAAATATAAATTATTCCTAAGCATTATGATAAAAAACTGCCTTGCCTTTTATATAGCGTGAGATATACAAAACGAGGTGAGAGTCGTGAAGAAAAGATATTTCGTTATAACAATTTTATCGTTGCTTCTTGTTTGCGGCGTTGCGGCAATTTTAGGTTGTTCTCATTCTCGCGATGTGTTTTATACGGTGGAATATAAGGCGTCCGACGGCGGCGCGGTTAGCGGTGAAACGATACAACAAGTGAAAAGCGGTGAAAGCACCACAGAAGTCGGCGCCGTCGCAAACGAAGGCTACGAATTTGTGGGGTGGTCGGACGGGAAAAACGATTCTTGGCGATGGGAAGACGGGATAACGGATAATCTGTCGTTTACCGCCGAGTTCAAACTCCGCGAAGTTTTTGTAAACTACGACGCGGGGGAAGGCGGTTATATAAGCGGCAAGACGCATCAACCGATGCGGTACGGCGAAGACGGCGAAGCCGTGCAAGCAATGCCGCTCGGCGGATACAAATTTATAAAATGGTCGGACGGTAACTCGGACAGTATACGCACAGATTGTGACATTAAAAATAATATTACGTTTACGGCGGAATTCGAATTTTTGTATGACGGCGGCGAGGGTACGAAAGAAAATCCTTTTGTTATAAACACATATCAACAATTAAAAGATATGAGCGTATATCCCGAGAATTGTTATATTCTGAATAACGATTTGGATTTGTCGGGAGTCGAACACGAACCTATTTTTGCTTATCGAAATGAATTTTGCGGGACGTTTGACGGAAACGGGCATATAATTAAAAATCTTTCCGTTAAGTCAAACGCGCCGTTTTCGTCATTGTTCGGAGTTATAGGCGACGGCGGAGCCGTGCGCAACCTAACTTTTACAAACTTCGAACTTAACGCTTCCGATAACGGCACGACCGATTATGCGGCGGGAGCCGTTGCGGGTGTGGCATACGGCGATTTGGAGAATATAACCGTGAACGGAAAACTCGCGGTAGCGGGAATGGAGCGTCCGAAAATATTCGTAGGCGCGATTGCGGGCTATGCAAGCGGAAAGATTATAAATTGTAATGCAAATATGTCAATCGAGTTTGAAGAAAGTCAAGGCGCTGTTGCTCAATCCGCCGCGCAAAACGACGAGCTCGAATTGCTTTCGGACGCAAGCGTAAACATAGGCGGAATTGCGGGCGGTAGCGCGAACTCGATAATAAAGAGCTGTAATGTAACGGGAAAGATTGAGGTTAAGCAAGCGAGTCGGGCGATTTACGTCGGCGGAATGATAGGAAGCTATATAAGCGACAGTGAAGGCCATAGCGCATTTATAGAAAATTGCGACACCGACGTGGATATTACGGGGGTAAACGGCAATGTGTCGGCGGGCGGGCTGATATGCTTACTCAAAACGGAAAACACTTCGAGAGTAATAGTGCTCGAATGCGTTACGAAAGGCAAAACGGAAGCATATAATGCTGCGGGCTTTATATATAAAATCCCTAACGGCGCTGTCGATATATACAATTGCCATGTTGACGGCAACGTGGTTGCCGTAAGTTATGCGTCGGGATTTTTATATGACGCAACAAACGTAAAACTCACCGATTGTTATGTTGCGGGAAATGTAGAGACGACTGCAAGTGAAAACGGCGCGAGCGGCGGTTGCGCGTCGGGATTTTTTTACCGGCTCGAAAAGAATTCGGAGCTTAAACTTTGTTATGTGTCGGGGCAAGTTAAGGGAACGAGCGCTGTCGGTTTTGCGTTCGTAGGGTTTGATTGTAAATTGGATAGGTGCTATTCTTCGGGAGACGTAACGGCCGATTTGCACGGCGCGGGATTTGCGTTTAGCCAAATTAGAGGAAAAATACAAAATTGTTATTCTGTGAGCAACGTACATAGTTCCAATACCGACGCAAATGCGGGCAGAACCTTAATAGCGGGTTTTGTAGTGGCTATTAAAGATTCCGATTTGTTAAACTGTTATTATGGCGGAAACGTTACGGGAACTGTTTATGCGTCGATTCCTGCAACGTCTGAACCTATGATAGGCGCTTTTATAGCTGTAACCGATAACACCAATATAATAAATTGTCATGTTTTACATGCGGAAAAAAGTTTTGCACTCGAAGTTATAGGACAGAAAAGGAATAGCGAAACGGTAACGATTGACTTAAAAGCGTACGATAAAGCTTCGGATATGCTCATGTTGGCGGAAACGCTCAACGGCAATTCGGGCAATTTAATTTGGGTAAACCGTGCAAACAATTTTCCTCGATTATATTTTGTTAAAAGTTAGAAAAGCGGTTTTAATAAATTATGTTGGTTTTATGGCGTTTAAGATTTGACGAATAGCATGGCAAATGCTATAATGTATAGCGAGCCTCGCAATAAAAGTTAGGGGTTCGCTATATTTAAGAAATCGAAAAAGGAGGTTTACCCCGTAGTGGCGCAAAAAGGCGTTTGCGAGTTGTGCGGTTTTGCCGACGACAGCTATCGAATAGAAGAAAACGGCGCGGTTATGCGCGTGTGCAAATTTTGCCACGACGGGCACCTCGAACGCATGGGGCTTTCGCCCGACGCGGACAAACCGCTCGGCGATGCGGCGCTTGCGCTCGACATAGACCTCGAAGCCGACGGCTTAGACACCGAAGGGCTTTCGGGCGAAGAACTTTTGCGAATAGAAATGGAGCTCGCTGCGCGCAAGCAGGAGAATTCCCGCGTTCCCACTCTCGACCCCGAAGAGCTCGACACGTTGCTTAACGTATCCGAAGACGACAAGCGAGTGCTCGGAAACGTGCGGCAACGCGAATTGCGGCGCAAGAAAAAAGCTGTGGAATCGGGCGAAGACGAATCGGGCGAAGATTATAAGGCGTCGGAAGAGCTGATTAGAAGCGGCGAAGAACTGCAAAGGGTTATGGAAGAGCTTGAAAACGTGGCCGACGAACCCGAAAAGCCGTTTGAAGACGAAGCCGAAGCGGCGCCGTTAATAGCCAAAATAGTGGCTCCCAAATCGAGCGGCGGGGCAAAAAACGAAGATACTCCCGCAGAAATTGCGGCGACCGAAGCGGACGCGACGATAACGGAAGAAACGGGAAATGTAAATGTTCAAGGCTCCGAAGAACATGAAGAAAAACATGAAAAAGAGAGTTTCGAGCCCGAACCCATAGAAAAAAACACAGAACAGTCTCACGAAAACAAAATTGCGGCGCAAATAAGCGCGTCGCGCGAGGAGAACGAAATGAGCAACAAGCAAAACGCCAAAAAGCCTGCCGGCAGGGAAACGCGCGAGAACAAAGACGAACTTGTGCGCGAAAAAATTCATGCGGCGGCTAATCAAACGATAGACGACGAGCGCATAAAAATCACGAGTCCCGAAGTGGCGCTCAGCAAAGACACCCGACCCAAAACCAACCTTGACGTTGCAATTTCGGAATACTCGGGCGGCGTAAGGTTTTTGGACTCGTTTAAATACGTTATGCACAAAGTGAGCTATGCCGTATTTTTGGGACTTATAGTTTTGGCTGTGTCTACCGTGCTGTTTATCCGCGACGGTTGGCAACACGGACTTATAGTGCTCGGCGGCGGCGTGGGCGCGGTTGCGCTCGGCTTTTTGCTCCTGTGGTATTTGTCGCACTGTTATGAACTCGACCGCAGAGCTTTGTTGTTGCGCATACGCCAACAGGAAATTCTCTTCGAAAGTATGGACGGCGATTGCTATCGCGAACTTCGCACAAAGTTTACTATAATAAAAGCGCTCGGTTGGCTGTTGAACAAACTCACCGTTTTGTTGCCTCTGCTAATTCTCGTGGGCGGAAACGTTGCCGCAGTAATAGCCGCTTTCCTCAAAACTTTTTGGTTGTTCCCCGTGCTGTCGGCGGCTACCACCGTTGCGGCGGTGCTCGCTTACTACATAATAAAGTTCTCCGCCGACTGGATAGCTTACGCGCTCGATCGCGAACGCAACCAACAAATTCAACAGCAAACGTTGCTCGACATTTTGAGCGAACTCAAAAAGGGCGAATAATAAAAAGAAAAAACGGCGTAACGTATAAAAAGCGTTGCGCTTTTTATATGGCGCGCCCAAATCCCGTTTGTGCAATTTTTATAATTGCGTCGGCGTTTTTTGTTCATAATGTAGTTGATATTTACTTTCGCAATATAGTATAATATAATTGTTCGAAAGAGCCGCTTGCAAGCTCGCGCGGTTGTGCGGGCGGCGCAAGAAAAAAATCGAAAAATCCGTTATGGAGGGAAGAAAATGGCAAGTCTGTCGTTAAGACACATCTACAAGATTTATCAAGGCGGAGTGAAAGCGGTTAGCGACTTTAACCTTGAAATCGACGACAAAGAGTTTATTGTATTCGTAGGACCTTCGGGTTGCGGCAAATCCACCACGCTCAGAATGGTGGCGGGTCTCGAAGAAATTTCGGCGGGCGAGTTGTATATAGACAACAAGCTTGTGAACGACGTGGAGCCCAAAGACCGTGACATTGCAATGGTGTTCCAAAACTACGCTTTGTATCCGCACATGACGGTGTATGATAACATGGCGTTCGGCTTAAAGCTTAGAAAAATGCCTTCGAAAGAAATCGAAAAGCGCGTTAACGAAGCGGCGGCTATTCTCGGCATATCGCAACTTCTCACCCGTAAGCCTAAAGCTCTTTCGGGCGGTCAGCGCCAACGTGTTGCGCTTGGGCGTGCAATCGTGCGCGAACCCAAAGTGTTCCTTTTGGACGAACCGCTCAGCAACCTCGACGCAAAACTTCGCGTGCAGATGCGTACCGAAATCACCAAGCTTCACAATAAGCTTGCCACAACGTTCATTTACGTAACGCACGACCAAACCGAAGCTATGACTATGGGTACTCGCATAGTCGTTATGAAAGACGGCATTATTCAGCAGATAGACACGCCCACTTGCCTATACGACAACCCCGAGAATCTTTTCGTGGCGTCGTTCTTGGGCTCCCCTCAAATGAACTTCTTTAAGGCTCAGCTCGTTAAAGAGGGCGATAAGCTTTATTCGGTGTTCGGTAGCAATAAGATTTTGGTGCCCGAATCCCGCGCAAAACGCATTATAGACGATTATTATATCGGCAGAGACGTTGTGATGGGCGTTCGTCCCGAAGACATTCACGACGAGCAAATCTTTATTTCGTCTAACCCCGACACCGTAATCAACGCCGAAATCGACGTTATAGAAAAACTCGGTAACGAAACCATACTATATATGAAGGTTGACGGCAAAGAAGATTACACCGTTGCCCGTATCGACGCGCGTTCGCAATTTGCGGCGGGCGAGCAAGTGAGCCTTGCAATCGACGCGAATCACATTCATTTCTTCGACCCCGACACCGAGCTCACCATTATGGGCGTGCCTAAGGCGAACCGCATTGCGGCTAAGCTTTTGGCTACCGAAGAGGGGCTTAAAGTTCGTTTCGGCAACGTGATTATACCCGTTTCGGAAGCCACCGCTTCCCGCATGACCGACCTCGAACAAATCAATCGCGACGTAACTTTGGAAATCGCGCCCGGCGACCTTACCGACGTGGAAGAAGAGGGATGCGTCAAGATTGACGGAACCGTTGATTTCGTTGAAAAATATCCCCGCTATACCGCCGCTTTCAGCGTGGTGCCCGGCAAAAAGGGCTTCCTTGTGAGCAAGCACGCGGTAGACAGCGCAGTCGCGCCCGGCGACAAAATTTCGCTCTATTTGCGCCCCGAAGACATTCAGATGCGCGACATAGACGAGAACGAAAAGATTTTGGCTCACCGTCCTGTGGGAACCAACACGGCGGCGGCTATGATAACCGTTAAAGAGTCGAAAGACGGCTCTATGCCCGCAGTTGCCACGATTTCGTTCGGCAAAACCAAACTGCACATGATTACAAATTCGGAAGTTCGCGAGCCGAGCGGAGAGAGCACCGTTGTGCTCAATATAGACCCTCGCGCAATTCGCGTAGGCAAAGAAGAAATTGCCAAAGACCCGAAAATGGTTGTTGTGGGCAGAGTGAAAGATGCCGACGTGCTCGGAGCTAACACAATCGTGTATGCCGACGTTGAGGGAATGAGCGATGTTGAGGGAGCCGAAGCGCCCAACATGCAAAAATACAACTTCTGCGCGATTGTTCCCGGCACCGTGAATTATAACGTTAACGACAAAGTTAAGTTTGCAATCAATCCGCAGGGCATAACTTTGGGACAAAAAGACTCGGTTGCGAAAGTAATCGCCGATAAGATTGCAACCGCTCCCGAATTTGTGTTTGTGGAAGAAAAGAAAGCTTCGGTGAAAGCAGCCGAAACAGCGGAAGACAACAAGAAGAACCTTGAAGAAATGCTCGCTACCGAAGCCGAAGAGGAAGCGGAAGAAAAAAAGAAACCCGCTCCCAAGAAGACGGCTTCCAAGAAAAAGGCGGAAGACGCGGTAGACGCCGCAACTGTGAATAAGGCTAAGAAGACGACTTCGACTGCCGCTAAAAAGCCTGCGGCGGCGAAACCCAAAAAGCCCGCTCCCAAGAAGTAAACTCTTTTAAAGGGCAGATAAAAACTGTTAAAAGAAAAGCTTGCGTAAGTTACCGTAATTCCCATAGGGAATTTAATAAGACGCAAATAATAAAGATTTAGGCATAGCGTTAGGCTATGCCTTTTCTGTACTTTTTTTTGTGGACGAACTAGGCTACTCGTAGCCTAGTGAGATATAGATATGTTTTATATTTCCCGCAAAATTCAATCGGTTGCGTTCTTTCATTTTTCGTGATATAATAATTGTACGATAAACAATAATTTAACGGGATATATTATGGAAGGCGTTGAAAGATATAAAGTCAGATTACTGCCTCATAATCCGAAATGGGAAGAAGAGTTTTCTGTCGTTAAAAAAGAAATCGAACATTGCTGGGCGAAAAACATTCTCGATATTCAGCATGTCGGTAGCACGGCAATTCGGTCGATATGGGCA